>DASTZS010000031.1:0-342147 GCA_035764165.1 Gaiellaceae bacterium | reverse complement strand
ATTTCACTCCCCTTCCGGGGTACTTTTCACCTTTCCCTCACGGTACTAGTTCACTATCGGTCGCCAAGGAGTACTTAGCCTTGCGGGGTGGTCCCCGCGGGTTCCGACCGGGTTTCCCGTGCCCGGCCGTACTCAGGTACTCGTCGAGGAAGGCTGCGCGTTTTCGCCTACGGGACTGTTACCCGCTGTGGTCCGGCGTTCCAGCCGGTTCGACTAACACGCAACTTTGTAACTTCCCGACCCGCCGGCAGACGGATCCTGACGAGCCCTACAACCCCCATGCGACAACGGCTGCCGCCTATCACATCGCACGGGTTTGGGCTCTTCCCCTTTCGCTCGCCACTACTCAGGGAGTCGAGATTTCTTTCCTTTCCTCCGGGTACTAAGATGTTTCAGTTCCCCGGCTTGCCTCTCTCTGCCCTATGGATTCAGGCAGAAGTACGCGCGCATTACCACGCGTAGGTTTCCCCATTCGGAAATCCTCGGATCAACGGATGGTCAGCTCCTTCCCGAGGCTTATCGCAGCCGCCCACGTCCTTCATCGGCTCTTGGCGCCAAGGCATCCACCGTGTGCCCTTGTTCTCTTGATCTGAAAGAACACGTTTTACTGCCGCTATGGAGTTTTCAAGGTGCGCGTGAGCTCGGACGCTCACGAGAAGAACCGCCATCGGCTCTAGCAGCAGAGCGGCGGGTCTCTCAAAACTCAACAGCGTGAGCCGGCTCGATCGCCGCCTGGATGAAGGCGGGCATCGATAGAGCCGGCGTCGAGGTCGACGTTGTTCCAGGCGAGCCGGAGTGTCCAGACGGCCCGAAGGCCATCGATGGTTCCGACGCCTACCGGAGTAAGAGCTCCGGTATTCCCTAGAAAGGAGGTGATCCAGCCGCAGCTTCCGCTACGGCTACCTTGTTACGACTTCACCCCAATCATCAACCCTACCTTCGACGGCTGCCTCCCCGAGGGGTTAGCTCACCGGCTTCGGGTATTGCCGACTTTCGTGGTGTGACGGGCGGTGTGTACAAGCCCCGTGTACGTATTCACCGCGGCGTTGCTGATCCGCGATTACTAGCAACTCCGCCTTCATGAAGGCGAGTTTCAGCCTTCAATCCGAACCGGGACCGGCTTTTTGGGATTCGCTCACCCTCACAGGTTTGCAGCCCTTTGTACCGGCCAATGTAGCACGTGTGTAGCCCAGGACATAAGGGGCATGATGACTTGACATCATCCCCACCTTCCTCCGATTTGTCACCGGCAGTCTCCCATGAGTCCCCGACATTACTCGCTGGCAACATGGGACAGGGGTTGCGCTCGTTGCGGGACTTAACCCAACATCTCACGACACGAGCTGACGACAGCCATGCACCACCTGTGCACTGGTCCCGAAGGAGGACCGTATTTCTACGGTTTTCCAGTGCATGTCAAGCCCTGGTAAGGTTCTTCGCGTTGCATCGAATTAAACCACATGCTCCGCTGCTTGTGCGGGGCCCCGTCAATTCCTTTGAGTTTTAGCCTTGCGGCCGTACTCCCCAGGCGGGGTGCTTAATGCGTTAGCTACGGCACGGAAGGAGTCGACACCTCCCACACCTAGCACCCATCGTTTACGGCGTGGACTACCAGGGTATCTAATCCTGTTCGCTCCCCACGCTTTCGCGTCTCAGCGTCAGTACCGTCCCAGAGAGCTGCCTTCGCCATTGGTGTTCTTCCTGATATCTGCGCATTTCACCGCTACACCAGGAATTCCACTCTCCTCTTCCGGACTCTAGCCACACGGTTTCCGTCGACGTCTGGAAGTTGAGCCTCCAGTTTTCACAACGGACCTGCGTGGCCGCCTACACGCGCTTTACGCCCAGTAAATCCGGACAACGCTTGCCCCCTACGTATTACCGCGGCTGCTGGCACGTAGTTAGCCGGGGCTTCTTCTGGAGGTACCGTCACCCTCTGGGCTATTCACCCGAGTAGCTTCGTCCCTCCTGAAAGAGGTTTACAACCCGAAGGCCTTCTTCCCTCACGCGGCGTCGCTGCGTCACGGTTTCCCGCATTAGCGCAAGATTCCCCACTGCTGCCTCCCGTAGGAGTCTGGGCCGTGTCTCAGTCCCAGTGTGGCTGATCGTCCTCTCAGACCAGCTACGGATCGTCGCCTTGGTGGGCCGTTACCTCACCAACAAGCTAATCCGCCGCGGGCTCGTCCTTGACCGGAGGCCGAAGCTACCTTTTCCTTCAGATCCGCGGATCCAAAGGGCCATCCGGTATTAATCCGGGTTTCCCCGGGCTATCCCAGTGTCAAGGGTTGATTACCCACGTGTTACTCACCCGTTCGCCGCTGTCCCCAGGCCCGAAGGCCTGGTTCTCGCTCGACTTGCATGTGTTAAGCGCGCCGCCAGCGTTCGTCCTGAGCCAGGATCAAACTCTCCGTGAAGAATTGATTGCCGGCAAAAGAACCCGGCGATCTTTTTCACCTTGAGCTTGTGCTCAAAGTCTGCCCTTCGTCATCGCCGGGCCGGCAGAGCCGGCACGGCTTTGAGGCGGCGTCGCAAGCGACGCCTTAGGGACATGACAGGTTGTTCGTTTCCTCGCCTTCCCCGAAGGGTCGGTGAGGTCTCGACGTTAGAACGCTGCTGAGTTTTCAAAGACCGTCGCTGCTGTCGGCGTAAAAAAGCCTCCGACTCGCGCCAGAGGCCCAGGGCTGCTTCGGAGAGACTTTCGTCGTATCCGCTGCGTCCTGAGGGCGCTCCAGTGTCGAGGTACAGGGACTGTCTTACACCGCCCTATCGGGCAGCCCGGGCATGGTAGCAACTTTGGCCGCCCCGTCAAGCGGCGGAAAACCGCATGAACCGGCGTTTTCCGGCCTGGACGAGGGCCCCCGCCAGGGTAGCCCGGGGGACGTCGATCCCGGGTGCCGGTTCCCCGTCGATCCTGACCCCGCCCTGGGCGATCAGCCGCCTCGCCTCGCTCGTGGAGCCGACTCCCAGGTGCTCGACGAGCAGCGCCGGCAGGTGGACCGGGTCGCCGGCGGGAAGCCGCGCCTCCGGCACCTCGTCCGGGGCCTGATGCTCGCGGACGACGCGGGTGAAGTGCTCCTCGCCGCGCTTCGCCCCCTCCTCCCCGTGCCAGCGCGAGACGATCCGGCGCGCGAGCTCGAGCTTCCACTCCATCGGGTTGTCGGGATGCTCGCCTCCGTCGACGAGCAGCTCCCACCATTGTGGCAGCGCCTTGTCGGGGATCGACATCGTCTTCCCGAACATCTCCTCGGGCGGGTCGTTGATGCCGATGTAGTTGCCGCGGGACTTCGACATCTTCTCCTCGCCGTCGATCCCGACGAGCAAGGGGTAGGTCACGACGAGCTGGGGATCGAGCTCGTAGTCCTGCATCACGTCGCGGCCGGCAAGCAGGTTGTACAGCTGGTCGGTACCGCCGATCTCGATGTCGGCCTCGATCGCGACCGAGTCGTACGCCTGCATCAAGGGATACAGCAGCTCTGAGACGGAGATCGGCTCGCGTGCCGCGAAACGCTGAGCGAAGTCGTCGCGCTCCAGGATGCGCGCGACCGTGATCGTGCGCGCAAGTCGGACGACCTCGGCGTAGGAGAGCCTGCCGAGCCACTCGCCGTTGAAGCGAATCTCGGTCTGCTCGCGATCCAGGACGCGGAAAGCCTGCTCCGCGAACTCCCTCGCGTTTGCGTCGAGCACGTCGTCGGGGAGCACGGGACGCTCTTCCGAGCGACCCGACGGGTCGCCGATGCGAGCGGTGTAGTCACCGACGATCAGCACGATCGTGTGTCCGGCCCGCTGGAACTCCGCCAGGCGGTCGAGCACGAACGCGAAGCCGAGGTGGATGTCCGGCGCAGTCGGGTCGATGCCGAGCTTGACGCGCAGCGGCCGGCCGAGGTCGAGCTTTCGTTCGAGCTCCCCCTCGGGCAGCACGTGCATCGCGTGTCGTGTGAGATCCGACCTGGTCAACGGGCGTTCTCGATTGCAAGCGGCGCGATCTCGTCCGCCGGCTCGAAGCCGCACACCTGCGCGAGGAACGACAGATGGGCTTCGTTTGCGCGCTTGATGTTCTCCGCCTTGCGGAAGCCGTGACCCTCGCCTGCAAAGGCGATGTAGGCGTACGGGACGCCTCGCCGGCGCAGTGCGTCGACGATCACCTCCGCCTGTGCGGGCAGCACGACCTTGTCGTCGAGCCCCTGCAGAAGCAGCAGTGGATCGGAAATCGATTCGGCATGCGCCACCGGGGAGCGTTCGCGGTAGAGATCCTCCGCCTCCGGCCAAGGTCCGATCAGGTACTCGTCGTAGCGAGACTCGAACTTGTGCGTCTCGCCGTGAAAGGTGACGAGATCCGCGACGCCGAAGTACGAGACGCCGGACGTGAACTCGTCGCGAACCGCAAGTGCCATCAGCGTCGTGTATCCGCCCGCGCTGCCGCCGGTGATCTGGATCCTCCGGCGATCGACGTCGCCACGCTCGCCGAGGTAACGCGCTGCGGCGGCGCTGTCTTCAACGTCGACCTCGCCCCAGCGGCCACGGAGGCGGTCGCGATACTCCCGGCCGTAACCGGTGCTGCCGCCGTAGTTCAGATCGACGACCGCGATCCCGCGGCTGGTGAACAGCTGGATGCCGAGGTCCAGCGCAGTCGTCACGTGCGAGGTCGGACCTCCGTGCACTGAGATCACGAGCGGAGGCAGCTCAGCTTCCGGCCCGCCGTAGTCCGGGTTGGCCGGCGCGTAGTAGAAGCCGTGCGAGATCAGGCCGTCGGCGCCCGGAAAGTCGATCGGCTCCGCGACGGAGACGTAGCGCAGATCCAGCTCCATCTCGGTCGACCGGCGGAGGACTTCACGACGATGAGACCCGACGTCCAGCTCGATCACGGCCGGCGCCTCGGTCGGGGATGCTGCGGGAAAGACGACTCGGTTGCCGTGACTGCGAATCGACGGCGAGTAGTAACTCGAGTAGGGAAGGTCGATACGCTCGAGGCGGCCGCTCGACGGCTCCAGCAGGTCGAGCTCGTCGACCGCCGACCGCGTGAAGATGCACGCGATCCGACCGTCGGCGAGAAACGTGTAGCGCGAGAGATCGAACACCCACTGCGGGTAGCCGAGCTCGGCCTCTTCACTCGTCAGTGCATGCACCTCCCCGTCCCGTTCGACGTAGAGATTCGACCAGCCCGTCCGATCGGAGGTGAAGTGGAGCAGACCGTCGTCACTCCACTCGGGCTGGAAGATCGACTCCTCCTCCGAGCCCGCCACTCGCCGGGCCGCGGCGATGCTTCCGTCCGGGGACAGCTCCGCGACACACAGGTCCGTTCCCTCGAACGGCACCTGCGGGTGGTCCCAGCCGAGCCAGGCGAGCATCGTTCCGTCCGGGCTCGGCCGAGGTGCGGCGAAGAAGTCCCGTCCCGTGGCGATCGCGCGCGGGTCCGCGGAACCGTCCGTGGGCAGGACGACGAGCTCGTTCACAGGCTCCCCCTCACCGTGCGTCTCCCGGACGCACACGATGAGCTTCCCGCCTGCGAACACCCGCCCGTCGGCATAGCGGAGCGCATGTGGCTCGGACGGCACGGGGGTGATCGCCTTCGGCTCCGCCCCGGGCTCGTCGAACCGGTAGAGGCGGCTGTCGTCAAAGCTCGAGCAGAAGACGACCCCGCTCTCCCCTCGGAACCAGGCCCCGCCGCCGTACTCGTGCACCCGCGTGCGTACGTTGAAGCCCGGTGGGACGACGTCCCGGGGCTCACCGCCGTGTGGCCGATACACGAGCACGCTGCGGCCATTCTCCTCGGGACGCGTCTCCGTCCAGAAGACGCCGTTCTCGTCGGCGTCCAGGTAGCCGAACCCGACCCCACCTTCGGAGGCGACGAGGTCGGTGCTGATCGGCGAAGCCCAGGAGCCGTACGGCGCAACACTCGGCACGATCGGCGGAACGTATCGAACTAGAGCACGTACGGGACGATGCCCTGCGCGCCCAACGCGTACCAGACGCCGAAGGCGAGGCTGCTCACGCCGATGGCCGGCGCAACCTTCTGGAACGAGCGCTTCGCGGCGGAGCTGCAGAGCAGCGCCCCCCAGCCGGTCGAAAGCAACGTCATCGAAACCGCCGTGAAGAAGGCGAACAACCACAGCGCCACGACGGCGACGATCTCGCTGTGAATGCCGCCGAGCAGGAGCAACCCGACTCCCGCGGTCCCACCCATCCCGTGGAGGAGCCCGATGCAGTACGCCCCCCGGCCGGTCCGCCGGTGGCGGCGATGTCCGGTCCGCGGGCTGGGGGCGCCGTGGAACGTTCCGCGCCGCCAGCGGCCGAGGAGGAGCAGGGCGAGCACCACGATCAGGACGCCGACGCTCGTCTCCGTCCAGCTCTGCACCCCCTCCGGTAGGTACGCGCTGTACAGGACGACCGGCAACCCGAACATGAACAGCGTGGTGGCATGACCGAGACCCCAGGCGAGGCCGAGGCGTGCCGCGTCCCGCGTCGCGCGCTCCTTCCCGGAGGCGATCAGAGTCGAGACCGCGGCCAGGTGATCCGGATCACTCGCGTGCCGAAGGCCCAGCGTGATCGCAACGACCACGACCAGCAAGGTGGTCGTCCCGTCCGACAGGCCTGCGAGCTGATGATCGAGCCCGAACACCCTTACCTCACCGCCGGCAGCGCGTGCACCGTCATCACCACACCTGCAAGCAGGATCACCGCCGCGCTCGCGGCCGGGAGCAGCGAGACCAGTCGTCCTTCGAAGGACAGACGGCGAAGGTATCTGGGCGGCGGGTCTCTCCGACAGGCTCGACGCGAAGAACGAGGCTCTGGCCCAGTCCGCCGCGCAGCAGGGACGGATTGCGGATCTGCTCGCGCGGCCCGATGCAACGGCCGTTCCATCTGCGCAGGGGGCGACGACCCTCGTCGTCACGCCCACAGGCGAGGCCGCGCTCGTCGTCCGAAACCTCCCGGACCCCGGAGGGGACTTCACCTATGAGGCATGGGTCGCCGACGGCGGCGCGCCCCAGGCCGCGGGGCTCTTCCGCGGCGGCGATGTCGTGGCCGTCGCGCTGGACCGACCCGTGCGAAAGGGCGCAATCGTCATGGTGACGAAGGAGCCGCGGGGTGGGACCGCGGCGCCGACGAGCCGGCCGTTCATCAGGGTCCCATTCGGGCCTCAGAGCTAAGATACGGCGCTTGCTTCGCCGCAGACGCAGCACCCGAGCGCCCGGCTCGAACGGACGCCGGCGGAGAATTCGAAAGCTCCGCCTGACGGCTCTCCTGCTGATCCTCCTCTTCCTCGGTACTGCGTCGTTCACGTTCGGACTGATCACTGCGGTGGCGAGCCAGATTCCGACTTGCGATCCCACGCACATCCCGCGCGAGGTCGACGGTCACATCTACGCGAACGACGGGCACACGATCCTGGCCACCCTGCGCGGCGACGAGAGCCGTATCCTCGTCGGGACCGCCGACATCGCGCCGATCATGCAGCAGGCGATCGTCGCGACCGAGGACAAGCGGTTCTACGAACATCGGGGGGTCGACCTGCGCGGTATTGCGCGCGCCGTGTGGGCCGACATCTCGAGCAAAAAGGTCGTGCAGGGCGGCTCGACCATCACGCAGCAGTTCGTGAAGAACTCGTGCGTCACGACGGAGCGCACGATCAGCCGGAAGCTGAAAGAAGCGGCGCTCGCCTGGCAGCTCGAGCAACGCTGGAAGAAGCTGCGGATTCTCACCGCGTACCTGAACACGATCTACTTCGGCAACGGGGCGTATGGCATCCAGCGCGCCGCCCAGACGTACTTCGGCACGTCGGCTGCGCGGCTGACACTGCCCCAGGCCGCGTTGCTCGCCGGCATTCCGGCGGATCCGTCGCGCTACGACCCGGTCATCAACCCGAAGACCGCCAAGGCTCGCCGTCTCGAGGTGCTGAAGGCGATGCGCGCGCAAGGCGAGATCTCGCAGCGCGATCTCAGGCGCGCGGCCCGCGCGCCGTTGCCGAAGGCTGCCGACGTGAGGCTGCCCGGTATCGAAGGCCCTGCGCCCTACTTCGTGAACTACGTCAAGCAGCAGTTGATCGAGCAATACGGAACCCGCCGGGTGTTCGGAGGAGGGCTCAACGTGCAGTCGACGATCGACCTCCGCTTGCAGCAAGCCGCACGGCAGGCGATCGAGACCGTCCTCAAAGAGCCGAACGGGCCCTCTGCCGCATTGGTGGCGATCAGGCCGAGCACGGGTGAGGTTCTCGCCATGTACGGCGGCGACAACTTCCGCCAGAGCCAGTTCAACCTCGCCGTGCAGGGCGAGCGCCAGCCCGGCTCCTCGTTCAAGCCCTTCGTGCTCGCGACGGCACTCAAGCAGGGCATCGCACCGTCGACGACGTTTGCCTCGAAGCCGGTCTCCATCTTCATCGGCGACAAGTACTGGCCCGTGCGCAACTACGAGAACTCGTATCTTGGCTCGGCCGACCTGGCAACCGCGACGATCGTGTCGGACAACACCGTCTATGCACAGCTGACGCGGCTCGTCGGACCCGCGAACGTCGCGACGACTGCGCGCCAGCTCGGGATCACGAGGCATCTCAACCCGTACTTCGCGATCGGGCTCGGCGCTGATCCGGTCAGTCCGCTCGAGATGGCCCGCGCGTTTTCGACTTTCGCGAACGACGGCCGCCGGATCGACGGCGCGGTGCTCGGAAACCGTCCCCGCGCGATCGCGCGCATTCGCAATGCGGACGGCAACGTCGTGGCCGACAACAGGCCGCTCGAGCGTCGCATCCTCTCACCCGACCAGAACGCACTCTTGACGAGCATCCTCCAAGACGTCGTTCGCTCCGGCACGGGTAAGCGTGCCGCGCTCCCCGACCGCGTCGCGGCGGGCAAGACCGGGACGACCGAGAACTACGGAGATGCGTGGTTCGTCGGCTACACGCCGCAACTGGCAACGGCGGTTTGGGTCGGCTATCCCAACCGTCTCGTCCCGATGCTCTCGCAGTACCACGGCCAGGCTGTCGCCGGTGGAACGTTCCCCGCCGAGATCTGGCGCACGTTCAGCCAGCTTGCGCTCACCGGAACGACCCCGGAGTCGTTTCCCTCCTACTCGTACCAGTACGCCTCGACGAAAAGGGTCGTCTGGCGGGACGGCGTCCTGAGGCTCGACAACGGGTACTGCCGGGAGACCGCACTGATCTCCTACTTCGTCGGCCACGGGCCGAGCCGGCGCGCGAACTGCAAGCCGAATGAGGTCGACGTGCCGCGCGTCGTCGGCCTCTCGCTCACGCAGGCCAAGCTCAGGCTGGCGGCGCAGCCACTCACGCCGAACATCGTCTACAAGCCTGCGCGGGCGGAGCAGCGCGTCGATCTCGTGCTCGACCAGTTCCCGCGCAAAGGACGGCTCTCGTCCTTCGACAAGGTGACGCTCGTCCTGGCCAAGCCATTGCACGGCGTCGTCCCGAGAGTGATCGGCCTCTCGTTGCGCGACGCGCGGCGAAGGCTGCGCGCGCGCGGTCTCGTGCCGGTGATCGAACGGTTCGCGGACGGCCGCTCGGGGCGGGTGCTCGCTCAGATGCCGGTGGGAGGTGTCGCGGGCGCTCCCCGCATGAAGATCACGCTGGTCGTAGGCCACGGCTGAGAAACGGGGAGCCGGACAGGCCATAGCGCCAGGACAGCTCCGTCGCCTTCGAGATGCCGATGCGCGGGCCGGTGGCGATCTCCGGAATCTCACCGCGCTCTTCAAGCCGAAACGGCGGGGCGTCGAGAGCGAGGCCGTCGTGCGCACTTGTGACGCCGAGCGCCTGACACAGCTTGCCCGGCCCGGAGCAGAGCGCGCGGACGTCGTCAGTGCCCCGGCGCTCTCGCTGCTCGGCCAGGCCTGCCGTCGGCTCGAGCGCCCGGATCAGGACGGCTTCGGCATTCCCGGCGCCGCCGCAGACGAGGTTCAGGCACCAGTGGATCCCGTAGGAGCGATAGACATAGGCGTACCCGGGAGGACCGAACATCGACGCGTTCCGCGCGGTTCGGCCACGGTGTCCGTGACTGGCGGGATCCTCCTGGTCGTAGGCCTCGACCTCGACGATCTTGCCGCCGACGCCGTCGACGAGCAGCGTCGCGCCGATGAGATCCGGCGCGACCTCGTGGACGCTGCGGGCAAAGAAGTCACGCGTCAGCATCGGCCTGAGCGTCGTAGCGGAGCAGGGCCGGGAACGCCGCCGCGAGGAGTATGCACCCGACCACGCAGACGATGCCGCCCGAGACGATCGAAAAGCGAAGGCTCGTGACCGTGGCGAGCGTCCCGGCCTCGAGATTCCCGATCGACGGTGCGGCAGCGACCTGCATGAACTCGATGCCGGACACGCGGCCGAGCACCTGCTTCGGCGTGATCCGGTAGAGCATCACCGAGCGCAGGATCGCGCTCATCTGATCTCCGAGACCCGCGAGAGCGAGCAGCAGCAGCGCCAGCCAGAACCGTTGCGCAAAGCCGAAGGCGGCGATCGCCATCCCCCACAACGATGCCGTCACGACGACCCCCAGTCCCTGGCGCCGGATGTGGCGCAGCGGCCCGGAGCCGAGCGACACGAGCAGAGCGCCCGCCGCCGGCGCCATGTAGAGGTAACCGACCAGCGACGGGTCTCCGAAACGGTGTGCGGCGATCGCGGGGAACAGCGCGCTCGGCATCCCGAAGATCATCGCGTTCGTGTCGACGAGGAAGAAGCCGAGAATCACGGGTTGCCTGCGGACGTAGCGAAAGCCGGCCACGATCGAGCTCCAGCTCGGGCGGTCCGCATCTTCCGCCGCGACCAGCCTGGGCAGCAGAGCGACGGCGGCAATCGCGCCCGCGTAGGAGAGCGTGTCCGCGAGGTAGATCCACTTCAGGTCGAAGAACTTGATCAGCAGACCGGCGAACGCGGGCCCGGCAACCGCGCCGAACTGGGACGTCACGCTGTTGAGCGCTGAGGCCGCCATGAAGTGCGCCTCGTCGACGAGCTGCGGCGTCATCGACCTCTGAGCACCGACGCCGAGACTGAACGACGCCGAGATGACGAACTGGAACACGAACAACGGCCATACGCGTGGCTGACCGAGCGCAGCGTTCGCGGCGAGCCCAAGACTGCCGATTGCCATGCCGAACTGCTGCACGAGCATCACCCGCCGCCGGTCGAACGCATCGGCAAACGCTCCGCCGATGACCGTGAGGGTGAGGAGCGGGACGAGGTGCGTGAGCGAGATCAGCCCGACGGCGAGCGTGGAGCCGGTGAGCTGATACATCTGGTACGCGAGCGCGACCTCGGCGATCTCCGTACCGACGAAGGAGACGCCCTGCGCGAACCAGAGCCGGCGAAATGCAGGGAACCGCCGCAGCGGCGTGAGGTCGAGGGCAAGCCGGGACGCGGTGTGACGCCAGCCGCGTCGCTCGGCTGCAGCGACCCCCGGCTCCTCGGTCAAAAGAGCTTGTTCTCGTCCGGGGCAGGAGCTGCGCTGGACTCGAGCAGTCGGCGCGCGCGGCGGCCGAGGTCGTTGAGGTCGACGCGTCCTTTCTCGGTCTGCTCCGCAAGCCGCTCCGCGAGGTCGAGCGCCTGCTCGAGGATCGGCGACGCCGCAGCGTCGTGCTGCCCCATGTCGTGGAGGATCGTGCGCTCGGTTCGCGACGCGATGATCGGATCGGGGACGCCCTCGATCCACACCCTGGTACGACGCCCGTGTCCGCGCTCTCCCTCGCCGAGCGGCTCGAGCGCGTAGATCTTGTCCGCACGGCCGTACTTGCCGAAGCCGAGGAACACCATCCGGGCCGGGTCAGCCATGCCGGGGATTATCTCCGGTCGTGAACATCCGAACGTGTCCTTGTACACGCGCGCGCGACCCCCCCACCCAGGGTGGGGATGAACCCGCCCCCCACGAGCTCGACGATAGCGCCACAGCCCGCACCCGTTTGCACCGGTTCTGTGCCGACTCCGGCTCGCCGGCCGCGGCCGGCTACTCGAAGAACGTGTCGTCGTTCGCGTAGGCGGGGGCGCAGCAGCAGAGGAACCGAATCCGCTCCTCGCCTGCGCGCAACTGATGCCAGGCACGCGGCGGGATCAGGACGGCCTCTCCGGGTCCGAGCTCTCGCACGTCGCCGTCCAGCTCCATCGTCCCGGACCCCTCGAGCAGGAAGTAGATCTCCTCGGTGCGGCCGTGGTAGTGCCGTTCCGTCGCCTGCGCGGGCTCGAGCGTCGCCTCGGCCAGGCTCTGGACGCTCGTGTGGTGCAGCTCCCGGATGGTGCTGCCGTCCTTCGTCGTGAACGGCGAGACACCGGCCAGGGACGTCACTCTCACCTATTCGACCGCGCTTCTCAGCACCTCGACCACGCGCTGCTGGTCGTCCGGGTCGATCTGGCTGAAGAACGGCAGCGCCATCGTTCGTGCAGCCGTCCCCTCGGCCACCGGACACATGCCCTCCGCGAACCCGAACCGCTCGCGCATGTACGGCTGCAGATGGATGCAGGGGACGTACTCCGCGGTCGCGATCCCCTCACGCCGAAGAGCGTCGATCACGGCGCTCCGGTCGAGCGCCGGATCCAGCTTGACGACGTAGACGAACCAGGACCGTTTGTGCGTCTCGTCGTCCGCAGCCGGAGCGTCGACACCTTCGACATCGGCGAGCAACTCGCCGTAGCGCCGCGCTGCCGTGCCGCGCAGCTCCAGGATCCGGTCGAGCTTCTCGAGCTGGGCGAGGCCGATCGCGGCCTGGATGTCGGTCCAGCGGTAGTTGAGACCGAGCCGGACGTGGTGGAACCAGCCGCCGCCTCCGTCGTAGGAGCGCCCCTGGTTGCGCAGGCTGCGGAGCAGACGCCACAGCTCTTCGGAGTGCGTCACGACAACTCCCCCCTCGCCTGTGGCCATCTGCTTGTTCGGGTAGAAGGCGAAGACGGCGGCCGGGCCGTGCGCCCCGAGCGGGCGTCCACGGTATTCGGCGCCGAGGGACTCGCAGGCGTCTTCGATCAGTACGAGTCCGTGCTGCTCCGCGATCGTCCTCAGCTCGTCGAGCTCGCAGGGATAGCCGAACATGTCGACGGCGACGATCGCGCGCGTGCGGTCGGTCACCGCGGCTTCCACCGCCGCAGGATCCATGTTCAAGGTAACCGAGTCGACGTCGGCGAACACAGGACGTGCGCCCTCGAGGATGAAGCAGTTCGCCGATGCGACGAACGAGAGCGGCGACGTGATCACCTCGTCGCCGACTTCGAGGCCGGCGATCTTGCAGAGCAGGTGCAGCCCCGCGGTGCCGCTGGAGACGGCCGCGGCATAGGGCGCTCCCACCCGTTCGGCAAGCTGCTCCTCGAAGCGCTCGATCCACGGGCCGAGCGAGAGGCGACCGGATCGCAGCACCTCGAGCACGAGCTCTTCCTCCCGCTCGTCGAGCCACGGCCGGGAGAGCGGCAGCTCCCGGACTGCTTCTGTCACGCCTGGGCCGGCGCGCGCTCGGGCGACGCGTACTCGAGCCACTGCGACCAGCGCTCGCTCTTGCCGCGCACCGTGTCGAGGTACGCCTTCTGGATCGCGAGCGTCACAGGCCCCGGAGGCCCGATCGGCTGGTCGTCCACCTCACGCAACGGCGTCACCTCGGCGGCGGTGCCGGTCATGAAGACCTCGTCGGCGAGGTAGAGGTCGGTGCGGATCAGCTGCTTCTGCACGACCGTGTGGCCCAGGTCCTGTGCGATCTGGATGATCGTGTCGCGGGTGATGCCCTGCAGGATCGAGGCCGAGAGGTCCGGCGTGTAGAGGGTTCCGTCCTTGACGATGAAGACGTTCTCACCCGAGCCGTCGGCGATGAAGCCGTCGTCGGTGAGCAGGATCGCCTCGTCGTAACCCGCGCGGTTCGCCTCCATCACCGCCAGCATCGAGTTCAGGTAGATGCCGGTGGCCTTCGCGACGTGCGGGATGACGTTCGGCCCCACGCGCGTCCAGGTGGAGATCTTCGCGCGAATGCCCTTCTCCAGCCCCTCGCTGCCGAGATAGGCGCCCCAGGGCCAGCTCATGATGACGACGTCGATCGGATTGCCCGTCGCGGACACGCCGAGCTCGCCGTAACCGAAGAAGGCGATCGGCCGCAGATAACACTCGGCGACGCCGTTCGCCGCAATCAACTCCATCGACGCCCTGCGCAACTCGTCGACCGTGTACGGCAACGGCATGTTGAGCAGCTGCGCAGAGTTCTGCAGGCGCTCGAGGTGATCGGTCAACCGAAAGACCGCGCTCCCCTTCGGCGTCTCGTAGGCGCGAATGCCCTCGAACACACCTGACCCGTAGTGCAGTCCGTGCGAACCGACATGGATCTTGGCGTCAGCCCAGTCGATGAGCTCGCCGTTCATCCAGATCTTCTCGAGTTCCTGCATGAAGAGTGCTCCTTTGCGGGGAGGAGGCTGGGCCGGACCGGATTCTACCCGCGTGGCCTGTCGTCAACCTCCCCCCTTTGGCCGGAGCCGGCCTGGAGATCGGCTGTTCGTGCGGCCGTGAGGCGGACGAGCTGAGCGGGTGCAAGGCCCAGAACGTGCCTGGCCGAGCCCGCTTGCACCCAGACATCGGCAGCCGTGAGCAGCATGCGGTCGACGAAGACCCGGACGCCCTGGAACGGAAACTCGGGCGCCGGCGCCGGCCGAGCATCGGCACAACCGGCCACGGCGGCCAGCTTCTCCTCGTCGAGCGTGGCTCCCTGCGGCAGCACCGCCACGACCAGGCCGCCGCCACGACACTCGAAAGCTGCAACGCTCACGTGCGTGCCCGGAGGCTGCTCCGCGCCCGGAAGCAGTTCTTCCAGCCGCCCTTCGACACCCGACGCGCGGAGAAAGATCGCCAGCCGCTCGACGGCTTCCGGCCACATGCAGCCACGATATGCGCAACCGATCCGGCGGGTTCCCCGTTGTTGAACCGACAGTCAATCGACGGGAGACGAGGATGCAGCGAGAGCAGCGGATCGCACGCACCGAGGCGCTGTTTCGGGACGTCAACGAGCGGATCGCCGAGAGCGCCGAGCGCTTCGACGCGGACGAAGCCGAGTTCGTCTGCGAATGCGCGGATCCGACGTGCGCGGATCGTGTGCCGGCGACGCTCGAGCAGTATGAGCATGTCCGCGCCGACGGCGCGACGTTTCTGCTCGTCCCCGGTCACGAAGATCCTGAGGTCGAGCGCGTCGTCGAGCGGCCACACAGACGCCTCGTGGTCGTCGAGAAGGTCAACGCGTTGGTCGTCCGCGCGGTGAGGCAGCTCAACCCGCGGCGGCCTGAGCCGGCTCAGTAGAGCCAGGGAAAGAAACGGTGCGGCGTTCGGGCCCGATACGAGCCGTAGTCCGGGAAGCGCGCAAGCAGCTCCCCTTCTTCGACCGCGGACTTCGCTCGCCACAGCAGCGCCAGCGCCAGCGTCACACACAAGGCGGTGATGCTGAAGGCGAGCGAGAGGCCCACGAAGAAGAGGAGTATGCCGCCGTACATCGGGTGACGTACGACGCGGTACGGGCCCGACTCGACACGAGCTGCACGCTCGGGAGGAGTCGTGTACGGGGTGAAGGACGGACCGAGCGATCGAAAAGCCCAGATCGCGAGGCCGATCCCCAGCACAGCCAGTAGCAGGCCGACGATCGCCAGTGGACGCCGGACCGAGTCGGGCCATTCACGAGGCAGGAGCAGCGCCGCCGTGATGCCGGCCATGAGGAGGAGTTGCGCGGCGACCCAAAGTCCGCCTTGCGCGCGCAGCTCACTCCAGCGAGATGAAGCGCGCATCATTGAATTGCGAGTGGACCTGGTCGACCAGCTGTTGTGGCGCCGGCGTGTCGATCGACAACACCATCAGCGCCTTCCCTCCCTGGCGCGTGCGCGAGACGGCCATGTTGGCGATGTTGACGCTAGCTTCACCGAAAAGCGTTCCGACCTTGCCGATCACGCCGGGGACGTCGTCGTAGCGGCAGACGACGAGCAGCGGCGCGAGCTCGATGTCAAGGTCAAACCCGAGCGCGCTCACCAGCCACAGCCGGTTGTCGTTGCCCATCGTCGTGCCGGCGACTCGCAGGGCCTCGCCTCCGGTCACCGCCTCGACGCGGACGAGGTTCGTGTAGTCGCGGGCCGAGCGGCTGTGCTCTTCACGCACGTCCACACCGCGCTCGGCCGCTATCACCGGTGCATTCACGTAGTTCACCGGCTGGTCCGATCTGCCCTGGAAGGCGCCGTTCAGCGCGGCGACCGTGAGCAGGCGCGTGTCGTACTGCGCAAGTCCGCCGAAGTACGTGAGACGAAGCTCCTCTACGCGGCCACCCGCCAGCTCCATCGCGAGGCGGCCGAGCTTCGCCGCGAGCGGAATGTAGGCGCCGAGCACCTCGAGGTCCTCGGCGCCGATCACCGGGATGTTCACCGCATTCGAGACGAGGCCGCCTTCGAGCGCAGCAGCGACTTGTTCCGCGATGATCACGCCCGCGCGGTCCTGCGCCTCCTCCGTCGAGGCGGCGAGATGCGGTGTGACGACGACGTTGTCGAGCTCGAGCAGCGGGCCGGTATACGGCTCTGACGAGAACACGTCGAGCGCGGCACCTCCGACCTTTCCGGCCCGGAGCGCCTCGACCAGAGCTGCCTCGTCGATGAGCTCGCCTCGCGCTGCGTTGACGAGGCGGACGCCGTCGCGCATCTTCGCGAATGCATCTGCACCGACCGATCTACGAGTCTCTTCCGTCAGCGGCAGGTGAAGCGTGAGGAAGTCGGCAGAGGCATAGACCTCGTCTGTCGTCTCCATCCGCTCAACGCCGAGCTCGCGAAAGCGCTCGGGCGCGACGAAGGGGTCGTACGCGACGATTCTCATGCCCAGCCCGGCCGCGCGCCGCGCGACTTGTTGCCCGATCCGGCCGAACCCGAGCACGCCGAGCGTCTTGCCGGCCAGCTCGACCCCTCCGTAGGTCTTGCGCTCCCACCTACCTTCCTTGAGCGCCGCATGTGCCTGCGGGATGTTCCGCGTCAAGGCGACGAGCAGGCCGATCGTGTGCTCGGCGGCTGAGATCACGGTGGACTCGGGCGCGTTCGCGACCACGATCCCGCGCCGCGTTGCGGCGTCCACGTCGACATTGTCGATTCCCACTCCCGCGCGGCCGATCACCTTCAGGTTGACTGCTCGCTCGATCAGGTCGGCGGACAGCTTCGTCGCGGAGCGAACGATGATGGCGTCGTAGCGGCCGATCGTCTCGGCGAGATCCGACTCGCCGTCGACGTCGACGTCGAAGCCGCGGTCACGGAGAAAGCGGAGACCGGGCTCCGCGATCGGTTCGCGGACGAGGACCCTGCTCAAACGGGCGTGTGCTCGGCCCAGGCTTCGAGCGCTCGTGTGACTGCGGTACCACGTTCGATCTCGGCTCCGGCGTCGGTAAGCACCAATTCGACCGCCGCGAGCGCAGTCGTAATGTCGAAGACGTCGAACCATCCGATGTGTCCGATGCGGAAGATCTTGCCCTTCAGCTCACCTTGGCCGTTCGCAATCGTGATCCCGAATCGGTCGCGCAGGCCCTTGACGACGTCCGTGGCGTCCACTCCTTCCGGCGCGCGTATCGCCGTCACGACCGCCGACCGGTCGTCGTCCGGCGAGAAGAGCTCGAGGCCCATCGCCTTGGCGCCCTCGCGGCACGCGCGGCCGAGCCGGGCATGCCGGTCGAACGCGGCCTCGAGTCCCTCGTCGAGCAGCAGCCCCGTCGCGACGTTGAGCGCGCGGACGATCGAGATGGCCGGCGTGAACGGCGCGTCGAGCTTCGCCTGCGCGGCGCGGGTCCGCTCCCAGTCGAGGACGAAGCGCGGCGACGAAGCCCGCTTGGCCGCGGCGAGCGCCGCCGGCGAGACCGAGGTGAAGGCGACTCCGGGCGGGCACATCAGCGCCTTTTGCGAGCCCGAGACGACCACGTCGATGCCCCAGGCGTCGGTCTCGAGCGGCACGGCCCCGAGGCTCGAGACGCCGTCGACGACGACGAGGGCGCCGGCCTCCTTGGCCACAGCCGCGAGCGCTTGCACGTCGCAGACGACCCCGGTCGAGGTCTCCGAATGGGTCAGATAGACGACCTGGACGTCACCCGACTCGGCCAGTGCGGAACGAAGGTCGTCGGGCTCGGGTGTCTCGCCCCATTCGAGCCGCTCGTGCACGAGGTCGGCGCCGAAGGCCTTCGCCATCGCGGCCCACCGCTCGCCGAAGTTCCCGGCCGAGAGCACCAGCTGCCGGTCCCCCGCCGACGTGAGGTTGGCCACGGCCGACTCGAACGCGCCGGTACCCGAGGTCGTGTACATCAAGACGTCGTTGCGCGTCCGGTAGATCTCCTGCAGTCGCCGGAGACACTGCTCGTAGACCACCCGGTAATCGGCCTCGCGGTGGTGGATCACCGGCTTGGCGAGCTCGGCGAGAACCTCGGGCGGTACCGGCGTCGGGCCGGGCGTCAGCAGGTAGCGCTTCTCCGCCATCGACCTGAGACTAGCGCCGGCGGTGGCGGTCGAAGGTGATCAGCTGCTGAAAGGTCGGACGGTTCGTCCAGCGTGCGGTCTGCGGCAGGAATCCGAAGGTAATGCGCTCGCGGGTCGCATCGGACCGCCAGCGCGTGGGATCCGGCCCCTGGGCGGCGGCGAGGTCGACACCGGTGTCGTGGATCGCCGCCCAGAGCGAGGAGCGGCAGCGCGCCGCATCGCCGGCGCCGCAGAAGCTGGGCGCAGCGCTGGTCAAGTCGCGGACGACGTACCCGTACCACCCCTCGAGGTACGACGAGCCGGCCGGATTTGCGCGTTGGTCGACCGACATCAGCGCCTTGAGCCGGTCGGTGAGCGATCCCAGCGTCGGCCGCATGACGACGTCCGCCAGCTTCGGCCAGAGCACGTCCATGATCGCGGCCCCGGCATCGTCGATCTTGCCGTCGAGATCGCGGTCGAGCCTGCTCGAACCGCTCACGAGCCACTTGACCATGAGGTTCAGCAGCTGCTCGTCGAACGCGTCGGCGGGCGCGCCGGACAGATACTCGTCGAGCGCAGGCACCACCGCGACTGCCCGGAGATCCTGTGTCGCGGCGCGGTTCATCGCGCCCGTGAGCGACGCGAGCGTGTGCACCTTCCGGCGCGCGACCGCGTTCTGCAACAGCTGGACTCGTTGCACGGGTCCGTAGGACCAGTTGTCGTCCGAGGCGGCGAAGCCGCGCCCTGATTTGTTGTTCCAGTTGAGGATGACACCCGAGCGCGGATTCACGCCCCGCACGTGGCGGCGAAGCGGCTCGTAGCCGCGCCACTCGTAGCCGCCCGTACCGTCGGTCGGCAGGCCCGTGCCGACTCCGGCCGCGCGAATCGGCAGACGGCCGCTCGAAAACAGGGCGATGTCGCGATCGTCTGCGTAGACCCAGTTGAACGTGAACTCGAGCTGGTTCATTGCGCGAAAGAAGCTGGTCGCGTCTCGGACACGGTTCAGGTTCAGGTCCTGGAACGCGAGCGTCGAGAGAAGCTCGCGACCGCGCGTCGAGCGTCGCATCGAAACCGCGACTCGGCGACCCTTCACGGTCGCGTATCCGAGCACCGGGCCGTGCACCGTCTCGCGGAAGCCGATCGACCGGTCCGCCTCGTCGCCGTTCCCCTTCAGCTCGCCGGCGTCGAACGCGGACATGGGGCGGCACTCGCCCTTGTAGAGATAGTGGAGGTCGTCGCCGGCGCAGAGCGTCTCGACGTAGTGGTCGACGATGTCGGAGTTCGCAGACGTCGCGCTCCAGGCGAAGTCCTTGCCGCGGCCGAGCTGAACGTAGAAGGCGAGTCCCGGGAACGAGGCGCCGCGCGCATCGATGCCGCCGCCGTGCAGGTCGAGCTCGAGCAGGAGCTCCGGGTATGCGTACCCGACCTGCGGCCCTGCGACGAAAAGTGGGTGGTGACTGGCCGATCGACGTGCGGAGACGAGGAGCGCGTTGCTTGCGCCGATGGGGCTACGAAAGTGGAACCCGGCCGGCGGGCCGGTTCCGGCCGGGCGAAAGCTGCCGTCGTCCAGGATGACGTTGCCGGGGCCGCGCGGAGCCTGTGCGTAGGGGAAGACACCGTCCACGCTCACCGGCGCCCGCGGGTCCTGCTGCTCCGCCAGGAGGTCCCAGTATCTGGCTCCACTCTCGTCGCCGAACCGTTTCTGGAGGGCGTCGAAGAACATCGACCGCCGTGTCTCGTCTCCCCCGCCGATGCCGAGGCTCGAGCCGAGCATCGCGCCGACCGCGATGACGTCGGTGGTGGTCCACGGGCGTCGGCCCTGGTTCCGCTTTCTGTAGTAGGCATTGATCCCGGCGACGTAGGAACGCACGTCGCCGACGAGCTGGCGCGCCTTCGCGCCTGCGGCTCGGACGAGATCGAGTTGCCTGGCGATACGTCGCTCCGTCGCGGGCGTCGGCACGAACTGTCGCCCGGCGGTCGCAAGCGCGAACGGGTCCACTCCCGGTGCGTCGAGCGCGGCCAGGCGACCGGGGCCGCGCAGGAGCTCGAGGAGGACGTAACGGTCTTCCGCCGTTGCGTACCCTGCACCGAACTCGACGTCGGCGCGCGTGCGCCCGTAGACATGGGGCACGTCCCAACGGTCGCGAAGAATGCGCACGCCGGCACGCGGCCGCTCGGTGCGCACCACCCTGCCGCTCACGCCGAAGCGCTCCGGTTTGAAGTAGCGGGGCAGGTCGCTCGTGCGAACGTCGCCGCCGCGCGGCGTGAGACCGTCGTACAGCCGCAGCTGATCCGACGCCGTCGGCGGAAAGAGCAGGTCGCCGGATTGCCCGGGCGGCAGGACGTTCCAGGCAACGCGAGCGTAGTCGTCTTCCTGCTGACCGCTAGCCGTCGGCAAGACGATCAGCGCAGCGCCGACAACAATTGCCAACGCACGGAGCACCACCGCGAGCCTATACCTCGTTGCTTTCCGCACGTTTCGTTTACTAACTCGTCGGGAAGTCCGCCGTCTTAGCCTGCTGAAAAAACCAGTCGCTCTCGAGCTGCGGCACAGTGGCGAGGCGGCGGCGATCCGGGGGATCACTCAGATGCATTCAAAGTTCACACTCGCGTTTGCGTGCGCGTGCTCACTGGCAGTCGCACTCGTTGCGGCCACGACGCTGCGCGCCGAGACGACCCCCGAGCAGACCACGAGCACGCAAACCGACACGACGGCGACGACCGAGTCCGTCGACCAACGCGCAATCCAGCGTGTCATCGACAGGTACAGACACGAGACATGGCGCTGGCAGCGCCTGATGGGCCACAAGTTGATTCGGAACCTCAGGAACCCGCCCATGGACGTGCAGGCGAAGATCGCGGTGTGGAAGCAGGTCGCGCAGAAGACACGCCTCCGTGCGCAGAACCCACCGCACAAGCAGCAGTGGCTCTGCATCCACCGCTTCGAAGGTGCGTGGAACGACCCGAACCCGCCCTACTACGGCGGTCTGCAGATGGATCTGAGCTTCCAGCGCACCTACGGCCGGCATCTGTTCGCGACGAAGGGAACGGCGGATCGCTGGACGCCGCTGGAGCAGATGTGGGTTGCAGAGCGAGCGCACCGCGCCGGGCGGGGATTCTTCCCGTGGCCGAACACGGCGCGCTTCTGCGGACTGATCTAGCGGAGGCGCTCGACGCGCCGGTCGTCCCGCACGTCGCTTGCCTCCGCGTCGCGGCTGGAGGCCTCGTCGACGTTGTCGACGCCCTCGTCGTCGACCTCGAGCAACTCGACGAAGAGCGCCCGGAAGTGACGAACCGAATGGCGTAGATCCTCGGTCGACGCCTGACCCCGTTCGCTTGCCCGTGCGATCCCGTTCGCCGTGCGGTACTTCTCGACGACGTCGGGATGCTCGACGGAGATGTCAGCCGCTCGCTGCTCGAAGTCGTCGACCGGATACCCGCGATCACGCATCACACGCTGGACGAGCTCGTCCGCCTGAGCCACAGCTCCGGTCGGATCGTCCACGAAGCGCCCTTGCGTTGCCTGCCACTGCTGCACGTACTGCTCGCGGGCTTCCTGCGACAACGGCCGCAGCTCGAGCTCCTGATGGCGTTTCTCACGATCTCTGAGCTCGCGCTCCGCCTCCCGACGTCCGCCGGCCTGCTCGACCGTACGGTCGTACTCCCGGCCGAACCGATCCTGCAGGGATCGCGTCCGCCGCGTGCGTGTCGCGCCCCAGAGCACACCGAGGACGACGATCGCCGCCACGACGGCGATGACTATCCAGACCCACGTGTCCATCTCGACTCCTTGCTAGGAAGACCGCAGGGGCGCCGTTGGACTACCCGCGCAGGCCTCTGCGAAACGTCAGGACGCGAGCTTCTCGCGCAGGAGCTCGTTGACGACCTTCGGATCGGCCTTGCCGCCGGTCTCCTTCATCACCTGGCCGACGAAGTAACCGAGCAGGCCCTCTTTGCCGCCCTGGTACGCGGCGACCTGTCCCGGGTTCGCGAGGAGGATTCGATCGACGAGCGGCTCGAGCTCGGCGCTGTCGCTGACGAGCGTCTCGCCGAGGTACGTCTCGGCGCGGAACTCGGGATCGCCGCTTTCCGCGAGCGCGCGTGTGAACGTCTCGCGGGGCATCGTTGCGCGCGCCACGATCAGCTTCGCCAGCTCGGCGGCGTGAACTGCGGCCGGATCGACGCCCGTCGCGATGAAGTCGTTCATCAGGACGTTCGACGCAGCCTTCGGATCGACGCCGTCGAGAGCCACCTGTTCGTACAACGCCGCGAGCTCCGCGGAGCCGTTGAGCACCTCGGCGTCGTAGTAGGACAGGTCGTACTGCTGCTCGAAGCGGCGGATGCGCGCCCCGGGCAGCTCAGGCACCTCCGTGCGCAGCCGCTCGACGAGCTCCGCAGGCGGCTCGAGCGGCACGAGGTCGGGCTCGGGAAAGTAGCGGTAGTCGTCGGCTTCTTCCTTGCGCCGGCGAGGCGTCACCGTGTCGGACTTGACCTCGTAGTCGAGCGTCTCCTGGACGACTTCGCCGCCCGACTCCCACGTCTCGATCTGCCGGCGAACCTCCGCCTCGATGCCGCGGGCGATGTGGTTGAAGGAGTTCATGTTCTTGAGCTCCGTGCGCGTGCGGTAGCCTGTCTCCCCCAGCTCACGAACGGAGACGTTTGCATCGGCGCGCAACGTGCCCTTCTCCATCTCCGCATCCGAGATGCCCAGCTCGACGATCGTCTGGCGCAGGAGCTGGAGAAACCGCTTCGCATTCTCGGCCGAATGGAGGTCCGGACGGGTGACGATCTCGACGAGAGGAGTGCCGCCGCGATTGAAGTCGACGTTCGAATGCGCCGCGCCGACGATGCGGCCCGTCACGCCTCCGACATGGATCGTCTTGGCTGCGTCCTCCTCCAGGTGCGCGCGGACGATGCCGACCTCCTCGTCCCCGTCGGGGGAGGGAACGAGGAAGGAGCCCTCCACGCAGAGGGGCTCGTCGTACTGGGAGATCTGGTAGCCCTTCGGATTGTCGGGATAGAAGTAGTTCTTGCGGTGGAAGACCGCGTGCTCGGCGATACGGCAGTTGAGCGCGTGTCCAAGCTTGATCGTCCACTCGACGGCGGTCTCGTTCGGGACCGGCAACGCGCCGGGGTAGGCGAGGCAGACCGGGCACGTCCGTGTGTTGGGCTCGCCGCCGAAGCCGGCCTCGCAGCGGCAGAACATCTTCGTGTGCGTCTTCAGCTGGACGTGAATCTCGAGACCGATGACGGGCTGCCACTCAGGCACCGAGCAACTCCCTGGCGCGCAGCAGCGGCACTTCGATGTCCCCGCGCACCTCGAAGACCGCGATGTACTCCGCGAGTGCGCCGTGCATGCGAATCAGACACAGCTCGCGCTCGCCCGCCTCGAGCGAGAGGCGGACATCGCCGATCTGCACGGCGCGCGAACCGTCCAGGACCCGCGGCCTGACGCCGAACACGCGCTCGACTGCGAGCACGAAATCCGCGGCGCAGTCGACGATGGTTCTCACGGTTCCGGCTCCGTTTGAGGGCTTCGGGTCAGCGACCCACACGAACGCACGGGCAAAGCCCGCGCGTCCTGATGGCGGCATCGCAGGCAATGCCTCGTCATCGCAGCCGCTCCGGCACGGTGTCGAAGCCGAGCGCGCGCTCGAGTGCGTGCCCGGCACGGAAGAGCGTGTTCTCCGAGAACTGCGGGCCGACGAGCTGCAAGCCGACGGGCAGGCCCTCCGACAATCCGCAGGGAATCGACAGCCCGGGCAGCCCCGCCATGTTCGGCGGAATCGTCAGGACGTCGGCGAGATACATCGCGAGGGGGTTCTCCGCTTTCTCGCCGAGCTTGAACGCGACCGTCGGCGACGTCGGGCTGACGAGGAGGTCGAAGCGCTCGAAGGCGGCGCCGAACTCGCGTGCGATCACCGTACGCACCTTCTGAGCCTGTCCGTAGTACGCCTCGTAGTACCCCGCAGAGAGAGCGTACGTCCCGAGCATGATGCGACGCTTCGGCTCGTCGCCGAAGCCCGCATTGCGCGTCCTCGCCACCATCTCGAAGTAGTTGTCCGCCGGAACCCGCAGGCCGTAGCGGACCCCGTCGTAGCGTGCGAGATTCGAGGAGGCCTCCGCCGGCGCGATCAGGTAGTAGCAGGGCAGCCCGTACTCGACCGAGCGCGGTAGCTCGCACTCGCCCACCTCGGCCCCGAGCTCGGCGCAGAGGTCGACCGCCCGCCGGACCGCTTCGCTCACGCCCGGCTCGATGCCCTCGGCCTCGTTCAGCTCCTTCGGAACGCCGACACGGAGCCCCTTCAGGTCCTCGGCCACGGGGAGCTGGACCGCCGGCACGTCGACGGTCGTGGAGTCGGAGTCGTCCCGCCCGCTGATGATCCCGTAGAGGAGTGCGTTGTCCCGCACCGTCTTCGTCACCGGCCCCACCTGGTCGAGGCTCGACGCGAAGGCGACGATGCCGTAGCGCGACACCGTCCCGTAGGTCGGGCGCAGGCCGACGTTGCCGCAGAGCGCAGACGGCTGCTTGATCGAGCCACCCGTGTCGGAGCCGAGCGCCCAGGGCGCCAGGCCCGCGGACACGGCCGCAGCGGAACCGCCGCCCGAACCCCCAGGCACCCGCGTCGGGTCCCACGGGTTTCGCGAGGGCCCGTAAGCGGAGTTCTCGGTCGAGGAGCCCATCGCGAACTCGTCGGTGTTCGTCTTGCCGAGCAGCTGCAGCCCCGCAGCCTTGCAACGGTCGGCAACCGTCGAATCGAACACCGGCACGTAGTTCTCGAGCATCTTCGAGCCGGCGGTCGTGCGCACGCCCTTCGTGGAGATGACGTCCTTGAGCGCGATCGGCACGCCCTCGTTGTCGTCCCCGTCGACGAGCGTCAGGAAGCAGTGCAGCTCCTCGTTGCGTTCGTCGATCGCGGCGCGGTAGGCGGCGCGCAGCTCCGCGCCGGAGACCTCGCCACGCTCGAGCAGTCCCTTTGCCTCCTCGGCGGTCAATCTCAGCGTGTCGATCATCGGCTGCTCCTCCGCCGATGATCGAGGGAAGCGGCAGAGGGGGAAACCGGGCGGTTTCCCCTTTCCCTCACGGGAGTGAGCCGAGGGCGAGCGACGATCATTGGCCGGTCACCGGCCGATGAGCGAGGGCAGGGGCTTCGGGGAAACCGTCAGGTTTCCCCGCTCTCTCTCCTCAGCACACGCGGCGATCTCAGCGGCGCGTGAGCTGAGGCGATCCCTAAAGAAGGGAGCTTGTGAGGGAAACAAGGTTTCCCTCACAAGCGCGAGCCGAAGGCGAGCGACGATCACGCCGAGGAGTCCTCCGTGGCCCCGGTGGGCGGGACGCGGACGTGATCGCCGTCGCGCCCGGGCGCGTTGGCGAAGACGTCCTCCAGCGGCAGCGACGGCGTCGGCTCGTCGGGACGGAAGACGTTCACGACGGCAAGTGGATGCGAGGTCGGCGGGACGTCCGACAGGTCGAGCTCCGACACCTTGCCGACCGCCGCGAGGATGTCGTTCAGCTGCGCGGTCAGGCGGACAATCTCGTCCTCGCCGAGCTCGAGCTGGGCGAGGGCCGCGACGTGCAGGACATCCTCTCTCGTGATCGCCATCGACTCACCATCCTCGCAAATACAAAAGGGCCCCCTTTCGGGGGCCCTTGACACTTGGTTCCGAAAGGAAAGCTAGACAGGCTGGACGTTCGCGGCCTGGGCGCCCTTGGGGCCCTGGACGACCTCGAACTCAACCCGCTGACCCTCGGTCAGCGACTTGTATCCCTCCTGAGCGATCGCGGAGAAGTGGACGAAGACGTCCTCCCCACCCTCACGCTCGATGAATCCGTAGCCCTTCTCGTTCGAAAACCACTTCACGGTGCCCTGAGCCAAACGACTTCCTCCTTCAAAACACGCGACGGCCCGGGCACCGAGCCGCCACTCCTGATACAGCGGGGCGGAGTGTAGCTCAGATGCGGGGAAAGGCAAGCTTCCCGCGGCGAAAGCGGGCGGCTCGCACGGCGTTGCCGAGCATGGCGGCGATCGTCATCGGGCCGACGCCCCCGGGGACCGGGGTCAGGTACGCAGCCACCTCGGCCACGTCCGGCTGGACGTCGCCGACGAGGCCGGCTTCGGTGCGCGTGATGCCCACGTCGATGACTGCAGCCCCCTCCTTGACCATGTCCGCGTTGATCACCCCCGGCAGCCCCACGGCCGCGACGAGCAGATCGGCGGCGAGCGTGTGCCGGGCGAGATCCTCGGTACGCGAGTGGCAGATCGTCACCGTGGCGTTCGCCTGCAGGAGCAGCATCGCCATCGGCTTGCCGACGAGCGGACTGCGGCCGACCACGACGGCCCGCTGCCCGGCGATCGGGATCCGGTACTCGTCCAGGAGGTGCATGACGCCGAGCGGCGTCGCCGGTACGAGTGTCTGCCGTCCCAGGTAGAGCTGACCGGCGCTGAAAGGGTGAAGCCCGTCGACGTCCTTCATCGGGTCGATCGCGCGCATCACGCGCGCCTCGTCGATCTGGTCGGGCAGCGGGGTCTGCACGAGGATCCCGTCGACACCGTCATCCTCGTTCAGCTGCTCGACCAATTCGACCACCTCGTCCTCGGGTGTGCTCGCGGGCAGCCGGTGGTCGATCGCGTCGATACCCGCCTCCTTGGCAGCCTTGTGCTTGAGGCGGATGTAGACCTCGGACGCCGGATCGTCGCCGACGAGCACCGTCGCGAGCCCGACGTGCCCCAGCTCGGTGACGTCTTCTGCCACCTGCCCGCGCAAGCGCGCCGCGAGCGCGGCGCCGTCGATCAGGGTGGCGTTCACGGGGCCGCTAGATCGCGAGCTCGACGCCGCTGACGTCCAGCCCGAGCGACTCCGCCAGGCGCACGCCGAGGTCGAGGTCCTCGCGCAGTCGCTGCGCGTCTCGCGACTCCATCGCCCGGCCGATCCAGGCGCGCTCCCTCGGGCGCCAGAGCGCGTGCGCTGCGAACTCAGGCAGCAGCCTGTTCGCAGCGTCGACGAGCTTCTGGTTCATCTTCTTCGAGAGGTTCTGGAGCAGGACCCGTTCGTACGCCATGCCGGCACCGTGGTGGATCCCGTCGTCGGTCGCGAGCCGGTTACACAGATCCTCGAGCACGGTCCCGCGGGACGAGCGCGCGATCAGCCGGAACCTCGAGATGATCAGGCGCTCGTAGAAGACCTGCATCAGGAAGACCTTCTCCTCGAGCGTCTCCGCGTCGAGCGTCATGTGCGCGAGGTTGTCGAGGTGCGGATCGCGCTCCGCGGTGCCGCCGGCTTCGGTGACGAGCTTCAGCCACGCCTCGGTGTGACGCGACTCGTCCTGCACCATCGTCGAGTAGTAGAGCTTCGCCTCGACGTCCGGCGCGATGTTGAGCAGCTGGGACGCCATGTCGCACGCGAGCATGTCGGCCTGCAGCTGCTGCGTCAGGACGGAGCGCCACATGTCCTTGCGCCGGGCGCGACTCTGAGGCGATCCCTTCCCTTCCGGAATCGGCGGCAGCTCGCCCCACGGGAGGTCCCGTACCTGCCACTCCTGCCGCTTGGCCAGCTCGTAGAAGCGGAGGACGCCGGCGAAGGCCTCGCGTCCCTCCTCGGTCATCTCGATCAGCTGTCCGGTCGCCATGGACGGAGACTATCCGGCCTCGAGCCTTAAGCTGGTCGCATGGAGCTGAAGAAGTGGCCCCGCCGAAACGACGCGGAGTCGATCGAGGCGCGGCAGAAGGCCCTCGGACTGGACGACGGCGTCACCGACATCGACCTCTCCCCGTTCGTGAACGCACAGGAGATGCTGACCGGAGCCACCGTGATCCCGGTCTCCGTGGTCGGGCCGCTCGACCTCGAGCTCGGCGAATACGAGCTCGAGGAGCCGTTCGGACGACTGGTGGAGACGGGAAGGAAGCGCGACCAGGTCTTCGTCCCGCTCGCACACACGGAAGGCGGGCTGTCGGCGTCGCTCTATCGCGGCTCGCGGGCGGCCGGCGAATCGGGCGGCTTCCGAACGTACGTGCTCTCGGACCGAATCACCAGAGCATCCTGTTTCATCTGCAAGTCGACCGATGAGGCGGTGCAGCTCGCCCGCTTCCTCGACGCACACGTCGCGGAGATGCGGCGCTGGCTGACCGAGCGCGACGAGGGCTGGATCTCGTCGTTCGCGAAGCTGCGCGAGGTCGAGACGCACGTGGTCGGTCCCATGTGCCACGTACTGTGGGCGTTCACGACCGGCGACGCCTGCGGGCCGAACATGATGACCCGCAACGCGTACGCGCTGAACATGGGCTACGTCATGGAGCACGCACCGGTGAGGGCGGAGCGCGCGATCCTGGAGGCCAACATGGGCGGCGACAAGAAGCCGTCGCATCGCTACTTCGAGCGCGGGGGGCACGGCAAGACGGTGCTGGCCGAGACGACGCTGACCGACGATGTCGTCCGCCGCGTGCTGCGGACGACCGTCGACGACCTGCTCGACCTGTCCTTCGCGGGCACGCACGGGGCCGTCGCCTCGGGCATGCAGTCGGTCGCGTTCACGCCTGCGTCGGCGATCGCCGCCGTCTTCGCGGCCACCGGCCAGGACCTCGGCATGGTCGGGACGAGCTCGATGGCGCACGGGACCGGGCGCCGCGTCGAGGGTGGGATCAACTGCGCCATCCGCCTCCCGGGCCTCGAGGTGGGCACGGTCGGCGGCGGCACCGGCTTCCCCTCCGCCCAAAGCTGGCTGCACCTGATGGACTGCGCCGGTCCGGGCAAGGTGTACCGCTTCGCCCAGATCATCGCCGCGGCCACGCTGGCGCTCGAGATCTCGGCGAGCTCGGCGATGGCGACCGCGGGCTCGGAGAACTTCTTCAAGGCGCACCACCAGCTCGGCGGCAAGCGCCACTGAACCAGAGTTCGTGGCTCAGAGCCACTAACTCGGAGTGCTTGAGGCAAATGCCTCAAATGCCGATTGCCCTGCGGGCATCCAGGCCATTTCCTGATTGACACAGACGGCACAAGACATGCCACAATCGAGTGCTCACAGGATCGATCCCTTGGGGAGAGGAGTACGTCGTGCGCCTATTCCGTTCGAGGAAGAAGTGGAGTGCCGTGATTCTCGGAATTGCGGTGATCGGAGCGTCTGCGGCCGTCGCTCTAGCATCGGCGGGGTCTGGGTTCAACCCGACGAACCTCGTCACCGGGAACTTGAACAACGACGTCAAGTGGAACAGCGACCGGGTCAAGTTCCAGACGAAAGATCCGACCGACGTCCGGGTCCAGAAGATCGTCATCGATCCGGGCGGCTTCAGCGGCTGGCATCACCACCCAGGCATCGTGATCGTGACGGTGGCGTCGGGTGCGGTGACCTTTACGAATTCAGACTGCAGTTCGACGACGTACGGACCGGGCCTTCCGGCGGGCGCCGTGTTCGTCGAGGGCGGCGATGATCCGGGGCAGGCCTCGAGCGTCGGTGGAGCGACGGTCTATGCGACATTTGTTGCGCCGCACGCCAGCCCGCCCGTTTTCCGGATCGAGGACGCCGCGCAGACTTGCCCGTGATGGCACGCGGTTGCCAAGGCCGCTGAAGGGGATGCTTGCAAAACTTGCCCCGGTGCCGGGCTCGTAGCCCGTGCGCCGGGGCGGCACCTAGCGCGTCCCGAGCTCCATTCCGACGAGTCGCGGGAGGGCGGCTCCCAGCCGCGCCGGCCACGGTGCGCGCCGGTTCTCCTCCTCGGCGTACTCGCAGGCGAGGATCGCGGAGCGGACGAGCGCGCCCCCGAGGTGCTTGAGCGGCTCGGGCGGCAAGGACGGGACGCGTCGTGAAGCGAGCGGCAATGCAGTCCACTCGTCGTCTCGATCTTGGACGAGCGACGCGAGAATCTGGCCGCCGAGCCACGTCGGCCCGACCCCGTGGCCGGAGTAGCCGAGGCCGTAGTGGATCCGCTTCCCGTCGACGGTCCCGAAAAAGGGCAGGTGGTCGGCAGAGACGTCGATCGGCCCTCCCCAGGCTCGCTCGATCCGCGCTTCGGCCAGGCCGGGGAGCAGACGCCTGAGGCCGTGCGCCGCACGCGCCGATGTCGGCGCGTCGGAGGTGAAGCGACTGTCGACGCGACCGCGAAAGCCGATCGGGCCGGAGCCGCTCCCCATCAGCACGCGACCGTCGTTCGTCGTGCGGAAGTAGTGGAGGAACATCCGTCCGTCCATGATCGCCTCGCCGCCGGTCCAGCCAATCTCCTCGAGCAGCTCGGGAACCGGCTCGGTGAGGACGACATACGAGCCGAAGTTCGTCACGTGCCGTGCCACCGGCCGCCAGCCCGTTGCTGCAGCATTGACAGCGACCACGATCTCGGGGGCGCGCACGCGGCCTCGCGGCGTCGACACCTCGCCGTCGCGAATGCGAAGGGCCGGCGTGTGTTCGTGCACCTCGACGCCCTCCGCCACAACTGCCCTTCGCAAGGCACGCACGAGCCGGGCCGGCTGAACGGTTGCACCGTCGGGGAAGAAGACGCCGCGCCGGAAGGCCGGCGAGCGAATACGCTCGGCCACGCCGTCGGCGTCGAGCGGCACCGCCTGCTCCTCCGCGTCCACCTTGGCGGCCGCAGCGACCGCGGCGTCGATCGCCGCCTCCTGTCCGGGTGAGGCCGACACCATCAGCATTCCGGCCTCCCGGAGCCACACGTCCTCGCCGCGCGACTCGGCGAAGGCGCGGACGGCCGGCAGGATGCGCGCGCCTGCGCGCGCCAGCTCTACGGCACGCTCGCGGCCGAGCAGCGGCAGCACGCTCGCGAGCGCGGCCCAGTAGCCGTGGAGGAAGCCGCCGTTCCGCCCGCTCGGCCCTGCACCGCAGATGTCCGCCTCCAGCACGACGGCGCGAAGCGAGGGATCACGCTCCTTCAGCGCGAGAGCCGTCCAGAGCCCTGTGTAGCCGCCGCCGACGATGCAGACGTCGGCCGTGAGCTCATGCTCCAGCGCAGGCGCCGGCTCTTCGTGGCCTGCTTCGTCCAGCCACCAGGGCGGCAGCCGCGGCGGGACGCTCAGGCCGCCGCCGATCGCCCGCGCCGCATCTGGATGAGCAGGTTCGCCAGCATCCCGACCACCGCCACGACGAAAATCGCGGTGCCGATCACGTTCACCTGCGGCGGTGCTCCGACGCGTGCCGCACCCCAGACGAACAGTGGGAACGTCGTCCGCGAGCCCGCGTTGAAATAGGTCACGACGAAGTCGTCGATCGAGATCGCGAAGCAGAGCAGCATTGCCGCGAGGATGGCCGGCGCAATCAGAGGCAACGTCACCTTGCGGAACGTCGCCCACTCATTGGCGCCGAGATCCATCGCCGCCTCTTCGAGATGGCGATCGAAGCCGATCAACCTCGCTTTCACCGTCACGACCGCGAAACTGATGCAGAACATGACGTGCGCGATGAAGATCGTCCAGAAGCCGAAGACGACGTTGAGATTGAGAAAGAGAGTGAGCAGGGATGCGCCGAGGACGATTTCCGGCGTCGACAGTGGCAGGAAGATCAGGACGTTGGTGGCGCCACGTCCGCGAAAGCCGTAGCGGACGAGCGCGAGCGCGATCAGGGTTCCCAGGGCGGTGGCGATCAGGCTGGCGAGAAGCGCGATCTCCAAAGAGAGGAAGAGTGCGCTCCGGATCCCGGGAACGCCGTCCCAGTATCTCCAGTTGTCCCACGTGAACCCCTGCCAGACGTAGTTGAACTTGCCGGTCGGGTGATTGAACGAGAACGCCGCGACGACCGCGATCGGCAGCATCAGGTAGACGAAGAACAGCACAGAGTAGACCGTCAAGACGTGGCGCTTGATGAATGCCCACACGGCAACGTGGGCCTTGCGCTGAGGACGCGCCGCGACGGCGGCGGTCGTCATACCGGCGTCCCAGTCAGCTGCTCTGTGCCCACGACCCTGGCGTAGATCACGACCGCGACGAGGATCGCCGCCATCAACAGGAACGACATCGAGGCGGCGGCCGGATAGTCGGTGAGCTCCAGGAACTTCGACTGGATCACGTTTCCGATCATGTGGTTCTGCGGCGAGCCCAACAGCTGCGCGTTGATGAAGTCACCCGCAGCGGGAATGAACGTCAGGAGCGTCCCGGCCACGACGCCGGGCAGCGAGAGCGGTAACGTCACCCGAACGAACGCCTTCCACTTGCTCGCGTACAGATCCTCTGCCGCCTCGAGCAGCCGCTGGTCGATCTGCTCGAGCGACACGTACAGCGGCAGGGCCATGAAGGGAAGGAAGTTGTAGGTGATGCCGGCGACGACGGCCGTCCCGGTCGCGAGGAGCCGTCCGCCCTCGCCGAGGATGTGCACGTCCTGCAGCGTGCGAACGACGAAGCCGTGGTCGGAAAGGATCGTCTCCCACGCGAGCGTCCGGATCAGGTACGTGACGAAGAACGGCGCGACGATGAACAGCAGCAAGAGGTTCTTCCACCGGCCGCCGCGGAACGCGATCCAGTACGCCACGGGATAGCTCAGGAGGAGCGCGAGCAAGGTTGCGATGCCCGCGTACTCCAGCGACCGGATGAACTGATCCCGGTAGTCCCGGATCGCGTTCCAGTAGTTTCCCCACGCCCACGTGAAGGAGTAACCGACGTCGAAGTTCCCCGATTGCAGAGACTGGTAGGCGAGGAACCCGAGCGGCACGACGAAGAAGACCGTCAGCCACAACATCCCCGGCGCGAGCAGGAAGTACGGCGTGAGACCTCTGTGACGGTGGAGAAACCCCACTTGTTGGTCTATCCCGAGATCAGGTTCTGCCAGGCAGTCAGGTACTTCTGGTTGTTCAACGCGGCGTTGTCGAAGATGTGGACGCTGTTCAGCGTCTTCGCGCTAGGGAAGATAAGCGGGTTGCTCCCCACCGACGGGTCGTACTTCTTCGCCCACTCGCCGGCGCCCTTCACGGGCGGGATGTAGTAGATGCCGGTGATGTTCCGCTTCGGGTCGCCGGCCTCCATCAGGCCCTGGACCTTGGGGTCGTAGACGTAGTTCATGTAGACCGATGCGGTGTAGACGTTGCCGCCCTTCGGGATCAGCATGTTGTCGGTCCAGATGGCGCCGCCGTCGGTCGGGACGTTCCAGTGGATGTGGTCGTTGCCGAGCTGCGCGATGTCCCCGGACCAGGACATCGCCGCCGCGAGATCTCCCTTCGCGAGAATCGGTGCGTAGTCGTTTCCCGTGAACTGCCTGATCTGCTTCGAGTCGACAGCCTTCTTGATCCTGTTGAAGGCCTTGTTGAAGGTGGCATCCGTGACCTTCGAGGGATCGTCGCCGTTCGAAAGCATGACGAGCGTCAGAGCGTCCCCCATTGAGTTCAGGCACGTCATCTTGCCCTTCAGCTTCGGGTTGGTCAGGAGGTCGTCGATCGACAGGACGGGATCGGTGAGCTTGTCGTTGTAGGCGATGCCGGTCATCCCGGACTGCCACGGCAGGCTGTAGTCGCGGTTCGGGTCGAAGCTTGGATGCTTCTGCACGTCGACGAGGTTCTTGATGTTCGGGATGGCCGACTTGTCGAGCTTCTCGACCCAGCCCTTCTTGATCATCAGGCCCAGGTAGCGGTCGTTGTCGGTGAGGACGACGATGTCGCGGTTGACCGACTGTCCGCGCGACAGCGGGCCCTGGATCTTCCCGAAGAACGAGGCGTTGTCGTTGATGTCCTCGGTGTACTGGACGTGCGTGCCGTACTTCTTTTCGAACGCCACCAGCGATGGGAACGACTTCGTCTTCTTGTTGACGTCCATGTAGAGCGTCCAGTTCGAAAAGTGGAGCGTCTTCGCGAGCGTCTTGTTCCCACCCGAGCTCGCGGACTTGGAGCTGCTGCCCCCACAGGCTGCCAGCACACCAGGCACCGTCAGGAAGGCGCCGCCCGCTGCGGCACGGTGGAGCAGGTCGCGTCTGGTCAGAGCATCTGTCATTCGGAACCCTCCAGTGAGTCGACGACGAAGGTGGAGTCTGGACTCCAGCTGAGCGTGAGTTGTTGTCCGGGCGCCGCCCCGTTCAGTCCGGGCGACGCATTCTGCCGGTAGACGGTGAGGCGACCGCAGGCGGTCTCGACGATGTATTGGGTTGCGACCCCCACGTAGGCCTGCTCGACGACGGTGCCCTCGAGCTCGTTCCCCTGTCCCTGGCCAAGCTCGATCTTCTCCGGCCTGATCCCGACGGCGACCGCTCCAGTGCGCCCCGCGAGGGCCGCGGCGGGGACTCGTACCACTGACCCGCTGCTTAGCCGCACGGTGTCGGCGCCGCTGACGGTTCCGGGAATGAGGTTCGAGACACCCAGGAAGCCCGCCACGAACGCCGTCGCCGGGTGCTCGTAGAGCTCGGTCGGGGTCCCGAGCTGCTCGATGCGGCCGTGGCTCATGACCGCGATCCGGTCGGCCATCGTCATTGCCTCTTCCTGGTCGTGCGTGACGTGGATGAACGTAATGCCCACGTCGTGCTGGATCCCCTTCAGCTCGAGCTGCATCTGCTTGCGCAGCTTGAGGTCGAGCGCGCCGAGCGGCTCGTCCAGCAGGAGCACCTTCGGCTTGTTGACCAGCGCACGCGCAAGGGCGACCCGCTGTTGCTGGCCGCCCGAGAGCTGTCGCGGCTTGCGCCTATCCATGCCCTCGAGCCCGACGAGACGGAGGATCTCCTTGACCTGTCCCGACAGCCTCTCGCCCTTCACCCCGCGGCGGCGAAGGCCGAAGGCGACGTTCTCGAAGATCGACAGATGCGGGAAGAGCGCATAGGACTGGAAGACGGTGTTGACGTCTCGCTTGTAGGAAGGCAGCCCGCTGACCTCGGCGTCGCCGAGGTAGATCCGGCCCTCGGTCGGCTGTTCGAAGCCTCCGATCATCCGGAGCGTCGTCGTCTTGCCGCAGCCGGAAGGGCCGAGCAAGGCGAAGAAGCTGCCGGGCTCGATCTCCAGGCTGAGTCGGTCGACGGCGACGACGTCCTCGAAACGCTTCGTCACGTCGACGAGGCGGACGTCGGCTGTCTCGGTCACTTTCGGACCCGCGTCCACGCCTCGGCGAGGACGTCTCCGAGAATCGACACGATCTGGTCGAACTCCTGCTGTCCCGCCACCAGCGGCGGTGAGATCTGAATGACGGGATCGCCCCGGTCGTCCGCGCGGCAGATGAGGCCGCGTTCGAAGAGCGCGGGCGAGAGGAAGCCGCGGAGCAGGGTCTCGCACTCCTCGTCGTCGAAGGTCTGGCGCGTCTCTTTGTCTTTCACGAGCTCGACCGCATAGAAGAAACCCGTGCCGCGAACGTCGCCGACGATCGGGATGTCCAGCAGTTGCTCGAGCGTCGCGCGAAATGCCGACTGGGTGTCGGCGACATGCTCCACGATGCGGTCCCTGCGCATGATCTCGATGTTCTTCAGCGCAACCGCCGCCTGCACCGGATGGCCCCCGAACGTGATGCCGTGGGAGTACATCCGCGTGCCCTCCATGAACGGCTCCATCACCCGGTCCGATGCCACGACGGCGCCGATCGCGGCGTACGACGAAGAGAGGCCCTTGGCGATCGTCATCAGATCCGGCCGGATGTCGTAGAGCTCGGAGCCGAACCAGGCTCCGAGACGGCCGAAGCCGGTAATCACCTCGTCGGCGCAGAGCAGGATGTCGTAGTGGTCGCAGAGCTCCCGGACGCCGCGCCAGTACCCCTCCGGTGGAGTGAAGGCTCCGCCGGCGTTCTGCACCGGCTCGAAGATCACCATCGCGACCGTCTCCGGCCCCGCGGCCTCGATCGTCTGCTCGAGGTCGTCGAGGAGGAACGCCGTGAACTCCGCTTCGCTCTCGTCGGCCGGCCGGTGATAGCGGTTCGTGTTCCGGACGTGCAGCACCTCGGGGACCAGCGGTTCGAACGGCTCACGGATCGCAGGGATCCCATTGATCGAAAGTGCACCCATCGTCGTCCCGTGATACGCGATGTGGCGCGAAACGGCCTTCCATCGACGTCGAGAGCTCTGTTGAAGGGCCTCCATCGCATCGAAGTCGACGACGGGCTCGACTCGCTGCCCCGGCACACGCGCAGCGCGAAACCGCATCTCGCCGCGGGCGGTGTAGTACTGGCGCGCGAGTTTCCAGGCCGACTCCACGGCCTCGGATCCGCCTGAGACGAAGAAGAGCCTGTTGAGGTCGCCCGGGGTCAACGACGCGACCTCGGACGCCAGTTCGATCGCGCGCGGGTGTGCGTAGGACCAGTTCGTGTAGAACGGCAGCTCACGCATCTGCGCCGCTGCGGCTTCCCCCATCTCCTCGCCGTAGCCGTAGCCGATGTTGACCGAGAAGAGGCCCGCGAGCGCATCGAGATAGCGCTTACCGTGGATGTCCTCGAGATAGCAGCCGTCTCCGCGCACGATGATCGGCACCTCGCCGTCCCGGTAGCCGCCCATGCGTGTGAAGTGGAGCCAGAGGTGCTCACGTGCCGCGCGCTGCAGATCCAGCGCTTCGGGTGCCGTCGTCGTCAATTCGCCTCCCCTACTCGTGTGCCCCAGTCGTACAGCTGCTTGACCATCTGCAGGTACAGGAACGTCTCGGTCGAGACGACGCCGTCGAGCGCGCGCATCCGGTTCGTGAGCTCCAGGAGCTCGCGCCGGTCGGCGGCGACCACCTCGACCACGAGGTCGTACTGCCCCGCCGTGACCACGACGTAGTCCGCCTCCATCCAGCTGGCGATCTCGTCGGCGACCGGCTCCGGCGCGCCGGCCGTCTTGACGCCCACGAGCGCCTGCTCGAAGCCGAGCCCGAGCGGGTTCGTGACGCCGACCACCTGCAGGATGTCCTCTCCGCACAGCCGCGCATAGCGCGCCCTCACCGTCGCCTCTGAGACGCCGAGGCGAGAGGCGATCGCCCGAAAGGACTCCCTCCCGTTCGCCTGGAGGGCTTCGATGATCCCCTGGTCGAGGGCGTCGATTCTCGGAGGCGCACTGACGGGCCCCCGGCGAGGCTCGGCCACGGCCGGCTGCGCGATCGATCTACGCAAAGCGAGGCGATTCGTACCACGCGGTGCGCATTCGGTCAACGCAGGCCGCTACTTGAACTCGCAATGCGAATGTTGGATGCTCCCCCTCGCAAACCATCCGGGGAGGCGGAAATGGCGCGAACACCGTTGGCGCAGCGCATCGAGGACGCGTATGCCGAGGTCGTCGAGGGCCGGACGACCCGACGCGAGCTGGTCAAGCGGACGGCTGCCGCGGGTGTCGCCGTGGCAGGGGCGAGCACGATGGGTCGCTTCGCGAAGGCGGCCTACGGGGCGGGTCAGCCGCAGATCGCAGTGGTCGGCGCCGGGCTCGCGGGACTGACGTGTGCCTACCGCCTGCAGCAGGCCGGCTACTACGCCACCGTGTACGAGGCGAACCCGGAGCGGATCGGCGGTCGCTGCTGGACGATCCGTGGCTTCGACCAGGGCCAGATCGCAGAGCACGGCGGCGAGCTGATCGACCAGGGTCACACAGCGATGCGACAGCTGACGCAGCAACTCGGATTCACGCTCGACAACCTCCTACAGGCGCAGCCGAACGGAACGGAGGATTTCTTCTACGTCAACGGCGCGAAGTACCCCTACTCCCAGCTCGTGGTCGACCTGAACGGCATCTACCAGAAGCTGCACAAGGACGTCTCCGCCGCCAGCTATCCGACGCTCTGGAACAACTACACCGAGCGCGGCTGGGAGCTCGACCACATGTCGATCATCGACTGGCTCGACGAGACCGTGCCGAACGGCGGCGCGAGCTCGAATCTCGGTCGCGTGCTCGACATCGCCTACAACATCGAGTACGGCGCCGAATGCAGCCAGCAGAGCGCGCTCAACCTCCTCTATCTCCTCGGCTACTCGGGCCAGGGCCAGTTCCGCGTCTTCGGCCCCTCCAACGAGAAGTACCACGTCAAGGGCGGCAACGACCAGGTGCCGCTGGAGCTGGGGCGGCGGCTCGCGGGACAGATCAGGATGGATCACGTCCTGACCGCGATCAAGCAGAACACCGGCGGTTCGTTCACGCTCACCTTCCAGAACGGCGCCACGGCACGCACTGCCACCGTCGACCACGTCGTGCTGGCGATTCCGTTCTCCATGCTGCGCGGAGTCAACTACTCGAAGGCAGGCTTCGAGCCGCTGAAGGTGACGGCGATCAAGGAGCTCCCGATGGGAACGAACTCGAAGCTCCACGTGCAGTTCCTGGATCGCTTCTGGTACGACGCCGACAACAACGGCAACACGTACGCGGACACCGGCTACCAGAACACCTGGGAGGTCACGCGGGCCCAGAACGGCGTCAAAGGCATCCTCGTCGACTACACGGGTGGCAAGGTCGGAGACAGCTTCGGCTCGGGCACGCCGCAGGCACGGGCAGCGCAGTTTCTCGCTCAGCTCGCACCCCAGTTCCCCGAACTGAGCCTCACGGACCACTGGGACGGTCTGGCGAGCTCGGTCACGGTCGACTACTGGGCCGGTTATCCGTGGACGAAGGGGTCGTACTCCTACTGGAAGGTGGGCCAGTACACGAAGTTCTCCGGGATAGAAAAGGAGCGCCAGGGCAACTGCCATTTCGCCGGCGAGCACACGTCACAGGACTTCCAGGGCTACCTCAACGGAGGGGTCGAGACCGGCGAGCGAGCCGCGGCCGAGATCCTCGGTGACCTGAAGCACTGATGGCGGTCAGCGAGCACACGAGCTCCGAGCAGGTCGTCGCCGACCGCGAGCGCTACGTCGCACGTGGGGTCGCGACGACGCCGCTCGTGGTCGCGCGTGCGGAAGGCGCGCGTATCTGGGACGTCGACGGACGCGAGTACGTCGACTTCGCAGGAGGCCTCGGCTGCCAGAACACCGGGCACGGCTTCGCCGCCGCCGCGATCCACCAGCAGGTCGACCGCTACCTCCACCAGTGCTTCATGGTCGGCATGTACGAGCCGTACGTCGAGGTGTGCAGGCTGCTCGACCAGAGCTGGCCCGGCGAGCGCGAGACGAAGTCGATTCTCGTCAACTCGGGCGCGGAGGCGGTCGAGAACGCCGTGAAGATCGCCCGGACGGCGACGGGTAGGCCGGCCGTGATCGTGTTCGACCACGCCTTCCACGGACGCACGAGCCTCACGATGGCCATGACGGCCAAGGTCGTTCCGTACAAGCAGGGCTTCGGACCGTTTCCCGGCGAGGTCTACCGGACGGCCGCGCCCTATCCGTACAGGGGCGTCTCGGCGGAGGACGCGCTTGTGGCTCTGAGCCACTTGTTCAAGCAGGACGTCGACCCGGCCACCGTCGCCTGCGTGGTGCTCGAGCCCGTCCAGGGCGAGGGGGGCTTCATCCCGATGCCGGAGGACTTTCCGACACGGCTGAAGGAGGTCTGCGAGCAGCACGGCATCCTCTACGTCGACGACGAGGTACAGGCAGGTGTCGGCCGCACGGGGCCGATGTGGGCGATCGAGCACTACGGCGTCGAGCCCGACCTGATCGTCTCCGGCAAGTCGCTCGGCGGAGGGCTGCCGCTCGCCGCCGTGACCGGGGGCGCGGAGCTGATGGATAGTGTCCCGCCCGGCGGTCTCGGCGGGACGTTCGGCGGCAATCCCGTCGCCTGCGCCGCCGCAGTCGAGGTGCTGCGGGAGGTCTCCGGCGACGCCTTCCGCCGCCGCGCAGAGGAGCTCGGCACGCGGATTCGCGCCCGGCTGGAGCAGCTCGCGGCCCGCAACGCGGCCGTCGGCGAGGTGCGCGGCCTCGGGCCGATGCTCGCGCTCGAGCTGAGGGAGCCGACCCCTGATCTGGCCAAGGCAGTGACGACGGCGGCCCGTGAGCGCGGCCTCGTCCTCCTCTCGTGCGGTATTTACGGGAACGTGATCCGCATCCTCGTGCCGCTCACGATCGAGGACCCGCTGCTCGAACGCGGGCTCGACCTCCTGGAGGAATCGCTTGGCGACGCCCGCGCTGGCTGAGGCGGAACCGGCCGCGCATTCCGTGTCTGCGGCCGAGCCCGACGTCCGGCTTGCCGGCATTCGCAAGACCTACGGCGACGTCGTCGCCGTCGACCGCGTCGACCTCGAGATCCGGGCCGGCGAGTTCTTCACCCTGCTCGGCCCGTCCGGCTCCGGCAAGACGACGACGCTCCGGCTGATCGCCGGCTTCGAGCGGCCCGACGAGGGCCGGATCGAGCTCGGCGGCGTGGACGTGACCAACCACGCACCGTACGAGCGCGAGGTCAACACGGTCTTCCAGGACTACGCGCTGTTCCCGCACATGACGGTCGCCGAGAACGTCGGCTACGGCCTGCGCGTCAAGCGCGTGCCGCGCCGTGAGCGCAGGGTGCGGGTCCAGGAGATCCTGAACGTCGTGCGCCTGCCGGACGTGGGCAGCCGCAAGCCGATCCAGCTGTCCGGCGGGCAGAGGCAGCGGATCGCCCTCGCCCGCTCTCTCGTGACGAGGCCGAGGGTGCTCCTGCTCGACGAGCCGCTCGGCGCGCTCGACCTGAAGCTTCGCCAGGAGATGCAGACCGAGCTGAAGCGCATCCAACGCGAGGTCTCCGACGTCGGCATCACCTTCGTCTACGTCACCCACGACCAGGAGGAGGCGCTCACCATGAGCGACCGCCTCGCCGTCTTCAACCAGGGCCGGATCGAGCAGATCGGTACACCGGCCGAGGTCTACGAGCGTCCCGCGACCGAGTTCGTCGCCGGCTTCATCGGCGTCTCGAACGTGCTCGAGCGGAACGGCAGGACGTTCACCGTCCGTCCCGAGAAGATCCACATGCTGGAGGCCGGCGAGGAGCCCGCGCGCGGCGACACCGTGGAGACGGGACGCATCCGGGACGTCGTCTACGTCGGCATGTTCACGAGATACATCGTCGAGCTCGATTCCGGGGGCGAGCTCACCGTCGTCAGGCAGAACCTCGAGACCTCCTCGCAGGAGGCTCTCGAGTCAAGGGGCAAACGGGTGCGCCTCGACTGGCGGCCCGAGCACACCTTCGAGATTCAACGAGGAGGAAAAGCATGAGGAAGATCCGCAGGATTCACGTGCTCGTCGCCACGCTGGCGGCGGCGTTGTGCGTGCCGGCGTCGGGAGTCAGCTCGGCGCAGACCTCGCCTGGGACGCTCACGAAGATGGGGAAGCTCGAGGGCGCGCTGAACCTGATCGCATGGGAGGGCTACACCTACAAGCAGTGGGTGCAGCCGTTCACGAAGAAGACCGGCTGCAAGGTGCGGGCGAAGTTCGGAGGCTCGTCGGACGAGATGGTGACGCTGATGCGCACCGGGCAGTACGACGCGGTCTCGGCCTCGGGCGACGCCAGCCTGCGGCTGATCCTCGGCAAGGACGTCCGCTCGATCGACCCCAAGCTGGTCCCGGACTTCAAGAACTTCATCCCGGCCCTGAAGTCGCCGTCGCACAACACCGTCAAGGGCGTCCACTACGGCATCTCGCTGCAGTGGGGCCCGAACACGCTCATGTACAACACGAAGAAGGTCAAGCCGAAGCCCACGAGCTGGGGGCTCCTCTACAGCTCCAAGTACAAGGGCAAGATCACGGTCCCGGACAACCCGATCCAGATCGCGGACGCGGCGCTCTACCTCTCGAAGTCGAAGCCAGACCTCGGGATCAAGGATCCGTACGAGCTGACGGAGGCGCAGTTCAAGGCGGCCGTCGACCTGCTGAAGAAGCAGCGGCCGCTCGTGAAGAAGTACTGGGCCTCGGCCGGCGACGAGATCGACCTGTTCAAGAACGGCGGGGCCTGGATCGGCGCCTCGTGGCCGTACCAGACGAACACGCTTCAGGCCGACAAGGCGCCGGTCAAGGATCTGATCCCGAAGGAAGGGGCGACCGGCTGGGCCGACACGTGGATGATCTCCTCGAAGGCGAAGCACCCGAACTGCGCGGTGGCCTGGATCAAGTGGGTCTCCACGCCGAAGGTGCAGGCTCAGCAGGCGATCTACTTCGGCGAGACGCCTGCGAACACGAAGGCGTGCAGGATCATGGACCAGCTGTCGAAGGGTTCGTGCGCGCAGTACCACGCCAACGCATCTGCGAAGTACTTCAACTCGATCAAGTTCTGGAAGACGCCCGTGAAGGACTGCGGCAACGGCCAGAGCAACTGCGTCGACTACGCGCGCTGGCAGCAAGCCTGGACTGACATCAAGAGCTGACTTGGCGGTACGGGCGTACGAGGAGGCGGGCCGACCCTGGTCGGGGTCGGTCCGCCGCCGCCTCTCGGCGGCGTTCTGGCGACGGCCGTGGCTGCGCGCGGTCGCGCTACTGCTGCCACCGCTCGCATGGATGGTCGTCTTCTACCTCGCGGCCCTGGCCGTCCTCTTCGTCTCGGCGTTCTGGAGCGTCGACAGCTTCACCGGCAAGCTCACGCACGCGTGGACCTGGTCGAACTTCGACACGATCATCCACGACTCCACGTATCACCAGATCGCGTTTCGCACGATCTGGATGGCCGCTGCGGTCACGGTGACCGACGCCATCATCGCGTTCCCCTTCGCGTACTACATGGCCCGGGTGGCCACACCGCGCCTGCGCACGGTCCTCTTCGTGCTCGTTCTGCTGCCACTGTGGTCGAGCTATCTCGCACGCATCTACGCGTGGCGACTGATCCTCAACGACGAGGGCGTGCTGAACTGGTCGCTCGACAAGCTCGGCCTCCCGCACCAGAACTGGGCCTTCACAAACACGGCCATGTGGATCGTCTTCTCGTACATCTGGCTGCCGTTCATGATCCTGCCGATCTACGCCTCGCTCGAGCGGATTCCTGACTCCCTGCTCGAGGCCTCGCGCGACCTCGGCGGCAAGAGCTGGGCGACGTTCCGCCGCGTGATCCTGCCCCTCGCACTGCCCGGCATCGTCGCCGGCTCGATCTTCACCTTCTCGCTGACGCTCGGCGACTACATCACGCCGTCGCTCGTGGGCAACGTCGACTTCATCGGCAACGTCATCTACCGCAACGTCCTCGGACTGACGAACAACTTGCCGTTCGCGGCCGCGTATGCCACGGTGCCGCTCGTCGTCATGGCCGTCTACCTCGCGCTGGCGAAACGGACCGGCGCCTTCGAGGCGTTGTAGTGGAGACTCGGGCCGCACGGATGTCGCTCGGTCTCTGGACGGGGCTCGTCGTCGCCTTCCTCTGGATCCCGCTCGTGCTGATCTGCGTCTACGCGTTCAACTCCTCAAACATCCAGAGCTGGCCGATCGCGGGCTTCAGCACGAAGTGGTTCAGCGCGGCCTGGCACAACGAGGAGGCGCGCAGCGCGCTCCTGCTCTCGCTGAAGGCGGCCGGGCTCGCGACGGCGATCGCGCTCGTCCTCGGGACCGCGGCGGCGGCGGCGGTCAGTCGCTTCCGCTTCTTCGGGCGCGACACGATCACGTTCCTGCTCGTCCTGCCCATCGCGCTTCCGGGCGTCGTCACCGGGATCGCGCTCAACTCGTTCTTCACGAGCAACCCGGTTCACGGCTTGACGCCGTCGCTCTGGACGATCGTGATCGGGCACGCGACCTTTTGCATCGTCGTCGTCTACAACAACGTCGTCGCACGCCTGCGGCGCACGCAGACCTCACTGACAGAAGCGTCGATGGACCTCGGCGCCGACGGCTGGCAGACCTTCCGCTTCGTCACCTTCCCCGTCATCTCGACCGCCCTGATCGCCGGCGGCCTACTCGCATTCGCTCTGTCGTTCGACGAGGTAATCGTCACGACCTTCACCGCGGGGGCACAGAACACCCTGCCGATCTGGATCCTCGGCAACCTGCGGCTCGGCCAGCAGCTCCCACAGGTGAACGTCGTCGTCTTTTTCGTGATAGTCATGACCGTGATTCCCGTGACGATCGCGCAGCGCCTGACGCGCGACACCGGGATCCTGCGAAGGAGGTAGAGCGTGAGTACCACCGTTTCCAAACACCAGAACTTCATCGGCGGCGAGTGGGTGGACGCCGCCGGCGGCGAGACGATGGAGGTGCTGAACCCGGCGACGGGAGAGGTCATCGCCGAAGTGCCGCGCGCCTCGGCCGAGGACGTCGACCGGGCGGTCCAGGCAGCGAAGAAGGCGTTCGACGAGTGGTTCGAGACCACGCCCGGCGAACGGGCGGAGATGCTGCTCTCACTCGCGGCCGCGATCGACGAGCACGCGGACGAGCTCGCCGAGCTCGAGTCCCAGAACGTCGGCAAGCCGATGTCGTACGCGAAGGACGAGATGCCGGTCGCCGCCGACAACATTCGCTTCTTCGCCGGTGCGGCCCGCCTCCTCGAAGGAAAGTCGGCCGGGGAGTACATGCGCGGGTACACGTCCTGGATCCGCCGCGAGCCGATCGGCGTGGTCGGCGGGATCGCACCGTGGAACTACCCGCTGATGATGGCCGTCTGGAAGATCGCTCCGGCGCTCGCCGCGGGCAACGTCCAGGTACTGAAGCCGTCGGAGCAGACGCCGCTGACGACGTTGCGCTTCGCCCAGCTGGCGGCGGACATCCTGCCCCCGGGCGTGCTCAACGTGATCACGGGCGACGGCGTCCCGGCCGGCGAGGCGATCGTGAAGCACCGGGACGTGCGCATGGTCTCACTCACGGGCGATGTCGAGACCGGCAAGATCATCGCCAAGACCGCTGCCGACAACCTCAAGCGCGTGCACCTCGAGCTGGGCGGCAAGGCGCCGGTCATCGTGTTCGACGACGCCGACCCGGCCGCGGTGGCCGAGGGAATCAAGATCGGCGGGTACTGGAACTCGGGCCAGGACTGCACCGCCGCCTCGCGTGTCGTCGCCGGGCCGAAGATCTACGACAAGCTGCTCGAGGAGCTCGTGCCCGCGGTCGAGTCGCTGCACGTGGGCGACCCTGCCGAGGGCGACGAGATCGAGATGGGCCCGGTGATCTCGAAGGCGCAGCAGGAGCGGGTCCTCGGCTTCCTCGACCGCGCAAAAGGCGCGACCGTGCTCACCGGCGGCGGCCCGAACGGAGACCGTGGGTTCTTCGTCTCACCGACGGTGGTGGTCGACGTCGGACAGAACGACGAGATCATCCAGCGCGAGGTCTTCGGTCCGGTCGTGACCGTGCAGCGCTTCGCGGACGACGACCAGGCGATCGCCTGGGCGAACGACGTCGACTACGGCCTCGCCGCCTCCGTCTGGACGCGTGACGTCGGCCGGGCGCTGAACGCGTCGCGCAAACTGAAGTTCGGGACGGTCTGGATCAACGACCACATCCCGCTGATCAGCGAGATGCCGCACGGAGGCTTCAAGCAGTCCGGCTACGGCAAGGACCTCTCGGCGTACTCGCTCGAGGACTACACGCAGATCAAGCACGTGATGGCGAAGATCGACTGACATGGGACATGTCCTAGGGACTGTCCCTGAGACATGTCCGAGCTGACGAAGGCTCGACCGCTCCCGGCGGGCGGGACGATCGGCGTCGCCGCCGCGTCCAGCCCGTTCGAGGAGCGGTCCGAGCTCGACCGCAGCGTCCGCTGGTACGAGGAGCGCGGGTACCGCGTCTCACTCGCCGACGGCGTGTACGCTCGCGACGACTTCGTCGCGGGCGACGCCGAGGCGCGGGCCCGCGACGTCAACCAGCTCTTCGCCGACCCCGAGGTGGACGTCGTCCAGCTCCTGCGCGGCGGCTACGGCGCTTCTCAGGTGGTCCCGCACCTCGACTTCGACACGATCGCCGAGAACCCGAAGCCGTTCGTCGGCTACTCCGACGTGACGGCGCTCCACGTCGCGATCAGGCAGCGCACCGGCCTGGTCACCTTCTACGGGCCTGGCTTCACCGGCATGGGCAGCCCGAAGCGCGGCGACTGGTCCAAGGAGCGGTTCCTCCGCGCGGTCACCGATCCGCAGCCGCTCGGCGAGGTGCCGGGCCGGCCCGACGATCCGTACATCGGCGCGATCGGGGCCGGGCAGGTGACGGCACCGCTCGTCGGCGGGTGTCTCTGGCTGCTGCGCGAGACGCTGGCGACGCCGTGGGAGGTCGAGCTCGAGGGCGCGATTCTCTTCTTCGAGGACGTGAACTGCCCGCCCTGGCACGTCGACGGGATGCTCACGCAGCTGCAAAACGCGGGCAAGCTCGACTCGGTCAAAGGGATCGTGATCGGCGAGATGCACAAGTGCGAGGAGCACCGCCAGCCCGAGCCGTGGCTCCGCAGCCGCTCGATGGAAGACGTGTTCGAGCATCACCTCGAGCCGCTCGGCGTCCCGATCCTGCACAACCTGCCGCTCGGGCACGGTGATCACCTCTGCACGATCCCGCTCGGCGTCAGTGCAACCGTCGACGCGGACGCCCGCACGCTCGTGATCGCCGAGGCGGCTCTCCAGGCGCCTGCTACCGGTGCCGAGCTCGCCGCGGCCGAGGCGAAGGCGACCTGACAGCAGTTGGGGCGGCTACGCCAGCCGCCCCAACTTCCAAAGCCCTATCTTGGCTCGGACTAGTCCTGTGAAGGACGGTCGAGACCGGGTCGATCGAGAAGGCCGTGAGCCTCGACATCCGGCTCATCGCTCGCAGCTTCCCTGTCCTCGACCGGCCGGTCGGTGACGCCGTGAGCCTCGACGTCGTCGCTGTCTGACGTGGTGGGAGTCTTCTCCTCGTCCACTACTTCCTCCTTTTTGATCGCCGGTCAGCCAGAGCCGGCGTATTCGGAAACTAGACGGTGCAGCAAGCTCCCATCTTCCCTCTCTTCCGAAGAAACGTAAACCCCAATACGATCGGCCGATGCTGAGGAGCTTCCGGGAGCGGCTCGCCGATGCCCGGGAGGCCTTCGCCTCCGTCTTCACGAATCCGAACCTCCGCCGGGTGGAGCTCTCTTGGGCCGGCACCGTCTCCGCCTACTGGATGTTCATCGTCACCCTCGCGTTCTACGCCTACGAACGCGGAGGCCCGGAAGCGGTGGGGCTCGTCGGGTTGCTCCGGGTCGTGCCCTCGTTCGTCGCCGCGCCGTTCGGTGCGATGCTCGGCGACCGCTATCCGCGCGAGCGGGTCATCGTCGGCATCAACGTGGCCCGCAGCCTGACGATCGCGGTTGCCGCGCTCGTCGCGTTCATCGACGGCCCGCCGGTGATCGTCTACGTGCTCGCGAGCCTGATGGGTCTGCTCCAGTCGACCTTCCGACCGACCCAGGCTGCACTGCTGCCGCTCCTCGCTCGCACGCCGGAGGAGCTGACGGCGGCGAATCTCGTCCTGACGACCGTCGAGAGCGTCGGGCTGTTCGTCGGGCCGGCCGTGGGCGGGCTCCTGCTCGCCGCCGCCGGCGCCGAGACCGTCTTCTCCGTCGCGGCAGGAGTCTTCCTGATCGCCGCCCTGCTCCTCGCCGGCGTCCAGGCCGAACGCAGCGACAAGCCGCTGGCGTTGCGAGGCAGCTTTCTCAGCGAAGCGTTCGCGGGCTTCCGCACCGTGCTGCGGGACAGCCGGCTTCGCCTCGTGATCGGGCTCTACGGGCTGCAGACGCTGGCCGCCGGAGCGCTCAACGTCCTCGTCGTGGTCGTCGCCCTCGAGGTGCTCGACCTCGGGAAGGCGGGAATCGGGTTCCTCAACTCGGCAATCGGCGTCGGCGGCCTGCTCGGCGGGGTGCTCGCCGTCGCACTCGTCGCACACCCGCGCCTCGCGTCCGCGTTCGGCCTCGGACTCGCGCTGGTGGGAGCTCCGATCGCCCTGATGGCGGTCGCCCAGAACACGGCGGCGGCCCTCGTCCTGCTCGGGCTCGTCGGCCTGGGGATCACGATCGTCGACGTCGCGGGGCTGACGCTCCTACAGAGAGCTGTCCCCGACGAGGTGCTGACGCGGGTGATGGGGGTCGTCCAGAGCGTCTTCGTCGGCACGCTCGGACTCGGCGCAATTCTCGCGCCGCTGCTCATCGCCCTCGTCGGAAACCGGGGCGCCCTCGTCGCCACCGGAGCGGTGCTCCCGGTTGTGGCCGCGCTGACGTGGCCGATGCTGCGAATGGTCGACGCGGAGATCGCCCAGGCCCCGCGTCATCTCGACCTCCTGCGCGACATTTCGATCTTCCGCCCGCTGCCTGGCGCCACCCTGGAGCAGCTCGCGCGGGATCTGCGCCCCGTCCACGTCCCGGCGGGAGACGAGATCGTGCGCCAGGGTGAGCCCGGCGACCGGTTCTACATCGTGTCCGGCGGAGAGGTCGACGTTCGAGTCGATGGCGGCCCGCCGACGCCTCTGCGAGCCGGCCAGTTCTTCGGCGAGATCGCCCTCCTCCGGAACGTGCCGCGCACCGCGACGGTGACGGCGCGCACCGAGGCCGACCTGCTGGCGCTCGAGCGGGACCAGTTCATCAACATCGTCACGGGTCATCCCGAAAGCGACGCAGCGGCACAGGCAGTGGTCTCGAGCCGGCTCGGCTCGCTGCCGAGCATCGCCTCGATCTGACGATCAGGCCCTGACGATCCCGGCGCGCACAGGCCCGAGGCGCAGGCCGGCGACCGCCTTGGCCGACGCGAGGCTCGGGGCGTACCCCGCCACAGCCGGAATGAACGCATCTCGCGCGAGCGTCAGCAGCACGCCGTCCTCGCGCGCAACGACGGTCGCCGTGCGGGGCACGTCGTGAAGAAGCGCGATCTCGCCGAAGTACTCACCCGGGCCCAGCGTCGCCAGACGGGTCCCGCCTGCGACGACGTCGACAGTCCCGGAGTCGACGACGTAGAACCTGTCGCCCGAGTCGCCTTCGCGCACGATCTCCTCGCCGGCCGCCATCCGCACCTCGGCGGCAGCCTGCGCCAGCTGTCCCACGGTTGCTTCGGGCAGCAGAGCGAGAAACGGCACGGCGCGCAGGCGTGCGACCCGTCGCGACTCGCCTGCCGTCTGGCGGTCGAGCTGTCGCAACGCGGGCCACGCGGGAACGACCAGGAGCGGCAGCAGCACACCTGCGAGCACGAGCGTCCAGCGGACGCCGAGAGCGGAGAGGAGCACGGGCGCGATCACCGCGCCCAGGCCGACGGTGAGCAACAAGAGGCTTTCGAGCACGCCGAACACCCGGGCGAGAGCCGCGTCGGGGGCGGTGCGCTGGAGGAGCGTCATTCCAGAGGCGTCGGCAAGCGTGTTGCCGACGCCGACCAGTCCGATCATGAGCAGGGCAAAGCCCTCGTTGCGCCACGCCGGAACGAACGCAAGCGGCAGGCCGAACAGCAGGACCCCGACACCGAAGTCGGCAGCGAGCCGCCCGCGGCTGACGAGGACGCCCGCGATGCCCGCGCCGACGACGCCGCCGATACCACAGGCGGCGTTGAGCCAGCCGACCGCGGCAGCGCCTCCGTCGAGGTACGACAGCGCCAGGACTGCGATCAGCACTCCGAGCAGACCGTCGACGAACGTCTGCGCCGAGAAGAGCCCGACGAGCAGGGCAAGCCGGCGGTTGGCGAAGATCGCGCGGACGCCGAGCGACAGCTCGGTGAAGGCGGAGTCCCATTCGGCCGGCCGGCGCCGCTCCCGGTCGGGGGGAATGCCGAGGATGAAGCCCGCCGACGCGAGCACCAGGCCCGACATGACGAGGAAGACCGTGCCGGTGCCGGTCCAGGCCAGGAGCAGGCCGCCGAGCGCGGGCCCGGCGAAGATCCCGGCGCTCTCGATTGCCGCCGCGACGACGTTCGCGGCGCTGAGCTCCTCCGGCGTCCGGGCGAGGACCGGTGTGTACGCGGCCTCGGCCGGGCGAAACGGCGTTCCCGCGACGCTCACCAGCCCGGCGACGAGGTAGACCACCCCTGCGGGCGCGTCGGCGAAGACGGCCCCGGCCGCCGCCACGATCAGCGCCGCCCGGGCCAGATCGGAGCAGACCATGACCCTCCGCCGGTCGTAGCGGTCGCCGAGGGTCGCGGCGAACGGAGAGACGATCGCCGCCGTGCCCCAGCGAATCAGGCCGACGACTCCGACGGCGCGCGCCCCGCCCTGCTCGAACGCGTACACCACGACTGCGACGCCGTACCCCCACGCCCCGACGATCGAGAACGCCCAGGCGAGCTCCAGCCGGCGCAGCGCGCGATTCCGGAAGACCCCCCCGAAGGCGAGCCGCGCCTGGACGAGCCGCTCCGGGAACCCTCCCATCGCCGCGAGCATCCCATGTTTGCGCCGGAAGGAGTTCGGCGGGAAGATGAGCGGGTACTCCAGCGTCTAGTAGACGACTTCGCTCACGCGACCCTTCCCGGAAGGAGGCCAGTAATGACCGATGAACAGCGGATCGAGGAGGCATCGGAGCTCGACGCCGACAAGGACGACGACGTCGAGGCGCACAAGCGCCGGCTCGCGGACGAGCCGTCCGCCGACGACGAGTCGGACGACGTCGAGGCGCACAAGCGCCGGTAGAACGCGGGTACCTGGTTTGTCGAAGCCCGGCTCTGTCCGGGCTTCGTCGTCTTTAGAGGAGCTTCTCGATCTCGTCGAGGAGGCGAAGCGCGTTCTCGCGCCGGCCGTCCTCGTCGTCGCGCCGTTGCTCCAGGCTCTCGGCGAGCCGGGCGAGCACCGCGAGGTCGCCGCTCCCGGCGAGTGCCGCCTGGGCCCGGCGCGCCCGCTGCAGGAGGTCGAGGGCGATCGCGGCCTGGTTTGCAAACCGGCCGAGCAGCTCCATCTCGGCGAGGGTGAACTTCGCGTCCTGCGGCCGGTCGAGGACCTCCAGCACGCCGAGCGCCCGCTCCTCGTGCAGGAGCGGCACGGCCATCAGCCCCTTGGGGACGAAACCGGTGCTCTCGGCCGCCTCCCGGGAGAAGCGCGGATCCGTGAGCACGTCCTCGATCACGAGCGGCTGGCGGCTGACGAGCACGAAGCCCGCGATCCCGGTGCTCGAAGGGAAGCGCTTGCCCACGAGCGACTCGGCCCCCTCCCCCGCCACGGCCTCGAAGACGAGCTCGTCCGTCTCCTCGTCCAGGAGGAAGACCGAGGACGCCTTCGCCCGGAAGATCGCCCGGGCGACGTCGACGACCGACTGCAGCAGGGCGCGGAAGTGCTCCTCGGAGCCGAGCACCCCGGCAGCAACCGCCGCCCGGAGCTCGTCGCTCATGCTTCTCCCCCCACGTTCGTCGCAGTCAGGTACAGGAGGCTCTTGAGCTGGAACGGGGTCAGCTCCGGATGCTTCGACAGGACGAGCGCGGCGATGCCGGCGATGTGCGGCGTCGCAAAGCTGTTGCCGGTGCACACGAGGCGGCCACCGCCGTTCCAGGCCACCTCGACGTCGACTCCCCGGGCGAAGAACTCGACCGGCGGGGCAGGGTTGTAGAAGTACGCGAAGGGGTCCTCGAGCTCGTGACTGCCCACCGAGATGACGCTCGAGAAGCGCCAGGGATAGCTTTCGACGGGCATGTTGTGGGCGGAGGCGACGAGCATGGTGCGGCGGAAGTATGCGCTGTCCGCGAGCTCGTGCAGAAGGGCGGCGAACTTCTGCTTCGTCGTCGAGAGGCTCATGTTGATGACGTCGTAGCCCTGTCCGATCGCCCACTTGAGCCCTTCGAGCAGGACCCTGCCGCTGCCGGTGTAGCCGGCACCCAGCACGCGGACGCTCACGAGCTCGCATTCCGGCGCCAGCGAGCGGATGACCCCGGCGCAGGCCGTTCCGTGACCACAGAGGTCTCCCTCCGTGTCCGCTTCCTCGAGCATCACGTCGTCCCCCTCGACCGTGATCGCGACCGATTGCTGCACGTCGCCGACCATGGGGTGACCGGCTTCCACGCCGCTGTCGAGCACGCAGACGCGGACTCCCGCTCCCGTGGCCCCGCCCCAGGCCCAGTCGCGGGTGACCCTCCCCGGCCACTGCTCGGGGAGGGTGATCCGCTCGACGGCCTCGGCGGGAAGGCTCCAGGCAGGTAGCGGCTCCTCGGTCACCGCTCAAGCGTATGGAGGATCGCTCGGGGAAGACAAGGGCCTCCTCGGCCGTCCGGTGGACAGAGTGTTCCCGCAAACGCCTCAAGAGATCGCCCGAGACCGCCACGCCGACCTCCTTCGCGAGGCGGCCAACGAGCGATTGGCGGCCAGCATCCGGGAGGGGACGGATCAGCCGGAGCCAATGCGGGCGGGAGCACTCCGCTTGATCGCCGTCGTGCGCCGGCTCAGCGCACGCCGACCGGCGGTTCGCACCGCCTGATCTACCCGCGAGCCGCCCGCGCCTCTTCGGCGGCGCGGGCGGCGTCTTCCGCGAGCCGCCGCGCCTCGAGCACCCGCTCGTCGCGAGCGGAGGCGGTGAGGTTCACCGCCACGAGCTCGGCCGCCGCCGCCGCCGCGGCCGCCGCGACGAGTCCGGCGACGACGGCGTCGGCCTGAAAGCCCGGGTCGGCGTCACTCGCGACGACGACCGAGAGCTGCGCCACGTCGGCCGCGGTGCGGGCGACCTGCAGCGGTGGCTCCGCCGCCCGCGCGAACGCGCGGCCGAGCGCGAAGTCGCGTCGTTCGCCCGGGTCGCCGGAGCTGTCCGCCTTCGCCAGCAGTGCCGCCTCGTAGCGCTCGGCGCTCGAGCCGGCGAGGGGCAGCGCCCGCTCACGCAGCGACCCGGCCTGCGCGGCTATACCGCCGGCTTGGGGCCAGCTCCCGGCCGAAGCGCGGGCGATCTTCTCCAGCAGCGCCGCCGCCGCCGCCGTGACGAGCGCCGCCAGCGGACCGCCGCCCGGGCTGCGCCCTTCGGCGGCGAACGTGTCCAGGAGCTCCCGCATGGCCCGGTCGAGCATGCGGGGATTGTCCCCGAAGAGCTACTTCGACCTGAAGCGAACGCGCAGCTCTTCGACAAGGGCGGGGTCGCGCTCGTATCCCTCCGCCTGCAACGCACCCTCGAGGTCCTCGATCAGCCGCCGGCGGAACGCCGCGTCGGCCTCGGCCCGAGTCACGATCTCGTCGATGCCGGCGCGGGCCCCGGGCAGTTCCTGGGCCGCGCGCACCCAGGCCTCCGGCGCGGGCGGAAGCGCCCCGATCAGGCGCGCAAGCCGTTGTTCGTCGTACGAGCTCATCGTGGACTAGACGGGGGGACGGCCTCGGTTCTTCCCTCAAGCAGGTCCCGGAGCCGCGCGAGGCACCTCGAGATGCGGCTCGCGATCGTACCGGCCGGGAGATCGAGCGCCTCGCCGATCGTCCGGTAGCTCTCGTCACGGGCGAAGAAGCGGTCGAGGATCTCGCGACAGTGCTCGGGGACCCCCGCGAGCGCATCGTGCACGGACAGCGCCTCGTCGAGCAGGGCGATCGTCTCCTGGGCCTCGAGCGGCTCGAGTTCTTCCTCGGCGACCGGCTTCTCTCGTGCCGAGGCACGAAGATGATCGATGCACAGCCTGCGGGTCAGCTGTCCCAACCAGGGCCGCAGGGCCGAGTCGTCGCGCAAGCCGTCCAGGTGCTGGTAGGCGCGCGTGAACACTTCCTGGAACACGTCCTCTGCGTCGGCCTCGGACAGCCGGTAGGCCTGGACCGAGATCGCATAGACGTAGCGGGAGAACCGCTCGACGAGCTCGGCCCAGGCCTGCTGGTCGCCGGACCTGCAGCGGGCGACGAGCTCGGTGTCTGAGAGCGCCTGGGCCATGGCGCGAATTCTGACGTGCTACGCGGCAGGGGGTTGCCCGGCATTGCCGCCGAGCTGCTTCGACCACCATTCCGACTCGCGGCGGTCGAAGTTCTCCTGGAGCTGGGCCACGTACATCGAGAGGTCGCTTTCCCGCGTGGACAGGGCGGCCTCGAGCTCAGCACCCGCTTTCTCGCGCTGCTCCAGGCGCTGCTCGCGCACCTCGAACTCGGCTTCGAGCTGGGCCTCGCGGAGGTTGAGCGCGGCGTCACGTTCCTCCAGCTCCTTCGCGCGGCCCGCCAGCACCTTCTCGCGCTCGTCGAGCCCCTTCTCCTTGCCCTCGTACCGGCTGCGCGAGGCGAGGATCGCCTGCTCCGCCTTGTTCAGCGCCGCCTCGCGTGCGGTCAGCTCGTCGTCGCGCTGCTTCATGCGGCGCTCCGCGAGCTCGTCGACCTCCGGCGTCCGCGCCTCTTCGGCTGCGCGCCGGGCCGCGGCCTCGAGACGGTGGAGCTCGGCCTCCCTCGCGATCAGCTCGGCCTCGCGCCTGTCGATGCTCTCGAGCTTCGCAAGCGCATCCTTCGCGACTGCATCCCGTTCTGCCGCCTGGCGCTCGAGCTCCTGCATCCGCGCGCTGAGCTCGCTCGCGCGGGTGGAGAGCTCGAGCTCGCGCTGGTCGAGCTCGCGCGCCCGTGCAACCAGACGCTCGTCGCGCCCGCCGGCTGCGGCGAGATCTGCCTCTCGCTTCACCATCTGCGTCTCACGCGCTTCCAGCTGTGCGCGGACCTGTGCCAGCTCGCGCGTTTGGGCTGAAAGCGTCTCGTGCGCGGTCCGCAGCTCCTCTTCCCTGGCCTTCGTCTTCTCCGCCGCCGCCATTCGCTCCGCCGCGTCGCGCTCCAGCTGCTCGATGCGTGTCTTCAGCTCGCTCGCCTTCGTGGTGAGCTCGAGCTCTCGCTGGTCCAGCTCACGTGCGCGAGCCGTCAGCTGCTCGTCGGTCTGGCCCGCTCCGGCGGCGAGCTCGGACTCGCGCTTCGTCAGGACGCTCTCGCGCGCCTCGAGTTGCGCGCGCGCGTGCGTGACCTCGGCTTCGACAGCTGCGAGCTTCGCCTCGCGTGCCACGAGCGCCTTGCCGAGCTCCTGCGCTTCGTCGAGCTTCGAACGAGCCTCCTGGACTGCAGCCATGTGCGTGCCGGTCTCCTGCTCGAGCTGCTCGAGGCGCGCCGTGACATCGCCTGCCTTCTTCGACAGCTCCACCTCGCGCTTGTCCAGCTCACGCGCGCGCGCTTCCAGAAGCTGTTGAGTGCTTGCGCTCTCCGACTCGACCTCGGTCTCGCGCTTCGCCATCACCTTTTCGCGAGCGTCGAGCTGCACGCGAGCCTGGGTGAGCTCGCGCTCTGTCGCCGCGAGCTTCGCTTCGCGCTCGGCGACCGTCTTCGCCAGGGCGCGCGCTTCGTCGTCCTTTGCCCGTGCCTTCTCCTCGCGCTCCTCGAGGGCGCGCATCAACTTCTCCTGGCGCGACTCGGCGTCCTTCGTCACCGACGAGACCCGCGTCTCAGCGTGCGCGAGATCCTGCTCGCGCTTCGTGATCTCCTCCAGCTTCTGCTTCAGCTCGATCGCGGCCGCCGCACGCTCCTCGTCGGCCGTCTTGAGCTCGTGCGTCTTCAGCTCGATCAGCTCTTCGCGCTCGGCGAGGCGGGCCTCGGCCCGTGTGAGCTCTTCCTTTGCCTCGAGCACGCCGTCGAGCTCGGCGAAGCGCTCCGCCAGGCGGCGCTCGCGCTCGTCCAGCTCGGCCTCGGTTTCCGCCAACGCGTGCGCGCGGCGGTCCAGCGCCGAAGACTGCTCGGCGAGGTCCTGTGTGAGCTGCACCTCGTGGCCCGAGGTTTCCATCTGATCGCTGAGAGACGCCCGCAGCTCCTGCTCGCGTGCGAGCGACGCGCTCAGCTCGGCGCGAATCGCTTCGATCTCGGTGCCGTTGACGACCGGCGGCTCGGCAGCCGCGATCGCTTCGGCGGGCGACCTCGGCTCGGCCTGGTCCTTCCCTTCGAGCTTCGCCCGCAGGCCCGAGCCGAATCCGCCTTCAGTCCGCTGCTCGGCCACTGACACCCCTTGGGCTCCTAGAGCGTGAAGATCTTGGAGAGGTTGAGGAACGCGGGCCCGAGGATGACGAGGAACATCGCCGGGAAGATGAAGGCAACGGTCGGGAAGAGCATCTTGATCGGTGCCTTCGCCGCCTTCTCTTCGGCGAGGAGCTGGCGCTTCAGCCGCGTGTCGCCGGCCTGGACCTTCAGGATCCGGCCGAGCGAGATGCCCAGCTGGTCGGCCTGGACGATCGCACGGACGAAGCTCGCCATCTCCTGCGAGGCGCTGCGCTCTGCCATCTTCTTCAGCGCCTCGACACGACCCTCACCGATGCGGATCTGCCCCAGAGCGAGCTCGAACTCCTCGATCAGCGGTCCGTCCATGTGCTCCGTCAGCTTCTGCACCGCGCCGTCGAAACCGAGACCGGCCTCCACGCTCACGGCCAGGAGGTCGAGCGCGTCGGGCAGCTCGGCCGACACGGCCGCCTGGCGCGACTTGATGCGTGACTGGATGAACATCGACGGCGCCAGCGCGCCCATGCCTGCGAAGAGCAGCGCCATCAGGAACATGTACTTCGGGGCCGCCGCGCTGCCGAGCACCACTCCGAACAGGAGACCTCCGACGGCGAGGATGCCCTTCGCGCCGATGATTGTCGTCGGCGACGTATTCCGCAGCCCCGCGGCCATCAGCTTCGCCGCGACCGCTTCGGAGGAGATGCGCGGGTTGACGCGCATGACGAACCTCGCGACCTTGCCGACGAGCGGGTCGATCGCCCGGTCGCGGAACCGAGGGAGCTCCTTGCCCGTCGCCTGACGGACCTTGCCGTAGTTCGCCGCCCGGTGCACGCGATTCCGCCGCGTCCTCATCGGAGAGGTGGCGAGCTCGGCGAAGTAGAAGACTGCGCCCCCGAGGGACGCGATTGCCAGAAGCAGAATGAGTGTCATCTCGTCACCCTTTGAAAGAAACGATCTTCTTGAGGACCAAAGAACCGAGCACCATCATCACGAGCCCGATCATGATCAAGAGGTGGCCGGTGCTCGTATACCAAAGGGGGTGCATGTAGTTGCGGTCGACCAATGTGATCACGCCGGCGAGGAAGAACGGGATTCCGATCAGCGTGTACGCGGACATCCGGCCCATCGCCGTCAGTGCCTTGATCTTCCGCGTGAACTGCTGCCGTTGCCGCACGGTGTCGGCGACCATGTCGAACAGGCTCGCGAGCGAGCCACCGACCTGCCGCTGGATCGTGACGGCTGTGATCGCGAACTCGAAGTTCTTCGAACCCATTCGCTCCGCCATCTCCGCGAGCGCGTCGTCCATGGGCCGGCCCAGCGAAGCCTCCGTCAACACCCGCCGGAGCTCGGCGTCCGCTGGCGGATGGCCTTCGTCGACGACGGCCTGCAGACCCTGCTTGAACGAGTGGCCCGCCTTCAGCGAGGCCGCAATCGTGATCAACAGGTCAGGCAGCTGACTCTCGAAGGCGCCGAGCCTCCTGCGCATCTTCAGCCAGATCCAGGCGCCCGGCAGCAGACCCGCGACGGTGGCGAGCAGGATCACGAGGACCGGGCCACCCCCGAACAGGAAGCCGAGGACAGCCATGACCGTGCCGGCACCGAGGCTGATCCAGAAGAGCTCGACCGTGCGCAGCTGCACGTCTGCACGCTCGAGCATGCGGCTGATCATGCGCCACTGCTTGAGATCTCCGAGGGCCTTCTCCGTGGCCCGGAAGATCGTGGCGAACGCCTCGCTGCGACGCTCCCTGCGCGCCTGCTTCGAGTTGCCCTTCGACCCACCGACATGCGCCGCAATCCGGTTGCGCACCCACGAGCCCCGCGTCGCCGCCAGGAAGAAGAGACACGCGAACAGCACGAGCGCCCCCACCGCGAGGGCGACGGCGAGCGGTCCACCGGGGCCGTACGCGTTCTTCGGGACGAGCTTGGAAGGCTGCGGCAGCGGCGTCGTCCGGCCTGCCGGGATCAGAGCCAGCTTGGTAGCCGAACCGGCGCCGACGATCGAAGCGGTCAGCCGGACGTGGTCGCCCGGAACCGCGGCCGTCACATACTGGACCCGCCAGGTCTTCTTGAGGGCGACTGCGATCGACGCGTAGACGCGCGCGAGCTCGTCCGAGGACGACGCGCCGTAGTACTGACCGCCGGTGGCGCTCGAGAGCTCGACCAGCGGGTCGGCCGTGAAGCCTGCGCCTTCGAGCCCGACCGTATAGATGGCAGCGTTCGCCGCACGCGCGGCCGCGATCGCGGCGGCCGAGGAGGCGGCACTCGCGTTGTCGACACCGTCGGTGAGCAGGATGATCACGCGGCCCGGGAGGGGATTGCCCTGCAGCAGCCGCGCAGCCGTGGCCACCGCGTCGTACAGGGCGGTGCCTTTCGCTGTGTCCGGCTTGAGGTGAGACAGGGGGACGTCGGCGTCGAGCTTGGCGGTCGAGAAGGGCGAAAGCGTCGTCACGCCGGAGCCGAACGCGACCACCGACAGCTCGTCGTTCGGCTTCTTCGCCGACACGAACTGGCGTGCGCCCGCCGCTGCGTCGGCGAGCGGCTTGCCGCGCATCGACTGCGAACGGTCGATCACCAGCGTGGCAGCGATGACGCTGCCGAGATTCTGGGCCTCGAAGCCGGCGACCGGCGTGCCGTTCTCCCACACGCTGGGATGCCCGCCTCCGGTCGGCGAGTAGATCGAGGCGCGGATGGTGGGATAGGCACTTGCATCGACCCCCCGCAGCTGCACGGCCGCACCTGCGGCGGCCGGCAGTGCGAGGAGGATGAAGGCGAACCCGGCTGCGGCAAGCCGGAGTTGTCTCATTGAAAAGCTCCCTTGAACTTCGAGGCCTGGTGACCCTGGCCCACAACGGGCGACTCGTGGTCGTCCTTCGTGAAGAAGCTCGACTGGAGCGCGACCCCGTTGGCAGCCATCTTGTCGAGGAAGTTCGGCTTCAGACCGCTGCACGTGAGCGGGGAGAGCAGCCGGACCGTCGTCCCGCTCGAGGCGGTGTCCTCGTCCGGGGGCTTCGCGATGAAGATGTCCTGCAGGGTGATCACGTCGGACTCCATGCGGAGCACCTCCGTGACGTGCGAGATCCGGCGGGAGCCGTCGACCAGACGCGTGATCTGGACGAGCAGGTCGAACGCGCTCGACACCTGCTCGCGGATCGCCCGCAGGGGCAGCTCGACACCGGCGGTCAGGACGAGCGTCTCGAGACGCGACAGCGCGTCGCGCGGCGAGTTCGCGTGGATCGTGGTGAGCGAGCCCTCGTGGCCCGTGTTCATCGCCTGGAGCATGTCCAGGGTCTCCGGGCCGCGGACCTCGCCGACGATGATCCGGTCAGGACGCATGCGCAAGGCGTTGCGGACGAGCTCGCGGATGCGAATCTCACCCTGGCCCTCGATATTCGGCGGGCGGGACTCGAGCGTGATCACGTGGTCCTGTTGCAGCTGGAGCTCGGCCGCGTCCTCGATCGTGACGATACGCTCGTCACCGGGGATGAAAGCCGACATCGCGTTGAGCGTCGTCGTCTTACCGGTACCGGTACCGCCGGAGATCAGGATGTTCAGCTTTCCCTTCACGCAGGCGGCGAGGAACTGCGCGGCCTTCGGGGAGATTGACCCGAACGAGATCAGGTCGTTCATCGTGTACGGGTCGCGCGAGAACTTCCGGATCGTCAGCGTCGGCCCGCGCAGGGCGAGCGGGGGGATGATCGCGTTCACACGTGAGCCGTCGGGCAGACGGGCGTCGACCATCGGCGACGCCTCGTCCACCCGGCGTCCGACGGTGGACACGATCTTGTCGATGATGCGCAGCAGGTGCGAGTTGTCGGCGAACGCGGCCTGCGTCCGCTCGATCTTGCCCAGCCGCTCGACGTAGATCCGGTCGAAGGCGTTGACCATCACCTCAGTGACGGAGTCGTCGCGCAGGAACGGCTCGAGCGGCCCGTAGCCGAGGATGTCATCGGTGATCTCGCGGATGATCTGGCGCCGTTCCTCACGCGTGAGCGGCGTTCGGTCCAGCACGAGCTGCTCGGTGACGGCACGCGTCACGCGCTCGTTCAGGTCACCCGTGGTCTCCCGCTTGAAGAGCTCCGCACCCAGCGTGGCGATGCACGCGTGGTGGATGCGGGTCTTCAGCTCTGCATACGGATCCTGCCCTGCAGGCGGAAACAGGGCTTCATGCGAGGGAGCGCCCGGGAGAGCTTCCGCCGTCGCGGACGAGCTCCCGTTGGAGGTCTTGAGGCGGTCGTGGAGGCCCATCGCTCACGACCTCGCCATCGCCGGCCGGCGCATGAACCCACGCCTCTTGGCCTCTTCCTTCGGCAGTGCGAAGAGCTCCTTCGCCACCGCCTTGATCGCCTTCGACACGTCCGCGCCTTCCTCGGCGACGACCACGGGATTGCCGCGGTTGACCGCCAGCGGGACGGCGCGATCCGAGGGGATCTCGAAGCGGACCTTCATCCCCAGCGCGCCCTCGACCTCGTTCGGCTTCATGCCGACCTTGGAGTTCGAGCGGTTGAGGACGATCTTGACGCGCTGCTTCGGGAACGAGAGCAGGTCGAGCGTCTGCAGCGCCAGGCGCAGGTTCTTCAGCGTCGGCACGTCGAGCGAGCACAGGAGGAGCAGCTCGTCGGTCCGGTCGAGCGTCGCAAGCATCGGCCCGTGGAAAAAGGGCGAGGTGTCGACGACGATGACGTCGAACGACTCCCGCGCAACCTCCAGCAGCCGTCCCAGCTTGGCCTCGGTCACGAGCTCCGCATCCTCGGGGCGCAGCGGTGCAGGGAGCACCTCCAGCCCACAGGCGTGCTTCGTCGTGTAGCCGGCCAGCTTCTCCGTGTCGAGCTCGCCCGGGGCGACGACCAGGTCGTAGATCGTCTTCTCGGGCTCGATGCCGAGCATGATGGCCGCGTCGCCGAACTGCAGGTCGAGGTCGAGGAGCAGGGTCTTGCGCCCCTCGAACTTCGCGCAGGCGGCGGCGAGGTTCGTCGCGGTCACGGTCTTGCCCGTGCCGCCCTTCGGCGAGAAGACCGTCACGATCTTGCCGTGTCGGCCGGCACCGCCACCCGTGGCCTTGCGGGTCGTGTGCGTCGCCTTGCGGATCGCGAAGACGACGTTCTCGACCAGCTGGGGCAGCAGAAGGACGTCTGCCACGTCTGCGTCGAGCGCCTGGTCCAGCAGCCCCGCAGAGCTGCTCGAAGCGACGATCAGGACCGGGGCGCGGGTGTGCTCGCGAATCGTCGCAAGCTCGTCCGCGGGCAGTGTCGCGCCCCGGGTCGCGTGGAGGACGGCGTCCAGGTGGCCGCCCGCCAGCGCCGCAGCGCCGCCGGCGACGTCGGTGCTGGCACCGACCAGTTCGATCTCGGGATGACTTGCGAGCGACTCGCGCAGCTTGTCGAACCCCTCACAGGATCCGGTTGCGAAGAGGCGCACGCGTTCGCGCTGAGTTGTCTCCTGCGTGGAGCTCATTACGGCCTCCTTCCGGGTCCGTCGGAGAACATGAGTCGAGCGTCCTGGTAGGTGTTCGAGCTGTCGAGCGAGTTCGTCGGCGGCCGGAGCGCGAGCTGGAAGCCCTCGTCGACGCCGTTCTTCTCGATCCAGAGCAGCTTCTGGGACTGGGCGTCCGTCACACGGAGCTGAACGGACATGCCGCCCGAGCCCGGGGCCACCTTGTCGGCACCGTCACCACCGGATGGGGCGGTGAGCACAAGCAGGTCGCGCAGGACGACACGGCTGACCGTGACGTCGTCACCACTGCCGTTCTTGAGACCCCACGTTCCGACGACGTCGACGTGGTCGCCGGCCTGCAGCGTCCCGGCCAGCAACTGGTCGGCGTTGCCCGGAAGCTGGTAGGCGCGCTGCGTGCCCTTGATCTGCGCCCGGACTCCCTGCTCCTGCGGAGGGGCGAAGCGACGCGAGCTCACCTGCTCACCCTGGTAGACGTCCTGCGTCGCGACGTACTGCGCAAGCTGGTCCGGCGACGAGATCGCGCCGGGGACGCGGGCCTTGCGGGCCACGGTCTGTGACTTCAGCATCTTCTTGTCGACGACGTCCGCGCCAGAAGTACCCGCCGGGATGTCGCGCGCGGCGACGAGCACCGTCACCTTGCCTTCCCCGTGCTGCACGTGGCGCTTGTAGTTGACGACGTACACGCTCGTCAAAATGGCGGCGAGGGCTGCCAGTGCGACGGCGATCCCGATGTTCTTGACGCGGTAGTTCATAGTCCTTTCTCTTTTCGTTAGAAGGGCCTGAGGACTTGAGACCTATTCGATGAGCTGAATCGTCCTGACACCGAAGGAACTTGAGGATCCGCTGCCGGGCGCGCCGCCGCCGCTGCCCGAAAGAACGCCCTGGGCGATGAACTCGGTGAAGTACCCTTCGAGCGTGGCGTTGTTGCCGTGGACCGTGTAGCCCGTGAGGTAGAACCCGATCCAGCCCATGATGTCGTAGATGGCGTTTTGCCCTGTCCCGCTCAGCTTCCGGTAGACGGGGAAGAGCAGAACGGTGCCGATCTTGGCGTCGAGAGCACCCTGGATCTGCTGGGACGAGAACTTGGCTCCCGGGTCGGAGCGGTAGTCGCCGAGGCCGAGGTACTTGTTGAAGCCATGCAGGATCCACTCCGCCTCGTCGGACGAGCCCGGCGTCCCGTTGTCGTTGAAGAGGTTCAACATGCCGAAGGCGCCGGGGGCCCCGAGCGGGTCGTAGTCCATCTTGGTGAGGACGCCGAACTCGGGGGTGCTGGTGCCGTCGCAGTTGTGAATGTCCGGGTGGTCGCAGAAGACGACCATCGGCGCTACGTGGAGCGCCTCCGCAGGAGGACCGACACGGGCCGTCGCGCGCGCATCGATCTTCGCGCTGGCGATACCGAGAACGCCGCTGAAGAACCCGGCGTCCGTGCGCCGTGCAGTCACGGTGATCGTGTCGCTCGACGCGTTCACCGAGATGTCCGAGGGCGAAACGTTGCCGCCGTTCTCGTCGGCGTAGGTCAGCGCCAGGCTCCGAGCCGCCCCCGGGTTCTCCGGCAGCTTCTGCGCACCGGCCAGCGCGGCCGCGTCGGCCGTTCCCTGCAGGTGCCGCTTCGTGCGGTACCACGCGCCCACGTCGAGGACGAATGCCGCCATGCCGAGCATGGCGACCATCGAGATGACCATCAGGACAACTGCCTGGCCGCGCTCGTTTCTGCGGGCGAACGTCATTCGACTCGCTCCTTCATGGTGGTGTCGAGCCAGCCGCTCGCGACGGCCCAGCCCAACAGCGTGATGTCGTACGGGTACTTGGCGGTGACGGTGACGTCGGAGCCGGCCGTGAACGAGCCGGAGCACGTGACGACGAACTTCGTCCCCGGCGCATCCAGATTCGCGCCGGCTGCATAGCCGGCGGCCTCACAGGTCCCCTTGGGGTCGGACTCCTGGCGGGAAACGGCACCCTTGCGGGCCGCAGCGCGCGCTGCATCGGTCAGCGTCACGTAGTTGTTGAAGACGATGCCGAACTGGATGATCCCGAACAGAAGCAGGAGGAGAATCGGCGCGACGAGCGCCAGCTCGGTCATGGTCTGTCCTTGCTCGTTCTTCAGGTGCTGCTTCGGGTTCATATGTGTCGGCTCCAGACGAGAGACTTCGCGGAGCCCTCCGTTCGGCGGAGGGCTCCGCTCACGTTTGGCGGCTAGGCAATCAGCCGCACCAGGCCAATCAAGGCCGTCGCAACGTTCCGCGGAAGCGAGGTGAAGGTCAGCATCGAAGTCCCGCTCAGAACAGAGAGGGAGACGGCGTGGTGCGGGGTCGTCTGCGCAGACTCGCGTAGAAGACGTGCCATTCCTTTCTCCGTACGGTCTCGATCGTGGTTCACTTCAGCCTCCTTTCGCTTCACGTGCACGCTTAGAGGCGGCCAGCGACGGCACCGATCGCGCCCGTGATGGCACCCGAGAGGACACCAAGCGCGGCGATCGCGGCGACCGTGATGACTGCCAGGACGACGCCGTACTCGGCCATCGTCTGACCCTCCTCGCGGTCGAACCGTGCGCGGAGGTACTGGATCAGATCCGTCATCGACAAGATGGATTCACCCCCTTTCGGCTACTCGAGCGCGCGCGGGCGCGCAACCAAAGCCGTTATCTGCTGTCTGTGGAATCGACTCGAAATCGGCGACGCTTGCTGACACGCGTTGAGTTCCCTTCTCTCCAGGCGCGCCGCTTCGCCTTTCCGGTCAATCTCGTCCCGTTTCATCGTCGTGGAAATGGCCTCACGCGTATCCCTCGGCCGGGTGAACTGTGCGGACGTTCCCCTCTCTGAGGGAACCAACAGGCCGACCAGCGGGCACGGGTCAATCACGTCGCAGAGTTGAAGCGAGGAGGGCGAGCGCATGCACGCGCTCGCCGCTCCACCCGCTGACCTTCCTACAGCCGAGAAGACACGGCGTCGATCGCGCCTGTGATGGCGCCCGAGAGGACACCGAGCGCTGCGATCGCGGCGACCGTGATGACTGCCAGGACGACGCCGTACTCGGCCATCGTCTGACCCTCCTCACGGTCGAACCGTGCGCGGAAATACGTGATCAGATCCGTTATCGACAAGGGATTCACCCCCCTTCGGGATTTCGAGCGCGCGAAGACGCGCAACCAAAGTCAGTCCTACAGAGGGGTCGAGTCGAGTCGAAATCGGCGACGCTTGCTGACACGCGATCGTTCCCTTCTTCGTCTGGCGCGCCGCATCGCCGCGCCGCTTCCGTTTTCCGGTCGACGTGTTCAGACGATCGCCTCGTACCCGCGAGACGCGTATCCCCCGTGCGGGTGATCTGTGCGGCGAGGGGGGCGAGCCGCAGCGCCACAGGCGTTCGGCTCGCCACTCCGCTCGACTCGTTCTTTACAGGCGGGAAGAAACAGCGTTCATCGCGCCTGTGATGGCGCCGGAAAGGACACCAAGCGCGGCGATCGCGGCGACCGTGATGACTGCCAGGACGACGCCGTACTCGGCCATCGTCTGACCCTCCTCACGGTCGAACCGTGCGCGGAGGTACGTGATCAGATCCGTCATCGACAAGATGATTCACCCCCCTTCGGGATTTCGAGCGCGCGCAGGCGCGCAAACAGGGTGAGTCCTGCAGAGGGCTGAATCCAGTCGAGTTCGGCGACGCTTGCTGACACGCGATCAGTTCCCTTCACCTCGGGCGAGCCGCATCGCCGCGTCGCCTTCTGTATTCAGCTCGACGTGTTCAGACGATCGCCCCGTACAAGCGCAACGCGTATCCCCCGCCCGGGTGATCTACGGCGAACGTTCCCTTAGGTGAGGGAGTGCCCCGGCCGCGTTTGGGATCGATAGTCAAAGAACCGTAAGCGGCTGCGGAAGAACGCAGATTCCGCGCCCCAGGTGGCGGCCAGGGCGCTTGACAGTGAAGGAGCGATGGCAATGCCACGACGGTTCATTCGCAGAGACAACTGGGAGTACGGCGGCAAGCCGGAACCCACGCAGGGCGAGCCGACCGAGCCCACGTCGCGAAAGCGTCGGCTGGCAACGACGCTCGCATTCACGACCATCTTCTTCGCGGGCGCGTCGATCGCGGCAGTCGCAGGCGACGAGCTCAGGCCGCTCGTAGCAAACGACGCGCAGCAGCTCGCGGCCGACGAGGCCGCGACGACGACGACGGCGGAGAGCGCCGACACGGCGCCCGCAGACTCGTGGGCACCCCCGGAGGCGGCTCCGACCGACGCCGTTGCGCCGGCCGAGCCTGCTACCACGGACGCGGGAGCCCCGGCGGCCGACACCGCCGACGCGGCAGCCCCTGCCGACGCGGCAGCCCCCGCCGATACCTCGGGCGACTCGCTGCTGGCGTCGGATCCGGCAGACGCGCAGCATCCTGTGCGGACGTCCAGCCGGCCGCAGGGCGGCAACACGCAGGCACGGCTGAAGCCGGCCGGGAAGGCGGCGCGTGACTGGAAGAAGACCCAGCTGCGCACGGTCCTCCTGCCGAAGCTGAAGCCTGCCCCTGCCCCCGAGATCGAAGGCCCGGCCGACGCCGCGACGATCTGGCTCAACTCGCAGCTGCCCGATCCGACCCCGCCCGCGCTTCGGCTCTCGCCGAAGTTCGCCGCGAACCTGAAGGCGTCGGCGAAGGGTGCCGGCCTCGACTGGGCGACGATGCTCGGAATCCTGCGCGCTCGCGGCGCGACGGGGCACAACCCGGCCGATCGCGCAACGCTCGGGAAGCTCGCCTCACGGCTCGCGTCCTCCGGCCCCGCCAAGGGCGACTGGGCCCGCATCGTCTCCTACTCGGGTGACACCAGCTTCGCCGACAAGGCGACGGCGCTCGCCCGCTACGACCGGGCGGTCGGGCTGAAGGCGCTCGTCAAGGGGCTCGAGGCGGCGAAGAAGCAGATCGCCACGCGCCTCCTGTCCGATCCGAACGTCTCGATCTACGAGGCCGGCCGAAACGACATCGTCAACGACAAGGTCGACGTCCGCGTCCTGGCAGTCGTCGCCTACCTACGCGAGGCCTTCGGGCAGGTGACTGTGTCGTCGCTCATCTCCGGGCATCGCCTGTACGCTCGGCCCGGCGTGATCTCGGCTCACATCCCCGGCCATGCGGTCGACGTCTCCGCTCTCGGCGGGACGCCGATCCAGGGACATCAGGAGCCCGGCGGCATCACCGAGCGCGCCGTGCGCGAGCTGCTCTTCCTGCCGGCGGAGGTCATGCCGCGCCAGGTGATTTCGCTCCTCGGCCTCGGCGGGGCGTCGTTCCCGCTGGCCGACCACTACAACCACATCCATATCGGGTTCTAGACGGGGCCTAATCAAGTGGCAGAAATCGCGCTGCGACGCGATGACGGAAGCATCGTTTGCGAGCGCTGTGTCCTGGCGGACACGGCGCTCGCGCGTTTGAGGGGCCTGCTCGGCCGGCGCGAGCTGCCGAACGGCGAAGGGATTCTGCTGAAGCCCGCGTCGTCGGTGCACATGGCGTTCATGCGCTTCCCGATCGACGCGGTCTTCCTCGACCGCAACCTGCGGGTGGTGAAGATCGCTGCAGACTTGCAGCCCTGGCGCGTGGCGGGAAGCCGGGGAGCGAAATCCGTGCTCGAGATCGCCGCCGGCGAAGCCGCGCGGCGGGGGCTCAGCGTGGGCGACCGCTTGGCCTTCGGCTAGCCGCCTTCGCCGACGTCGCCTGCGAGAGGAGCCACTCCGTGCGCAGCTGTCGTGCACGCTCCTCGAGGTCGCCCAGCAGCGAGCGGACCTCGTTCAGCTGCGGCCGTAGGCGCTCCACGCGCCTGAGCTCCGACGCGATCTGCGCGAGCGAGCTGGCGGGATTCGCGTTGAGCCGCCGGATTCTCCGCTCGCTTGCCTCGAGCTGACCGTTCACGGTCCGTTCCCAGGCCTCGGCTTCCTCCTTCAGCGTGCGGAGCTCGCTCTCCGTGGCGGGACGCCGGTCGAGCACCTCGCGGAGTCGTCTGATCAGGGCGAAATCGAGCGGCTCTGGCATGGACGGGGGCGCAAGCCTTTCAGATGCGGCTCCTGTTCGCTGAGGGCCGTCCGTGCCTCAAGGCAGTCCCCCGGGAGGCCGATACATCGTCAACCCCCAACGCCCTCTGGAGGACCGCAGATCCCATGAGTACGAGCTCCGAGGAAACCTGCTCGGACACAGGTCGTCGACGTATCGTTTCCGTGCGACCGTCCGGGCGGATGCTTCTGCTCGGCACGCTCGTCGGCTTTCCGGCGAGCGCCGTGCTGCTCGTGCTGTCGCTTCGGTCGCTGCACGCCGGCGAGATCGGGCACTCGCTGCGGAACGCCCACCCGGGCAGCCTGGCGCTCGCTGTCTGCGCGAGCTCGCTCGTGTACGTCGTCCAGGCGGCGCGCTGGCGCTTGCTCGCGCTCGCGACGCCTCCGCTCCCGTTCAACCGCTTCCTCGACTGGGCGATCGGCGCGGTCGCGGTGAACAACGTCGTCCCGGGCCGTCCGGGCGACGTCCTGCGGATCGAATGGCTCTCGCGCGGAGCTGCAATGCCGCGCACGCGCGCGCTCGCCTCGGTCACCGTCGATCGAGGTCTCGACCTGCTGGTGCTCGTCGCGGCGTTCGCAGTCACGTACCCGGCCGTTGAGCACGCCGGCTGGTTGAACCGCGTCGGCGGCGCCGGTGTCGCCATCGCCCTCCTTGTGCTGCTCGTCTTCGCAGCTGCCGTCGTCTACGCGCGGCGCGCAGGTGCCGCACCGGCCGGGCGGCTGCGGCGGCTCGTCGCGACACTCGCCCACGAAGGACGTCTTCGTATCACCGGCTGGCGCGGCGTTGCCGCCGTGCTGCTCAGCGTGCTCGCCTGGGGCACGTGGGCGCTCAGCGCCTGGCTCGTCGCCTCATCGCTCGGGATCGCCCTCACACCCGTCGAGCTCGTGTTCGTCACCGCCGTGATCAACCTCGGCGTGGCGATTCCGTCCTCACCCGGTTTCATCGGCACCTACCAGTGGCTGGGCGTGTCGGCGCTCGGAGTGCTAGGGGTGAGTCACACGCAAGGATTCGCGTTCTCCGTCCTCCTGCACGCGGCCTGGTTCGTCCCGACGACGCTCGCCGGTGCCGCCCTCGTCCTGCGCAAGCTTCCCGCGCTCGTCGCGGGCCTGCTCGCCGACCGCTCGGCGCAGAGCGATGTCGCCTAGGCTCTCGGTCCTCGTTCCCGTGCACAACGAGGAACGGACGTTGCCGGCGTTGCTGGACGCCGTCGAAGCGCGGCCCGAGGTCTACGAACTGGTGATCGTCGACGACGGCTCGACGGATGCGACGGCCGAGATCCTCGTGGCGAGAGAGTTCCGCGTGCCCGCGCAGGTGATTCACCACTCGACGAATCGCGGCAAGGGGAGTGCGATCAGAACGGCGATCGCCGCAGCGTCCGGCGACGTCGCCGTGATCCAGGACGCCGACCTCGAATACGACCCCGCCGACCTTCCGAGCCTCCTCGCTCCGCTCGAGCGCCAGGGAGTCGACGTCGTGTTCGGCACGCGCAGCTTCTCATCGCACTCTGCCTACTCGTTCTGGTTCGTGATGGGCAACAAGGCCGTCACGCTCTGGAACAACGTCCTCTTCAACAGCTACCTCTCCGACCTCGAGACGTGCTACAAGTTGATGCCGCTCGAGATCTGGCGGCTCGACCTTCGTTCGAACGGCTTCGAGATCGAGCCGGAGATCACCGCGAAGCTGCTGCGCCACGGCTACCGCATCTTCAAGGTGCCGATCTCCTACGCCGCCCGCAGCCGCGCCGAGGGCAAGAAGCTGACCTACCGCGACGGCGTGCGCGCGGTGTGGACGCTGGGGCGCATTCGCGCCTCGCGACGTCCCGCCGCGCCGGCGACGGCTCGCGAGGAAACGGCAACGGTGGTGCAACTCCCGCGACCGGTCGAGGCGGCCGACGACGCGCGGGCGAAGACGGCCCGGTGACCACGACGCATCACGTTCCGGCTGCCCGACCCGGCAGCTTGAGCCTCACCACGCGCGGGCTGCGAGACGCCGGGCGGCGGGCAGGCATCTTCGTCGTGCTCGGCCTGGCCCCGGCCGTCCTGCTCACGTTCATGCTCGCGAAGTCGTTCGGGAACCACTTTGCCTTCGACTTCCACCAGTTCTGGCAGGGCGGGCGCGACGTCGTCGACGGACACTCGCCGTATCCCGCCTCCGTACCGGCGGGAGGGAACCCGGCGCTCGACCCCACCGAGGTTCAGGAGGTCTTCCGCTTCCCCTACCCCGCGCCCGCGGCACTCGCGCTGGCTCCGTTCGGAGCCCTGCCGTTCACGGTCGCGGCCGCGATCTTCGTCGCTGTCTCGCTCGCCGCGGTCGGCGCTTCTTTGCGGGTGCTCGGCGTGCGCGACTGGCGCTGCTACGGCGTCGGGTTCGCGTCGATCACGACGCTCGGGGCGCTGCGGCTCGGGACGTTCACGCCGCTCCTGCTCCTGGGCCTCGCCCTGGCCTGGCGCTACCGGGACCGGCGGGCGGTGGCAGCCTGCGCGGTCGCCGCGGTCGTGATGGCGAAGCTCTTTCTCTGGCCGATGCTCGTCTGGCTCGTGCTGACGCGCCGCTTCGCGACAGCAGCGTTCGCCGCAACGGTTGCTGCGGTCGTCACGATCGGCAGCTGGGCAGTGCTCGGCTTCGCCGGGATGGGCGACTACCCGGACGTGCTCTCGTCCCTGTCCGCAAGCGTGCAGGGCAAGGGCTGGTCGCTGGTCGCGCTCGGGCTCTCACTCGGGTTCTCGGCCGCAACCACAAAGCTCGTCGCGGTCGTGCTCGCGTGCTCGATTTTCGGAGCGGCGCTCTTCCTCCCGCGTGCAGGGCGGGACTTGGGTGCCTTCACGCTGGCGATCGTCGCCGCGCTGTTGCTGTCGCCGATCGTCTGGCTGCACTACTTCCTCCTGCTGCTCGCGCCGCTTGCGATCGCGGCGCCGGCGCTGTCGCCGCTCTGGTTCGTGCCGCTCCTCTTCTGGGCGTGGCCGTACCAGGAGACCGGCGGCGGCGTGTGGCAGATCTGCCTCGGACTGACCGTGCTCGCCGCGCTGACGGCAGCGACGCTTCGACGGGCGCCGAGGGTGCGAGCTTGATGCTGCGGCGGCTCGTCACAGCTCCGGATCTGCCGGTGAGCATTTCGCCTCCCAGCCTGCTCATGGCAGCACGAAAGGTCGGGGTGGTTCTGCTCTTCGGGGTGGTGCCGGTGGCATTCGCCACGCTCGGGATCTACGCAGAGGCGAGGCTGGGCCTGCTCGGGTTCGACTTCAAGGGAACGATCTGGCACCCGGCGCGCGAGCTCCTCGCAGGCCATTCGCCGTACCCGCGCCCGGTTGCGGCCGAGATGAACACCGGAAATCCATCGGTCTATCCGCCGCCGGCGCTCGTCCTCGGCCTGCCGTTCGGACTGTTGCCGTTCCCTCTCGCCTACGCCGCCTGGACAGCACTGCTGGTTGCGGCAGTCCTGGCCACCCTGCGCCTGCTCGGCGTGCGCGACTGGCGCTGCTACACGATCGCGCTCGGCTCTTGCCCCGTCGTCTTCGGGCTGGCGCTCGGGAACATCGTCATCCTCGTCGTCCTCCTCGCAGCCTGCGCGTGGCGTTACCGCGACAATGCGTACGCCGCCGGGCTCTCCGTCGGCGTCGCGATCGGGCTGAAGCTCCTGCTCTGGCCGCTTGCTATCTGGTTCCTCGCGACGCGGCGTTGGCGCGCCGCGGTCGTCGCGGCCAGCTCGGCCGTCCTGATGACCTTCGTCGCGTGGGCCGCGATCAGCTTCGACGGACTCAGCTCGTATCCGAAGCTGCTCGCCGTCAACAACGACGTCTACTCGGCACACAGCTGGTCGCTGGTGGCGGGCGCAGTGGGCCTCGGCAGTCCGGAAGGGTTGGGAAGCGCGATCGTCTTGCTGCTCGGGCTCGCCCTCCTCGGCTTGACCTTCGTGCTCGCGCGACACGCGGACGAAGATCGCCGGGCGTTCACCCTCACGATGGTCGTCTCGATCGCGGTGCTGCCGATCGTGTGGCCCGCGTCGTTGGCGGTCGTGCTCGTCACGCTCGCCCTCTACGCTCCGACCCTCGACCGTCTCTGGCTGCTGTTCACCCTGCTGTGGGTCGCGGCTCTCCTCCCCCATTCGTTCGCCGACGCCGGCGCGCCTCCGGCGGGCGTGCCGGAGCTCGTGTGGAAGATGCAGCACTCGGCGCCGCCAACGGCGCAGATCGGAGCCTTCGCGCTGCTCGTCGGTCTGATGACCGTCCTGCAGCTGCGGGTGCGACACTTGGAGGAGTGATCCTGTTCTTCCCGCTCGCGCTCATCACCGCGCTGGTGATGATCCTGCGCGTGCGCGCCCGCGGCCATCCGGACGCGCGTGATGGGAGGGGCTGGCGGTGGTTCCTTGCGTGGCTCGCCGTCGGCGCGGTGACGACGTTCAGCTTCCTGACCGGATTCAGCATCGGCTTGCTGTTCCTACCGGTGGTGGTGATCGGTCTGCTCTGGGTCACCCGTCGCTCCCCCTATGGACCGGAGTGGCGCGGCTTCGTCGGCGGGGTCGGCGTGACGCTGCTCGTCGTGGCGTTCATCCAGCGGGACGGTGACGGGCTGGACCCGAGGCCGTGGCTCGCAGCCGGGCTCGTGCTCCTCCTCGGAGCCCTGGCCGCCTACGCGCGGGCCGAGCCCTCGCAGTAGATTTTCCCCTGGGAGCGGTTGGTGCCCGTGACCCACGTCGCGTTGGACGCGAAGCAGGCGTGGAGGCCGTCGAGATCGTGCGCCTTGAACGCCTCGACGTGACGCATGACGATGTCCTCGGGGCCCGGGCAAGAAGAGGCGCCGAGCGGATTCGAACCGCTGTACGAGGCTTTGCAGGCCTCTGCCTAACCACTCGGCCACGGCGCCCTGCCGCGGCCATGGTATCCCCGCGCTACGGCACCCAGCGCTCGAGCGCCGGCGTGAGTTGCAGCTCGTGCGTCCAGCCGCGGGGACTCTGGCCGTGCAGGTACTTGACCGCCTCGACGACCTCTTCCATCGAGGCCGACTTCTCGGGCGGCTCGTTCTCGAGCCACCCGGCCGTCTTCTCGCTCTCGATCACGGCGTCCACGATCAGCAGCGCGGCGTGCACCCCGTGCTCGCGCAGCTCCGCCGCCTGCGACTGAACCAACGCGCGTGTGGCGAACGCCGCCGCCGCCCACGGTCCACGGCCGGGATTGCCGCGCCGGGCGGATCCGCCGGTGACCTGCACCAGCGTGCCGCTGCCGCGCGCGACGAGCACGCGGCCGCTGACGCGCAGGACGTTGAAGATCGCCGGCAGGAGGTCGGTGATGTATGGGTTCAGCGCATCGGGCGGCGCCTCGTGGATCGGGCCGCCGAAACTCGGGTTCGTCGTGATCGCGTTGACGACCAGGTCGACGTCGCCGACGTCGCGAAAGACACGCTCGAGGTCGTCCGGCTTCGAGGCGTCGGCGATGACACCCACAGCACCGGGCACGTCCTCGACGAGGGAGCGGATCGTCTTCTCGCTCCGTGCAACACCGGCGACGCGCCAGCCCTCCGCCGCGAACTCGGTCGCGAGCACGCGCCCAAGATTTCGTGCTCCGAAGACGAGGAGCGTCGGCACGCGGGGACCCTACCCGCAGGCCAGCTTTCCACCACCCGCGATCGGCCGGTTCGACTCGAGGATCTGGAAGCACCAGTAGCAGCGCGGCGCGACGATCGCCGCGGCGAGGTCGATGAAGCGTGCGCGCTTGTGGATCGGCAGCGCTTCCTGCGCGACGTCACGCTCGAAGCGGTCAACCGCCTTCATCAACGCGGCATTGCCGTACTCCGTGTGACCCTTCACCGTCTTGGCGGCGATCCGCAGGCCGACGAGATCACGCTCGAGGCGGCGGCGCTGAACGGTTTGCTTCGCCTTCGACTCGCCCTCACAGCGCCGAGGCGCGTTCGACTGCACCTCGACCGTCTCCACGGGATACGTCGTCACTTCCGCGGCGCGCTTCGTCGTTCCGCCGCAGCCCGCGGCGAGCAACACCAAAAGCGCTACGGCGACCAGCCCCCGGGCCATCAGCCCAGGGTAGCCGCGAGCTCAGGCTGCGACGCCGGTGAACTGCGGGATGATCTCGTCGCCGTACGAGCGGAGCGTCTCCTCCTGACCGTGCGTCATCAGGTAGACGTTGAACTGGTCGACGCCGATCGACTCGAGCTCCTTCAGCTTCTTCGTCGCGTCGGCGACCGTGCCGAGGACGCAGAAGCGGTCGACGATCTCGTCCGTCACGAACTCTCCGTGCGCGGCACCGACGCGTGAGTGATCCTTGTAGTCGTAGAACTTCCGTGCCTTGACGTACTCCGTCAGGTCCTTCGGGATCTCGGAGTCCTCGCCGTAGCGCTCGATCAGGTCCATGACGTGGTTGGAGACCATGGCGGGGAACCAGCGCGACTGGTCGCGGGCGTCGGCGATGTCGTCCGAGATGTGGCTCGGTGCTCCGACGATGCACTTCAGCTGGCCAGGATCGCGTCCGGCTTCCTCGGCGGCGCGGCGCGCCGTGTCCATGATCCACTGGATGATCACCGGGTCCGCGAGCTGGATGATGACGCCGTCGGCGACACGGCCGGCGACGGCGAGCGCCTTCGGCCCGTAGCCCGCGATCCACATCGGCACATCCGGGAGCTCCTCGCGCACCCATTTCAGCTGCAGCTCCTTCTCGTTCCAGTCGACCGGGCGGCCGTTCATCAAGTCCTTGATCATCGCGCAGCGCCGCTCGAACTCCGCCACCTTGACCGGCTGCAGCCCGACGACGCGCCGCGAGGAATCGCCGCGGCCGATGCCCATCGCCATCCGGCCGTCGGAGATGTCCTGCATCGTCGCGTACCAGCTCGCCGTGATCGTCGGGTCGCGGATGCCCGGATTCGTCACGAAGTGGCCGAGCTTGATCTTGCTCGTTTGCGCAGCTGCGAGCGGCAGGGTCGCGTAGGACTCCTCCCAGAGGATGTGCGAGTCGTAGGTCCAGGCGTACTCGAAGCCGTGCTGCTCGGCGAGTTGCATCAGCTCGATCATCCGCTGGTAGGGCGGGTCCGGCAGAACGGTTACGCCGAAGCTGAGCATCGATCCTCCCCGGTCGCTGGCAGGGGAACGAGCATACCGCCGCGAAAACGCCTCGAACAAATGGTCTGGGCCTATCTCCTCTTCGCTTTTGCGGCCGGCGCGGCGCTGCCGTTCCAGGCCGGGATCAACGCGCAGTTGGCGACGTGGCTGCACAGCCCGGTGCGGGCGGCGTTCGTGTCGTTCCTCACCGGGGCGATCGTGCTTGTGATCGCAGCGGCCTTGGTCTTCAAGCCGCTGCCTTCGGGCGGGCGGCTCGGCCACGCGCCGTGGTGGGTGTGGCTCGGCGGTGCCCTCGGCGCGCTCTACGTCGTGTCGTCGATCGTCTCGGCGCCCAAGCTCGGCGCCGCGACCCTGATCGCGCTGATCGTCGCCGGCCAGGCGCTCGCCTCGCTGCTGATCGACCACTTCGGCTGGGTCGGCTTCGAGCAAAAGCACGTCAGCGCGGGACGGATCCTCGGCATGCTGCTCGTCGGCGCGGGCGTGGCGCTCGTCCGGGTCTTCTGATCCGGATGAGTTAGGCGCCGACGCGGTCGATCGTCTTCGAAGCGAGCTTGTCGAGCGCCTGCACCGAGAGCTCGAGGTGCTCTTCCTTCGTGTCCTCGAGCTTCGTGTGCGAGAGGCCGCGCAGGGACTGCACGAACAGCATCACGGTCGGCACACCCGCGCGCGCAACCTCGGCGGCATCGTGCAGCGGGCCGCTCGGCAGACGGTGGGACGTGCCCGCAACCTCCCGGATCGATTCGTCGGCGAGCTCGATCAGGGCCTCGTCGAACAGGATCGGCTCGATGTTCCAGATCCGGTCCCATTCGACCTCGAGGTCCTCCTCGCGGGCGAACTGCTCGGACGCGCGCTTCGCGTCGTCCAGCATCGCTGCGAGCTTCGCCGCGTCCAGGTGACGCTGGTCGAGGAGGCATTCGGCTGTCTCGACGACCGACGTGACGATGCCCGGCTTCGTGACGACGCCGCCCATGGTGCAGACGGCGCCGCCGCCGGTGCGCTTCGCGATCTCGCGGATCTCCAGCTCGAGGCGCGCAGCCCCGGCAAGTGCGTCGCGTCGCTTGTCCATCGGCGTCGACCCGGCGTGTGCGGCCTGCCCGCGGAAGGTGACCTGGTGGCGCTCGACGCCGAACGTCCCGAGCACGACGCCGAGCGGCAGGTCGATCGCCTCGAGCACCGGCCCCTGCTCGATGTGCAGCTCGAGGTAGGCGGCGGCGCCGGCGAGCTCGCTCGAGGCATCGAGCGCGGAGTCGAGGTCGACCCCGTGCTCGCGCAGAGCGTCCGGCAGCGCGATCCCGGCGGCATCCTTCCGTGACCTGAGCTCCTGCTGGTCGGCCATCGACCCGGCCGCGGCCGAGGAGCCGAAGAGCGAGCGGCCGAACCGGGCCCCCTCCTCGTCCGCCCAGTTGACGAGCCTGACGGTTGCGGCAGGTGTCCCCTCGGTGGCGATCCGGCGCAGGACCTCGACGCCTGCCATGACGTTCAGGGCACCGTCGAGCCAGCCGCCGTTGGGCACCGAGTCGATGTGACCGCCGATCAGCACCGCCGGCTCCGACGCGCCCCGAAGCGTGAACCACTGGTTCCCGGCCGCGTCGACCGTCTCCTCCGCCCCGCTTCCGGCCAGCTTCTGCCGCAGCCACTCCCGCGCCTGCTCCCAGGTGGCCGTCCACGCGACGCGCTGAGCGCCGTTCTCGTCTCCGGTCAGCTCCCGGAGCTCCCGAAGCTCAGCGACGGTTCGCCGTGGGTCGAGGGCCATGGAGCGAATCTAAACGATGTGGTAAGCATCCCTCGATGGCGGCAATCGCGCTGGAACGGCCGCGCGCCCGGGCAATCGCGGTGCGCGGGCTCGGCCGCGCCGCGCTCTTCCTGCTCGTGCTGGCGGCTCTGTGGGGATTCTGGGAGGGCTACCGCTGGCTCTGGATGCGCGAGCACTGGACCCGGCCCTTCGTCGTCACCGACACGTCGATGCCGCACCTGCACACCATCTTCCAGGCGCTCTTCGACCACGCCCGCCCCGGCGGCGTCGGCCCGCGGCTGATCACGATCCTGCTGAAGGCGGCCGCGTTCACGGCGAAGGAGGCGGCGGTCGGTTTCGCGCTCGGGGCGGTGCTCGGCTTCGCGCTCGGCGTGCTGCTCGCACACTTCCGCGTCCTTCAGCGCGGGCTGCTGCCCTGGATCGTCGCGTCGCAGACGGTGCCGATCCTGGTCGTCGCGCCGATGGTCGTCGTCTGGCTGAACCCGAAGCTGCCCGTTCGCTTCCAGGACTGGGGCGCGGTCGCGGTCATCGCCGCCTACCTGACCTTCTTCCCGGTGACGATCAACACGATCCGCGGCCTGCACGCCGCCGACCGCCGCGCGCTCGAGTTGATGCGCTCGTACGCGGCCGGCAGCTGGCGCGTCCTCTGGAAGCTGCGCGTGCCCGCGGCACTTCCGTACATCTTCGCCGCGCTGAAGGTGTCCGCCACGGCGAGCGTCGTCGGGGCGATCATCGGCGAGCTGCCGTCGTCGATTCAGGACGGGCTTGGCGGCCAGATCATCAACTACAGCCAGTACTACACGACGCAGCCGACCGGGCTCTGGGCGACGAACGTCGTCGCCGCGGCGCTCGGCATCTCGTTCTTCATCGTGGTGCTGATCGCCGAGAAGCTCGTCGTGCGCCGCGCACCGGAGAATGTCGCGTGACCAGACGAAGACGCTGGGTGCCATGTGCGTTCCTCGGCCGCCGCTGGCAAAGGAGGCAAGCGAGCGGCGCGAGGACAGTGCTTGAGTGTACGGCCGAGCGACGCGAGCGCAGCATCCTGCCGCCAGCGGCGCCAGGCGGGGGCGAAGCCGGGCTTCGGCCGGCGGGAGCCCGCGCCGGCGAGGGGCGCACATGAGCGTGGTGCAGATCAAGGACGTGACGAAGCGTTTCGGCGAGACGACGGCGCTGCAGGGCATCGACCTCGGGATCGAGGCGGGCGAGTTCGTGTCGCTGATCGGGCCGTCGGGGTGCGGCAAGTCGACGCTGCTGCGGATCATCGGCGACCTGATCCAGCCGACCTCCGGCACCGCCGTCGTCAACGGCAAGCCGGCGCGGCAGGCGCGTGTCGACCGCGACTACGGGATCGTCTTCCAGGACGCCGTCCTCTACGACTGGCGCACGGCGGCGAAGAACATCGCGCTACCGCTCGAGGTGGCGCGCTGGGACCGGCGACGCCGCGCGGAGAAGGTGAAGGAGATGGTCGACCTCGTCGAGCTGACCGGCTTCGAGAACCACCATCCCTGGCAGCTCTCGGGCGGCATGCAGCAGCGCGTCGCGATCGCACGCGCGCTCTCGTTCGACCCGGCGCTGCTGCTGATGGACGAGCCCTTCGGCGCGCTCGACGAGATGACCCGCGAGCGCATGAACATGGAGCTGCTGCGGATCTGGGAGGCGAGCGGCTCCACCGTCGTCTTCGTGACGCACTCGATCGCGGAGGCAGTCTTCCTCTCGACGCGCGTCGTCGTCATGTCGCCCCGGCCGGGCCGGATCTCCAATCTGATCCCGATCGACCTCCCGCAGCCCCGCACCGCGACGACACGCGAAGAGCCGCGCTTCTTCGAGCTCGTCACGGAGGTGCGCGAAGCGCTTCACCTCGGCCACGACATGGAGCGCGCGCCCGCTTGAGCACGGCCCCCGCAGCCGTCCAGCCGGTCCCGCGCGGCGGCATGGCGCGGCTCGTCGGCCGCAGCCTGACCGACTGGCTGCCGGCGGTCGTCGTCGGGGTCGGCACGATCGCCCTCTGGGAGGGATTGATCCGCGCGCTCGATGTGCAGGCGTTCCTGCTGCCGAAGCCCTCCGCAATCGTGACGACCTTCTGGGACACGCGCTCGGAGCTCTGGGCCGCGGGCTGGTTCACCTTCCAGGAGGCGCTCGGCGGCTTCGTGCTCGGCTCGGGCTTCGCGATCCTCGTCGCGCTCGTGTTGGCGCGCTGGCGGATCCTCGGCACGGCGTTCATGCCCTATGCGATCGCTGCGAACGCGATCCCGATCATCGCCTTCGCCCCGATCACGAACACGTGGTTCTCGCCGCTCGACAAGAGCTCCAAGATCTCGATTGCCGCAGTCCTCTGCTTCTTCCCGGTGCTCGTCAACACCTTGCGCGGCCTCACCTCGGTCAACCCGCGCGCGCTCGAGCTGATGGAGTCGTATGCCGCGGGGCAGGTCGAGATCTTCCGCCGCGTGCGCATCCCGACGGCGCTGCCGTTCATCTTCACCGGCCTGAAGGTGGCGACGGTGCTGGCGATGATCGGCGCCGTCGTCGGCGAGTACTTCGGCGGCGCCCTGAACGCCCTGGGTGTGCTGATCCTCACAAGGGCCCGCGTCTTCCAGTTCACCGAGGCCTGGGCCGGGATCTTCCTGGCCTGCCTCCTCGGAATCGCGCTCTACGTCGCAGTCGCCGCGCTCGAGCGGCTGACGCTGCGCTGGGTTCCATCGACATCCGACTGAGAAGAGGGCAGAATCGACCGCAGGACCACCGTCAGGAAAGGGGAGTGGATGAAGCACCGTAGGTACTGGGTCGGGGGGATCGCGGCCATCGTGCTCGCAAGCGCCGTCTGGGCGGCGGCCGGGGCGGGCGCGTCGCCCGCGAAGCAAGGGAAGACAGCGGCGACGAAGGTCACGCTGCAGCTGAAGTGGGTCACACAAGCTCAGTTCGCCGGCTACTACGCGGCGAAGGCGAAGGGGTACTACAAGCAGGCCGGGCTCGACGTCAAGATCAAGATCGGCGGGCCGGACATCATCCCGGAGCAGGTCGTCGCCGGCGGGCAGGCGGAGTTCGGCATCGACTGGCTCCCGAGCCTCCTGTCTGCGCGCGACAAGGGAACGAAGCTCGTCAACATCGCACAGGTGTTCACGCGTTCGGGGATGACGCAGCTGACCTGGAAGGACAGCGGCATCAACACGATCGCGAAGATGCGGGGCAAGAAGGTCGCCAACTGGCTCGGCGGCAACGAGTACGAGCTCTTTGCCGCGCTCGTCAAGGCCGGGATGAATCCTGCGAAGAACCAGGGCGTGACAATCGTGAAGCAGCCGTTCGACATGAACCTGTTCATGAACAGGCAGGTCGACTCGGCCTCCGCGATGACGTACAACGAGCTCGCTCAGGTGCTCGAGACGAACAACCCGAAGACGGGCAAGCTGACGAAGCTCAGCGAGCTGAACGTGATCAAGATGGAGAACGCTGGCACGGGCATGCTCGAGGACGGCATCTTCACGACGGAGAAGTGGATCAAGGACAAGGGGCACCAGGCGACGGCGAAGAAGTTCCTCGCCGCTTCGCTCAAGGGCTGGATCTACTGCCGTGACCATGCCGCCGACTGCACCAAGATCGTCCTCGCGCAGGGACCGACCCTGCTGGGCGGCCACCAGAAGTGGATGATGAACGAGATCAACGCGCTCATCTGGCCGGCACCGAAGGGCGTCGGGATCATGGACACGAAGGCGTTCGCACGCACCGCGAGCATCTCGAAGCAGTTCAAGGTGATCTCGAAGGCGCCCTCGGGCGCATACCGCGCCGACCTGGCGAAGGCCGCCGTGGCGCAGTTGAAGAGTCAGGGCGTGGACGTGACCGGCAAGAAGTGGAAGAAGGCCAAGGTCAAGGTCACACCCGGAGGGAAGTAGACGACGAGGCCGAGGAAGGGAGACCCGCGATGTCCGTACTGATCAAAGGCGGCCGCATCATCACCGCGGCCGACGACTACGTCGGCGACGTTTACGTCGAGGGCGAGCGGATCTCCATGATCGGCGAATCGCTCGATCTCCAGGCCGAGCGAGTGATCGACGCAGCCGGGAAGTACGTGCTTCCCGGCTGTGTCGACCCCCATACACACCTCGACATGCCGTTCGGCGGCACGACGACGATCGACGACGTGCAGTCCGGCCAGACGGCTGCGGCCTTCGGCGGCACGACGTGCCACGTCGACTTCATCATCCAGCCGCCGGGATCGTCCTTCGGCGACGCGATCGAGGAGTGGCGCGCCAAGGCGAACGGCAAGCAGGTGATCGACATGGGCTACCACATGGCGGTCACCGACCTGCGGGAAGGCGGCTCCCTCGAGGAGCTCGCCTCGCTCCCGGATCAGGGCATCACCTCGTACAAGCTCTTCATGGCGTACAAGGGCGCACTGATGGTCGACGACGAGACGCTCTTCAAGACGATGGAGGTCGCGGCCGAGACGGGCGCGCTCGTGATGGTTCTTGCAGAGAACGGCGACGCGATCGACGTGCTCGTGAAGAAGGCGCTCGCGCAGGGACACACCGAGCCGCACTGGCACGCGCTGACACGGCCCCCGGAGACGGAGGGCGAAGCGACGAACCGGGCGATCCAGCTCGCGCGCGTCGCCGGCGCCCCGCTCTACGTCGTGCACGTGTCCTGCAAGGAGGCGGTCGAGCCGATCCAGCTCGCCCGGGAGAAGGGCTGGGACGTCTGGGGCGAGACCTGCACGCAGTACTTCTTCGTCGACTACACGTTCCTCGAGCGGCCGAACTTCGAAGGGGCCAAGTACGTGTACACGCCGCCGCCGCGTGCGAAGGCGAACCAGGACGTCCTTTGGAACGCCGTGCGCACCGACACGCTCTCGGCGATCTCGACCGACCACTGCGCGTTCCTGTGGGACGGGCAGAAGACGATGGGCAAGGACGACTTCTCGAAGATCCCGAACGGCGGGCCGGGGCTCGAGAACCGGCTGCAGATGATCCACGAGTTCGGCGCGCGCGCCGGGCGGATCTCGCTCAACCGGATGGTCGAGCTGCTCGCCACGAACCCGGCGAAGCTGTTCGGGCTCTATCCGCGCAAGGGCACCGTCGCGGTCGGCTCCGACGCCGACATCGTCGTCTTCGATCCCGAGAAGGAGGTCACGATCTCGGCGACGACGCAGCACTCGAAGACGGACTACAACCTCTACGAGGGCACCGAGGTCACCGGCACGCCGGAGGTCGTCCTGCTGCGCGGGCAGATCCTCGTCGAGGGGGACGAGCTCGTCGCCGAGCCGGGCGTCGGGCAGTTCGTCGCGCGGGCGAAGTTCGGCGAGGAGCTGAAGCCGGCGGCTACCGCCGCCGCGTAGCCAGCGCCCGCAGCGCGAGCAGCTCGAAGACGACGTTGGCGGCCGCGAGCGCGGTCGGCTGGCCCGGCCCGTCGTAGGCCGGGCTCACCTCGACGACGTCGCAGCCGACGAGGTTGATCCCTTTCAGGCTGCGGAGGAAGGCGACCGCCTCGGCCGTCGAGAAGCCGGCGACCTCCGGCGTCCCCGTGCCGGGTGCGAACGCCGGGTCGAGGAAGTCGATGTCGAACGAGAGGAAGACGGGCCTCTCCCCCACCTGCTCGCGGACGAGCGTGCCGTAGCGCAGCGGGCCGAGCGCGCGCAGGTCCTCGCTCTCGATCACCGTGAAGCCGAGCTCGCGTGCGCCCGCGAGGTCCGAGTCGTCGTAAACGGGACCGCGCATTCCCGCCTGCACCGAGGCTGCGGGGTCGAGCAGGCCCTCCTCCGCCGCCCGCTTGAAGGTCGTGCCGTGGAAGTAGCGCTGGCCGAAGTACTGCTCCCACGTGTCGGCGTGCGAGTCGAGCTGGACGAGGGCGAGCGGGCCATGGCGCCTCGCGAGGACGCGCAACTCGGCGAGCGTGATCGAGTGGTCGCCCCCGAGCGCGACCGGGAAGACGCCGGCGTCGACGACCGGCGCGAGCGTCTCCTCCACCTGTGCGTAGGTGCGCTCGGTGTCGCCGGGTGAGACGGGCAGGTCACCGTAGTCGACGATCGAGAGCGCCTCGACGACGTTGACGTCGAGCGCAGGGTGATACGGACGGATGAGCGCGGACGCCGACCGGATCGCCTCGGGGCCGAAGCGGGCTCCCGTCCTGTACGACGTCGCGGTGTCGAAGGGGATGCCGTAGACGGCGGCGTCGACGCCGTCGAGCACCGTCACGTGCGGGGCGCGCATGTAGGTGCGGATCCCGGCGAAGCGCGGGATGATCTGCGCGTCGAGCGGCCGGTAGGGCGGCTCCGTCACCGGCCTACGCTATCGCGTCCATGTCCCGGGGACTGTCCCTGAGACATGTCCCTACGACCGGTCCGCCGCGGACACGTCCGAGGGACTGTCCCTAGGACATGTCCGGCGTGGCGGGAAGGCCGGAGTGCTAGCGCGTTCGCGGGAAGCCGAGGTCGACCTTCGAGGTGGCCGGGTCGGGCCAGCGCGAGGTGACGACCTTGCCGCGCGTGTAGAAGTTGATGCCCTCGGGGCCGTAGATGTGCGAGTCGCCGAAGAGGGAGTTCTTCCACCCGCCGAACGAGTAGTACGCGACGGGCACCGGAATGGGCACGTTGATCCCGACCATGCCCGCCTGCACGTCGAACTGGAACTGGCGCGCGACGCCGCCGTCCCGCGTGAAGATGGCGGTGCCGTTGCCATACGGGTTCTCGTTCACGAGCCGCACGGCCTCGTTGTAGGTTCCGACCCGCGTCACGCCGAGGACCGGCCCGAAGATCTCGTCCTTGTAGGCGTCCATCTCCGGCGTCACGTTGTCGAGCAGCGAAACGCCGAGGAAGAAGCCGTCGCCGTCGGGCGCGCTCTCCCTGCCGTCCGCCACGACCTCCGCGCCCTGCTCGCGCGCGCCGTCGATGTACGACGCCACCTTGTCGCGGTGCTCGCGCGTCACGAGCGGGCCCATCTCGACGTCGGGCTCGAGGCCGTTGCCGACCTTGATCTTCGGCAGACGCTGCTGGATGGCCTGCACCAGACGGTCGGCCGCGTCGCCGACGGCGACGACCTGCGAGATCGCCATGCAGCGCTCGCCCGCCGAGCCGTAGGCCGCGCTCACCGCCGCGTCCGCCGCCATGTCGATGTCCGCATCCGGGAGGACGATCATGTGGTTCTTGGCGCCTCCGAGCGCCTGCATGCGCTTGCCATGCTTCGTGCCCGTCTCGTAGACGTACCGCGCGATCGGCGTCGAGCCGACGAACGACACCGCCGCGATGTCTGGATGCTCGAGCACGGAGTCGACGGCGACCTTGTCGCCGTGCACGACGTTGAAGACGCCGTCCGGCACCCCGGCTTCCTTCAGGAGCTCGGCGGTGTAGATCGACGCGGACGGATCTTTCTCCGACGGCTTCAGCACGAACGTGTTGCCGCAGGCGAGCGCCGGCGCCCACATCCACATGGGCACCATCGCGGGGAAGTTGAAGGGCGTGATGCCGGCCACCACGCCGAGCGGCTGCCTGATCGAGTACACGTCGATGCCGGTCGACGCCTGCTCGGAGAACTCGCCCTTGAGGAGCTCGGGGATGCCGCAGCAGTACTCGACCACCTCGAGCCCGCGCGCGACCTCGCCCATCGCGTCCGAGAGCACCTTGCCGTGCTCCGCAGTCAGGATCCGCGCGATCTCCTCGTGGCGCTCGTGGACGAGCTCGCGGATGTTGAAGAAGATCGCCGTCCGTTTCGAGAGCGAGATGGCCCGCCAGCCGGGGAACGCTTCCCTGGCCGCCTGAACAGCCTGGTCGACCTCCTCCGACGTGGCGAAGTCGACGTCTCCCGTCTGCCGGCCGAGCGCCGGATTGAAGACAGGGCCGCTGCGACCCGACCGGCCCTCGACGATACGGCCGCCGATCCAGTGGTTGATGCGCTTGACGTCTTGTTCTCGCTCGACGGGCGGTGTCGCCAGCTCGGTCATTTCGCTCCTCCCTGCAGTGACCTGCCCAGGGTACCGCGGATAGGGTCCGGTCGATGAGGATGTTGGCGGGGTGCGCGCTGGCGCTGGCACTGGCCGGCTGTGGCGGCGGCAACCAGGCGGAGGTCGTGCCCGCGAAGGCGGCGCCTACACCTGCTCGAGGGGCTGTCCCGTGGCCGGCGCCGAAGAACCCGATGGCGCTGACGCAGCGGGCGGGGCTGACGCCCGAGACGCACGAGTTCGTGTTCCTCCACGTCCACGCCCACCTCGACGTCTTCGTCAACGGCAAGCCGGTGACGGTACCGGCCGGCATCGGGATCGACGTCGACAATCCCGCCGTCAAGCGTTTCCAGGCCAACGACGGCTCGACCGGGTACGGCGGGATCAGCCCGCCTTGCGCCAAGCCCTGCATCTCCCCGCTGCACACCCATTTCGCCGACGGCGTGCTCCACACCGAGGCGAAGGAGCACGAGTTCAACACGCTGGGCGAGTTCTTCACGGAGTGGGACGTCCGCCTCGATCCCACCTGCATCGGGGGCTACTGCAAGCCGGCCGCGCCGATTGCCGTGTACGTCGACGGCAAGCCCATCACCAGCGACCCCCGGGCGATCACGCTCGAGGACCAGCGGGAGATCGCGATCGTGATCGGCTCCCCGCCGGCAAAGATCCCCTCGAGCTTCGGAGGAGGCTAAGCTCCGCCGTAGTGGCGACTCTCGAGACGAACACCGAGCTCGGCCGCCAGGTCGTCTCCGACGCGAAGCAGTACGTCCTCCATTCCTGGTCGGTGCAGGACGCCGTCGATCCCATCCCCGTCGCCGGCGGAGAGGGGCGCTACTTCTGGGACTACGACGGCAAGCGCTACCTCGACTTCGCCTCGCAGCTCGTCAACGTCTCGATCGGGCACCAGCATCCGAAGATCGTCGCCGCGATCAAGGAGCAGGCCGACAAGCTCTGCACGATCGGCCCGCCGATGGCGACGGAGGCACGCTCGACACTCGCGCGCATGCTGGCCGAGGTCACCCCCGGCGACCTGCAGATGTCGTTCTTCACGAACGGCGGCGCCGAGGCGAACGAGAACGCGATCAAGCTCGCCCGCTGGTACACGGGGCGCCACAAGATCATCGCGCGCTACCGCTCCTACCACGGTGCGACCGGCGGCGCGATCACGCTTACCGGCGATCCACGCCGCTGGCCGGCCGAGCCGGGCCTCCCCGGCGTCGTGCGGATGCTCGATCCCTACACGTACCGGTGTCCCGCCGGGCATCCCGATCCGTGCCCGGTCTGCACCGGCGCGCCGCACCTCGAGGAGATCCTCCAGTACGAGGGCGCGCACACCGTCGCGGCCGTGATTCTCGAGACGATCGTCGGCACGAACGGCATCATCGTCCCGCCCGACGGCTACGTCCAGGCGATCCGCGAGGTCTGCGACCGCCACGGCATCCTCCTCATCGCCGACGAGGTGATGGCGGGCTTCGGGCGTACGGGCAAGTGGTTCGGAGTCGAGAACTGGGATGTCGTGCCGGACATCCTCACCGTCGCCAAGGGCATCAACTCCGGCTACGTCCCGCTCGGCGCGATGGTCGTGCGCAAGCCGATCGCCGACTGGGTGCGCGACAAGTACTTCGCAGGCGGACTCACATACTCGGGCCATCCACTCGCCTGCGCCTCCGCCGTGGCGTCGATCGAGGCCTTCAAGGAAGAGGGCATCGTCGAGAACTCCGCCGAGATGGGCACGGTCTTCGCCGCCAAGCTGCGCGAGCTGCAGGAGAAGCACCCCTCCATCGGGGAGGTGCGTGGGCTCGGCTGCTTCTGGGGCGTCGAGCTCGTCAAGAGCCGCGAGACGCGCGAGCCGCTCGTCCCGTTCAACGCCAGAGGCGAGGCCTTCGCGCCGGTCGCGCGCACGGCGAAGGCGGCGCTCGAGCGCGGCCTCTACCTGATGACGCACTGGAACGTGATCATCGTGGCGCCGCCGCTGACGATCACGCGCGAGGAGATCGACGAGGGAATCGGCATCCTCGACGAAGCGCTCGCGATCGCGGACGAGTACACCGTCTGAGGACACCCCCCGGACTTACGGTTCCCGGCTGCTGCGAAGGCGAGTGTCCGAGCGACGGCGAGTAGCGACATCGATCTCGTCGTGCTCGCGTACGTCGCGGGTCAGGAAGTCTCGCTCGACGAGGTCGAGCGGAACGCGGCCATCCGCCGAGCGCTGTTCGTCTTCGCGGCAGGCGGTGGATTGGAACGCGAGCCGGCGCTCGACGATCCTGCCGTGCTGGAGCTCGCGCGCGACCTCGACGCGCCCGACCGGCGGGCGGCCCTCGCCGCCGCGATCGCTGCGCTCGACGCCGACCCGGCCGCCCTCCGGCGGCTGAGCGATCCCGAGCTCGCCTGGCGCGCGTACGCGTGCGGGCTGCTGGCCGATGCCCTCGGGGAAGAGGACTAGGCCGTTCGCGCGCGCGCGGCGAGGCGCGTCACGATCGCGAGCGCGACGACCGCAGACACCACGCCGACCGCCTCGAGCACGACACCACCGCTCACGCCGGCGGTCAGCAGCAACAGGATCCCGCCGAGCAGTCCTGCACCGAGCGCGCCGAGGCAGACGTAGACGACTCTCCTTGCGACGACGGCTCGGTCGCCGCCGACCCGGGGCTCGATCGACCAGAAGGCCAGCTCGGCGGCTGCGAACAGCGCGGCTGCGACCAGCGGCGCATGGGAGTCGACCACGCGTTCGCGCAGGCTGAGGAAGAGGGCATAGCTCGCTCCCACGCCGGCCAGACCGAACGGAATGACCGCCGGCCAGCGCCCGGCGAGCGCGACGACGCAGAGCAAGAGGCCGGCCGCGCCCACACCGGCGACGACCTCCACCAGCCGGTCGTTGCCGAGCACGGAATAGAGCACCACGCTTGCAAGCAGGCCGAGCGCAGGGAGCGCCGCCGCTAGGCGCGCGCGAGTCTGGCGTGTCGCCGGTATGAGCTCACCTCCTCCAGCGCGGCTGCGAGCGACGAGCCGTCGTCCCACACCGCGACGGGAACGGCGGCGCGCTCGAAGCGGCCGCGAATCGCCTCGCGCCGTAGGCGCCACAGCCGCAGGCCGAGCTCGTGGAGCTCGTCCCGGGGCTGCGGCAGGAACGGCAGCGGCGAGATCTCGACGACGACGAGGTCGAAGCCGCGCCCGCGCAGATCGAGCAGTGCGTCGGCCGCTCGGTCGTCGATCAGCGGCGTGAGCGCGAGCACGAGCGCCTGCGGCGGCAGCGTCCGCCTCGGGACGACGGCGATGTCGCGCCACGCGTACGTGAGGATGATCTCGGTGTCGAGCATCGCGTCGACGATGCGGTACAGCTGACGCATGCCCGTGGACGGCAGGAGCCAGTTGAGCATGCCGCCGAAGGTCAGGAACCCGACGCGGTCCTTCTGACGGAGGAACCGTTCGGTCAGGGTGGCCGCGGCACGCAAGGCGAGGTCGAGTGTGCCCCGCCCGCCGAGGCGGGCTTCGGCGAAGGAGTCGAGGAAGACGACGACGTCGGCGTTTCGCTCCGCGTGGTGCTCGTTCACCCACAGCTCGCCGCGGCGTGCACTGGCGCGCCAGTTCACACGGCGGATCCGGTCACCGGGGACGAACCGCCTCAGGTCGGCGAACTCGATCCCCTCGGCCTTCTGACGCGAGACGTGGTGCCCCGCGAAGACCTGCGTGTCGGCGGGACGAAGCACGTTCCAGAGCTCCTCTTCGTGCGGGTACACCTTCAGCGGCCGACGCCGGTCGACGACTGCCTCGTGCCGCAGCAACCCGAGCGCGTCGTGCGTCCTCAGATGCACGCGCCCCACACGGAAGCCGCCCCAGCGGCGGCAGACGACCTGGAACGAGAGCTCGCGCTGCTCTCCATCTGCCAGGTGGAGCGTGCGCGGGTTCGCCCCGTCCACCACGCTCAGCTCTTGCGGCAGCTCGAGCAGCACTTCGACCCGCTCCGCGCCGACGGCGGCCTCGAGCGTCACGCGCACCTCGGTCTCCTCGCCCTCGAGCAACCGCTCTCGTTCGACCGCGACCTCTACCCCGATCTCGGGACGCCGGGCGCGGAAGAGGCCGACCCCCGCGACGAGCATGAACGGCGCCGCGAGCGCCACCAGCTCGGGCAGTCTCACGGCCAGCGCGGCGAGCAACCCCAGCGCGCCGAGCCCTGCGTAGCCGGCGAGCTTCGGGGTGGCCGCCCGCCTCACTGCGATCGGGCCGTCAGGTCCTCCGCCGCCGGAGTCGGGACCGTCTCGAGCGACTCCCTCACCACGTCCTCGGGGCGAATCTGCTGCACCCACAGCTCCGGCCGCAGCATCAGCCGGTGGGAGAGCGCAGGCACGGCGACCGCCTTCACGTCCTCCGGGGTGACGAAGTCGCGCCCCTGCAGCGCAGCCTTGCAGCGCGAGAGCTTGAGCAGCGCGAGCGAGCCGCGCGGGGACGCGCCGACCTGAATGCGCTGGCTGGCGCGTGTCGAGGAGACGAGGTCGACGATGTACGAGCCGACTGCCTCGGAGACGTGAACCTGCTCGATCGCCTGCTGCATCTCGACGAGCCCCTCGCGGTCGGTGACCGGTTCGAGATGGAACTCGTCGGCGGCGCGTGCGAGCCGGCTCTCGAGCATCGCCCACTCGTCCTGGCGGCTCGGGTACCCGACCCGCAACCGAAGCAGGAACCGGTCGAGCTGGGCTTCCGGCAGCGGGTAGGTCCCCTCGTACTCGATCGGGTTTTGCGTCGCGATGACGAGGAAGGGCCGCTGCAGCTCGTTCGTGTGTCCTTCGATCGTGACCTGGCGCTCCTGCATCGCCTCGAGCAGCGCCGCCTGTGTCTTCGGCGGGGCCCGGTTGATCTCGTCGCCGAGCAGCAGGTTCGTGAAGATCGGGCCGGGCCGGAACTCGAAGTCGGACGTGCGCTGGTTGTAGATCGACGAGCCCGTGACGTCCGAGGGCATCAGGTCCGGCGTGAACTGGATGCGCGCGAAGTCCATGTCGAACGCCTGCGCGAACGACCGCGCGATCAGCGTCTTCGCAAGGCCGGGGAAGTCCTCGATCAACACGTGGCCGTCGGCGAGGAAGCCGAGCAGGACGAGCTCGAGCTCGTCGTGCTTGCCGACGACCGCGCGCTCGACCTCTGCGAGCACCTGCTCGCTGCGCCGGGAGACGTCCTCGATGCCGATCATGGTCAGATTCTCTCCAGCTCGGCGACGACGCGGCGCAGGTGAGACAGCGACGGCCCCGGCGCCCGGCGGTTCTCCGGCGACGGCCGCTCGGGTCGCACGAGCTCCCAGGCCGTCGGCCCGACGAGCTCGCGCGCGCGCGCCGGCTCTGCAGCGAGGTCGACGCCGTAGCGGGTGAGCAGGCGATGCGCGGCGATCTCCTGCAGAACCGGGCGCAGGCGCCGGTGGAGGTGGAAGTCGTTCAGCGTCGACGACTCGAGGTCCCGCGCGAAGCCGAGCTCCGTCACTTCTGGTCGCCGTCGCCGCATGCCCGCGAGCGTTCGCTCGAACTCCGAGCCCTCCTGCCACGGCGCCAGCACAATCGTCGCTCGCAGGAGTGCCAGCAGCAGCACGCCGCCCAGCGCGACGAGATACGCGTCGACGAGGACGGAGCCGAGACCGGGACTCGCGATCGCGGTGATGCCGATGGCCACGCTCACTGCCAACCCGACCTTCACCGCCCGCGTGACGATCCACCTCACGCCGCAGCCTCCTCACGCCTGAGATCGTCGCGCACGTTCTCGAGCGCCACGATCGCCTCTTCCTTCATCGCCGAGTCGATCTCGTGCGGGCTGAACTTCGCGTACTCGAACAGCTGCGTCAGGAGCCGAACCGCACCTTCCCGCACCTCGAGGCCCTTCAGTACGCGCGCGAGATACTCGAACGGCGTCTCGGCGCGGCGCCGCTCGAGCATGTGCGAGGCGAGCACGCGCTCCATGTTCGCGTACGCCGCGATGACGGCGCGTCTGGCGTCGGTCTCTCTGCGCAGGTCGTCGATCGTGGTCTCCACGGCGTGCGCGAGATCCTCTTCGAGGCTCCCTAGCTCGACCTCGTCGGGCGGACGGCGCAGTCGGAAGAAGACGACGGTTCCGCCGACGAGGATGAGACCGACGAACGAGATCGCGAGGGGCCAGTTGAACTCGGCCTGACGAACAGGCACGCGACCGCGCGGCGGCACCGCGACCGGTCGCAGCTCTCGTCCGATGCGGCTTCTGTCCGGAGGCGGCTTCGGCGGTCTCCGTGCGATCGCGTAATAGGTCGAAGTGATCAGCAGCAACAGCGCGACCACGAGGAACATGTTCCGCAGCCAGTGCGACTCCGGCTCGCGCCACTTGCCTCGAAAACGGATCGCCGCGGCGAGGCCGACCAGCAGCACGATTCCGTACGTGACGGCGACGAGCGTCACGACGCCGTCCTGCACACCGTGCGGAACGGAACGCTCCACCACCGTGGCATCGCCACCGGGATGGCCGATCCTCGCGGCCGCGGCGACGGCGAAGAGCAGGCCGAGGAGCGCAACCCCGACGGCCCCCGCCTTCAGTTCGCGCCTCACGTGCTACAGCCTACGTATCCGCGCAAATCGGTTGACCGCGCTCGCCGGAAGCCCTTCAATGGGTCCATGGCGGAGCGACGCTCTGGCGACGACCGGCGTTCGGGCGACGACCGTCGTTCCGGCGGCGACCGGCGCCGAAGCGACGACGGTCCGCCGGGCGGCGAGCGCCGGTCGGGAGGCGACCGTCGTTCCACGAGCGACCGCCGGTCCGGCAAGGACCGGCGCAAGCGGTCCTAGCCGCGCCACCCGGTAAGGGCCTCGCGCACCTCGTCCATCGACGCGCAGACCTTGCCGGCGGCCTCGACGCAGCCGAGCACGAAGAGATTCAGGCCGTGCCCCTCGTGGCCGAGCGTGCCGCGCAGGTCGGTCAGGAGCCCGAGGATGCCCTTCTTGGTCGGGTCACTCTGCATGAGGGCGTAGAAGATGCCGATCTCGCACGCCGTCCCGTCGTCGACCAGCGGCCCGTCGAGCAGTGCGACGACGGCGTCCGACTCCACGAGTCCCTTCCAGTCCTTCTGGAAGATGGTGGCCGGCGACGTGTCGCCCGCCGCGAGCGCGTTCTCGTGCGGGACGAAGACGTCGATCCCGTCGCCTCGCAGTGTCGCCGCGCATTCGTCGATGAAGGACCGCTCGTAGGGTGTGAAGAGCGGCCCGGCAAAGTAGACCCGCACCGGCCAACCCTAGCGAGTCGCGAGTGACCGAATGCAAGCCCTGACCCCTAAGAAAGACCTGACCCCTAAGACGTGCCCGCGTGCGTCGTCAGGTGATCCGCAAGTCGTTTGATCGGGCCGCGCCGTCCGGGAACAAGCCTGCGGCTCTCTCGGATCTGGACTCAAGAAACTGGCGCCAATCCGTGGTGACTCCTCACGCTGGTCAGTGAACTCACGGATGTCGAAGGCCGCCACTCGCGGCAGCATGAGGCTGACGAGGAGGCCCGTCTTTTCTGGGTGCCTCCTCGATCGAGGAGGGAAGGCTATGACTCCTAGGGGGCATTCACTCATCGGCTTGTCCGTCGCGGGTGTCCTCCTAGCCACGTTGACCGCCGCCGCGCCGATCGCGCGCACTTCCCTCAGCTCGGTGACGCCGGTGATCGGAAAGCCGGTCACCGTTCCTGTCCATGCGCGTGCCGGAGAGCGGTTCGGCATCGCCTTCAAGGTGACGCGCAGCGACACGCGGACTCCGCTCATGAAGGGGAGGATGATCAGCGAACCCTCGATCGCCGGGGAGGTCATCCCGCATACGGAGGCGTTCAGGGGCGGGACAGCTCGCAGCTCGTTCGTCGTCCCGACGAGTGCGCCGGGGAAGCTTCTGAAGATCAAGCTGACGATCACCGCGGCAGGTGGGGCGTCGGCTACTAGGGTCGCCACGTTCCGTGTCCGAGCGCCACAACCGGTGACCGCTAGGGTGACGGCCTCGCCGCAGCTGGTGTTCGACTGGACGACTGATCGCTGTGCGCTCTGGGACGTTCCGGATCTCTCTGCGCGCGCCTTCCGCGATGCCGCTGGCCACGTGCAACTCATCGCCTCGCACTTCGCCACGCGGCGGTTCCTCGGGCCAGATCTCGAGCACCTACGGCATGACTGCTCGGCCGTGTTCGTGTCGCATCGCAACCCCGACCCCGCGGCGTACGACGACGCTGAGTGGATCGCGGCGACCTTCACGTCGGATGGAAGCACGATCTACGCGCTCGTCCACGACGAGTATCAAGGCCACAGACATCCGGGGCAGTGCCCCTCCGGGAGCTACGGAAGGTGTTGGTGGAACACGATCACCTCCGCCGTCTCCACCGACGGAGGCCGGACGTACGTCCACAGCACGCCCCCGGCGCTCGTGGCGACGTATCCGTATCGCTACGTCCCTGACCGCGGATCGTTCGGCGCGTTACAGCCGTCCAACATCGTCCACAACCGCGACGGCTACTACTACGCCCTTGTCGACATCAAGGAGCAGCCGCAAGGGGCCCCCAACACCAACCACCTCTGCCTCATCCGTACCAAGGAACTCGCCGACCCCTCCTCGTGGCGCGCCTGGAGCGGCGGCACGGCCTTCTCCACCACCTTCATCGATCCGTACCGCTCGACAGTGAACCCCGCCGATCATCTCTGCCGAGCCGTCTCTCCCTCCTCGCTGGGCGGCCTCCCGCTCGGCAGCCTCACGTTCGTCACGGAAGCGAACCAGTGGCTGCTCGTCGGTGCAATCGACGATGGCTTCTACTACTCGACCTCGTCCGACCTCATCAACTGGACACGACGAAGGCTGCTCCTGGCCGCCCCGCTTCCGTGGACGTACAGGTGCGGAGGTCCCGACCCCATCCACTACCCGTCCGTGCTCGACCCTGCCAGCGCTTCTCGCAACTTCGAGACAACCGGGAAGACCGCCTACCTCTACTACACCCAGTTCCACACGCAGAACTGCCAGCAGGGACCCGACCGCGACCTCGTCCGCGTTCCGATCTCCATTGACCGGTAGTCGAGCTGCCTTGGACAGCACTCAGCCTCCAAGGCGGCCCGGATGAACCAACGTGCTTAGGAACTACGTCTAGAGCGACCGCGGAAACGGCGTCTTCCCGCTGCCGTCGGCGTTCATAACCCCGACAAGCGACCAGTTCTTCCAGGCTCCCCCACAGCGACCAAACCTAACTAGAACCTGACTAAGCGGCTCGCGCTACGGCCGCGTTAGCGGCCAGAGCGCACAGAAACCCGCCGATAGCAGCGGGTTTCCGAGAGCGGATGAAGGGACTCGAACCCTCGACCTTCTGCATGGCAAGCAGACGCTCTAGCCAACTGAGCTACATCCGCGTGGCGCCGCCAGTGTACCTCAGGCTTGCGCGTCCAGAGCCTCGTTGACGAGGCGGTCGGCGAGCTCGTTGTGGGCCCGCCGCACCGCCGTGTAGCGCACGCGGCCGAAGCGCCGCTCCAGGTCGCTCGCCAACTCCCACAGCTGCCGCAGCGCCTCGTTCTTGACGCGGTATTCGCCGCGCATCTGCTTCACGAGCAACTCGGAGTCCGACACGACGTCGAGCTCTCGCACGCCGAGCTCGGCCGCCTTCTCCAGCCCGGCAACGAGCCCGCGGTACTCGGCGACGTTGTTCGTCGCGCGGCCGATCGCCTCTCCGTGGGCGGCGAGCACGTGGCCGTCGTCGGCCTCGAGCACGTAGCCGTACGCCGCCGGCCCGGGATTCCCGCGCGCGCCCCCGTCGGTGAAGAGCTTCGCCTTCACACGAGCTCGTAGATGTCGAACGCCGGCTCTTCGTAGGGGTGCGCACCCCGCAGCGCAGCGACGACCTCCTCCTGGCGCTCGGCCGGGAAGACCGTCTCGAGCCGCAGCTCGGCGACACGTTCCTCGCGCCCCGCTTCGCCGATCGACGGGTTCGTCCCCGCGCCGCCGAGAAAGGTGCCCGTTCCCTGCGTGTACCAGGAGCAGCGCTCGTAGTCGCCGATGCGGCCGGCACCGGCCTCGAAGACGGCGTTGCGCACCGCGTCGAGTGCCTCGCGCGGGACGAAGACGACGAGCTTGCGGTTCAGCTTTCGGTGTCGATCTGCGCCCGCTGCAGCTTGCCGCTGTAGTCGACGTAGATCGACTTCCACTCGGTGAAGACGTCGAGGGCCGCCTGGCCGGCCTCGCGGTGGCCGTTGCCCGTGTCCTTCGTGCCGCCGAACGGGAGATGCACCTCAGCGCCGATCGTGCCGGCGTTGATGTACGTGATCCCCGCCTCGAGGTCCCGCATCGCGCGGAACGCCTTGTTGACGTCACGGGTGAAGATCGAGGACGACAGGCCGTACTTGATTCCGTTCGACACGCGGATCGCCTCGTCGACGTCGCGCACGCGGATGAGCGCGGTCGTCGGCCCGAAGATCTCCTCCTGCGCGATCCGCATCTGGGGGTCGACGTCGCCGAAGATCGTCGGCCGGTAGAAGTTGCCCTGCTCGAACCCGTTGCCGGTGGCGATCTCGCCGCCCGTGAGCAGCTTCGCTCCCTCGTCGCGGCCGATCTGCGTGTACGAGTGGATCTTCTCGAGCGACGACTTGTTGATCACCGGCCCCACATCCGTGTCGTCCTCCCAGCCAGGGCCGAGGCGCAGCTTCTCGGCCGCCGCGACGAGGCGGGACTGCAGCGGCTCGTAGACGCCTTCCTGCACGATCACGCGCGACGCCGCCGTGCAGCGCTGGCCGGACGTCCCGAACGCTGACCAGATGATTCCGTCCGCAGCCAGCTCGAGGTCGGCGTCGTCGAGCACGATGATCGCGTTCTTGCCGCCGAGCTCGAGGTGCACGTGCTTGAGGTTTTCCGCTGCGTTCCTCATCACCTCGACGCCGGTCTCGCGCGAGCCGGTCAGCGTGATCACGGGCACGTCGGGGTGACGCACGAGCCGGTCGCCGACCGCGCCGCCGCCCCCGTGCACGATGTTGATCACGCCCGCCGGAAGCCCGGCCTCGACGAGCAGCTCGACGAAGCGCTCGCCGAGGAGCGGCGTGTCTGTGGCGGGCTTGAAGACGATCGTGTTGCCGGCGACGAGCGCAGGCGTGATCTTCCAGGACGGAATCGCGATCGGGAAGTTCCACGGCGTGATCACCCCGACGACGCCGATCGGCATGCGGACGCTCATGTTGAACTTGTCGCGCAGCTCGGACGGCGTCGTCTGGCCGAAGAGGCGCCGCCCCTCGCCGGCCATGTAGAGGCTCATGTCGATCGCCTCCTGGACGTCGCCGCCGGCCTCGGCCTTGACCTTGCCCATCTCGTGGGCCATCAGGTCGGTCAGCTCGTCCTTCTCCTCCATCAGGAGGCTCGCGAAGCGGTAGAGGATCTCGCCTCGCTTCGGCGCCGGGACGAGCCGCCAGTCCTCGTAAGCCTCCTTCGCCGCCGCGACCGCGCGGTCGACGTCCTCGGCGCCCGAGCGCGGGAACGCGCCGATCGTGTCGCCGGTCGCCGGGTTGGAGCTCTCGAACGTCTCGCCCGACGCCGAGTCGCACCACTCGCCGCCGATGAAGTTCTGGAAGGTCTTCGTCCCCGTCAGTGCCACGGAGACGATCTTACTCAGCCGGGGCGTCCGTCTCGGGGAAGGTACCGGGGATCCTCCGGCGCCTCCGGTCGCGGATCGTGCGCTGCTCCTTCGCGCCGTCGTCCCCTCCGCCCTTGCGGTTCCGCCGGTCCGGCCCCTTGCGCCGGTCGATGATCACCGTCACGTTCGGGTTGTCCTTGTAGTACTCGACCATCTTGTCGAAGAGCTCGTCGGCGAGCTCCGGCGGGATCACGCAATAGATCACGCTCTGATTGTAAGAGTCGTTGCAGCCGGCGCCAGCTACAGCGGAGAGATCTCGGGGACGAGGCGGCCGTCCTGCTCGATGCGGGCGTTCCAGCGCTGGTAGCCGGCGTCGAGATCGCCGAGCTCGTGTCCGCGCTCGGCCAGGCGCACCGGCTGCCCCGACTCGGGACTGACGCGGTACTGGTACCAGGAGATGTCCCACGCGACCGTGACGATCAGCTCGCCGCTGACGCCGGAGAGCGGCACGATGCTCGCGCGCGGCTGGCCGAGACTCTTCGCGATCCCTCCCACCGTCCGGCGGTAGTCGCTCGAGTTGAAGATGTCGGCCGCCTCGACCATCTGCTGCTCGGACGCCGAGAGCCGCCGCAGGATCGGCTCGGACACCACCGGATCGTCCGGCGGCTGACGCCGGATGTCGAACAGCGACGCGAGCCCGCGCCGGCGCCGACGGCGCTGATTCGGGACGGTCGGCGAGGTCGGGCTGCCCTCCTTCACCCAGCCGTAGTCGAGGGCCAGCTCCTGGCAGAGCGGGCACACGTCGACGAACTCCTCGCCGTCGGGCGAGAAGCGGATCGCGCGCTCGCCTGTCAGCAGCGTCCGCTCGCAGACGGCGCACATGCGCTTCACGGATTGCCGCGCCAGTGGTCGCACCGGACCATGGACCCTAGCCAACGCTCCGAGCCGTGCAACTCCTGCTAAGGTCAGTCACATGTGTGTTTTACATGTAGAGGTCCGATGAGGTCCCGCGGAGGACGGGGAGCGCGCTGCCGCCGCATGGTGCGCCCCGGCCACTGGGGCGTGCGAGCCCGGGTCGAGCGCTTCAGCGAGCCCGCGCTCTTGCTGCTCCTGCGCGAGCGCCCGGCACACGGCTACGAGTTGCTCGAAGCGCTGCCCACCCTGACCGGCGAGGCGCGCGTCGACATGGGCAACCTCTACCGCGTCCTGCGCGCACTCGAGGAGGATGGTCTCGTCACGTCCCGCTGGGAATCCGGGGAGCCCGGTCCCTCGAAGCGCATCTACGAGCTGACCCCGGAGGGCACGCGCCTCCTCGACGAATGGGCGGACGCGTTGCGTCGCTCACGAGAGCGCGTCGACACGTTTCTCGCCCGATACGAAGGGAGGTGACCATGCACCACGGACGCAGACGACACCACCGCGGCCTCGGCCGGCGGTGGTACGAACGCGACAACGTCCTCGAGCGCCTCGAGGGCTACCAGCGCGACCTCGAACAGGAGCTCGCAGACGTCTCGGATCTGATCGAGCGGCTCAGAGCCGGCGAAGCCGCCGGACAGCCGCAGACGCAGAGTGTCTGAGGGGAGACGAGGCGAGGGCTAGACCTTCGCCTCTTCCTTCTCCTTCTTCGCTTCGTCGATCACCTTCTGCGCGATGTGGGAGGGAACCTCTTCGTAGCGCAAGAAGTGCATGTGGTAGTCGCCGCGCCCACCGGTCATCGACGTGAGCGCCTGCGAGTACGTGAGGATCTCGGCCATCGGCACCTCGGCCTTGATGGTCGTCATGCCGCTGCGCGGCTCCATGCCCTGCAAGCGGCCGCGCCGCGAGTTGAGGTCGCCGTTCACCGCACCCACCGCTTCATCCGGCGTCGTGACCTCGAGCTCCATGATCGGCTCGAGCAGGACCGGATCCGCCTTCTCGTAGGCGGACTTGAACGCCATCGAGCCTGCGATCTTGAACGCCATCTCCGACGAGTCGACCGTGTGGTACGAGCCGTCGACGAGGACGACGCGCAGTCCCTGCACCGGCGCGCCGGCGAGCTCGCCGTGCACCATCGCCTCCTGGATCCCCTTGTCCACCGCCGGGCGGAAGCTCTGCGGGATCACGCCGCCGACGATCTTGTCCACGAACTCGTAGCCCTGGTGGCCGTCGAGCGGCTCGAGGACGATGACGCAGTCGCCGAACTGGCCGCGCCCGCCTGTCTGCTTCTTGTAGCGCCCCTGCGCGCGCGCCTCCTTCCTGATCGTCTCGAGGTAAGGGACGCGAGGCTGATGGAGATCGACCTCCACGTTGAAGCGGCTCTTCAACCGGTCGACGGCGACCTCGACGTGCATCTGCGAGAGCCCGGTGAGCAGCTGCTCGCCCGTCTGCGGGTCGCGACGCATCTGGATGGTCGGATCCTCTTCGCCGAGCCTTCGCAGGCCGGCCGCCATCTTCTCCTCGTCTCCCTTGGCCTTCGGCGTGACGGCGAAGCTCAGCACCGGCTCGGGGAAGCCGATCTCCGGCAACTCGACCTGTCGTTCCGCGTCCACCAGCACGTCGCCCGTCTGCGTCTCCTTCAGCTTCGCGACGGCGCCGATGTCGCCCTCGCCGAACTCCGTCACCTGCGAGTGCTCCTTGCCCTGCACCTCCATCAGCTGTCCGACTCGCTCCTTCGCGTGCGAGCGCGCGTTCACGATCGTCGAGTCGCCCTTGAAGGTGCCGTTGAGGACGCGGAAGACGTTGATCCGTCCCGCGAATGGATCCGCAATGGTCTTGAAGACGAACGCCGCCGTTCCCCCGCCGTCGACGCTGATCGGCGCGCCCTTCTTTGCCGGCGACGGCACGCCCTCGACGAGCAAATCGAGCACGGCGGTCGTGCCGAGGTTCTTCGAGGCGACGCCGCAGGCGACCGGGAAGACGTCGCCGCGCGTCACGGCCTCCTTCAGTGCGTGGGCCACCTCTTCCGTGGAGAGCTCCTGCCCTTCGAGATAGCGCTCCATCAGGGCCTCGTCGGTCTCGACGACCGAGTCGAGCAGCTTCTCCCTGTACTCGTCGACCTGCGCCTGCAGCTCGGCGGGTATCTCCGACGGTCCCGACTCGCGCTGGCCGCCGGGATCCATGTACGCCTGCATGTGCAGGAGGTCGACGATGCCCGTGAGCTCGTGCTCGCTGCCGATCGGCAGGTGGACGGCAACGCACTTGTCCGAGAGCTGTGTCCGCAAAGCCTCGAGCGCGCGGAAGAAGTCGGCGCGCTCGCGGTCGAGCATGTTCACGAACACCACGCGCGACAGGCCGCCGTCCTCGGCGCGCTGCCAGTGCCGGCTCGTCTGCACCTCGACGCCCATCACCGCGCTCACCACGAAGACCGCCCCCTCGACCACCCGCAGCGCCGCGATCGCGTCGCCCTGGAAGCCCGCGTCCCCTGGCGTGTCGATGAGGTTGATCTTCCTCTCCTGCCACTCGACGTGGGCCACCGATGCCGAGAGGGACATCTGCCGCCGCTGCTCGTCCTCGTCCCAGTCGCTCACGGTCGAACCGGCCTCGACCGTTCCCAGGCGGTTCGTGGCGCCGGCCTGGAAGAGCAACGCCTCGACGAGGGACGTCTTGCCCGTGCCACGGTGCCCGACGACGGCGACGTTGCGGATCTTGCCCGGCTCGACTGCCATGCGCTCAACCCTCCTGGCGACGCGGTTTGCGTCGCGCATGGTATCGCTCAGGATTCGAGCGAGGCCCGTGTGGTGGAGCCGGAGAGGCGGGCCTTGAGGCGGAGGATCGCCTTCGTGTGGAGCTGGGAGACGCGCGACTCGGTCACCCCGAGCACCTCGCCGATCTCGCGGAGGGTCAGCTCCTCGTAGTAGTAGAGCGTCACGACGAGCTTCTCGCGCTCAGGCAGGCGGGCGATCGCCTCGCCGATCGCCTCCTTCATCTCCGTCTGTGAGAGCGAGCCTTGCGGGTCGGGGGCCTCGATGTCCTCGATCGTGTCGATCAGGGCAACCTGGTCGCCGCCGCCGGTGTTCACGGTCCAGAGCTCGTCGAGCGCGGCGATCGAGGAGCGCGAGATGTCGGTCAGCGACTCCTCGAGCTCGTCCTCCGAGACCCCGAGCTTCTCGGCGATCTCCTCGTCGGTCGGCGCGCGGTGCAGCTTGCGCTCGAGCTCGGCGATCGCGCGCTCGATGTCGCGGGCGCGTGCCCGGACCGAGCGGGGCACCCAGTCCATCGCCCGCAGCTCGTCGATGATCGAGCCCTTGATGCGCGCAATCGCGTAGGTCTCGAACTTCACGTCGCGCTCGGGGTCGTAGCGCTCGATCGCCCCGATCAGCCCGAGCAGGCCGTAGGAGACGAGGTCGCCCTCGTCGACGTGCGCCGGGAGGCCCGAGCCCAGCCGGCCCGCGACATACTTGACGAGCGGCGCGTACGTGAGGATGAGCCGGTCACGAAGCGCCTTGTCGCCCTTGTTGGTGCTGAACTGCCGCCAGAGAGTCTGGGTGTCCTCGGCGTCGGCCACGCGCAGAGGATACGCGGTGATTCGGCTCACCTGAGAGCGCGGATCGCGAGCGACGCAAGCCAGAGGGCGAGGACGGCGGCCGCTAGGGCGACGACCCAGCGTGCCGCTTCTCCCCCGGCTCCGTAGCCGGCCGAGAAGGCCACGCCTGCAAACCCGATTGCGAGCAGCGCGAAGAGAGCTCCCATCGCGGGGCGCCGGCTCATCGGCGGAGAAGGGTCGGGAAGGCCACGGCTACAATCCTTCCAGCCCAGGGGCGTAGCTCAGTTGGTAGAGCGGCGGTCTCCAAAACCGTAGGCCGGGGGTTCGAGTCCCTCCGCCCCTGCTTCGGTCGTAGAGCCAGACGGGTATGTGTTCAGTCGGCGCAGGGCGCTCTGATGGCCTGGATGGAGCCGTTTATGGAGCTTTCGCGTCGCGAACGCGGCTACCAAGGCTGGAGGTGCTCGTTAGACTCGCGGTCGTGGCGTACCCGGCCTAGTTGATCCCATCTTCATGTCCTCAGCCGTGGCTGTCCGCCTCGGCTGCTGAAAGCTGGATCGACTAGGAGGGAAACAGATGCTGTACGAGCCGACAAGGTTCGATGCTCTGATCGACGAGCCGTGGGTTCCGGCGCGCGTCGAGGACGCAATCGCTGCGATCGTTGCCGACGCCGACGCTGCGTTCGATCCGGAGGCGCTCTGGCCCGCACACGCGTGGGATGCGCGGGAGAAGCCGCTGCCGCTATCCGGCCTGTACGTCGGTGCGGCCGGCGTGATCTGGGCACTCGATGAACTCCACAGGCGCGGCCATGCCGAGTCGTCGCGCAACCTGGCCGCCGCCGTCATGCGCGCGGTCGAGCTCGAGCGAGCGACGCCGGACTTCGCGGCGGATGAGCACTACCGCCCTGGCGCGCTCATGTCCGGCGAGACGGGAGCACTACTCGTCGCTTTCCGGCTGACTTCCGACGCGGCGCTCGCGGACGATGTGCACACGCTCGTTCGCGGGAACGTCGACAACCCGACGGACGACATCAGCTGGGGAGCGCCCGGGACGCTCCTCGCCGCTTTGGCCATGGGCGAATGGACGGGCGAGCGCCGGTGGGATGAGGCTGCCCGCGAGTCGGCCACCGCACTCCGGGAGCGCCGCGGCGACGACGGGCTGTGGCGGCAGGACGACGACTACCGCGGCTTCAGCACGCTCCACGGCGTCGCGGGAAACACACTCGCTCTGCTCCGTTTCGAGCCAGACGATGCCGTCGCGAGCGAGAGCGCGGCCGTTCTCTCGCGACATGCGTTCTGCGAGGACGGCCTCGCGAACTGGCCCGGCTCGCCGCGTCCGCAACTCAGGCCACGAGACGGTCGGATCCGTCTCCAGTGGTGCACCGGCGCGCCAGGTGTCGTCGCCGGCGCCTGGGAGTATCTCGACGAGGATCTCCTGCTCGCCGGCGCCGAGCTCATCTGGCGTGCGGGCGCCCACGGGGACGAGAAGGGCCACGGCCTCTGCCACGGCACCGCGGGTAACGGCTTCGCGCTCCTCAAGGCGTTCGCGCGCACCGGCGACGAGTGCTGGCTCGAGCGGGCGCGCCGCTTCGCCGTCCACGCCTTCGCCCAGGCGGAGCGGATCGCCGCCGCGAACGGCCGCCGCCGCTACTCGCTCTTCAACGGAGACGTCGGCACCGCACTCTTCGCGGCCGCCTGCCTCGACGCCGATCCTCGCTTCCCAATCGTCGACGTCATGTAGGACCAGCCAGCAACCGCGACCTCGCTTGCGAGTTGGTGAGAGGGCATCCCATTAGGGACGGGACCGGATCGCCGCGCGCTCTGGCGGTGAGCGCGTCGGCGAGGTAGGCGCAGAGCGAGCGGCGCTGTAGACGCGGCCGCGGTCAGCAGCGACGCGAACGTGGGCGAGTTTCGCTACCGGACAAACGAGGCAAAATGGCCGTGTGATCGTCGCAGCGTCCACCGTTGCCGTAGTCGCTGTCGCGGCAGCGGTCATCGTCGTCGCGCTGGTGGCCTGGTACATCTTGCCCCGAGGCGGCCGGCGAAAGGGTCCGCCGCGCGGTTAGGCAGCCGCCGAGCGCGCCCCCCGGGGCGAGGCCCGGCGGATCATCGCTCTGTGGCCTGTTGGGATTCGTCCTTCCGGCGCATCGCCTCGTAGACCGCGTCCCAGTGCCCGGAGATCTCTCCAAGCGCGCGAGCCGTGGTGAGCGCCGCCTCTTCTAGCCGTGCGTTCACCTTCTCGACAGCGGCGAGGCGCGTGTCGAGGTCATCAAGCTTATGGCCGAGCGCACTCAGTTCCTGAGCGATCATCTCTGAGTCCTGCATAGCCAGAAACTTACCGGGATCAGTCGAGACTAGCTGCGAAGATTCTGACGCCAACTCCGCCCCTGCTGCGCAGGCAAATGGGCCGTTCGGCCCATGGATCTTCTCCGCGGCCTCGTGTTGAGTTCGTCTGTGAAGGCGCTGCGGCTCCTCTTGCTGGCCGTCCTCGTCTTCTGCGTCAGCGCGGGTACGCCCAAGCCGGGCGAGTCGACGCACCTGAAGATCATCGTCGGCGCCACCGACGACACCGCGAAGTGGATGGCCCGGCAGGACGGGATCGTCGGCGTCCACCGCGACCTCAGGTTGATGGCTGTGCGGGTGACGATTCCCTGGAAGCCGGGCCAGGTACGCCCGACGAAGCTCCAGCAGGTCTATCTCCACCGCATCGCGCGCATGGTGCAGCTGAACGACCGCGTCGTCCTCGCCGTCTACAACGTCGCGCGCTACGCGCCGGCCGACCGGGAGACGCGCAACGAGTACTGCGCGTTCCTGCAAGGCGTCGTGCGCCGCATCCCGCTCATCCACGACGTGGAGATCTGGAACGAGGCGAACTCGCCCGCCTACTGGCCGCAGGAAGCCGGCGCAGCCGCGTACGCAGCTCTCCTCGCCCGCTGCTACGACGTGCTGCACACGCGGCCGGGTCCGGTCAACGTGATCAGCTCGACCGCCTCGCGACACGACCCGGCGGGTTTCGTCTTCGCGCTGGGCGATGCCTATCGTGTCAGCGGCCGGCGGCGGCTCCTCTTCGACACGTTCGGCCACAACCCGTACCCAGAGCACTCGGCCGAGCCGCCGTGGGCGCTGCACACCGACTCGGATTTGATCGGGGAGGGCGACTACGAGACGCTCATGAACGTCTTGCAGACGTCGTTCGAGGCGACGCCGCAGCCCGTGCCGGGCACCCGTGGGGTCACCATCTGGTACGTCGAGGACGGCTTCCAGACCGTGCCACCTCCGGAGAAGCGGCGCTACTACTACGGACGCGAGAACGACCCGCATGCGCTGCCGGCACTCGCCCCCCGGAGCGCAACAGGTGCGCTCGACCAGGCAACGCAGGTGCGGGACGCGATCCTGCTGGCGTACTGCCAGCCCGCCGTCTCCGGCTTTCTCAACTTCGGCCTGCTCGACGAGGACCGCCTCGGCGGCTGGCAGGCGGGCCTGCTGTGGCGCGACGGGACGCGCAAGCCGTCCTACGAGGCGTTCAAGGCGGCGATTGCCGAGATTCGCAGACGCGACACGGACTGCTCGAAGGTTCAGGGCGCACCTCCCGCCTGAGCGCGCCGCAAGAGCCGTCCCCGGCCCGCGTCTACTGCTCGACGAGGCAGGGAGGTCGGTCAGAGGGGCTTTCCCTGTCTCGTCCTCGCGGTAGGCTGCGCCGCCGTGCGCGTGTCATTCCTCGTCCCCGCCTACAACGAGGCGGCAACGATCGTCGAGCTGCTCGACCGAGTGTCCGCGCTCGACCTCGACAAGCAGATCGTCGTCGTCGACGACGGCTCCGTCGACGGGACGGGCGACCTCGTCGAGAGCTGGGGTGAGGGCCGAGCCGATGTCGTCCTGGTGCGAAAGGGGAACGGCGGCAAGGGATCGGCGGTTCGGGCGGCGATCCCCCACGCCACCGGAGAGATCGCGGTGATTCAGGACGCCGACCTCGAGTACGACCCGGTCGACGTCCCCGCCCTGATCGAGCCGATCGAGCGGGGCGTTGCGGATGCCGTCTTCGGCTCCAGGCTGTCGGGGGGCAAGCCACAGCGCGCGTACCTGTTCTGGCACCTCCTCGGCAACAGGTTCCTGTCGCTCCTGACGAACGTTCTCTACAACACCACGCTCTCCGACATGGAGACGGGCTACAAGGCGTTCCGCATCGAGGTGCTGCGCTCGCTCGACCTCCGCCAGAATGACTTCGGCATCGAGCCCGAGATCACGGCCAAGATCTGCAAGCGCAAGCTGCGCGTGTACGAGCTCCCGATCGCCTACTACGGGCGCACCTACGCAGAGGGGAAGAAGATCACGTGGCGGGACGGCTTCAAGGCGATCCGGGTCCTGTTCGGCGTCCGCCTGTTCGGCTGAGGTTCGTCGCGGCCGCGGTCTTCGTCGCGGCCCTGGTCGCGTCGGCGGCGCTCTCCGCGAACCACGTGCTGCGCCACGTCGAAGACTCGGTGGCGCACGACTCGTTGCTGACGTCTGCGGCGCGGCGACACGCGGCAGGTGACAGGCTGGGCCTGGACTCCGCCCCGTTCGACCGCTTCCGCGCGCTAGTGCACGCCCGCGAGCGTTACGCGGTCGACGTCCCGCCCGGCTCGAAGGGCCTCTTCATCACCCGCGGCGCGGTCGTCCGCGCCTATGCCGCTTTCTTCTTCATCCCGGCCGTCCAGGTTCCGAGAGCGGAGCGGGTCTTCCGCTACCGCTTCCGATGAGAGCCGTCGGCCTGCTCGGCGCGAACGCGCTCATCGCCGTCGCCGGCGCGGGACTGCTGCCGGCGCTGGGAGTCGCCCGGTCCTGGCGGGAGCTCCTCTCCCGAGCCGGCCTCGCCTACCTCCTCGGCCTGCTGCTCGCCGGGGTCGTGTCCGCGCACCTCGCCTTGGTCCACGTCGGCGTCGGCTGGACCGCGCTCTCGCTCCTCGCTGCGATCTCGCTCGGGTTCGCCGTCTGGCGCCTGCGAGGGACCGAACGTCCGGTGTGGCGGCTCCCGGCCTGGCTCGACGCGGCCGGATTCGCGGCCTTGGCCGTGCTCGTCGTCGACTACGCCCGGGCGTTCCGGGTCGCTCCGCTCGATCGCTACGACGCGTGGGCGATCTGGGCGCTCAAAGGGCACGCCCTCTACGCGTTCGGCTGGGCCGACCCCGTCGTGTTCGCGGGCACGTCGTATCGCTTCGCAAACCTCGACTATCCCCTGCTCCTCCCCTCACTCGAGGCGATCGACTTCCGTGCGATGGGAGCCTTCGACACGCGACTCCTGCACCTGCAATTCCTCCTCTTCCTCGTCGCCGCCGTCCTCGCACTGCACGCGCTCCTCCAGGACCGTGTTCCGCCTGTCGTGCTCTGGCTCTCGCTCCTGGCGCTCGTGCTCGCACCGGCGGTCTTCGACCAGTTGCTGACGGCCTACGCGGATCTGCCGCTCGCGCTCGTGGTCGCGGTGGGCGTCGCCGCGGCGGGACGGTGGCTGCTCACGGACGAGCGGTGGACGCTCGCCGTGGCCGCACTCTGCTTCGCGGGCGCGCTGCTGATGAAGAACGAGGGCATGCTGTTCGTGCTCGCGGTCTTCGTCGCGCTCGCGCTCGTCGCGCACCGTCGCTGGCGCGCACTCGCGGTCGCCGCCGCCGCCGACCTCTTGCTGTTGCTGCCGTGGCGGATCTACGTCCACGTGCACGAGCTCCGCGACATCAACTACAGCCTCGGCGACAGCTTCGACTGGGGACATCTGCACGGCAGGCTCGGTGTCGGGCCGATCGCGTTCAGGACGCTCGGGAGGCAGATGCTCGACCCGGGGCAATGGGGACTGCTCGTGCCGATCTTCGCGGCGCTGGTCGTCACAGCTGTCCTCGTCGGCCGGCGCGCGCTCGCGCTCTTCGCGCTCGTGTGGTCAGTCCTCGCCTGGGTCGGACTGAGCTGGATCTACGTCATCTCCCGGTTCGAGTACAGCGGCTATCTGGATTCGACGAAGGAGCGCGTGGTCGCCTCGATCGTGATCGGAGGCGCGGCGCTGGTTCCCCTGCTCGCGACGGAGTGCTGGAGCGCCCTCAGCGCTCGCGCCCGAGACCCTGCTCGGAGCGCCGGCGGATGAACTCCTGCACTTCGTCGAGAAAGCGCGAGCAATCCGCCTCGTGCTGGTCCGAGACGAACTGTCCGGGCGGCGCCTCCCGCTCCTGTTTCGGATCAGGCTGCACCTCGCCTACGTCCCGACGCGACAACGATTCCCCTCCTGACCCTGGGTCGACTTCGACGTGGTCCCCGGGGCGCGTGGCGGACTGGGGCTAGGACCACAGCGAACCGTCGTGCGCCTTGGCGCGCGAGTCTAGACCGTTCGGCGAGCGCTGCATCACTCCAAGGGGTGACGCGCGCACGGACTCCCGCAAAGTGGGGACGAATCAGCTATCACACGAGCGCGAGTTGTCGGTGGCTTGCCAGCCCCGACACGCCGACCCCCACGAGCCGCAGCGCGCCGGGACGATCCTCGAGCGCACGGTCGAGGAGCGCACACGCGAGCTCGCCGATCTGGTCGCCCTCGTCGATGCCGACGCGAAGCGAGGTGCTGCGCGTTCTGATCGAGAAGTCCGTGTAGCGAAGCTTCGTCGAGACGGTCCGTGCCGTCCGGCCGGTGTCGCGGAGCGTCGTGGCGAGGCCGTCCGCCATCCGGCGCAGCTCGGCGTGGAGCTGCGCCCGGTCGACGAGGTCGCGCTCGAACGTGTTCTCCACGCTGATCGAGATGCGCTGCGTCTGAAGCTCGAGACCGCGCGGGTCGATTCCGCGCGCGCGATCGCGCAGGAGGCGTCCGACACTGCCCGGCAGGACGCGGCGCAGCTCGAGGTCACCGAGGCCGGCGAGAGCGCCGATCGTCGGCACGTCGGCCCGGCGCAGGCGCTCCTCCGCCTTCGGCCCGACCCCCGGCAGGCGGCGAACGTCGAAGTCGGCGAGGAAAGCCGCCTCCTGCCCCGCCGGGACGACCGTGAGGCCGCCGGGCTTGCGGTGGTCGCTCGCGATCTTGGCCACGACCTTGGAGCTCGCGACGCCGATCGAGCACGTCAGGCTCGTCGCGGCGGCAACCGCCGTCTGCACCGCCTCCGCCACCTTGCGGGCGTGCAGGAACGTCTCCGACATCTCTCCCATGTCGAGATAGCCCTCGTCGAGTCCCGTCCGCTCGACCGTCGGGACGACGCCTCGAACCGTGTCCCAGACGTGCTGCGAGTATTCGCGGTAGAGCGAGTGGCGCGGCCGCAGGAAGACCGCGCGCGGGCAGCGCCTGAGCGCCTCCGCACAGCTCATCGCGGAATGGATGCCGAACGTGCGGGCGACGTAGTTGGCCGTCGCGACGACGCCGCGGCCGTGCGGATCGCCTCCGACGACGAGGGGCTTCGTCCGCAGGCTCGGATCCTCGAGCTCCTCGACCGCGGCGTAGAACGCGTCGAGGTCGAGGTGGGCCACGATCATGGCCGGAGCCTAGACAGCGGACCCCACGGCGCCCGGCTTCGTCGGAAATCGGCCCGGATTGTAGGCTGCGGGTGGTGGCGCTTCTGCAGTCAGCCGTGGAGCGGGACGAGGTCTTCGAGCAGCGCCGCGAGCGGATGGAAGCGCTCGTCGCCGAGCTGCGCGAGCGAAGCGCGGAGGTCGCCCGTGGCGGCGGCGAGAAGGCCACCGAGCGCCATCGCTCACGCGGCAAGCTGACAGCTCGGGAGCGGATCGACCGCCTCGTCGACCCGGGCGGCGCCTTCCTCGAGCTCAACGCGCTCGCAGCGTGGGAGCTCTACGAGGGGCAGGCGCCCGCCGCGGGCATCGTCACCGGCATCGGGGTCGTCGAGGGGCGTGAGTGCGCCATCGTCGCCAACGACGCGACGGTGAAGGGAGGCTCCTACTTTCCGCTCACGGTCAAGAAGCACCTGCGGGCGCAGGAGATCGCGGAGCAGAACCGCCTGCCGTGCCTCTACCTCGTCGACTCCGGCGGCGCCTTCTTGCCCCTGCAGGACGAGGTGTTTCCGGACCGCGACCACTTCGGGCGGATCTTCTTCAACCAGGCGCAGATGTCGGCGAAGGGGATTCCGCAGATCGCCGTCGTGATGGGATCCTGCACCGCCGGCGGCGCCTACGTGCCGGCGATGTCAGACGAGACGGTGATCGTCCGCGGCACCGGGACGATCTTCATCGGCGGGCCGCCGCTCGTGAAGGCGGCAACCGGCCAGGAGGTCACCGCCGAGGAGCTGGGCGGAGCCGACGTGCACACCCGCCGCTCCGGCGTCGCCGACCACTACGCCACCTCCGACGAGCACGCGCTCGCCCTCGCACGCCAGATCGTGCGGAACGTGCAGGGACGAAAACCCGAGCCACCGTGGGAGATCGCCGAGCCGGAACCGCCCGCCGCCGACCCGGCCGAGCTCTACGGCCTCATCCCGGGGGACTTCCGCCACCAGGCGGACGCGCGCGAGCTGATCGGGCGCATCGTCGACGGATCCCGCTTCGACGAGTTCAAGGCGCTCTACGGCGACACGCTCGTCACCGGCTTCGCACACATCGAGGGGTATCCCGTCGCCATCCTCGCGAACAACGGCGTCCTCTTTGCCGAGTCTTCGCAGAAGGGTGCGCACTTCATCGAGCTGGCGACGAAGCGCCGCATCCCGCTCGTCTTCCTCCAGAACATCACCGGCTTCATGGTCGGCCAGGAGTACGAGGCGGGCGGGATCGCCCGCGACGGCGCGAAGCTCGTGATGGCGGTCGCGAACGCGCAGGTGCCGAAGTTCACCGTCATCGTCGGCGGCTCGTTCGGGGCCGGCAACTACGCGATGTGCGGCCGCGCCTACGAGCCGCGCCAGCTGTGGATGTGGCCGAACGCGCGCATCTCGGTGATGGGCGGCGACCAGGCGGCGACGGTGCTGACGATGGTCGGCGACGCCGATCCCGACGAGATCCGCGCGAAGTACGAGCGCGAGGGCAGCCCGTACTACTCGACGGCACGGCTCTGGGACGACGGCATCATCGACCCGCTCGACACGCGGCGCGTGCTCGCGCTGGGCCTTTCCGCGGCGATGAACGCACCGATCCCGGACACGACCTTCGGCGTCTTCCGCATGTGATGCGGCTCTTCAGCCGGAAGTCGAAGCAACGGCTGCGCCAGCTCGGCGAGTCGGAGGCCTACCACCACTCCTACGGCGAGCCGCCGCGGGACGTCAAGATCGTCAAGCTCCCGCCGCGCCGCCCCCGCTACCAGCAGGTGCTCGCCGACGGCGAGCGGATGCGACAGGCCTTCCTGCAGCGTCTCGACCGGCGAGAGAAGGACGAGCGCTCGTGAGCGCATACGACGTCGCCGACGCGGACCGGCTCGACGGGGAGGGCCTCGCCGGCATGGTGCGCAAGGTGAGGCCCGCCGTCGGCGCGAAGGCGTCCCGCTACTTGATCTTGCCGCCCAACCAGGAAGGACATGAGCACGACATCGGCGCCCCTCTCGACCGTCCCTACGAACCGCCCTCGTGGGGCTAGGAGACACCATGCACACGATCGCTGTGTCGGAGGAGGAGCTACGCCTCTTGCGCGAGGCGCTGCACGCCTACCTCGACGACTTCGGCCACGAAGAGGCCGACCTCCTGCGGCAAGTCAAGGCACTGATCGCGAAGCTGCCGCAGCCGACGTGATCCTCCGGCTCGTGCTCTGGAACCTCGCAGACTCGAAGACGAGCCTCGACGAGCTGAAGACGCACCTCCCCCCGCCGGCCGACGGTGACGTTTGGATCGCCAACGAGCCGCAGGAACGCTTCGGGTTCGTGTCGACCGGCGATGCGCCGCCCGACTTCGAGCAGGTGCGCGGACTCATCGGCAAGGACCCGGAGGTCCTCGAGGAGTTCGACGTCCTCTGAGAGAGGGGTCAGGTCTTGCCTTCGGTCAGCCCGGCGGCCTGACCGGATGTGACTGAATGCAAGACCTGACCCCGTACGTGGGGCTAGTGACCGGTCGCGACCTGCGCGAGCCTGCGGCTCGACACGCCGGCAAGCAGCGAATCGCCTTCCTTGCGCGTCCGCACGAAGAACTGGACGTGGTAGCCCCGCTTGATCGGGAACGTCCGCCTCGGGAACGCGGTCAGCGTGACGTAGCCGGCCTGGTCGGTCACCTGCTCGGGCGGCGTGCTCGTCACGAGCGGCGTGGCGCGCACGAACACGAGCGCCCCGCACGACGAAGCCCCGCGAATCCGAGACGTGCACCCTGATCGCCAGCGGCTGGTTACGCGTGGCGACGCGGGCCGGTGAGAACCGCACGCCGTCGGCGACGAGGCGTGCAGGAAGCACGACGCTCGAAACCGGAATCGACGTCTTACCGTTGGCCAGCTTGATCTGACCCTCTGGCCCGGCCGGCGCCGTGGTGGTCGGTGCGGTCGTGGTCGTCGGCGTGGCTGTCGACGTCGTCGTGCTCGTGGTGGTGTTCGTCGACGTCTTCGCGGTGGACGCCGTCGAGGTCGAATCCGTCGCGTCGTGCTCGAGCTCGCAGTCGTCGTATCAGCCGCGGGGCCGAGCGGACCGGCCGTACCCGAGCTCGCGAAGTAGCCGAGCAGGGCCAGCAGCACGACACCGACGACGGTCAGCAGTCCACGCAGCAGCACTGGACCACGCCTGCGGGTTCCCTCTACCCGCCGCGCTGCGGTCCGAACGGCTCGAAACCGTCATTTACAAAGTGCTAAAGGACGAGCTGTTCGGGAAACGTCGTGCCGGCCGCGAAGCGATCAGGCCTGTAGGGGGAGAGGTCGAGCGCCGACTCGCCGTGGAGCAGCTCCTCGGCGACGGCGCGCCCCACCGCGGGCGACTGCATGAACCCGTGGCCCGAGAAACCGCAGGCGGCGTAGAGCCCGTCACCGACAACGCCGATGAGTGGGTGCGCGTCGGGCGTCATATCGTAGAGGCCCGCCCACGCGCTCGAGACGCGCGTGCCCGATGCGGCGGGGTAGCGGTGCACGAGACGCTCGAGTCTGTCACCGAACACCGACTCATCGACCGTCTCCTCGAACCCCCAGCGCGGCTCCGCATCGGGCATCGCGATGCGCAGGCGGTCGTCACGCCGGCGGAAGTGGAAGCCTGTCTCGGCCTCGATGACCATCGGCAGGTCGTCGGGCAGACCCGCGATCGGGTCGGTCTCGAGTAGCTGGCGCACGAGCGGCCGGATCGGCAGCTCGACGCCGAACCCGCCCGAGTAGGCGCCGGCGGCGATCACCAAGACGTCGCGTGCGAGCTCGCGAGCGTCGGTGTGTTCACGCACCTCGACGCCGAGGGCAGCTGCGCGCCGGACGACTTCACGCGTGAGCGCGGGCGGATCCGCGACACCGTCGCTCGCGCAGAAGACGGCTCCCAGCACGTCGTCCGCGCGCAGTCCCGCGAAGCGACCCGGTTCGACGCGCTCCACGGGAACGCCGAGCTGTACCTGCAGCTCGCGGCGCTCGTCGAGCGCGGCAAGGGCGTCCTCGCTCGTCGCGACGAAGAGGTAGCCGACCTGCTGGAACCACTCGCTGCCGAGCTCCTCGAAGAAGGCGATCGACTCCTGCGCGAGTCGCACCTCCGCTGCGGTGGAGAACTGCTGGCGCACGCCGCCCATCGCCTTGCCGGTCGAGCCCGAAGCGATCTCCGCCCGCTCCGCGAGCACGACGTCACGCGCGCCGAAGAGCGCGAGGTGGTAGGCGATGCACGCTCCTACGGAGCCGCTACCGGCGACGACGATTCGAGCCATCGCTCGAGCTCCGTCCGCTCCTCGTCGGTCAATTGCCGCAACGGCCGGCGTACGTCCTCGCCGATTGGCACGCCTCGCCGTGCGACGACGAACTTGGCGGCCGCCTGGAAGGGGAAGCGCTCGAGCACAGCGCGCACCGGGCCGAGGTCGGCGCTCCCGGGCTCGCGCACCGCGGCGGCGACGAGCTCGGGAAATGCGGATGCGAGCGCCGAAACCGCGCCGACCGCCCCACCGGAGAGTCCTTGCGGCAGCAACGCCTCCGGTCCGACGAAGACGTCGAGACCCTCGAGCAGGTACGGCGCGAACCGCTCCCACGGCGTGTCCGACACCTTCAGCCCGCGAAGGTTCGGTGCGACCTCGCGCAGACGCTCGAGCACCGCGATCGGCACCGCATAGCCGCTCCGCGCCGCGAACTCGTACACGTAGAACGGTGTCGGCGCGCACGCACGCGCGGCTGCGGCCAGATGTGCGAGGACTTCGGCCTCGTCGAGGTGGAAGTACGGCGGTGCCATGACCGCGACGCCGTCGGCACCGATGTCCGCGGCGTGCGCAGCCAGCTCGACCGTGTCCCAGGTGGACTGCGCGCCGCAATGGACGCCGAAAAGCAGGCGGCCGCGCACCGCCTCGGCGAAGAGCTGCGCTGCACGCAGGCGCTGCTCCACCGGGAGCAGGAATCCCTCGCCGGTCGTGCCGAGCGCGAGGATGCCGTCGACGCCGCCGGCAGCGAGGAAGTCGACATACGGCCCGAACGCCTCCTCGTCGAGCGCCTCCCCGGCGTCGCGGAGCGGAGTCAGCGCGGCTGCAAGTGCGCCCCGGAGCATGGGACAACTCTAAGCTCACGGCGTGGCCGGGTTGCGCATCGAACGGGACGGCGGCGTGCTGCGGATCACGCTCGCCAAGCCCGAGCGCCGTAACGCCTTCGACGCGGAGCTGATCGCGGAGCTGACGGAGGCGTTCTCCGACGTGGGCGACGCACGCGCGGTCGTCCTCGCCGGGGAGGGACAGAGCTTCTGCGCCGGCGCGGACATCGAGTGGCAGCGCTCGGCGGTCGACCTCTCGCTCGAGGAAAACGCGGAGGACGCGCTGCGGCTCTACCGGATGTGCGAGACGATCGACCGCTGTCCCGCGCCGGTCGTCGCGCGTGTGCACGGCTATGCGCTCGGAGGCGGCTCGGGCCTCGTGGCCTGCACCGACGTCCCGATCGCGGCTCCGGATGCGATCTTCGGGTTCTCCGAGGTGAAGCTCGGGATCATCCCCGCGGTGATCTCCCCGTTCGTGCTGCCGAAGATCGGCGCGCATGCACGCCGGTGGTTCCTCACCGGTGAGCGCTTCGACGCGCAGACGGCGTTGCGCATCGGACTCGTCGAGGAAGTGGCAGAGGATCTCGACGCCGCGGTCGACCGCGTCCTCTCGGAGCTGCTGTCAGGCGGGCCGGAGGCCGTGCGCGAGGCGAAGCGGCTCCTACGCGAGCGTCCGGTCGGTCGGGAGACCGCGCAGATCGCGGCGCGCCTCCGCTCCGGCGAGGAGGGACAAGAGGGACTGCGCGCGTTCCTCGAGCGCCGCGAACCCGGCTGGCGCACGTAGGAGGGCTTGGCGGTATACGGCTCCATGCGCAGGCTGCTCCTCCTGACGAGCGCGATCGTCCTCGTCGACACGATGTTCTTCGCGGCGCTGACGCCGCTGCTGCCGCACTACGTGGAGGAGCTGGGCGTCGGCAAGGCGGGTGCGGGCGTGTTGCAGGCGATGTTCCCTGCAGGCGCGCTGGTCGCCGGCATCCCCGCCGGCGTCGCGGCTGCGCGGCTCGGCGTCAAGCGGACGGTCCTGATCGGGCTCACGCTGCTCGCACTGACGACGGTCGCGTTCGGGTTCGCGGAGTCGACCTGGACGCTCGACGTCGCCCGCTTCCTGCAGGGGACCTCGAGCGCGTTCTCCTGGACGGGCGCGCTGGTCTGGCTCGTCGCGGCGGCCCCGGCCGAGCGGCGGGGAAGCCTGATCGGCTCCGCCTTCGGCGCCGCGATCGTCGGCGCGCTCCTGGGCCCGGTTCTCGGTGCGGTGGCCTCGTTCACGGGGACGCGCGCCGCGTTCGGCGCGGTGGCCGGCGTCGCCCTGCTGCTGGCGGCCGCAGCCGCGACGACGCCGGCCGCACGGCCGGAGCGTCCCCAGCCGCTGCGGATGCTCGTCGACGCCTTCGCGGGCAACCGGCTGATCCGAATGGGCGTCTGGCTCAACCTCGTGCCGGGTCTGTGCTTCGGCGCCCTGTCGGTGCTCGCCCCGCTGCGGCTCTCCGACCTCGGCTGGGGCGCAGCAGCAGTCGGCGCGACCTACCTCGTCATGGCAAGCCTGGAGGCGGCGTGGTCGCCGGTGGTCGGACGCCTGTCCGACCAACTCGGACGCCTGAGGCCGCTGCGCGCCGCACTCGCCGCGTCCGCCGTCGTCGCGCTGCTCCTGCCATGGCCGCGCAACGCGTGGCTGCTCGCATTCCTCGTCGTCTGCGCCGGGCTCGCCTTCGGGAGCTTCTGGACGCCGGCGATGTCGCTCGTCTCGGACGCGGCCGAGGCGAGCGGCCTGGAGTACGCCTACGCCTTCGCTCTCGTCAACCTCGCCTGGGCGCCTGGACAGGCCGGCGGCGCCGCGCTCGGCGGAGCGCTCGCCTCCGCGACCTCCGACGCCGTGCCGTACGTCGGCCTCGCCGTCGTCTGCCTCCTCACGCTCAGGGCGCTGCGGCGCTATCGGGCTCCCGAGCTTGCGGCGGCGCGGGCTGTTCCGCGCTGAGCGCGCGCTCCGTCTCCGGATCGAAGAAGTGGAGGCGGTCGGTGTCGAGCGCGATCTCGACGGGCTCACCGACGCGGACGGCGGAACGCGGCTCGAACGTGGCGCAGAAGAGCGTTCCCCCCTCGCCGACCAGCGGGGTCTCCAGCACGATCTCGTCGCCGGCGGCCGCAACGACGCCGCGCCCCTTCGGCGCTTCGGCCTGCACGGTGAAGTAGCCGAGCAGCGTCGCACCGAGCGCCTCGACCCGCTCGAGTGATCCCTTCAGCACCGCCTTGTTCGCCGGGCCGTTCTCTGCGTTCCCGTGCAGATCCTCGGGACGGATGCCGACGATCAGCTGCTTGCCGGCCCACCCGTCGAGCCCGTGCTCGGCCGCGACCGCGGGCGAGACCGGCACGGACGCGTCGCCCAGCTTCACGGCGAGCCCGCGGTCGGAGCGCTCGAGAGGAGCCTGCGCGAGGTTCATCGGCGGTGAGCCGAGGAAACCGGCGACGAAGAGGTTCGCCGGCCGGTCGTAGACCTGCGTCGGCGTGTCGACCTGCTGCAGCTCGCCGTCGAGCAGGACGGCGACGCGGTCGCCCATCGTCATCGCCTCCACCTGATCGTGGGTGACGTACACGGTGGTCACGCCGAGGCGCTTCTGCAGCGCCTCGATCTCGCCGCGCGTCTGCACGCGCAGCTTCGCGTCGAGATTCGAGAGCGGCTCGTCCATCAGGAAGGCCTGTGGCTCGCGGATGATCGCCCGCCCCATCGCCACCCGCTGACGCTGGCCGCCGCTGAGCTGCTTCGGCCTGCGGTCGAGCAGGTTCTCGATTGCGAGGAGCTCCGCCGTCTTGCGTACGCGTTCGCGGATCTGTTTCTTCGGAACGCCCGCCAGGCGCAGGCTGAAGCCGATGTTCTGCGCCACCGTCATGTGCGGATAGAGCGCGTAGCTCTGGAACACCATCGCGATGTCGCGGTCCCGCTCGGGCACGTCGTTCATCCGGCGTCCGCCGATATAGAGCTCACCGGCGCTGATGTCCTCGAGCCCGGCGATCATCCGCAGCGCAGTGGTCTTCCCGCAGCCGGAGGGACCGACGAGCACGAGCAGCTCTCCCTCTTCGATCTCGAGCGACAGGCTCTTCACGGCCTCGACCCCGTTCGGGTAGCGCTTCGTCAGCTGTCTCAGAACGATCTCTGCCACGCGCTTAGCCTTTCAGAGAGCCCGCGAGAAGGCCACGAACGAAGTAGCGGCCGAGCAGGATGTAGACGACGAGAGTCGGCAGCGAGGCCAGGAGCGCACCCGCCATCGAGACGTTGTACGGCGTCACGAGCGAGCCGGCGGTGTTGTTCAGCGCCACCGTCACCGGCCAGGAGTTCGGATCGGTGATGAGGAACACGGCGAAGAGGAAGTCGTTCCAGATCGAGGTGAACTGCCAGATCGCAGCGACCACGAACGCCGGAGCCGAGAGCGGCAGGATCACGGACCAGTAGGTCCTCAGCATTCCCGCGCGGTCCATGCGCGCGGCCTCGATCAGCTCCTCGGGGATGGTCGCGTAGTAGCCGCGAAAGATCAGCGCGGTGATCGGGATCCCGTAGACGATGTGCGCGAAGACGAGTCGCGGTATCCCGGCGGGGAAGTGCACGTCCTCGAAGAGCTGCGTCAGCGGGATCATCACCGCCTGGTACGGGATGAAGAGCCCGAAGAGAAAGAACGTGAACACGAAGTCCGCGCCCGGGAAGCGCCACTTCGACAGCACGAACCCGTTCAGCGAGCCCAGCACCGTCGAGATGACCGTCGCCGGGATGACGAGGTAGAAGCTGTTCTTCAGGTTCGGGGAGAGGGCGTTCCAGGCCTCCTGCCACGCGCTCACCGTCCAGACGTTCGGCAGCGTCCAGGCGTGACTCGGATCCGTCTCCGCTATCCCCTTGAAGCTCGTGACGAGGAGGATGTAGACCGGCGTCAGGATCAGCACCGCGAAGAAGAGCAGGGCGAGGTACTTGAGCGGCGTCGCCTTCCCCCAGCGCGCCGGGTGCCACCACGCGGTGGGATCGACCGGAACGGGTGCAGGCGGGACGGCGGACGCAGTCGTCACGCGTTCCGCTCCGAACGGATCGTGTAGATGAGGTACGGGATGATCAGGACCGAGATCCCGATCAGCAGGATCGTCGCGATCGCCGCACCCTTGGCGTAGTCACGCGCGTCGTAGATCTGGATCCACATGTAAACGGCCGGCACCTGGGTGATCAGCTGCTTGCCGCCGATCGCGACGATCAGGTCGAACACCTTGATCGAGATGTGCCCGAGGATGATCAGCGCCCCGAGCGTCACCGGACGCAGGTGCGGGAAGACCACGTGCCGGTAGACGCGCAGCTCGGTCGCCCCGTCCATCCTTGCCGCCTCGCGCAGCTCCTCCGGCACGCCGCGAAAGCCCGCGAGGTAGAGCGCCATGATGTAGCCGCCGAGCGCCCAGATCGCCGGCATCGCCATCGCGGCCATGCCGTAGTGCGAGTCGAGGTACCACTGGCTCGAGCCGAGCCCGAGCTTGTCGAAGATGACGTTCAGGCCCGAGGCGCGGTCACCGGGCGCGGGGTTCATCAGCCAGCGCCAGACCACGCCCGCGGCGATGAACGAGATCGCCATTGGGAACAGGTAGACCGAGCGGAAGAAGCCCTCGCCCCTGACGCCCTTCTCGAGCAGAAACGCCAGCACCAGCCCGACGAGCAGGGCGCCGACGATGAACGTCGCCGTGAACAGGAGGATGTGGTGGACGTTCTCGCTCCAGACCGGATCGGAGCGAAGCTCCCGGTACGCGGCGAGCCCGGCCCACCCGGTCGTGTGGTTGGCCTCGCGCCAGTCGCTGAGCGAAACCTTGACGTTCCAGCCGATCAGGCCGTAGACGAAGACCGCGATCAGGACGATGGAGGGGGAGACCAGGAGCAACCCTGGTCCCCACCTCCTGATCTTCCGCACGCCGCCTGCTCTACGTCGCGCGCTTCTTCGCGGCTGCGACGAGCGCCGACTGCAGCTGCGAGACGTTCTTGTTCTGCAGGAAGAGCCCGATCGCGCTGTCGATGTCCGCGTTCCACGCGTTGCTCGCGACCACACCGTGCGTGAGCGATCCGGCAAGCTTGTCGGACTTCCACTGCTTGAGCGCCCACTTCAGGTACGTGTCGTAGAGCCTCGGGTTCGCGTCCTTCCGCGCCGGGATCGAGCCCTTGAGCGGATTGAACGTGTCCTGCGCCTTCTTGCTGCCGAGGAACGCGAGCCACTGCACCGCAGCAGCACGGTGCGGAGCACCCTTCGGCAGGGTGAAGCTGTCGGACAGCCAGTCGTAGACACCGTTCGTGCCGGGGACGGCGGTCCAGTTGTAGCCCGTGCCGGGCTTCTTCTTCAGGTCGACGCGGAAGTAGCCGTCGGCCCAGTCGCCCATGACGTTGAACGCCGCCTTGCCGTCCGCCACGAGCTTCGACGCGTCCTGCCACGTGAGGGAGGCGTTGTCGGAGTTCGTGTAGGTGAGCAGCTCCTTGTAGCGGTTGAGCGCGGTCTTGACGCCGTCGCTCGACCAGTTGCCGCCCTTCTTCCACAAGCTCGCCCAGCCGCTCGGGCCGATCGTCGCGATCATCACCGTCTCGAGCAGGTGCTTCTGCGTCCACTCCTCCGCCGACGCGAGCGGGATCACGCCTGCCGCCTTTGCCTTCTTCAGCGCGGCGATGAACGCAGGCCACGTCTTCGGCGCGCCGGAGATGCCGGCCTTGCGCAGGACGCTCGGGTTGTACCAGAGGATGTTCGCGCGGTGGATGTTCACCGGCACCGAATACAGGTGACCCTTGTACGTGATCTGCTGGATCAGCTGCTTCGGCATGATCTTGTCGAACTTGTACTTCTTGTAGATGAAGTCGATCGGCTCCAGCTGACCGGCCTTGATGTAGTCCTGCAGCTCCGCTCCCGCGTGACCCTGGAACGAGTCGGGCGGCTTGTGGGCGGCGAGACGCTGCGCCAGGACCGCCTTCGCGTTCGAGCCCGCGCCGCCGGCGACGGTCTCGTTCTTGAACGGCGTGTTGGGATGCTGCTTGTTCCAGATCTTGATCAGCGCGGCGAGACCGTGTGCCTCCCCACCACCGGTCCACCACGAGAACACTGCGAGCTCACTCTTCTGCGCGCTCGCGGGCGCCTCGCTCTTCCCGAATCCCGAGGCGGGCAGCGCGAGCAGGAGCGCAACCACGAGGCCGAAGAGGCCCACTCGAAGCACAGGAATCCGCGAAGCCCGCCCGCGACGCGTATGCGCCCTCTTGGACATGGCTCCTCCATCGATTCGCTCGAACACCGACAAGCGCCCTGGACCTAACACCACACGGCCCGACCTCGTCAAGGCGCCACTGCGGCTACGCTCTCCGCGGAGCGAAGAAGCCCCGCAAGCGTGCGGGCCTGGCCCAGCGCGTCTTCGCGGTCGAGCAGGGGCTCCCCTTCGCCGCGGATCGCGTCGCAGAAATTCTCCAGCTGCAGCAGGTAGCGGTCGATGTCGGCGACGTCGATGCGCTCGCCGTTCACCTGCAGGTGCGGATCCCAACAATGGAACGGCTCAAGCACCACCACGGTCCCCTGGGAGCCGATCGCCTCGAGCCCGGAGGCCTGCGGCAGGTCGTAGGCACAGTGGAACTCGGCGAGCACCTCACCCGGAAACTGCAGCAAGCCTGAGAACGCGGCATCCACGCCGCTCGTCGCGGTGCGCGCGAATCCCGACACGAGCTCCGGCTCGCCGGCGAGCAGGCGGATGACGCTGACGCAGTAGCAGCCGAGATCGAGCAGCGCCCCGCCGCCGAGCTCGGGCCGCCAGCGGACGTCGTCGGGATGATCGAGCGTGAACGAGAAGGACGAGCGCAACTGGCGCAGCTCGCCGATCTCGCCCGCCTGCACGACCTCGGCCAGCCTGCGCGTCTGTGCGTGGTGGCGGTACATGAACGCCTCCATCAGCAAGAGGCCGGCGCGATCGGCGGCGTCGAAAGCGCGCTCGACCTCGGCCGGCTCGGCGCTGAACGACTTCTCGACGAGGACGTGCTTGCCCGCCTCGAGCGCACGAATCGCCCAGTCGACGTGCAGCGAGTTCGGTAACGAGACGTACACCGCCTCGACGTCGGAGTCCCCGAGCAGCTCCTCGTAGCTTCCGTACGCGCGCTCGACGCCGTGCTCTGCCGCATATGCCTCGGCACGCGCCGCGTCACGGCTGGCGACCGCGAGGACCGTGGCCTTGTCGGTCTCGCGGGCCGGCACGAGCACGGCGTGGTTGATCCGCGCGGTCGAGAGGATCCCGAGGCGAACCGGCTCCATCCGTGCATCATCTACGCTCCGCCGTGTGGAGTTGCAGCAGGTCGCGCCCGGCCTCGTGCGCTGGACGGTGCCGCACCCCGACTGGGAGCCGCCGGAGGTCGAGGACAGCCCGGCGGACTGGCCGCGTGACGTCGGCTGTGTCGCCTGCGAGCACGAACACACGCTCGTGCTGATCGACCCGCTCGTCGTGGACGACGACTACCGCGCTCTCGACGATCTCGCCGCCGCGAAGGACGACGTCGTCGTCCTCGTCACGCTCCCCTTCCACGAACGCAGCCGCGCCGACGTCACGCGCCGCTACGACGGCGTGCCCGATCCTCCGGAAGGTGTCGTTCCATTCGAGGTCGAAGGCGCCGGGGAGACGATGTATTGGCTTCCCGGGCATCGGACGCTCGTGCCCGGTGACCGCCTCCTCGGCGACCGCCCGCCGGGTCTGCGGCTCTGTCCTCCCTCGTGGATGCGCTACCTCGACGGCTACACGCAGGATGATCTCCGCCAGGCCCTGCGGCCGTTGCTCCAGCTGCCGGTCGAGCGAGTCCTCGTCTCGCACGGTCAGCCCGTGCTCGAAGACGGGCATGCGGCGCTCGAGCGTGCGCTCGCATGAGCGCGCTCGCCTCGATCGAGCGGGATCTGCGCGCGGCGGTCGCGGCCGAGGTGGTCGCGCCGAGCGCGGCGTACCTCACCGACCAGACCGAGGCGCGCGGGCTCAGTGGTCGCGCCGACGCAGTCGCCTTGCCGCGCAGCGCCGACGAGGTGGCCGAGGTCGTCGCCTGGTGCTACGAGCAGGGCGTCGCGGTGATTCCGCGCGGCGGCGGCACCGGCTACGCCGGCGGCGTCGTGCCGCTCGACGGGGGCGTCGTCCTCTCGCTCGAGCGGCTCGACCGCGTGCGCTCGTTCGATCCGCTGCTGTGGCGAATCGAAGTCGAGGCGGGCCTGCGCACCGCTGAACTACGGAGGATCGCGCGCGAGGGCGGTCTGCTCTTCGCTCCCGACCCGGGTGCGGCGGAGCAGTCGCAGATCGGCGGCAACGTCGCCACGAACGCCGGCGGCCCCCATGCGTTCAAGTACGGCGTCACCGGCGCCTGGGTCACGGGGCTCGAGGTCGTCGTCCCGCCGGGCGAGCTCGTCCGGCTCGGCGGGCCGCTGCGCAAGGACGTCGCCGGCTACGACCTCAAGCACCTGCTCATCGGCTCGGAGGGAACGCTGGGCGTGATCACCGCGGTCTGGCTGCGGCTCACCCCCGCCCCCGAGGCTGCCTGGCCGGTGATCGGTTTCTTCGACGGCGTGCGGGGCGGCGCTGCTGCGATCGAGCGAGTCGTCGGCTCAGGCTTGCCGGCCGCGGCGCTCGAGTACGTCGACTCGGAGACGATGCGCTATGCGGGCGCGAGCTTCCCGGGGGACGTTCCCGCCGGCGCCTTCGCGGTGCTGGCCGAGGCTGACGGGTCGACGGAGGAGGCGGCCCGGGTCCGCGGCGACCTGCTGGAGGTGCTGGGCGAGGACGCACTCGCCCTCTATGCCCCTCAGACCGCGCAGGAGATCGCCGGACTGTGGCGCTGGCGCGACGGCCTCGCACTCGTCGTCGACGCCCAGCGCGGTGGCAAGGCGAGCGAGGACATCGCCGTTCCGCTCGACCGCCTCGGCGAAGCAATCCAGGAGTCGCTCGAAGTCGGACGCAGGCTCGGCGTGCCGGCCTGCTCGTGGGGACACGCAGGCGACGGCAACCTGCACACGACGTTCCTGCTCGCCGGTGACGACGAGGCCGAGCTCGCACTCGCTCCGCAGCTCTCCGAGGCGCTGTTCGAGCTCGCGCTGCGCCTCGGCGGCACCATCTCCGGCGAGCACGGTGTCGGTTACGTCAAGCGCAACTGGCTCGCGAGGCAACTCGGGCCGCGAGCATTCGAGCTGCACACCGCGGTCAAGCACGCGTTCGACCCGGAAAACCTGCTCAACCCGGGAAAGAAGGCGTGATCCGCAAGCTGCTCGTCGCCAACCGCGGTGAGATCGCGCTGCGCGTCTTCCGGGCGGCGCGCGAGCTCGGCATCGCAACGGTCGCGGTCGTCGCACCCGACGACAAGGGGTCGCTGCACGCACGCTCGGCGGACGAAAGGGTGGACGTCGCCAGCTATCTCTTCTCGGAAGAGCACATCCGCGCCGCGAAGCAGACAGGAGCCGACGCGATCCATCCCGGGTACGGCTTCCTCGCCGAGAACCCGGACTTCGCGGAGGCCGTGAACGCGGCTGAGCTGACCTGGGTGGGGCCGCCGCCGGATGCGTTGCGCGCCGGCGGGGACAAGCTCGAGGCGAAGCGCATCGCCAGAGACGCCGGCGTTCCGGTCGTTCCGAGCGGCGAGCCGGACGAGCTCGGCTTTCCGCTCGTGCTCAAAGCCGCGGCGGGCGGCGGCGGCCGCGGCATGCGAGTCGTTCGGGACCCTGCCGAGCTCGCGGAGGCGCTCGCCGCGTCGCAGCGCGAAGCGAAGGCGGCCTTCGGCGACGACCGCGTCTTCGCCGAGCGCTACATCGAGCGTCCGCGTCACGTCGAGATCCAGCTGCTCGCGGACGAGCACGGACACGTGCTCGCGCTCGGCGAGCGCGACTGCTCGATCCAGCGACGACACCAGAAGGTCCTGGAAGAGTCTCCGTCGCCTGCGATCGACGAGCCGCTCCGCTCGGCGATGAGCGAAGCGGCGGTCGCGTTCGCGCGTGCGATTGGCTACACGAGTGCGGGCACGGCCGAGTTCATGGTCGACGGGCGCGAGTTCTGGTTCCTCGAGCTGAACGGCCGCATCCAGGTCGAGCATCCGGTCACCGAGCTGGTCACCGGCGTCGACCTCGTGCAGGCACAGCTGCGGGTCGCAGCCGGCGAGCCGCTCGACGTGCGCCCCGATCCGCGCGGGCATGCCGTCGAGGCACGGCTCTACGCCGAGGATCCACGAACCTTCTTTCCGCAGACGGGGCGGATCGAGACCCTCCGCCTGCCCGAGGAGGTGCGCGTCGACGCCGGCGTCGAGCAGGGCGACGAGATCGGGATCGGCTACGACCCGATGATCGCCAAGCTGATCGCGCACGGGACGACGCGCACCGAGGCGTTCGACCGACTGCGCGACGCCCTGCGGGACACCGAGGTGACCGGCATCACGACGAACCTGCCCTTCCTCCGCTGGCTCGTCGCGCATCCGGTCGTTCGCGCCGGCGACACGACGACGGCGTTCCTCGTCGAGCATCCGCCTCTCTCTCCCCCACCCGCGCGCGTCGCGCCGCCCACGTGGCGGACACCCTTTCGCCTCAACCTCACCGCCCCCGCGCCGACGGCTCCTCCCGACGTGGACGAAGCCACGGCGCACCATGGCGGGGCAGGTCCCGAGCAGAGCAGCGTCACGGCGCCGATGCCGGGGACGGTGATCCGCCTACTGGTCGGGCAGGGGGACTCGGTCAAGGCCCGTCAGCCCCTGGTCGTGCTCGAGGCGATGAAGATGGAGACCCCGGTCTCGTCGCCGTACGACGCCGTGGTGCGCGCAGTGCACGTCGAGGAGGGCGCGTCGGTCGCCGCCGGCGCCCTCCTCGTCGAGCTGGAGGAATGAGTTAGTGGCTCAGAGCCACTAACTCAGGAAGCTACTCGGCCGCAGGCGCCGGGACCTGCTGTTCGCCGCGCAGGTAGATCGCCAGGACGGCCGCGATGCCGAAGAGCATCGCGACCAACAGGCCCCAGAACCAGCCGGCATCGCCGGTCGGCTTCGCGACCATGTTGAAGAGCACCGTGAGCAGCACGACGAGCTCGCAGCGCGAGATCATCAGGATGCGCCGGATGCGAGCCTGCGCGGCAGGCGAGTCCGGCCCTTCCCGTTCGATCACCTGGGCGATGCGGCCACCTTCCGGGCCCAGGAAGCCCGCGCCGACCGCAAACGACATCGCAAACGCGATCAGGCCGAAGACAACCCAGTTCTGGTCCCAGGACCAGTCGAGGTTGATCATCATCGCGATCCCCGCAAGCACCAGGATCCACGTGGTCGGGATGAAGACGCGCATGCCGACGATCTCGGTGTCCTTCGCGAAATCGGCTTGGCGCTTGCCGTCCCCCGTCCTGACGATCCGGAACGCGAGCGCCTGGATCATTGTGGCCCCGCCGATCCAGACGGCGGCGGCGGCGACGTGAACCGACTTGAAGAACGTGTACCAGGTCATGACGCGCATTCAAACGGGACGGCCGGACGCGCGCAATAGGCCGTTCGGCCTAGAAGAGCTTCTGGAGCTTCATCGCGGCGCCCATGTCGCCCTTGACCTTCAGCTTCCCGGTCATGTAGGCGCTCGTCGGATTCTGTTCGCCGCTGACGATCTTCTCGAACGTCTCCTCGCTCGTCGTGATGACGGCGTCGGCGTCCTCCCCACCTTCCGTCACGCTGACCTTGCCGTCGTCGACGCTGACAGTCCACTTCCCGGCGCCCTCGATGTCGAAGAGGTACGAGTTCGTCATCCCCGCCGTCTTCGATGCGTCCGCGCGACTCTCGAGCGAGTCGAAGAACTCCTTGACGCTGCTCACGGCAGCAACCCTACCTCAGCCGCTGGCTCGAGCCTGCGCCTCTCGCGGCCGCTCGGCAGCTGCAGAGCGAGCAGGACGGCGAGCACGGGTGCGGCGGCGGCCACGTAGAGGGCGACCCGCAGGCTCGTCGCATCGGCGAGCCGCCCGAGCGCGACCGCAGCGACCCCGCCGAGACCCACGGACAGACCGATCACGAGCCCGGAGGCCGTGCCGACGTGGCGCGGCATGTACTCCTGTCCCATCACCATCGTCACTCCGAACGTGCCGACGACGCAGGCGCCGATCAGCGCGAGGGCGAATGCACCCGGGACCCCGCCCACGACGAGGAAGAGCAGCATCAGCGGCCCGGTCGCGACGACGCTCGCCAGGAGCACGGGTCGCCGACCGAAGCGATCGGCCAGCGGACCGAGCAAGAGCGTGCCGGCACCGCCGCTGAACAGCATCAGCGCGAGCAGGTGGTTGCCGTGCGACTTCGAGTGGCCGAGCGCGACCTCCCAGAGCGGCACGAATGTGATCAGGCCGAACCAGGCGACACTGCGCAGCGCGATCACGCCGAGCAGCAGCTTCATCGCCCGCGGGTCGTCGTCCCCGGCGCCCGCGTGCACGGCAGAGCGCTCGGGAGCGAAGCCGCGCAGGTACGAGCTCCCGCCCAGGATCGCCGCCGCGACCACGAGACAGGGCACTGCCAGCAAGAGCCCGCCGCGCAGCCCGACCGCTGCGAGCACCGCCGTGGCGGCGACAGGCCCGAGCGCGTAGCCGAGATTGCCACCGATCGAGAACCACGCCATCCCGCTCGCCCGCTTGCGGCCGCTCACATAGCCGGCGAACTTCGAGCCTTCGGGATGGAAGGCCGCGACTCCGATTCCCGAGACGAGGACGAGGGGCAGGACGAGCCAGTAGCTCGGTGCATCGGCCGCCAGCGCAATCCCGATCCCCGACAGCGCCACGCCGCTCGGCAGCAGCCACATCGCTCCGCGCCGGTCCGACCAGAGGCCGAACAGCGGCTGGATCAGCGACGACGAGGCCTGGGAGGCGAGCACGATGCCCCCGATGGCCGTGTAGGACAGCGAGAAGCGTTCCTTCAGGAACGGCAGCAGGGCGGGCAGGGCGCCGTTCGCGAAATCCGTGGCGGCGTGCGCGGTCGACAGGAGCCCCATCGCCCGGCGATCGATCTCGGCCCGCACGCTCGCAGGCTATCGAGGCGTCGCTACAGGTAGCGCTCGATCAGCGCGTACGACAGCTCCCACTGCTTCCGGGCGAGCTTGACGCGGTTCCGCTCGAGGCGAGAGCCGCTCACGCCCCGCTCACGCAGCCGCTGCCGCTCGGCGGTCAGATGCTCGATCTCGCCCATCAGCGCCTCGACGGTCGGGCGCGAATGCCCACGCCGGAAGCGCGATGCACGCGAAGGCCGCAGCAGCGTTGCGCTCATCTCCATGGACATCATCGGCATCCGACGCTCGAAGTTGAGCGCGGTTAGGCGTAGTTCGTAAAGACACGGTAAAACCCTCCCCCGGGACGCTTGGGTACGATCGCGCTCCCATGGACGACGTCGCGATCGAGGTCTCACTTCCGGGCGAGGTCGAGCCGGATGCTCTCGCTGTCCCTCTCTCCCAGGACGACTCCGGCGCGCTCTCGAACGGCGCCCGCATCCTCGACGAGCGGCTGAGCGGCCGGTTGGGGCGACTGGCCGAGGACGGCGAGCTGAAGGGCGACCTCGGCAAGACCGTCCTCCTGCACACCGACGGCGAGCTGAACGCGAAGCGCGTGGTCGTGGTGGGGGTCGGCAAGCAGGCGGAGGTCGACGCGGACGCGCTCCGCACCGCCGCCTCGGCCGTCGTCCGCCGGCTGGCGGACGTCGGCGGGACCGTCGCCTGGATGCTGGACGAGTCGCTGCCGCTCTCGCTGGCAGAGCAGGCGCGCGCCGTCGTGGAAGGAACGCTGCTCGGTGCCTACAGCCCCGCGCGCTGGAAGACGGACGACACGCCGCAGAAGCGCATCGAGAAGATCGTCCTCTGCACGGCCGACGGTGACGGCCTCGCCGACACCGCCGGCCGGACCGCCGGTGTCAGCAAGTGGGTGAACGCGGCGCGTGACCTGGCCAACTCGCCGCCGAACGAGCTGACCCCGGCGGTCCTTGCGCAGCGCGCGGGGGAGTTGGCCGGTCCCACGCTGACGGTCGAGGCCCTCGAGCCGGCCCGGCTCGACGAGCTCGGCATGGGCGCGCTGTCGGCGGTCGGGCGGGCGAGCTCGAACGGCCCGCGCCTGATCGTGCTGCGCTACGAGCCCGCGGCTGCCGCCCGCAGCGACCTCGTGCTCGGCCTCGTCGGCAAGGCGATCACGTTCGACGCCGGCGGGATCTCGCTGAAGCCCGCGCTGAAGATGGAGGACATGAAGGGCGACATGGCGGGCGGCGCCGCGGTGATCGCCGGCACCGCCGCTGTCGCCGAGCTCGGGCTCGGCATCCGGATCGTCGCCGTGGTGGCTGCGGCCGAGAATCTCGTCAGCGGCGACTCGTTCCGGCCCGGCGACATCCTGCGTGCCGCCAACGGCAAGACGATCGAGATCACGAACACGGATGCCGAAGGCAGGCTCGTGCTCGCGGACGCGCTCTGGTACGCGCGGCGCGAGGGCGCGACGCATCTGCTCGACCTCGCCACGCTCACGGGTGCCATGGAGCTCGCGCTCGGCGACCTGTACGCAGGTGCGTTCGCGAACGACGAGGAGTGGATGCAGGAGCTGCTCGCAGCAGCAAACGCGAGCGGCGACCACGCGTGGCCGTTCCCGCTCCACCCGCGCTACCGCCGCTACGTGGACTCGTCCTTCGCCGACCTGAAGAACTCCTCCGACCTGCGGCAGGGCTCCCCCGTGCTCGCCGCCGAGTTCCTGCGCGAGTTCGCCGGTGAGGGACCGTGGGCGCACGTCGACATGGCTGGACCTGGCTTCCTCGAGCGCTCCCGCGGCGACTACCTGACCCAGCGCGGGGGAACGGGCTACGGCGTTCGCCTGATCGTCGAGCTCGCGCGACGGCTCGCGGGTTGAACTTCGACCTCGACTCAGAGCACGAGCTCATCCGCTCGACGGTGCGGGAGTTCGCGCTCGAGCGCGTCGCGCCGCTTGCCGAGGAGCTCGATCGCGAGAGCCGCTTCCCCTACGAACTGATGCCGGAGCTTGCCGAGCTCGGTCTGCTGGGGATGACGATCCCGGAGGAGTACGGCGGCGCGGGCGCCGACACGGTCTCGTACGCGATCGCGGTCGAAGAGCTGACGCGCGTCGATTCGTCCGTGGCGATCACGGTTGCCGCGCACCACTCGCTCGGCACCCTTCCCATCTACTACTACGGCACCGACGAGCAGAAGCAGCAGTGGCTCCCCGACCTCGCGTCCGGCCAGAAGCTCGCCGCCTTCGGGCTGACGGAACCGGAGGCTGGCTCGGACGCGGGCGCCACGCGCACGCGCGCGGAGCTCTCGGACGGGCAGTGGATCGTCAGCGGCTCGAAGATCTTCATCACCAACGCCGGGACCGACCTCACGTCCTGCGTGACGATCACCGCACGAACCGGCGAAGGCGAGATCTCGAACATCATCGTGCCGAACGGGACACCCGGCTACGAGATCTCGAAGCCGATGAAGAAGCTCGGCTGGCGCGCCTCGGACACACGGGAGCTCTCGTTCAAGGACGCGGCCGTCCCGGAGGGAAATCTGCTCGGGCCTCGCGGCCAGGGCCTCAGACAGTTCCTCGAGATCCTCGACGGCGGCCGCATCTCGGTGGCGGCGATGGGCGTCGGCCTGGCCCAGGGCGCGTACGAGCTCGCCCTTGCCTACGCGCGGGAGCGCAGGCAGTTCGGCAAGCCGATCTCGAGGTTCCAGGCGGTGCAGTTCAAGCTCGCGGACATGGCGACCGAGATCGAGGCCGGCCGCAATCTCGTCTACAAGGCGGCGTGGCTGAAGGACCAGGGTCGCGACTTCGCGCTCGCTGCGGCGCAGGCGAAGCTCTACACGGGTGAGCTGTCGAACCGAGCCGTCAACTGGGCCCTGCAGATCCACGGCGGCTACGGGTACATGGACGAGTACGCGATCTCACGGCTCTACCGGGACCAGAAGATCCTCGAGATCGGCGAAGGCACGAACGAAGTCCAGCGGATGGTGATTGCCCGACATCTGGGTCTCTAGGTGGACTTCGTTCGAGCTTCAATCCCGTGCCAGGCTTCAGCCTGGCTTGGGCGTCCAAGACCTCCAGCGGATGGTGATTGCCCGACACCTCGGCCTGTAGCAGGACTTCGTTCGAGGTGATCGCCCGTCACCTCGGCTTGTAGATCGCGCGCGGTCGATTGAAGCTCGTGTAGCGCTGCGTCATGAAATGCGCCGGCGCCGTCATGCGGAGACTTCGCGGCAGCAGGGTACGGCGGTCGAGCCGGAGCGTGAACCACGCCGGGCCCAGCCGCTTCAGGAACGAGACGACGTAGGTGCTCGGCGTCGTCTCGAGCAAATAGGCGTTCGTGAAGTGACCGACCCAGATCGGCTCCGGCTGCGGCGTCGGATCCTGCGCTGACGGGATCCACCTCTCGCCGCGTGCACGGTCCCACCGTCGCGCGCCGATGACGATTCCGTCGGCGCCGCCGCGAATCCGGTAGCTGAGCCTGTTCGGGCGCTCGAGCGTGAAGTCGGCCACGACCTTGTTGCGCGGGCTCGAGGCGAGGCGCTCGACGTAGCTCACGCTGCGCAGCTTGCGGAACGCATCGGTCGCGCGCAGCACGAGGCGGTCCGCGGTGCGGGTGCGGACGGGAACGCGAAAGACGGACACACCTCCGTTCACCGAGACACGGTGCGTCGGGCCCGACGAGACCGACGCGCTGTAACAGCCCGCGCCACAGGGGCGCGCCGTCACGCCGTCGATGCGCACGTCCAGCCCGTTGACGCCGTCTCCGTCCGGGCCGACCGCCGCAACCTCCGCAGCGGTCGAGCGCACCGCGAGCCCGATTGCGAGGTGTCCGCTCTCCTGCGCCTGCACGACCATTCCGCCGGCGGGCAGCGGAGGTGGGCCCTTCGCCTCGGACACAGCCGCCCCGGCTGCGCGGTCGCGTCCCGGACGAAGGTCCGTGAGCAGAGCGACCGCCGCGATCAAACCGGCGAACAGGACCAGCTCGACGACGACGCTCCGGCGCAACGATGCAAAGGAGAGACGCGGCAGGAGCCGGTAGCGGTTGACCCACCCGACGACGGCGAGCGCTGTGAGCAGGACGCTCTTGACGATCAGCACCCGGCCGTACCCGGTCGACCACAGCTGGCCGACGGAGCGCAGCTCGGTGAGCGCCCGCACGATCCCCGTCGCCGCGATGACGACGACCGAAACGAGAGCCACGTTCGAGAAGCGGCGCAACAGGGCGGGACGCTCGCGAAGCGTCGCCAGGACAAAGCCGAGAGCGACGAGCCCGCCGACCCAGAAGGCCGCGGCGGCCAGGTGCAGGAAGTCCACGAAGGGCTCGAACGACGGCCGCCCGCGGTCGAGCGCATGGCCGCTGAGCGTCGGGAGCGGCAGCAGCAGGAGAGCGAGAGCGAACGCCACCGGCTGGAGCCGCGGAACGACCGGTGCGGTCGCGGCGGCGAGCGCGCCGATTCCCGCGACCACTCCGGCAGCCGCCATGACTGCACCGAAGCGGGTCGAGAGGGACGCGTCGTGGGCGAGGCCCGACACTCCGACGAAGACGACGAGAAACGCGCCGAGCAGCAGACGCACCGGCACGGGCCCGACGGCGAGACGGAAGAGCGCCGCACCCGCTGCCGTCAGCAGCCCGGCGAAGAAGAGGAACCGCGCGACGACGTCCTGCACCGCCGGCCCGTTGTCGGCGGAGAGCGCAGGCTGCGGCGGCGGCCGCCCCGCACCCACGGCGAAGGCGATCACGCCGGAGATGACGTGGCCGTCGTCGGAGAGGACGCGCCAGAGGACGGTGTAGTCACCGTCGGCGAGTCCCGGCCGCAGCGGGACGACCAGCGTCCGCCCGCCGACGACGCGCGGCTTTGCGCTCAGCACCGACCGGCCGCCGTTCCTCACCGCCTTGGTGCCGGAGGCGACACGCACGTCGTCGTCGAAGAGGACCCGCACCCGCTCGGGCGCGCCAGAGAGGACCGCGCCGTCCCGGGGCGTCGACGAGAGCGGGCGGGCGTGCGCCCAGGCGGCGCCCGGCAGGGCGAGCGCGCAGAGGAGGACGAGGAGTGCGATGCGCAGGGGCAAAGCTTCAAGAAACCTAGCGAGGCAGGCTGTTAGCTTCTCGTTCGTGCTGTTTCGCCAGTTCGTCGACGACGATCTCGGCTGCGCCTCCTATCTGATCGGCGATTCCGGCGAGGGGCAGGCGATCGTGGTCGACCCTGCCTACGCGATCGAGCAGTACCTCGAAGCCGCCGCGGACGAGGGCGTCCGGATCGTCCGCGTGCTCGAGACGCATACGCACGCCGACCACGTGTCCGGCCACGGCCGCTTCGCGCTCGAGCACGACGTGCCCGTGTCGGTGCATCCGCTCGCCGAGCCGGCGTTCCTCTTCGACCCGGTCGAAGACGGTCAGGAGCTCGCAGTGGGGTCGGTCTCGGTGCGCGTGATCCACACGCCGGGGCACCGTCCCGAGCACTGCGCCTTCGTGGTCGGCGAACGGCTCGTGCTCACGGGCGACTCCCTCTTCGTCGGCGATGCCGCGCGGCCCGACCTCGCCATCGACGCACGCGAGGGTGCAGAAGGGATGTTCCACTCACTGCAGCGGCTGACGCAGCTTCCGGAGGGCTACCACGTCTACCCCGGACACGTGGCGGGTTCTCTCTGCGGCTCCGCGATGAGCCCGGCCCGCTCCTCCACCATCGGTACGGAGAAGCGAACGAATACCGCGCTCGAGTACGGCGACATCCAGTCGTTCATCCAGGCGACGGCGTCCGTGTCGACGCCGCGCCCGCCGACGACCGCCCGCGTCGTCGCCCTCAACAGGGGCGCCTTCGTCGGCGCGCCGGCGCCGCTCGACCACCTGAGCGAGACCGGGCGGGCGACGATTCTGGACGTGCGGCCGGCGGAGACGCACGCCGCGGGACACGTTCCGGGCGCGTTCAACGTCCCGGTCTCCGGATCGTCCTTCGCGACCCGCGCGGGTTTCATCCTCGACCCCGACGAACGCATCGTGCTGCACGCCTCCGACGAGGACGAAGCGAAGCGGGCCGCGCGTGGGCTGCGCTCGGTCGGTTTCCTGGAGCTCGGGGGCTACGTCACCGAAGCGCCGGCCACGGAGTCGTTGCAGCCGGTCGAGCTCGGAGAGCTCGAGCAGCTGCTCGAACGCGGGGAGGTGCAGGTGCTCGACGTCCGCGAGAAGGACGAGCGCGACGAGGGCTACATCCCCGGCTCGCTCCACGTGCCGTTTCGTCTGCTGCGCGATGTGGGCGGCGACGGCATCGACACGAGCAAGCCGGTCGTCACGATCTGCGAGTCGGGCATGCGCGCGAGCATCGCGGCCAGCGTCCTCGTCGCCGCCGGCGTCGACGCGCGTCCGGTTCTGCACGGCGGCGTCAACGACTGGCCGGGCCAGACGGTTTCGTTCCGCCGCTGCGGCTCTACTTGAGCCGCCGCACGGAGTAGCCCCGCTCCTCCATCGCGGCGAGGAGCGTGCGGCAGTGCTCCTCGTCGCGCGTGATGATCGTCAGCTCGACCTCGGTCTCGGTCACGGGCACGTCCATGCCCTCGCGGTGATGCTCGACCGAGATCAGATTGCCGCGCTCGTCGGCGACGAGGGAGAGCAGCTTGATCAGCTCACCGGGACGGTCCGCGAGCTGCGTGCGGACGACGAGATAGCGGCCGGCGACCGTGAGACCGTGGCGCATGACGGAGATGAGCATGGTCGGGTCGATGTTGCCGCCCGACAGGATGGGGACCGCCGTGCCCGCTCCGCCCGCCTTGTCCGCGAGGAGCGCTGCGACTCCGACGGCACCCGCACCTTCGACGACGAGCTTCGCCCGCTCGAGCAGGAGCACGATCGCCTCGCTGATCTCCTCGTCCGTGACGCTGACGATGTCGTCGAGGAGATCCTCGAGCAACGGCATCGTGAACTCGCTCGGCACCTTGACCGCGATGCCGTCGGCGATCGTGTAGCCGTCGAGGCCCGCCTGCACGCCGACGATTCGAACCTCCGGCCGTAGCGCACGCAGCGCGGTCGCGATGCCGAGGGCGAGCCCGCCGCCCCCGATCGGGATCAGGACGGTGGAGACGTCGGGCTCCTGCTCGAGCAGCTCGAGCGCGATCGTCCCCTGCCCGGCGGCGACGAGCTGGTCCTCGTAGGGGTGGATGAACGTCCCACCCGTCTCCTCGACGTACGCGAGCGAGTCGGCGAGCGCATCCTCGAAGATGTCTCCCGAGAGCACCGTCTCGGCGCCGTAGTTTCGGCACGCCTCGACCTTCGCCATCGGCGCGCTCGCCGGAACGTAGATGCGCGCGGGTATGCCGAGCTCCCGCGCCGCCCAGGCTACGGCTTGGCCGTGGTTTCCCGCGCTGGCCGCGACCACGCCCGCGGCCCGCTCCTCGGGCGACAGCGTCGTCAGCTTGTTCACGGCGCCGCGGATCTTGAAGGCGCCTGTCCGTTGGAGATTCTCCGCCTTCAGGCGCACTTCCCTGCCGCAACGGCGCGAGAAGGTCTCCGATGGGTAGATCGGCGTCTCCGCCACGATTCCCTGAAGGCGCCGCCGCGCCTCCTCGATGTCAGCGAGCGTCGGTGCGATCCGCTGTATCGCCAAGCTTGAACACCTTCTCCATGATCTCGTTCACGGCGGTCAGAGGGTCGAGCTCCCGCCGCTGCACCTCGTCGAGGAGGCGGCGCAGCTCCGGATCGTCGGCGACCGCCTGCTCGAGGCGGGCCTTGGCCCGGCCGGACGCGACCGCGAACACCTCACCGGCCAGATTCTTGCGTCTCCGCGCCTCCAGCTGCCCGTCCTGCTCGAGGTGGGCGCGGTGCCCCTCGATCTTCTCCCAGAGTTGCGGGACGTTCTCGCCCCGCATCGCCTCAGTCAGCACGATCGGCGGCTTCCAGCTCCGCTCGTGGTCGAGCGAGAGGATCGAGCGCACCTCGTTCAGCATCGTCTTCGCGGCCGGGTGATCCATCTTGTTGATCGCGATCACGTCGGGGATTTCCATGATGCCTGCCTTCAGCGCCTGCACCGAGTCACCGGAGCCCGGCATGAGCACGAGCACGACCGTGTCGGCGATGCCGATCACCTCGACCTCGCTCTGACCGGCCCCGACGGTCTCGATGAAGACGATGTCCTTGCCGGCGGCGTCGAGCACGAGCAACGCCTGCAGCGTCGCCTCGGCGAGGCCGCCGAGGTGGCCCCGCGTTCCCATCGAACGGATGAAGACGCCGGGGTCGAGGAAGTGGTCGGCCAGGCGGATGCGGTCGCCGAGCAACGCGCCCTGAGTGAAGGGGCTCGACGGATCGACGGAGATCACGCCGACCGTGCGCTCCTGCTCCCTGATGTGCCGGATCAGCGCCGAGATCAGACTCGACTTGCCGACGCCGGGCGGCCCTGTGATCCCGACCGCGTACGAGTTCCCGGTCTGCGGATAGATGTCGCGCACGAGGTCGTACGCCGACGGGTCGCCGTTCTCGACGAGCGAGATCGCGCGCGCGAGTGCACGCTTGTCGCCCGCGCGGACGCCAGCCGCGAGCGTCTCCCGCGTCCAGTCCCGCCGGCGCACGCCCACTACGCCGCCCCGGCCTCGGCCACTTCGGGCTGCGGCCGGCCCGGTGCCAGCGCGAGCGCGACGAGCGACGTGAGGGCGAGCACCGCGCCGACACCGCCGAAGACCCACCGCGGGCCGACGGCGTCTGTGAGCGGACCCGCGACGACGAAGCCGATGCCGTAGACGAAGTAGTTCACGCTCATGATCACCGTGAAGACACGCCCGCGGACCTCGTCCGGCGCGCCGCGCTGCACGAAGAGCGAGTTGCAGACGACCGCGGTGCCGTTGCCGATTCCGGCGAGCACGAAGAACGGCAGCGACACCCACACGTTCGGCGCGACGCCCGCAGCCGCAATCCCGATCGCCTGCACGACGATGCTGGCCGCGTACACGGTGCCGAGCGAGCGGCGCTCGATCCAGGCCCCGGCGCCGAAGCTCCCGAGTGCGAGACCGAGGCCGATGCAGCCGAAGATGAGTCCATAGCCGAAGTCACCTGCGTCGAAGGCGTCCTTCGCCAGGAAGACCTGAGCCGTCTGCGTCGAGGCGACCGCGCCGAGTGCGATCGTCCAGACGACCAGCACCGTCAACAGGGTCCGCGTGCGCAGGACGCGCGCGAATCCGTCTTTCAGGTCGCGGAGATGTCCTCGGCTGACCGCGAGCGCGCCCTGCAGCTTCGCCGCCGGGATGCGCACGAGTAGCAGAACCGACAGCAGGAACGACGCGGCGTTGACCCAGTACGCGACGTCGGGGCCGGACGCGGCGACGAGCGCACCGCCGATGATCGGCGCCACCGTCCAGCTGACGTTCTCGCTCGTCTGGATGAGCGAGTTCGCCCGTGCGAGCTCTTCCTCCTCGACGAGATTCGGCAGGCCCGCGTACACCGCAGGCCTGAAGAACCCCGTTGCGAGTCCCGCGATGCCCGCCAGGGCGATGATCTCCCCGGCCGTCGAGGCAAAGGGCAGGGCACAGAAGACTGCGGCACGAACAAGGTCGGAGACGATCATCAGGCCGCGCCGCGAGAGCCGGTCGAGCAGCGGCCCAAGGAAGAGCCCGACTGCGACGGCGGGCAGGAACTCGACGATCATCAGGGCGCTCACCCACGAGCCCGAGTCGGTGCGGTCCTTCACGTCTACGACGAGCGCCACGGTCGCGAGCAGCGTTCCGAGGCTCGAGCCGAGCGTCGCGAGGAAGAGCAGGCGAAAGCCCGGCGCAGTGGCCAGAAGGCTCAGCTGGCGGCGGAGACCCATCGCGCGCGCAGTCTCTCAGGAAGCCGCTGCGGCCGTCCTCACCCGGGCGAGCGCGTCTCTCAGGAAGGCGTGCTCCTCCGCTGTGCCGACTGTGATGCGGATCGCCTGCGGCGCGCCGAAGCCGGCGAGCGGACGCACGATCACGCCTTCGCGGAGCAACGCCTCGAACCATGGCTGCGCGTCCTCGCCGAGGTCGACGAAGACGAAGTTGCCGACGGCCGGGCCGGCGACCTCGTGGCCCGCCTCGCCGAGGATGCGCCCGAGCTCCGCACGGCCCTCCGTGTTGGCCCGTCGCCGTCGCTCGACCTCGCCCGGGAAGTCCAGGCTCGCGAGCGCAGCCTCCTGTGCCGGCGTCGTCAGGTCGAAGGCGCGCCTCGTCTTGGAGAGGCCGGACACGAGCTCCGCCGGCCCGACCGCGTACCCGACGCGTAGGCCCGCAAGTCCGTAGATCTTCGAGAACGTGCGCAGCACCATGACGCGCCGGCCGGCCTTGAAGTACTCCGAGATACCGTCGGGATAGTCCGGGTCGTCGATGTACTCGAAGTAGGCCTGGTCGAGAACGGTGAGCACGTGGTCGGGAACCCGCTCGAAGTACGCATCGAGCTCTGCGCGCGTGTTCATCGTCCCCGTCGGATTGTTCGGATGGCAGACGTAGACGAGCTTCGTCGCCTCGGTGATTGCGTCCAGGAGCGCATCGAGGTCGTAACGGTGCTCGTGGAGCGGGACGTGCACGGGTTCTGCGCCGAGCTTCCGCGCGTAGATCGAGTAGCTCGGGAACGACGGCCACCCGTGTACGACCTGGTCGCCGTCGTCGAGCACCGCCTGTGAGATTCCGTCGATGATCGCGTCCGCACCAGAGCCGACGGCGAGCTCCTCGAAGCGCACGTCGTGCTGCGCAGCCAGCGCCACGCGCAGGCGATAGGCGCCGCCGTCCGGGTAGCGGTTCAGCTCCTGCTCTGCGCGGTCGAGCGCCTCGAGCGCACGCGGGAACGGTCCGAAGGGCCCCTCGTTCGAGGCGAGCTTCACGACCCGGTCGAGGCCGAGCTCCCGCTGAACCTCCTCGATCGGCTTGCCCGGCTCGTACGGAACGAGGTCGGCGAGTGCGCGCCGGATCAGCCCGGGAGGAGGCTCCCCCACGCTAGGACTGCGTGGCGTCGTCCGACTTCTTGCGCCAGAACCAGAGCGCTCCGGTGACGGCCGCGACCATTGAGGCGATCGCACCCTTGTTCAGCCCTGCGTGATCTCCCGTGCCGGGCACAGCCGTCTTCGCCTTGCGCTTGCCGACGCGCTTCACGACCTTCCACACGCCCCAGCCGAGAACCGCGTTGCGTCGGTTGATGATCCCCATGGGTCTCCTTTCGTGCGCGAGCCTACCAAGCTGCTCTTCCCGCTTCTGGCCGGGCGCATGCACGCCGTAAAGAAGAGAGCCCCGGGAGCCGTTGGCCGTCGCGGCCCCGGGGCTCGGGGACGAGGGCACGTCCTGTGGAGGTAGACCTCGCGGCGGGCGGTTTCTTGCGCTTACTTGCCCTTGCCGTGGCCCGATGGAGGCCTGACGTCGAACGGGCCGGGTGGCAGGTGCTTCTTCGGCTTCGCCTTGGGCTTGCGATGCGACACGTGACGCACGGTGTGTGCGCGCGAGGGGACGGGGCCTGCTTTCACGTGGCGCGCCGCGACACTTGCGTCGCCCGCGTAGCGGGTCTTCGCGTGGCCGCGGCCTTGCAGCTTGGCCTGCTTGTCCTTCTTCGCCGCCCCCGCCTTCTTTCCGTGCGCCTTCTCCCGGAACGCCGCCACAGCGGCGGCGCGGCGCGGTGTGACGACGGAGTCGTCGGGCGACGCGGAGACGGCGTCCTGCTGGTGCTGCGGGGAGGCGGCGGACCGTTGCGGATGCCAGGGGCCGCGGCTCACGCCTTCGTACCCGGCCCCGCCGACGACGAGGCCCGCTGTGACTGCGGCCGCAGCCTTCAGCGCAAGTCCCGTTCCGACCGCTGCGCCACCGCCGCCGAAGAGCGATGTGAGCGACCCCGGAACCGGTACGAGCGCGAGCGTCTTCAGTGCGCCGCGTTGTGCGCGCTGCCGGCGCGCGAACGACGCGCACTCCGAGCACTCCCTCAGATGCGCCCGGAGCTGTCCGCGTTCGGAGCGCGGTAGCCGCCCGTCGAGCTGGCGCGAGATCGCGAACTCCGCCTCGCCGCAGGTGAGCGAGCCCTCCAGCTGCTCACGCAACGCGCGCCGTGCCCGGAAGATGAGTGTCTCGACCGCGCTCGTCGACACGTCGAGGATCTCGGCGATCTCCGTGTACGAACGTCCCTCGAGCTCGCGCATGACGAGCGCGGCGCGCTGGTTGAACGCGAGGTGGCTGAGCGCTCGCCGGATGTCCTCGCCCGTCGGCGTCTCGTCGTCGACGATCGTGTCGGCGATGTCGTCCTCGAACGTCACCTCGGCCGGGCGACGCGCCGATTGGCGGAAGCGCTGCCGGCAGACGTTGTGGGCAATCGCGATCAGCCAGTTCTGCGGCTTCTCGGGCCGGCTCCCCTTCTCGACGTACGCGCGGTAGGCGTTGAGGAAGGTCGTCTGGGTGACGTCCTCGGCATCGGCCGGGTTCCGCATCACGGCGAGCGCATAGCGGTAGACGTCGCCGACGTGGCGCTTGTAGAGCCGCTCGAAGCCTCGGTCCGGACGAGGTCGCTGCGCCAGCAGGGGCGTCATGCCCTAGTAGATACCCCTTTTCGGCGAATCTTGCGGCCCCCGTCCGGGCGATCCGCTCAGGGGAGCGGCGTTTCTCCAGGGATCTCGGGGACGTCCACAGGGAGAGCCGGCACGCTCGGAACCGCCGGCAGCGGCAGCGTCGGGGCCGAGGGGATCGGGACGGCAGCGCTCACCTGCTCGACCGCCGCCGAGAGGGTTCCGCTCACGTCGCTCGCAGTCGGCGGAACCGGCGCCGCCTGAGAGCTCGAGCCGTCGCCCGACCGAATTGCCGTCGAGGCGTGTCCCCCGTTCGCGCCGGTCTCGCCCGTCCGGAGCCGGACCGGGACCGACGCGGCGGGAACGTGCCCCTGGCCGCGCGTAGCAACCCTTGCGCCGCGCGCGGCAGCGTGCACCTGCGTCACGGCCGGGGCCGCCGGCACGCCGAGCGACACGGCGGCCGTGCCCGGCGCCTCGGCGGCGGCCACTGCCGGTCTGCTGCGATCGCCGCTGATACCACCGGCGATCGCTCCTGCGATGAGCGCGACCGCCGCCTTCACGAGGAGGCCGGTGCCGGCGAGCGCGCCGCCGCCGCCGGCGACGCCGGCCCCGCCTTCGAGGAATTGCGCCAGCGACGAGGGCAGCGGCACGGCTGCCAGCGTGCGCAGCGCAGAGGCCTTGAGCCGCAACGAGCGGCGCGCGCGGAAGATCAACGTCTCGACGGCGGAGACCGAGACGCCGATCGTGTCGGCGATCTCGACGTAGGAACGGCCCTCGAGCTCACGCATGACGAGCGCCGCCCGCTGGTTGAAGGGGAGACGGCCGAGCGCGTCCAGGACCCCCTTCACGTCGGGGCGCTGGTCCTCGGGCACGGCGAGTTGCTCCACGTGCTCGTCGAGCGGAACCTCTTTCACCCTGCGACTCGCGCGTGCGTAGCGCGTGCGGGCAACGTTGTGCGCGATCTTGATCAGCCAGTTCTGCGGCTTCTCGACGGTGACGCCCTTCATGTACGCGCGGTAGGCGTTGAGGAAGGTGGTCTGCGTCACATCTTCTGCGTCCGCCGGGTTTCGCAGCAGCGCGAGCGCGTAGTGATAGACGTCCGTGACGTAGGTGCGGTACAGGGATTCGAAAGCCCGGTCGCGCGCGAGGACGGGAAGCTCAGGCGCTGCGGTCGCCATGATGCTTCTGGAACGAAGCCGGCCCGGATCGGGATACGGGTCGCCGCTTTGTCATTTGAAAACGGTACTGAGGGCGGCTACAGCTAGGCGGTCGTCTTCGCACGCTTGCGGTTCGGCACGTGGATTGCACGCCCGAGCGCGACGAGGCCCGCCTCCTTGATCGCCTCCGACAGCGTCGGATGCGCCGCCATTCCGTCCGCAACCGTCTCCACCGTCGCCTCGGCGTCGATGGCGACGACGCCGGCCTCGATCAGGTCCGTGACGTGTGGGCCGACCATGACGAGTCCGAGCAGCTCGCCGTAGCGCGTCTCGTGGATCGACTTCACCCAGCCGGTCGTCTCGTTTTGCATCACCGCGCGGGCATTCGCCACCCACGGGAACATGCCGGTGGCGACGTCGTTGCCGTACTGCTCGCGCGCCTCGGCCTCCGTCAGGCCCACGCCCGCGATCTCGGGATCGGTGTAGATCGGACGAGGGACGGCGCGGTTGTCGACCACGGCCTCGTGGCCGCACGCATTCTCCGCTGCGACCTCGCCTTCGCGGAAGGCCGTGTGCGCGAGCTGCCAGTAACCGGCGCAGTCGCCGACCGCATAGATGTGCTCGACCGTCGTGCGCCGGTGCTCGTCGGCCGCGATGCCCTTGCGCTTGTCGAACTCGACCCCGATCGTCTCGAGGCCCAGGCCCTCCACGCTTGGTCCTCGGCCGACCGACACGAGCATGAGGTCGGCTTCGACCGTCTCGCCGTCGCCGAAGTGCACGGTCAAAGCGCCGCCTTCCTCCTCCACCTGCGTGCACTGCTTCTCGAGGTGCAGGGTGATGCCGCGCTTACCGAATTGCTTCGCCAGCTCCTTCGACGCGTCGGCGTCCTCCTGGGGGATGAGCGCCGGCAGCATCTCGATGATCGTCACCTCGCTGCCGAAGCGCCGGAAGATCGAGGCGAACTCGCAGCCGATGATGCCGCCGCCGAGGACGACGAGCCGCTTCGGCACCTCTGTCTGCGCGAGCAATCCGGTGGAGTCGACACAGAGCTCGGAGTCGAGACCCTCGATCGGCGGCCGCAGCGGAAAGGACCCCGTCGCGACGATCGCCTGCTTGAACGTCACGTCCTCACCGCCCTCGACGGCGATCGTGTTCGCATCCTTGAAGGTGCCGTTCCCGTTCACCCACTCGACGCCGTTCGCCTTGAAGAGCGACGCAATGCCCTGCGTCATCTGCTTCACGACCCCCGCCTTCCACTCGTTCGCCTTGCCGAACTCGAGCTGGAAGCCGCCGAGCTTCACCCCGAGCCGGTCGAACGTGTGCTCGGCCTCCTTGAGGGCAAACGCGGTCTGCACCCACGCCTTCGTCGGGATGCAGCCTACGCGGAGGCAGGTGCCGCCGAGCTCGGGCTCGCGCTCGACGCAGGCCACCTTGACCCCGAGCTGGGCGGCGCGAATCGCGGCCGTGTACCCGCCGGGGCCTCCTCCGAGAACTGCGACGTCGACGTCCATCGTCAGCGATCGTAACTAGAGGTCTGCCTTCATCGTCACGGTTCCGTCCTTCGCCTCGACGGAGCGGAAGCCGTGGCGCTCGTAGAGCTTCGTCATCCCCTGCTCGGCGCTGAGGCTGATCGCCTTGTGCCCCTGGCCGCGCGCCCGCTCGAGCAGCGCCGACATCAGCTCGCCGCCGAGGCCGCTGCCGCGCCGGCTCGGGACGACCGCGATGGTCAGCTCAGGCGTCTCCTCGTCGACGAAGCCGAAGCCCGGCGCGTTGGCGGGGAAGAGCCGGTACCAGGCCGCGCCGACCGGGCCGGCCTCCCAGGCGACGAGCCCGACGTCGCCCGGCCTCCCCCAGTTGTTCACGTACCGCGCCACCGGCAGGTCGGGATCCTCGTTCAGGCGCCAGTGATACGCGTGCTTCAGCATGTCGCGGAGGAAACGGACGTCCTGCGGGCCCGCCTGGCGGATCACGGCCCGGAGTCTATGCGGGACTCACTCGAGCGAGTGATTCTCGACTCCGCCTGCAAGGAGGTGCCTGGGTCCGGCATCTCAGCTGGTATGAAGCGGAACGTTCAAGAGCGGACCGAGTTTGGGACCGGCCTGCGGGCCCGCCTGCTCCGCCGCCGCGCGTTGCGCCTCGGACCTGGCCGCGTACGTCTGCCGGCGCCGCTCGTGCACCGGCCCTCCGCGCTCTAGCCGCCGAGTTCGGACGCCTCCCCGCCACGGCCTCGAGAGAGCGGCCGGGAGGCCGGAGGCTGCCCGCTCAGAGCTCCTGGGCGAACTGCACGCGGTTGCCGTCCGGATCGAACACGTCCAGAAGACGCATCTCGCCGTGGAGCTCGAGGATCGTGCCGACCTCGATGCCCGCGGCCCGCAGCTCGTCGGCAACGGCCTTGAGGTCCTCCACGTCGACGTGCGCGACGCCGCCGTCCTCGTTCGGCTCGCCTTCGGCGAGCCCGATCTCCATTCCGCCGCGCTCGAGCTTCACCCACCCGCCGTCGCCGTCGACGTAGGTCTCGGTGAAGCCGAGCTTGCCCGTGTAGAACGCGCGCCCCGCCTCGAGGTCGCGCACCTGGTACCAGACCGGCGTCACCCCAGGCTCGTTCCCAAGTCAGCCGTGCTCGCCAGCTGCGAAAAGCCCGCTTCGCAAGGAGGGACGCGGGAACGAGCCGTCATCCCAGCGCCAGTCCCGGGTCTTCGAGGAAGGCCTTCACGTCGCCGAGGAATTCCGCGCCGGTGGCGCCGTCGATCGCACGGTGGTCGCAGGTGAGCGTCAGCTCCATGCGCGGTCGCACGGCGGGCTCGCCGGCGACGGGAACGACCCGGTCCTCGATCGAGCCGACGGCGAGAATCGCCGCCTGGGGCGGGTTGAGCACCGCGATGAAACGCTCGATTCCGTACATGCCGAGGTTCGAGATCGTGAACGTCCCGCCCTCGAGGTCGGCCTGCTGCAGCTTGCCCGCGCGCGCCCGTTCGACGAGCTCGGCCCGGGCCGCGACGATCTCGGAGATGGTCTTTCGCTCGCACGCCGGGATGACCGGCACGACGAGCCCGTTGGGAATCGCGACCGCGATGCCGACGTTCGCCGACGGATGCAGCTCGACCGCGTCTCCCTTGTAGAGCGCGTTGACGGCGCGATGGCGCATGAGCGCGGCCGCGACCACCTTGGTGAGGACGTCCGAGATCGTCGGCTTGGGGCCTTCACCGTGCCGCTCGACGAGACGCGCGCGAAGCTCGAGCGCACGGGCCATGTCGACCGTCACGCCGAGCTCGAAGACCGGCGCCTGCCAGGCCTCGGTGAGCCTGCGCGCGATCGTCTTCCGCATCGAGGAGAGCTGTTGCACCTCGACGCCTTCGGTCGGCGATGCGGCAGGTGCAGCGGCCGGGGCGGCCGGTGCGACAGGGGCCGCCGTCCGCTCGACGTCTTCGGCGACGACGCGCCCGTCCGGCCCCGTGCCTGCGACGTTCCTGAGGTCGATGCCCCGCTCCCTGGCGATGCGGCGAGCCAGCGGCGAGGCCTTGATGCGGCCGCCGTTGTCGCCTGCAGACCGCAGCTCGGCGACACGGCCGCTCATGTCTGCGGACGCCTGCCGCCCGCGCTCTCTCTCTTGTTCACGCGCGCGGGCAGGAGAGCCTTCCTCGTCCGGTCGCTCCTCGACCTCCTGGGCCGAGGCGACCTGCTCGCCCTGCTCGCCGATGACGGCGATCGTCCGGCCGACCTCGACCTCGCCGGACGACACCGCGATCTTCAACAGGACCCCCGACGCGTCGGCCTCGACCTCCTGCGTGACCTTGTCCGTGTCGAGCTCGTAGAGCGGCTCGCCCTTCTCGACGGTGTCGCCCTCGGACTTGAGCCACTTGACGATCGTCCCGGACTCCATCCCCTGCCCGAGGCGCGGCAGCTTGATCTCAGTCGCCATTCGTCCTACGTCCGACGGTGCGACGAACTGCGGCGAGCACGTCGGCTGAGTGGGGCACGACGAACTCCTCCATCACGGGCGCGAAGGGAAGCGGCGCGAACTTCGCCCCGACGCGCTCGATCGGTGCGTCGAGCCAGTCGAAGGCGCTGTACTGGATCACGGACGCGACCTCAGCACTGAAGCCGCCACGCGTCACGGCCTCGTGCGCGACGACGCAGCGGTTCGTCTTCTTCACGGACGAGATCAGCGCGTCCTCGTCCAGCGGCTGCAGCGTCCGGGGATCGACGACCTCGACCGAGATCCCCTCCTGCTCGGCTTCCTGCGCGGCGGCGAGCGACTCGTGGACGAGCCGGCCCGTGGCGATGACGGTCACGTCCTCGCCCTCGCGGTGTACACGCGCCTGCCCGAGCGGGATCGGCTCGAGCTCGTCGGGCACGTTCTCCTTGATCCCGTAGAGCGTGCGGTGCTCGAAGAAGACGACCGGGTTGTCGTCGTAGATGGCCGACCAGAGCAATCCGCGCACGTCTGTCGGCGTCGACGCGAAGACGACCTTCAGCCCCGGAATGTGCACGAACCAGGACTCGAGCTGTTGCGCGTGCTGCGCACCCGGCGACCAGCCCGCACCGCCTTGCGTGCGGAAGGTCACCGGGACCGTCAACTGCCCACCCGACATGTAGCGATGCTTCGCCGCCTGGTTGACGATCTGCTCGGTCGCGAGCGTGAGGAAGTCCTCGTACATGATCTCCGCGACCGGTCGCATTCCCTGCATGGCTGCGCCGATCGCGGCGCCCGCGAGGGCCATCTCGGAGATCGGCGTGTTCCGCACCCGCTCCGGGCCGAACTCGTCGACCATGCCCTGCGTGACGCCCATCGAGCCGCCCATCTCGGCGATGTCCTCGCCCATGATGAACACGTCCTCGTCCTCGCGCATCGCGCGCGCGAGCGCGTCGCGGACCGCTTCGCGGTAGCTCAGCTCAGGCATGGGCAGCGGGCAGGGGACATGTCCCAGGGACTGTCCCTTGGACATGTCTGGGGGGAGGCGGGCTAGGCAGAGAGCTAGGCATAGATGTTCTTGAGGGCGTCTTCGGGCTTGGGATCCGTCCCGTTCTTCGCGAACTCGACGGCGGCCTCGACGATCTCCTGCACCTCGCGGTCGATCTCCTCGACCTCGTCGTCGGCGAGCTGGAGCTTCGCGCGCAGGTGCTCGATCGGATCCTGTGTCTCGCGGACCTCGGCGATCTCCTCCTTCGAGCGGTAGACCTGCGGGTCACCGATGTAGTGCCCGACCAGGCGGTACGTGTCCACGGCGAGAAAGACCGGGCCCTTGCCGCCGCGCGCATGCTCGAGCGCGCGCCGCGTCGCCTTGTGGACCGCCTCGACGTCCTGGCCATCCACCTTGACCGCCTTCATGCCGAACGCGACCGCGCGCTGGGAGACGTCCTCGATCGGCATGTGCTGGCGAGCGGGGGTCGACTCCGCCCAATGGTTGTTCTCGCAGACGAAGACGGCAGGAACCTCCCAGAGCTGCGCGAGGTTGAGCGACTCGTGGAACGTCCCGATGTTCGTCGCGCCGTCGCCGAAGAACGCGACCGCGACACGCGGCTCGCCGCGGAGCTTGAACGCAAGCGCAGCCCCCGTGATCGCGGGGAGCCCACCGCCCACGACGGCGTTCGCGCCCATGTTGCCGCGCTCGATGTCGTAGAGGTGCATCGAGCCGCCGTAGCCGTGGGAGCAGCCCTCGAGCTTCCCGTAGAGCTCCGCCATCAGCTCGTTCGGCGTCGTCCCCTTGGCGAGGGTGTGTCCGTGGGCGCGGTGGGTAGAGGCGATGATGTCGCCTTCCTCGAGCGCGCGGCAAACGCCGACGGCGACGGCCTCCTGGCCGATCCCGACGTGCAGGAAACCGGGCAGGTCCCCAGCCCTGAAGCGTTCCTCGACCTTCTCCTCGAACCGCCGGATCAGAAGCATCTCGCGAAAGAACTCGCGCAGATCCGACTTCGAGAGCGTGCCTTTCTGCTCCACCTTCGCCACGGCGCGCAGTCTATCCGCCACCTTCCGACCGCCTTCCGGGCGAAAGGCGATCGTTATGCTCCCGCTCTTGCCACTGGTCGAAGACTTCAACGAGCTCGAGCGCACGATCGTCGACGAGTGGACGGAGCTCCGTCTCCAGCTCGCCGTCGGCGACGAGGCGCAGGTGGAGCGAGCGGTCGCCCTGCTCGCGCCGGCCAACCCCGGCCGCCGCGGCTCGGTCATCCGCTTCGCCGTCGACCGAGTCGGACCGGGCATCGGCCCGCCGGCCGCCAGACGGCTGCTGCGGCGGCTCGAGGAGGAGGGGATCACCGGCGACCTCGAGGTCGTGAGCGTGGAGAAGGTGCCGCCGGAGAAGCTGCGCCGCAAGGAGCCGCTGCGCGAGCAGTGGGACCGCCGGCTGGCGGCGCTGCCGCCCGACTGGAGCGATCTCTACGGCGAGGTCCGTCTCGACTCAACGGACTACGTCGAGCGCGCCGCGCTGCTGCTCGCACCCCTCAACCCGGCGCGCTACGGCGGGCCGGCCACGCTGCGCTTCCGCAGCGCGCACCACTTCGGGTACGGGGTCTCGCCCGAGATGGCGTCGAGATGCTTCGAACGCTGCGACGAGGAGGGCGTCACCGGCGGCGTGGAGATCCTGCACGTGTTGTCCGACACGGACCCGGTCTCGACGCAGGGTCCCGTCTGGTTGCTCGGAGGCCGCGTCGTATGAATTCCCCCGACCCCGTCGCGTGGATCATGATCGAGCCGGGCTGGAAGGTCGTCGACGCCGAGGGCAACGAGATCGGCCGGGTGGAGGAGGTCGAGGGCGACCCGAACGCGGACATCTTCAACGGCCTGCTCATCTCGACGGGCCTGCTCAGCGGCCACCGCTACGTGCCCGCCGAGCAGGTCGGCCTGATCAGCGAGGGACGCGTCCAGCTCCGGCTCACCCGTGACCAGGTGAAGCAACTGACGAACGAGGCCGCCCCGCAGCGTCGCTAGTGCCCCTTCCAGCAGAAGCTAGACGGCATCACTGGAAGGGGCACTAGCCGAGGATCGGCGCGAGCTCGCGCGCGAGCAGCTTTGCGTCGCGCTCGGACGCGGTGACGACGAGGACGGTGTCGTCCCCCGCGAGCGTGCCGACGACACGCTCGTGCTCGAGCTGGTCGAGCGCGCGGGCGATCGCCGGCGCCGACCCCAGCTCCGACTGCAGCACGACGATGTTTCCGGCAGGCGACACGCTCCGGCCGAACTGGCCCAGGATCGTGTTCAGAACCTCGACCGGGTCGGTGCGCCGGGCGACCTGCGGGAGGACATAGCGTGGGCGACCGAGCGGGTCGTGCGTCTTCTCCAGGCCGAGCTCGCGGATGTCGCGCGACACCGTTGCCTGGGTGACGACGCAGCCGGCGGCGGCGAGGGCGTCGAGGAGCTCGAACTGCGTCCCGACCCGCTTGCGCGAGACCACGCTCTCGATCAACCGCTGCCGCTCCGACTTACCAAGTTGCATACAACGAGCATGAGTATGCAGGTTTGCAGCGGCCAGGGCTTGGTAGAACTCGATGTCATGCTGCGTAAGCTCCTCTGGTCCGGCCTCTACGGCGCGTTCGCCGCGCTGGCGACGATCGTCTCGCGCCGCGCGGCCACCCGCATCTGGCGTACGCTCACGGGTGAGGAACCGCCCACAAAGAAATGACGGCCGATCAGACAGTCGAGCGCGCGGCGAACAAGCTCCAGCAGCTTGCGAACCAGCTCGCAGGCGCAGGCGGCGTGAAGGCGAAGCTCGCGGAGCCTCTGGCCGAGGACGCCGACTTCATCCGCAAGCTGAAGCCGAGCCTGATCAAGGCACGCGCGAAAGGAGACGCACCGACGAACCAGCAGCCCGGCACCGGCTACGTGGCGCCTTCGGGGCCTCAACTCGGCCGCCGGCCGAAGCCGAAGCGCCAGGGAGGCGCGAGCCCTTGGCTCGTCGTCGGCGTGGCGCTCGCCGCCGGCATCGTCCTCGCGAAATGGATCGACTGGAGGGGCCATGCCCACCCAAGGGACTGACGGCAGGCAGACGCACGGCCTCGGCGCCGCGGTCAAGGACGTCGCCGAGCGCGCCAGCTCGATCGTGCGCCTCGAGCTCGAGCTCGCGACGCTCGAGCTCAAGCGCAAGGTCGTGTCGCTCGGGCTCGGCATCGCGCTCGCGATCGGGGCCGGCATCTTCCTGTTCTTCATGCTCGGCTTCGCGTTCGCCACGGTCGCAGCGGCGCTCGCCACCGCCATGCCCACGTGGGCCGCGCTGCTGGTCACGACCGGCATCCTGTTCGGGTTCTCGGCGACGCTTGGTCTCGTGGGCCTGATGAAGATCAGAAAAGGGACGCCGCCCGTCCCCGAGCAGGCGATCCGCGAAGCCAAGCTGACGACCGAGGCGCTGAAAAAGAATGGCCGGTAGCAACTCGCGCACCCTGGAGCAGGTTCGACGCGACATCGAGTCGGAGCGCGAGCAGCTTGCCGGCGCAGCCGAGACGCTGCGCGAGGAGATCGGCGAGGCGACCAACATCGGCGCCAAGCTGCGCTCGAACCTGCCGGTCGTCGCGGCCGGTGCGCTCGGCATCGGCTTCCTCCTGGCAGGCGGTGTCGGGGCAACCGCGCGGCTGATCTTCCGCCGGGGGCGCGAGGGCGAGACGAAGGCGACGCTCGGGCGCTTCCGCCTTGTCGGCCGCGACTGATCGCCGCGCCCGCGTCGGCCACGCGCCGAGCTCGCCGCACAAGCTGGCCTTCTCGGAGTGGGTCGCCGCGCTCAGGCGCAGCTTCTCGGGGTTCATGCAGGACGACTGCATGGGCCTGTCGCAGCAGATCGCCTACAGCTCGCTGCTCGCGTTCTTTCCCGCGACCGCATTCCTCGTCGGCGCGCTCGGACTCTTCCACCTCTTCGACGACGTGAAGCAGCTGCTCGATCCGATCGCACCCGGCGGCGTGATCAAGTTCATCACGAGCCTGCAGCGCGACTCGCAGGGCGGGACGTCGGCCGCGGCGTTCCTGATCGGCTTCTTCGGCGCAGTCTGGGCCGCGAGCGGTGCGATGACATCGGTGATCAAGGCGGTCAACCGAGCCTACGACCGCGTCGAGGAGACGAGGCCGTTCTGGAAGACGCGCGCGATCGCGATCATCCTGGTCGTCTCCAGCGGGATCACGACCGCGGGAATCTTCCTGCTGATCGTGGTCGGCGGGGCGCTGGGCGATGCGATCGCGAAGAAGGCCGGTCTCGGCGGCGCGTTCCAGTGGACCTGGGGCATCCTGCGCTGGCCGGTTGCGTTCACTGCCATCCTGCTCTTCTTCGGACTCGTCTACTACCTGGCACCGAACAAGGACCAGCGGAGCTGGAAGTGGATCACGCCCGGCTCGGTCGTCGGCGGCGTGCTCTGGCTCGTGCTCTCGGGGCTGTTCGCGCTCTACGTCACCTATGCCGGGAACTACACGAAGACCTACGGGACGATCGCGAGCGGCGTCATCCTGCTGCTGTGGCTGAACTACTCCGCGTTCGCCCTCCTCTACGGCGCCGAGCTCAACGCCGAGCTCGACCGGGAAGCTGACATCCGGGCCGCGGGCGGCGAGCGCGCGGGCCTCGTGAAGGTCGCTAGGCGGCGGGCATGACCGTGAACGACCCGCGCAGGCTCTTCCGCTTGTCCGACCGGTAGCTGTAGCTCCCGGGCTGCAGCGACAGTTTCCACGTCACGCGGCCGCGGAAGACGACGCCGGTCTTGCGGTTGACGCCGGGACCGACCAGGTGGAAGTTGTCGACGCGCGTGCGATCGGTGACGGTCAGCACCACCGGGCCGGCCGCGATCGTCCGCAGCTTGCCCTCTGGGCCACGCAGCGAGATCGTCCGCTTCGGACCGACCGATCCCACGAGCTTCACCGGCTTGGGCGGCTCGGCGACCGTGCCGACGGTGAGCCTGCCTCGCATCGTCGTCGCGTGCTCATCGCAGATGTAGGTGTACCTCCCGTCCGTGAACGTCACCGTCCAGGTGAGCTCCTGCTTCTGGTCGACCGCGCTCGCCATGTCGACGCCGGGCCCCGCGAGATGGAAGTTGTGGAAGTCGGAGCGGTCGCTGACCGCGATGTCGTACGTGCCCGGGTCGAGGTGGCTGACCGCGTTGCCGGAGCCGTCGCGCAGCGTGATCACTGCCGCGTCGTTCGTGCCGACGGTGGCCACGAGCCGTGGATTGTCTGCGTGCGCCAGCGCCGAGGGAACGAGCAGCGCGACGAGGATGCCCAGTGGTGCGAGTCGGGGGATCATGCCCCGACTCTACGCATCCACTTCCTGTTCGGTTTTCCTCGACGCGGGCACCTGCCTTGGTCGCCCCGAGCGTGTCGCCGTCGGCGCCTCCAGCGGCAGGAGCGGGCCGGCCGCCCGCCACCACCGTCGGCCCGGAGCTTCCTCCTGTCCCAGCGCAGCTGCGGCGCCGGCGAGGAGCTAGGCGCGCAACTCGGCGCCGAAAGCGGCTTCGAGCGCCGTCACGATTCTGTTTCTGAGCTCCGCGGCGTCCTCGTCGGTGAGCGTACGCTCAGGCGACTGGAAGGTGGCCGAGAAGGCGATCGACTTCCGCCCGGGCCCGACCTGCTCGCCCCGGTAGACGTCGAAGGCCCGCAGCTCGCGGAGCTCCCGCCCCGCCGCCTCGCGTGCGACGGCCGTGAGCTCGCCGGCCGTGACGCTCTCGGGCACGGTGAAGGCCAGGTCCTGACGGACCGGCGGATAGGTGATCACGTCCTCGTAGACGACGAGGTCGGGCACCCGCTCGACGAGCGCGTCGACGTCGAGCTCGAAGGCGCCCCAGTCGCCGGGCAGCGTGGGATCGCGCAGCGAGAGGACCCAGCCGTCGTCGGTCCGCGCCCCGCGGCCCGGCGCCGGCAGATCGTCGGCGGCCCGAAAGGCCGGCTCCAGCCCGAGCGCCTCGTAGAGGCCCTCGACCGTTCCCTTCGCGAAGGCGAAGCCGCCCTGCGCGATGCCGCCGACGCGCCAGCGCTCTTCGGGAAGCTGCTCGCCCGACGGGAGGTAAACGTGGGCCTGTTCGAACAGCGCGATGTCGTCGTTCCCTGCGTCGAGGTTGCGCCGCGCGGACGCGAGCAGGCCCTCGACGAGCGAGGTACGGAGTGCCGCCTGCTCGCTCGAGAGCGGCTCCTGCAGTTGCACGCCGCCCGTCGGCGAGTCCTCCGGGAGCAGGCTCCACGTGTAGGTCTCGGAGTGGCCGAAGCCGACGAGCGTGTCCTCGATCCGGCGGCGGATCCGCTGGTGCTTCGACAGGCGGCCGAACATCGCTCGGCGCGTGGGCAGACGCGCCGGCACGTCGGGGAGCCGGAAGCGCGCCACTTCTTCGACGACGTCGATTTCCCGCGTCACGTCCCGGGCGCGCCACGTCGGGACGCGCACCGCTTCGCCCTCGACGTCGAAGCCGAGCCGCCCGAGGATCGCGTACTGCTCCGCCGGCGGCGTCTCGATGCCGAGCGCCGCGTCCGTCCGCTCGGGGCGGAACTGCACGACCGGACGCTCGGGAAGTCCTGCCTGCACATCTGTGTGGCCCACCCACTTCGCGCCGGAGAGCTCGACGATCAGCTGCGTAGCGAGCTGTGCTGCCTCCTCGGCGAGATACGGGTCGACGCCCTTCTCCCACCGGTTCGAGCCCTCGGTCCGAAGTCGGAGACGCTCGGAGGTCCGGAAGATCGTGTTCGGGTCGAAGTTCGCGGCTTCGAGCAAGACGCCCGTCGTGTCGTCGCCGATCTCCGTGTCCTCCCCGCCCATGATCCCTGCGAGCGCAATTGCGCGCTCGGCATCCGCGATCAGCAGGTCATACGGCTCGAGCTCGCGCTCGACGCCGTCGAGCGTGCGCAGCCGCTCGCCGGCTCTCGCGCGTCGCACGACGATCTTGTTGCCCGCGAGCTTCGTGAAGTCGAACGCGTGCAGCGGATTGCCCAACCCGAGCATGACGTAGTTCGTGATGTCGACGACGTTCGAGATCGGGCGCATTCCCGCCGCCAGCAGTCGCGCCTTCAGCCAGACGGGCGACGGTGCGAGTCGGACGCCCGTGAAGAGGCGGCCGATGTAGCGGGGACATCCTTCGAAGTCCTCGATCGTCACGTCGACAGGCTCGTCCGCGTCGCGCGTCGGATCGGTCCCGGGCGGCGGTGCGAGCTCGAGGTGGAACAGCGCGGCCACCTCGCGCGCGATCCCGTACACGGCGAGCAGGTCGGGCCGGTTGTGTCCCGTCTCGAGCTCGAGCACCGTGTCGGTCAGCGGCAGGACATCCGCGAGCGGCGTCCCGGGCTCGGGGCCGTTCTCGAGCACCATGATCCCGCTGTGATCGGTGCCGAGGCCGACCTCGTCCTCGGCGAGGATCATGCCGTCGCTGAGCTCACCGCGAACCTTGCGCTGCTCGAGCTGCAGGCCGCCAGGGAGCACTGCGCCTGGAAGCGCCACGCCGACTGTCGCCCCTGCGCCGAAGTTCCAGGCGCCACAGACGATCTGGCGGGGATCGCCCTCGCCGAGGTCGACCTGGCAGAGCTGCAAGCGGTCCGCGTTCGGGTGCTTGACCGCCTCGAGCACGCGACCGACCCGGAAGAGGCCGAGGTTGCCGTCCACATCTGCGACGCCGACGGTCTCGATCTTGTCGACCTCGGCGCTCGAGATCAGGAGCCGGTCCGCGACTTCGCGAAGCGGCCGGTCGATCGGCACGTATTCCTTCAGCCAGCTGATCGGGACGCGCATGTCCTAGAACTGCCTCAGAACGCGCAGGTCGTTCTCCCAGAACATGCGGATGTCGGGAATCCCGTGGCGTTGCGCGGCGATGCGGTCGAGCCCGAGCCCCCAGGCGAACCCGGACCACTCCTCCGGGTCGTAGCCGACGTTCTCGAAGACGGCGGGGTCGACGACACCGGCCCCACCCATCTCGAACCAGCCCGTGTGCTTGCAGAAGGCGCAGCCTTCACCGCCGCAGAGAAAGCAGGTGACGTCGAACTCGACCGACGGCTCCGTGAACGGGAAGAAGCTCGTCCGCATGCGCACGTCGCGACCCTCGCCGAACATCGCGCGGAAGAAGTGCATGAGCGTCCCCTTCAGGTCCGCCAGCGTGATGCCGCGGTCGACGGCGAGCGCCTCGACCTGATGGAAGTTCGGCGTCGAACGGGGGCTCGGCGTGTCGCGGCGATAGACGCGCCCGAGCGTCGCGATGTAGATCGGCGGCTGCCGGTTCTCCATCACGCGGATCTGGCCGGTCGACGTGTGCGTTCGCAGCAGCGTCTCGGGATCGACGTAGAACGTGTCGCGATGCGACCGCGAAGGGTGCGTCAGCGGCTGGTTGAGCGCGTCGAAGTTGTGCCAGACAGTCTCGACCTCGCGGCTGTCGATGATCTCGTAGCCCAGGCCGAGGAAGATGTCCTCCACCTCCCGGCGGATTTGCGTCAGCGGGTGAAGTCGCCCCCGGCGCAGTCGCTCGCCCGGCAGCGTGACGTCGAGTTGCTCGTCGAGGCGGGCGAGCCGCTCCCGCTCGAGCTCCTCCTCGCGGGCTGTGAACGCCTGCTCGAGCCGCTCGCGCACGGCGTTGAGCGTGATGCCCGTCTCGCGATCGCGGACGTTCCGCAGTGCCGTCTTCAGCTCGCTCCGGCGGCCGAGGGATCCGGTGTGCGCCTCTCCCAGCTTCTCAGGCGTGCCCGCATCGGCAAAACTCTGCAGCGCCTTGCTCTCGTACTCCTCCCAATTCATGAGGGGAATAGTGCCCCTTCCGGTGATGCTGCCGCGCTTCTAAGGGGCACAAAGCCTGTGAGCAGTTACGACGCGATAGCTGAGCTGTACGACCCCTGGAGCGCGAGCGTCGTCGAGGACGTGGCCTTCTACCTGGAGGAGGCGCGCCGCTCGGGCGGGCCCGTCGTCGAGCTCGGTGTCGGCACCGGACGGATCGCGATCCCGCTCGCGGCCGACGGGATCCGGGTCATCGGCGTGGACTCGTCCCGGGGAATGCTCGACGTCTGCGCCCGTCGCGCGGCCCTGGCGGGCGTGGAGCTCGACCTGCGGGTGGGCGACCTGCGCGAGCCACCCGTCCGCGAGCGGGTGCCGCTCGTCATCTGCCCCTTCCGCTCACTGCTGCACATGCACACGGACGAGGATCGTCGTCGCGTCCTCCGGGCCGCCTACGACCTGCTGCTGCCGGGCGGCCGGTTCGTGTTCGACGTCTTCATGCCCGACGCCGCAGACATCGAGCAGACGCAGGGACGCTGGCTCGAGCGCGAGCCGGGGATCTTCGAGCACGCCGTCTGGGACGAGGAGGCCCGCACGCTCACCCTGAGCGTCCGCGGCGACGAGGGCGAGACGACGATGGCCCTCGCCTGGCTCTCACCCGAGGAGTGGCGCGGGCTCCTGGAGCACGCAGGCTTCGAGATCGAGGCCTGCTACGGCTGGTTCGACCGCACACCATACGACGGACGTGAAGACACCGTCTGGATCGCCCGGCGCTCCCCCGCCGCCTCGGACATGTCCTAGGGACAGTCCCTAGGACATGTCCCTGCGGGAGCGCTCGTAGAGCGCGAGTGCGCCGGCGGTCGCCACGTTCAGCGACTCGGCCGCAGCGGCAAGCGGAATCGTCGCACGCTCGTCGCAGGCCGCGAGCACCGCCTCGGGCAGACCGTCACGCTCCGAACCGAGCACGAACGTCGTCGCACCGGAGAGGTCGACGTCCTGCAGCGGCCAGCCGCCGTGCGCGACGAGCGCGATGCGACGGCCCGGAGCGTCGTCGAAAGCGACGAGAGGGACGCGGAAGAGCGCGCCCATCGACGCGCGCAGCGCCTTCGGCCCGGTCGGATCCGCCGACCCTTCAGACAGGGCGACGAACGCCGGCCCGAGCGCGTCGGCCGACCGGATCAGCGTGCCGACGTTTCCGGGATCCGCGACCTGCCAGAGCGCGAGGCCTGCCTCCGCTACGGGTGCGCGCGGCAGCTCGTCGCGCCGGAAGACGCCGATCACGCGCGGCGGGTGCGCGAGCGTCGAGACTTCGTCGAGGAGCGCAGGCTCGACGTTCTCACCGGCGACGAGCAGCTCGACCGGCTCGATGCCGGCGTCCGTCGCCGCGTCGACGAGATCCTCACCCTCGGCGACGAACAGTCCCAGCTTGTCGCGCCACCTCGCGTCCTGCAGCTTCCGGACGAGCTTGAGCTTCTCGTTTCCGCGGGAGCGAATCAGGAGGACTGCTGCGCGAGCGCCGACTTGGCCTTCTCGGCGATCGCCCCGAAAGCCTTCGGGTCGCTGACGGCCAGGTCGGCGAGGACCTTGCGGTCGAGCTCGATCTCCGCTTCCTTCAGGCCGGCGATGAACTGGTTGTAGGACATCCCGTTCGCCCGCGCCGCCGCGTTGATCCGCATGATCCAGAGGCGGCGGAACGTCCGCTTCTTGTTCTTGCGGTCACGGTAGGCATAGGTGAGCGAGTGGTCGACCTGCTCCTTCGCGTAGCGGTAGGAGGTCTTCTTCAGCCCCCAGTAGCCCTTGGCCTGGTCGAGGACCTTGCGCCGCTTCTTGCGCGAGGCGACGGAACGCTTGACGCGTGGCATGCCCTATGACCTCCTCGCGCGGCGGCCGAGCATCTGCTTGAGCGCGCGCGCGTTGGCCCCCGCCACAGGCTGGTCCTTGCTGAAGCGCCGCTTCCGTTTCGGGCTCTTCTTCGTCAGGTTGTGGCTCTGCATCGCGCGTCGGCGCAGCAGCTTGCCGCCGGCGGTGACCTTAAACCGCTTCTTCGCGCTGCTCGATGTTTTCGTCTTCGGCATTCCTTCTCACTCCTGCGTTCTTCGTCGGCGCGAGCACCATGGTCATGTTCCGTCCGTCGAGCACCGGCTGCGCTTCCACCGTACCGATCTCCTGGACGTCCTCCGCAAGCCGCATCAGCAGGTCGCGCCCACGCTCGGGATGGGTGGTCTCGCGGCCCCTGAACATGATCGTCACCTTCACCTTGGCGCGCTGGTTCAGGAAGCGCTCGACGTGGCCCTTCTTCGTGTTGTAGTCGTGGATTCCGATCTTCGGCCTGAGCTTGATCTCCTTGACGTTGATCTGGGTCTGGTGCTTGCGCGCGAGCTTCGCCTTCTGCTCCTGCTCGTACCGGTACTTCCCGTAGTCCATCACCCGGGCCACGGGCGGATCGGCCTGCGACGCCACCTCGACGAGATCGAGCCCCTTGTCGAAGGCGTACTGCATCGCCTCCTTCGTCGGCTTGATCCCCAGCTGGGAGCCGTCGTCGTCGATCAGCCGAACCTGCGAGGCACGGATGTAGTCGTTGATCCGGGCCTGCGGGACGGGCCTGGAAGGCGGTTCGACCGTTCGCCTAGGCCTCAAAGAGCAATCACCAAGTTCGCTTCGATCCTTTCTGTAAGACAACGAAAGCCGCTGCAAGCAGCGGCCCAGGATCCTCGTCCGATCGACTCGGTTGAACCACGCTGAGCTCTGCTCGCGAGGTGAGGAACGTGGGCGCTCCTACTTGCAGAATCACACTGTAGCAACCTCAGAAATTTCGGCACGAAGGGCGTCCAGGCTGAGGGTGGACTGCTCGCCGCCCCGTTTCCGCACGGCCAGCGACTCCTCGGACTCCTTGTCGCCGTAGACGATCACGTAGGGGATCTTCTCCAGCTCCGCGTCGCGGATCCGCCTCCCCACCGTCTCGTCGCGCCGGTCGATCTCCACCCTGTAGTCGACCAGGCGCTCCTTCAGGGCCTCCGCGGCCTCGCGATGGTCCTCGCCGACGGGGATGATCCGGATCTGCACCGGCGCGAGCCAGACGGGAAAGGCGCCGGCGTAGTGCTCGATCAGGATGGCGATGAATCGCTCGAACGAGCCGTAGAGCGCGCGGTGGATGACGAAGACCGGGTGCTCCGTGTTGTCTGCGCCGACGTACGTGAGTCCGAACCGCGCCGGCATCTGCCGGTCGAGCTGGATCGTCCCGAGCTGCCAGGACCGGCCGAGCACGTCATTGACGTGCAAGTCGATCTTCGGCCCGTAGAAAGAGCCCTCGCCTTCGCCGATGTCGTAAGGAATCTCGTTGCGCGAGAGCGCGGCGCCGATCTCGCCCTCGGCGAAGTCCCACTCCTCGTCCCTCCCGAGCTTGTCGTCCGGGCGAGTCGAAAACTCTGCGCGGGCCTCGAGGCCGAACAATCCGTAGAGGTAGCGCAGATAGGCGACGCAGCCGTCGAGCTCGGACGCGATCTGCTCCTGCGTGCAGAAGATGTGGGCGTCGTCTTGGGTCACGTAGCGCACCCGAGTGAGGCCGTGCAGCGCTCCTGCCAGCTCGTTCCGGTGCAAGGGAGCGGCCTCTGCGTAACGGAGCGGCAGATCGCGGTAGCTGCGCAGCTCCTTTCCGAACAGCAGCATGTGTCCCGGGCAGTTCATCGGCTTCATCCCGTAGACCTGGTCGTCGTCGATCGGGATGAGGAACATGTTGTCGCGGAACTTCTCCCAATGGCCCGAAGTGACCCACAGCGCCTTGTCATAGATGAGCGGCGTCCTCACCTCGACGTAGCCGCGCTTCTTGTTCTCGCGGCGCCGTAGGTCCTCGAGCTCGTTCCAGATCACCATCCCCTTCGGGTGCCAGAAGGGGGACCCCGGCGAGTGCTCGTCGAAATGGAAGAGGTCGAGTTGGGTGCCGAGCCTGCGGTGGTCACGGCGCTTCGCCTCCTCGATCCGCTCGAGGTAGGAGTCGAGATCGGTTTGCGAGTAGAACGCCGTGCCGTAGATTCGGGTCAACTGCATGTTCTTCTCGTCGCCGCGCCAGTACGCGCCCGCGAGGCCCGTGAGCTTGATCGCCTTGATCGGGCGCGAGTCCTGCAGATGCGGACCGCGGCAAAGGTCGGTGAACTCGCCCTGCGTGTAGAAGGAGATCGGGCCTTCGGCCGTGCCGACGAGCTCGACCTTGTACGGCTCTCCCTCGTCCTCGAACCGCCGCCGGGCTTCGTCGGCGGAAACCTCCTCGCGGCTCCACTCGCGCCCCTCCTGGAGCTCACGGCGGATCTCCTCCTCGATCCGCGGCAGCTCCTCCTCGGAGATCGGCTCGGGAAACTCGAAGTCGTAGTAGAAGCCGTTCTCGATCGGAGGGCCGATCGCGATCTTCACGCCGGGATAGAGCCGGCGCACCGCCTCGGCGAGCAGGTGGGCCGACGAGTGCCGGAGGACCGCAAGCGCGTCGGGGTCGTCCTTGTCCCGCGTCGTCAGGATCTGGATCGGCCGGCCGTCCTCGAGCGGCAAGCGCAGGTCCTGCACGCGGCCGTCGGAGCGAACGAGCACGGCCTCGTCGGCGAGCTTCGGTCCGATCGCCCGCGCAGCATCGAGACCGGTCGCGCCGTCGGGAAGTTCGAGTTCCGAATTGTCGGGCAGAACGACCTTCATGACCGAACAGGATAAGGAACACCCGCGCGAAGACGATCGAGGCGAGGAGATCCAGGAGTCGCCCGCGCCGGATCCGACGGACAAGGACCGGCCCTCCGACGACGATCCGGAGGCCGACTGACACCTCTGCGCGGGACCTCTGCGCGAATTGTCAAGTGTCTTCGACGGCGCCACGCAGCCGTGCCGGCGCCTTCAGCCAGTAGCTCTCGCGCAACCATTCCAGCGCGATTTCGAGTGTCTCCTCGTCGGTGACCTCGGTCGTCACCCATCCGTAGCGCCCGACGTAAGCCGCTACGCGAACGTGCGGGAAATGCAGCGCAATTTCCCTCTCTTCAGGGGTGAGCTTCACCGTCAACGTTACCGAGGCTTCTCCGTCCGACATTGCTGCGAACATCTTGTTGTCGCCAACTTTGAAAACCGGATGTCCCCACGGTGAGTCCTCGTACGTCTCCGGAAACGACAATGCGAGCTCCCGAATGCGTTGTCCGTACGACATGTGTTGTATTTTCATCGTTTCGTCGGGAATCACGCGGGGTACGCAACGCGCGATTCGAAAATAACGAGGAGGAGAGATGCCTCAGACCATACGAGACGTCATGACCTCCAATCCGTGCACCATCGACGCAGACAGATCCGTTGCGTACGCGGCGAAGATGATGCGGGAGGAGGACGTCGGCCTCGCACCGATTGTGGAGGGCGACAGGTTGGTCGGGATGCTGACCGACCGCGATATCGCGACGCGGGTCGCAGCAGAGGGGAGAGATCCCGATCAGGTGAAGGTTCGCGACGTGGCGTCGAAGCAGCTCATCACCATCGATCCACAGCAGGATCTGGCCGAGGCGCTGCGAATGATGGCCAAACATCAAGTACGCCGTCTCCCCGTTGTGGAGGAAGACGGTCGACTCGTCGGTGTCGTTGCGCAGGCAGATGTCGCGCGGGAAGCTGACGACAGCCAGACGGGTCAGCTCGTAGAGGAAATCTCCCAACCAGGAGGGCAGATGTCGAGTCACGAAGAAGGGCAGTTCCAGGTGCAGTTCCCCCGGCGGATCGAAGAGACGCCGGAGGAGAGCCTGGTGGGCCAGGAGCCCCAACAGATCGAAGAGCAACGCGAGGAAGAGGTGGAGCGGGTCCAGGCCGCCTCGAGCCGTGGACGACGGAAGCGGGCGGGTGCCCGGAAGACCTCGGGGACCCGTAAGCGTAAGACCGCTTCGCGGAAGCGGAGCACCGCCAAGAAGCGCAGCACCGCGAAGCGGAGCACCGCGAAGCGGAGCACGGCCAAGAAGCGCAGCACGGCCAAGAAGCGCAGCACTGCAAAGCGCCGCACCACCACGCGCAGGAAGACCGGCGCTCGTAAGGCCGCCGCGACCCGCAAGCGCAAGACCGCGGCACGCAGGACGGCCGGCCGCAAGGCGGCCGCAACGCGCAAGCGGAAGACCGCGGGGCGCAAGCGGAGCACGGCCAAGAAGCGCACCACGGCCAAGCGGAGCACCGCGAAGCGCCGCACGACCTCGCGCAAGCGGAGCACTGCCAAGAAGCGCACCACGGCCAAGCGCAGCACGACGAAGCGCCGCAGCACGGCCCGCCGCTCGACCGCCAAGCGGTCGACCGCGAAGCGGAGCACCGCGAAGCGCCGCACCACGCGCCGTCGCCGCAAGACCTAACGCCTCGGCGCGGCTGAAGCACGAAAAAGGCCCCGCTCTGGCGGGGCCTTTTTTTGTGGCCGCAACTATCCGGAGCGCTTCAGGGCCGAGCGAGCGTGATCGGCGGAGTGGTGAAGGTCTCCCAGTCCGCGGGATTGCCCGCGTTGCCGAGCGCCTTGAGGACACTGAGCTTGAGGACGTAGCGACCGTTCGGGACGACCTTGCGGTGGTCGCCGTTGCCACCGCCGTTGTCCTGCGAGCGAGTGCCGTCCCAGTCGAACTCGAACATGCCCGTCGCCGTCGAGTTCCGCCCCAGGAAGTCCTGCTGGGTGACGTAGTCGAACACGGGATGGACGGGCGCGCCGTCCGCCTTGTAGACCTGGACGTTCAGCCTGCGCACCTGATGGTTGAGGTGGAAGAGCATGATCGGGATGTCGCTCCCTTGCAGGGTGAAGGTCGCGCCCCCCGCGCCCAGACGCGAGACGCCGGGCCCGAGACACGCATCAGAGCTTCCCGCCCTAAGCTGGAAGACCGCGGGCAGCCCGCAGCCCGCGGAGGTGAGCACGGGCAGCGACTGGTAGTCGCCCATGAACCCGACATAGGGCACACGGAGGGTGACACCGCCTGCGCGGGGCGTCAGGACGACATAGCCGCCGTACAGGCTCTTGTCGCGCCAGGCACCCGGCTGGATCGACACTCCCACCGACGCGCTGCCGCCGGCCGGCACGGTCACGCTCGCCGAGCTGAAGGTCGCGGTGTTCGCGCCGCCGAGGTAGGAGAAGTTGAACGGGTACACGGCACCGGCAGCCGTCGACGGCCCTGTGCCGATCGTGGTCACCTCCGAGAGGTCGTACGTCACGGGCGTCGAGCCACCGTTCGTAATCGTCAGCTGCCCGTCTCCACCGCTTCCTTCGCCGAGTGAGAGCTTCGACGGTGTGACCCACGCCGGCGTGCTGATCGCGTCGACGATCTGCGCGAGCCCGGCGCCCTGACGCCACGTGGGCTCGAGCCCCGCGCCCGGGAAGACGTTTAGTCCTCGCGGCAGCGCGGTGTTCATGAGCAGCGTTCGCACCGTCGCCGGGGAGATCCGCTTGTCCTTCGCCTGCAGGAGCAGTGCAGCGAGGCCGGCAACGTGCGGCGCCGCCATCGACGTCCCGCCGATCGTGTTGTGCCCGCCAAACTGCTGGTGCGGCCACGTGGAGTAGATCTGCCCGCCCGGTGCGCCTAGGTCGGGCTTGAGGCCGAGCTCGGCGTCGGTGCCGAACGAGCTGAAGTCCGAGCTGAGCCCGGCAGTCGCAAGCGGCGTCTCGAGCACCTGATCGGTCCACGTCAACGTGTGGACGGTCGCCAGCGCGCCGTAGATGGCGGCACCGTCGGCCGCCGTGAGTGCGGCGACGGGAATCGTGACCGGATCCGAACCTGCCGGGACCGGGACGACGGTGGGGCTGAGCGCCCCAGGGGCGTTGTTGTAGAGCAGGACGCCGATCGCTCCTGCCCGCTGGGCGTTGATGGCCTTGTTGTAGAAGCCGCACGTCCCTCGCCTGATGAGTGCGATCTTGCCGCTGAGGGCACTGGACAGCGGCGCGACACAGCCGGCGTTGGCCGTGCTCGGCGTCCCTACCGCGACAACCTCGCCGCCGCCCGACTGGGGCACCGTGGCGAGGGAGCCGGACGCGCGGTTGTACATGTACAGCGTGCTGCTGCCCATCCGGAACGCGGGCAGGGTCGCCTTCGTGTTGTCGAACGCGGCTACGCCGATGACGTTGCGGCCGACGCCGGGCGCACCGGCCGACCAGAGCTGGCCGCCGTTGGCGCCGCTGTTGCCGATCGACGCGACCACGGTCACGCCGGCGGACGCGAGGTTGTCGGCAGCGACTGCGGTCGGATACTGGGGCCAGTTCACGAAGGCGGCGCCGATGCTCATGTTCAGGACGTCCGCGTGGTCGGCCAGCGCCCGCTCCATCGCCTGCACCATTACGTCGCTGTCTGTGCCGCCGTTGCAGCCGAAGACGCGGTACGCGAGCAGCTGCGCGCCCGGCGCGACGCCGACGACCTGGCCCTCGGCCGTGTGGCCGCGTCCGTCGGCCGCGGCGATGCCCGCGACGTGCGTGCCGTGCGCGGCGTCGGAGGTTCCCGCTCCGAGGACCTCCGCGTGGTCGGCGGCGTCGGGATCACAGGGAAGCGGATTGCCGTCCGGATGGGGAACCGGCTGGAACGCGGGGCTCGTCGTGGTCGTGTTGTAGGTGTCGCCGACGAAGTCGTACCCGCCACGCACCTTGCACCCCGGCCCGAAGCAACCGCCGAATTCCGGCAGCGTGTAGTCGAGGCCGCTGTCCATGATCGCGATCGTCACGCCGGATCCGTCGAGCCCGAGCTCGTCCTGCGCGATGTTCGCGCCGGTCAGGCCGACGGCGTTCTTCAAGTCGGCGTTGCTGTTACCGGGCGTCTCCGACGGGGGGAGCGACATCCTCACGACCGGGTAGACGGCCTTCACACCAGGAACGGAGCCCAGCGCAGCCACCTGTGACGGATCGACGGAGACGGACAGGCCGTTCCACAGCGAGTCGAAGGCGTAGCGCTCGGTCACCCTGACGCCCTCGGCGGCTGCGTTCGCCTTGAACGCGTCGCGCTCGGCCTTGAGCGTCGCCTTGCTCGTTCCCTTCGAGGCCGGCGGACTGGCGAGCTCGACGAACCACTTCGTCGCCGTCTCGTTCAACGCTCCGCCGAGCGGGCCCCCTCCGCCTCCGACGCCGGCGCTTCCGGGCGCAGCCGCGAGCCCGGCCGCGCAAAGAAGCGTGACCGCAAGCCGCAGTGTCCTTCTCCTCATCCTCGCCCCTTCCGTACAGGTGGTGTCAGAGCCCCCTCGAGTAGTCTGATCGTCAGTCATAGAGGGATGGATTTCCTCCCCCGTCCGGGGTAGGAAACCGCCCTGCGACAAGGAGGATCCGGCTCGCGGTCCTGCTCGCGCCGTGGCAGAGAGGCGGTAGGGCGTAGCGATGAAGCACGCGTCGGCCGACACCGCACGAGTCGAAGGGCGAGTGGGCGGTACTGGGCTCGAACCAGTGACCCCCAGCTTGTCGAATCGGGGCAGGCGTTCGCCCCCGTTCGGTCAGGTTCGCTCAAGCCACAGGGCTACGCCGTTTCCATGCCTTGGGCAAACGCCGTTGGGAACGTGAGCGAACATCTGTGTTGCCATCGTTGCTACGGCTGGGACATAGTGGGGCGCGCCGCCAGCCGGAGTCGATCTCGTCTGGATCTGCGTGGCCCTGTCGCGCGGACCTGTCTAGGCGTAGTGCTCGCGGAGGAACTCCGCCGACTTGGGCGGACCCTGCGTAAACCCGGCTTCTTGAAAGATCGCCGGGACCTCGGGGTCCGAGGTGAAGCTTTGCCAGCCTGCCTCGTCCCAGTCGAAGATCGCCCAGACCCGGTCGCTCTCATTTGGATCCCGAAAGACGTGCGACCCCTTGCAACCGTGCTCCTTTCGCTTCTCAGCGCCCTTGGTTGAGAAGGTATTCCAGAACTGGTCGAAATCCCCGATCTTCGCCGTTGCCAGAACCATTGTCTCCTCCTCTGTCGGGAACGTGTCGTTGTCGTCCCGACCCTACGCCACTTCATCACGAGCTGAGCGCAAGAACGTGCTTGCGATGGATCGCCCGCTCGAAGCGGCCTCGTGCTGTCCCCTGCGACGTCATAGCTTGGCCGCTGGGGCGACGGCAGCATCATCCTCATGCTGGTCCCCGGACGCTACTTGACCTGCAAGCGTTGCCATTTCGTTGCCACGTCGATTGCGCGCAGCCCAAAGCGATGGCCCCATGAATGAGAAAACCCCGCGCGCTGCGGGGCTTTCGTGAGGTGGGCGGTACTGGGCTCGAACCAGTGACCCCCAGCTTGTCGAGCTGGTGCTCTCCCAACTGAGCTAACCGCCCCGGCGGAGCGCCAGTTTAGCCGAGGATCAGGAGCGAGGGATCGATCGCGTCGCCGTGCCGGCGGAGCTCGAAATGCAGGTGCGTGCCTGTGCACCAGCCCGAACAGCCGGCTTCACCGATGCGCTCGCCCTGCCAGACCTGCGCGCCGACGCGCACGAGGGGCCGGGACAGGTGAGCGTAGAGCGTCGAATAGCCGCCGCCGTGCTCCACGAGGACGAGACTGCCGTAGCCCTCGTACCCCGGCACGAAGCCGACCTGCGTCACCACTCCCTCGGCCGCGGCACGGACGTCCAGCGAGCGCAGGATGCCGATGTCGATACCGGGGTGCCAGCGGGAGCCGTCCTGGCCGTAGGGCGAGGTGATCGACCCGTCCGCGGGCCAGCGAAAGGCGAGCTGTCGGCCGGCATCCGTGTGCGCCGCTGCAGCCGCCGGAAAGAGAAGCGCCGCCAGCACGGCGCAGAGCCCCCGCCTCATCGGGCGGGGAGCCTACCAGCGCCGGCGGCTCAGAAGATCGCCGGGCACCACGGATGGCGGTCCCAGCGGAAGAGCGCGTCGGCACGGGTGACCGCTCCCTCCTGCAGCTCGACGAGCCGTCCGGCGCGATGCAGCTCGGCGAACGAGATGCCTCCGAGGAGGGCAGAGCCGAGCGACTGCACGGGCAGCCGCAGATCCGGATCCGCGTCCGTGCGCGCAGCCTTCCCGTCCTGCAACTGCCAGCGACCCTCGTTCCACGGACAGAAATCGTCGGCGACGTCGAACACGATCGAGCCGTCGGACGAGTACGCGCGCCCCGAGAGCGCTGCGCCTACATCGACGAGCCGCACCCAGATGCCGTCGCCCATCCGGTAGCGAAGACGCCGCGGCTTGGCCACGAGCAGGAACAACGGATGGTCGGGCGGCAGCAGGTACGCCTTCACGGTTGCGATCCAGTCGATCGCGAGCAGATACGCCCAGACGTCGCGCACGGCTTCCGGGGTAACCCCCTGCGCCTCGACCACCCGCAGCTCGGCAATGGTCGTGCCGCCCTCGAAGCCCGGCTTGTGGCGGTAGGCGGCGTACCCCTCGACCGTCCCCTCGCGCTCGTACACGACCCAGCGCTTCGGCCCGGCTCCCTCACGACGCTCTGCGGGGTCGGCCAGCTCGCGGTTCTCCCACCACACTCGGTTGCGCGAGAACATGCCCGGCCACACGCGGCGGACGCGTTCGAACACCGGCGGGATCGTCTCGAGCGCTTCGTCCGCGTCGATCAGCCGCAACGTGCCTGCGGGCTCGACGGGTGCGGCGAACACGGCGTGCTCGTGTGCGAGTGTGATCTCGCCGCAGAACGAGGCGAGCCCGAAGCCGAAGCGTCCGTAGATGGTCTCCTCCGACGCCCACAGGGCAGCCAGCGGCTCGCCGCGCTCGTGCGCTTCGTCGAGCTGTGTGCGCATGAGCGCGCGCATCACGCCCCGGCGCCGGTGCGTCGGCGCGACCCCGACCACGGTGATGCCGGCGGTCGGCAGGTCGCCGCCGGGGACACTGAGGTCGAACTGAAAGGCGCCGGCCCCGCCGACGATCGATCCGTCCGACCAGGCCGCATGCATGCGCTCGAGCGTCAGCAGGTCGGCGAAACTCTGCATGCCCTCCTCGGTCGGGACCATGCCGAAGTACTGGCCGATCGCGAGAATGCCGCCGCTGAACTCCTCCAGGTTCCGCACGGGTCGTACCTCGAGCCCCATCAAAAGTCCTCGGAGCAGTAGGGCGGCCGGTCGCTGCGAAAGAGCCCGGTCGCGCGCTGGAGCGCACCGGGCGCGAGCTCACGCACCCGCTGGGCGGCCGCGAGCCGGGAGAAGTCGAAGGCACCGAGATAGGCGGAGGCGAGGTCGGCGACGTCGAGCTCGAGCTCTGCCTCGTCGTCCGTGCGAGCGGCGTCCGGCCCGACGCGCCAGCGGCCGGCGTTCCACGGACAGAACTCGTCGCGCACCTCCATCACGACCGGCTCGTCCGCCGCATAGCGACGGCCCGCAAGCGCCTGTCCGAGGTCGACGAGCCGCAGCCACAGACCCTCGTTTACGCGCAGCAGCAGGCTGCGCGGGTCGACGACCATCAGGAAGAGCGGCGAACCCGGGTCGTGCCGCCCTTCGATGCGGGTGACGAGGTCGATGCCGAAGAGGAAGCGCCAGAGCTCGCGTTCCGCGGCGGCCGAGGTGGCACAGGTCTCCACCAGTCTGACCTGACTCTGCGGGAAGCCGTCCTTCCAGTCGAGCTTGATGCGATAGAGCGCATACCCCACGGGCTTTCCGTCGAACTCGAGCACCGCGTAGAACTTCGGGCCGGCCCCACGCCGCCAGTGCTCCGGATCGGCGAGCCGGAACGCATTCCAGAGGAGCTCGCTGCGGCTCGTGTAGCCGGGCACCTCGCGGCGCTTCGCCTCGTAGACCGGAGGCATCAGCTTCGCGGCCTCCTCGCGGTCGACGAGGCGCACGGCGCCGGTCGGACCGGGATCGTCTCGGAACGCGAACCGCGAGCGGTCGGCGTCCATCTGCGTGCTCGGTGCCGCGATGCCGTAGCCGAAGCGCCCGTAGATGGCTGCTTCCGAGGCCCACAGCACCGCGAGCGGCTCGCCGCGCTCGTGGACGTCTTCGAGCTGGCGCCGCATCAGGTCCCTCATGATCCCGCGGCGCCGGTGGCTCGGCAGCACGCCGACCCACGTGACGCCCGCGGCCGGCAGCGCGCCGCCGCCGGGGAGCGTGAGCTCGAAAGGAATCGACGCAGCGGTACCGACCGGCGCCGACCCGTCGTACGCAGCGAAGAAGCGGTCGAGGGCGTGCAGCTTCTCGTAGCGTTCGAGGTCCTCCTCCTTCGGCTCCTCGCCGAACGTCGCCTCGGTCGTGCGCAGCGCCGCGTGCAGCTCGCCGGGCGCTGGATTGCGAATGTCGATCGGCACCCGCCTGACCTAGGAAATGCGCTCCAGGGGCGCGTAGTCGAGCATCAGCCGGCGCTCGCTGCCGTCCTCGAAGCGGACCGTGACGACGCCGCCCGCCTCGATCTGCGTCACGACGCCTTCACCGAGCGTCCCATGCCTGACGGAGTCTCCGGTCGAAAGCGTCGGCACGTCTTCGCGCGGTGCGACTCCCTGAGCACCGTATGACGACCACGAGGCCGGCCGCAGGCGCTCGCGCTCGACCGACGCCGGCAGCTCGTCGAGGAACCGCGACGGCAGGTTGTAGCCGCGCGACCCCCAGAGAGAACGTGAAGAGGCGTGCGTCAGCATCAGCTGTTCCTGCGCGCGCGTCATGCCGACATACGCGAGACGCCGCTCCTCTTCGATGCCCTGCTCCTCGATCGAGCGGGCATGAGGGAAGATTCCCTCTTCCATCCCGATCAGGTAGACGACGCGGAACTCGAGACCCTTCGCGTTGTGCAGCGTCATCAGCGTGACGAGGCTCTCCTCCCCCCGGATCGCGTCCTGGTCCGAGTAGAGCGAGATCTCCTGCAGGAAGTGCGAGAGCGACGGCTCCTCGGCGGTCTCCTGATACTCGCGCGCGACGCCGACGAGCTCCTGCAGGTTCTCGATGCGACCCTCCGCCTCGATCGTCCGCTCGGCCTCGAGCGCCTCGAGGTAGCCGCTGCGCTCCAGCGTCCGCTCGAGCAGCTCGGAGACGGGCAGCTCGAGGGCGCCCGACTGCAACGACTGCATCATCGTCCGGAACTGCTGCACCGCCCGCAGCGGCGCGGCGCCGACGCCCGCCTCCTCGGCGAACTCCAGCGCCTCCCAGAGGGAGCGTCCCTGGGCATCGGCCCACGTCTGCAGCCGAGCGAGGCTCGAATCGCCGATCCCGCGGCGCGGCTTGTTCGCAATTCGCTGGAGCGACACGGCGTCGTACGGGTTGTCGATCGCCTGCAGGTAGGCGATCAGATCCTTGATCTCCGCCCGCTCGTAGAAGCGCGGGCCGCCGATCACCTGGTAGCCCACTCCTTGCCGGACCAGGACGTCTTCGAGCACGCGCGACTGCGCGTTCGTGCGGTAGAAGATCGCGATCTCGTCGCCGGAAAACCCTTGTTCGACGAGCGAGGCGATCCCGGCGGCGACGAAGCGCGCTTCGGCGTGCTCGTCCTCGACCTCGACGACGCGGACCGGCTCGCCTTCGCCGAGCTCCGACCACAGCTCCTTGGGCTTCCGCTCGCGATTGTTCGTGATGACCGCGTTCGCCGCCGAGAGGATGGCGTTCGTCGAGCGGTAGTTCTGCTCCAGCGCGATCGTACGCGTGCCGGGAAAGTCGCGCTCGAAGTCGAGGATGTTGTTGATGTCCGCCCCGCGGAATGCGTAGATCGACTGGTCCGGATCACCCACGGCCATGACGTTCATGTCCGGTTGTGCCAGGAGCTGCAGGAGCCGGTACTGCGCGTGGTTCGTGTCCTGGTACTCGTCGACGAGGATGTAGCGGAACGCCTTCTGCCACTTCTCGCAGACGTCGGCGAAGCGCTCGAGCACGTCCACGGCGAGCATGAGCAGGTCGTCGAAGTCGACGGCGTTCGACGCGAACAGGCGCCGCTGGTACAGCTGGTAGACCTCCGCCACCGTCTGGTCGTAGAACGACTGCACCTGGTTGGCGTACTCGTCCGGCGAGATCAGGCGGTTCTTGGCCTGCGAGATCTGGTTGTGGATCCCGCGCGGCGTGAAGCGCTTCGGGTCCCGCTCGAGCTCCTCGAGGCACTGCTTGACGAGCCGGACCTGGTCAGCCTGGTCGTAGATGGTGAAGTTCGAGCGGTAGCCGAGCCGCTGAGCCTCGCGCCTGAGGATCCGGCCGCACGCGGCGTGAAAGGTGAGGATCCACAGACCGCGGCCGCTGCCGCCGAGCAGGTGCTGCAGCCGCTCCCTCATCTCGCCAGCCGCCTTGTTCGTGAAGGTGATCGCGAGGATCTCGTTCGTCTTCGCCCCCACGGCGTTGATCAGGTGGGCGACCCGGTAGGTGAGCACACGGGTCTTGCCGGAGCCGGCTCCGGCGATCACGAGCAGAGGCCCCTCCGTCGTGAGAACGGCCTCGCGCTGGGCGGGGTTCAGGTCTGCGAGGTACTGCTCGGGCGAGGCGACGGCCATGGGTCGATGCTAGCGAGGCTCGGGCCCGGCCTTTTCGGGCGGGTAGGGTTCGGCGCCGTGCGGCTCGCGCTCATGATCGAGGGCCAGGAAGGGGTGACCTGGGACGACTGGGTCGCGCTCGCCTCTGCCTGCGAGGAGCACGGCGTCGAAGCGCTGTTCCGCTCCGACCACTACGTCTCGGGGTTCGACGAGAGCCGGTCCGTCCTCGACGCGTGGGCGACGATCGCCGGGCTCGCGGCCCACACGACCAGGCTCGAGCTCGGCACGCTCGTCTCCCCCGGGACCTTTCGCCATCCGTCGGTGCTCGCGCGCTGCGCCGCGACGTCCGACGAGATCGCCGGCGGCCGGGTCACGCTGGGCATGGGCGCCGGGTGGATGCAGCGCGAGCACGAGGCGTACGGCTTCGAGTTCGGCACCTCACGCGAGCGCGTCGCCCGGCTCGCCGAGCAGCTGGAGATCGTGTACAGGCTCCTGCACGAGGAGCGCGTCGACTTCGAGGGCACCTACTACCGGCTGCAGGACGCGCCCGGCCTGGGGCGGCCGGAACTGCCGCTGCTCGTCGGCGGCAGCGCGAAGGCCGGCACGGCGACGCCGGCGGTGCGCTTCGCAGACGAGTACAACGCCCTGTTCGGGACGCTCGAGGAAGTCCGGGCCCGGAAGGAGGCGCTCGACGAGGCGTGCGAGCGAGCCGGACGCGATCCCTCCACGCTTCGCCGCTCGCTCATGGCGCCCTGCGTGATCGGGCGAGACGAGCGTGCGGTGCTCGAATCGGCCCGCCGCATCGGTTCCCGGTTCGGGCGCGATCCGCAGGAGGTGCTCGAGCGCTACGGCGAGCGCGGGCCGGTCGGGACGGTGGAGCAGGCGGTCGAGCGCCTCAAGGCAATCGAGGCCGTCGGCTACGAGCGCGTCATGCTGCAGCATCTCGCGCACGACGATCTCGAGACCGTCGCCCTGATCGGGCGCGAGCTCGCGCCGGCGGTCGCATAGGACGAAAGAGCCCCGCCGAGGCGGGGCTCTTCAAGCACGGATGTGCCGGATCTTCTAGTAGTCCTCGCGGACGACCGTCCGGCGCCGGCCGTCGGCCGGACCGCCGAACCCGCCCCAGCTCGACCAGAAGATGAGCGAGAGCAGTGCGCCGATGGCGCCCACGGCCAGAAGGATCCAGCCGATCGTGTGGATCTCGATGCCGCTCACGGTCGCGTTGACCGCCCAGACGAGGACGGCCCCGACGGCGATGAGCAAAAGGCTGACTCCGATTCCCATTCTTTGTCTCCTTTCGATGGACAAGCGGAGAACTCTCCGTGTCTGCAGGGAAAACGCAGAAACCCCCTGCGAAGATACGGGCGGATGGAGCCCCTCCGAGAGCGCCGAGAACACCTCTGCAGGCTCACCCCTGACCGCGCCCTCGAATCGCCGGAGGACACGCACGAGTTCCTGAGGGACCGGGGTATGCTCACCCGCTCGGCGGACTCGGCGCTGCCCAGCTTCTTCGGGGCGTGTCACGAGGAGCCGTACAGAGCCGGCAGCCGCGGCTTCGGCTCCTGGCCGGCGACGAAGTACCCGTGGTACTTCCAGCTCGCCGACCGCCCCGACGTGCACGAGCTCCGCATCCACAACGGCAAGTCCCTCTTGCTCACAGACGAGACGCTGGCTCTGGCGGACTCGATCTGCCGCGCCGAGCTGGCGCGCCTGGAGCGGCAGCCGGGGTCAGCGCCGCTCCTCGCCCACCTGGACCGCGCCGGACCGTCCACACTCGCGGATCTGCAGACCGAGCTGGGTCTGGCGCCGAAGCAGCTGAAGTCGCTCCGCGCGCCGCTCGAACGCTGCGGCGCGATCGTCGCGCGCAGCGTCCGGATCGAGCTGGAGGACGGCTCGCACAGGCACACGAGCGAACTCATGCGCTACGACCAGGCGTATCCTGCGGTCGCGTCCGGCGGCGGCCTCGACGATCTCGTCGTGGCAGGCGTGCGCGCGGCCGTCGTCGCGCCGGAGGGAGAGCTGACACGCGCGTGGTTCAGCTGGAGACGGCTGTTCGATGACGGCTACGTCGACCGGCTTGTCGGCGAAGGCCGGCTCGATCGGCCGGAGCACGGCTTCGTCACAGCTCGAGGGTCCGCGTAGCCCGAAAGGCCGAGCCGAAGCGCCGGTCGTGCGTCACCAGCACCACGGTTCCTGCGTAGTCGTCCAGCGCGCGCTCCAGCTCCTCGATCGCGGGCACGTCGAGGTGGTTCGTGGGCTCGTCGAGGACGAGACAGTTGACGCCGCGCGCCACGAGGAGTGCGAAGAGCGCCCGCGTTCGCTCGCCCGGAGAGAGCGAGCCGGCATCGCGGAGGACGTCGTCGGCGCCGAGGCCGAACTTGGCCAGGAGCGTCCTCGCGTCCTGCTCGTTCAAGCCGGAGGCCGACGTGAACGCCGGCAGGAGTCTGCCGCTGCTGAGCTCGCCGCGGCCCTGTGCGAGCTCGCCGACGACGACGCCGGGACCTACCCATCGTTGCCCCGCGTCGAGCGTGAGGCGTCCGAGCAGCGCCTGGAGCAGCGTCGTCTTGCCGGATCCATTCGGGCCGACGATCGCAAGCCGGTCGGCCCAGCCGAGCTCGAGGTCGACCGGACCGAGCATGAACGCACCGCGGCGCACGACCGCGTGCTCGAGCCGCGCGACGACGTCGCCGCTGCGAGGACCGCCCGCGAGGTCGAGCCGAAGCTCCCAGGGCTCGTACGGCTTCTCGACCTTGTCAAGTCTCGCAATCCGTCCGCCGATCGCGCTCTTCACATCCTTCGTCTTCTTCTTCTTCCTGCCTTGGCCATAGCCACGCTCCGCCCAGCGCTGCATCCGGCGCATGTGGTCCTGCAGTCGAGTCCGTTCGAGGTCATACGCGTCGTACGCCTCCGACTGGCGACGGATTGCGTGAGCCTTTGCTTGCTCGTACGCGCTCCAGCCGCCGCTGAATTCGGTGACACCGCGGGTCCATTCGTCGAGCTCGAAGATACGGTCGACAGTGCGATCGAGGAAGTCGCGATCGTGGGAGACGACGACAACGGAGCCCGGGAAGCCGGAGCTGAACCGCTCGAGCTCGGCGAGACCGTCGAAGTCGAGATCGTTCGTCGGCTCGTCGAGCAAGACCACGTCGTCCTCGGCCTCCTGGATTCGCGCCAGCCGGGCGCGCGCCACCTCGCCGCCCGAGCGAGGCTGTGGCTCTGCCGCCTCTTGCACGAGGTAGCCGACCGTCAGGCTGGGCGGCGAGCGTCGTACCGTGCCGACGTCGGGCAGCTCGAGCCCCGCGAGGATGCGCAGCAGCGTCGACTTGCCCGCGCCGTTCGGACCGACGAGCCCGATGCGGCTATGTGGAGGCACGACGAGCGAAACCCCACTCAGGACGAGCTGGGCGCCGTGATACTTCGTGATGTTGGTAGCGGCGAGCGTGCCGCTCGGACGTTGCACGAGGACCTCCTCGAGGGGCGGCAAACCGAAAGGGTGTGTTCTCGCCTAGGCCCTCATAGTGCGGCGCCTGCGCGCCGCGGGCGATCCTACCTCAGGCTCGGTCCCGTTGACGAGACGCACGAACGGCGTGCCGTCGAACCAGTCGACGACGTTCACCGCGGCCGGACGCTGGTCGAGCCGGAACGCCGCATCGTCGGCCATGCGGAGCCACGCGGCGAGTGCGGCGCGGATCGCACCCGCGTGACTGACGACCGCGACCGTTGCTCCCGGGTGCGCGTCGACGACCTCGTCGAGCGCATTCGTTACCCGCCTCTGCAGTTCGGAGTAGGTCTCGCCGCCGGGGAAGCGCACTTCGGTCGGATGCTGCAGCAGTGCGGTGCGCAGGTCCTGCGGCAGCTCCTCGAAGGTCAGGCCGCGAGCCTCGCCGAAGTCGATCTCCCGCAGGTCGCCGACCTCGACGAGGCGAAGGTTGTGCCGCGCAGCCAGCGCGCGAGCGGTGTCGGCCGCACGCTCCAGCGGGCTCGTGTACACCGCGGCGATCGCCGTGCCGTCAAACTTGATCGCCAGCGCAGCGGCCTGCTCGGCGCGGCCGGCCTCGGCGTGGCGGCAGAGGATCAACCTGGTCACGCGAGCGCCGCCAGAACGACGAGTGCGACCGTCTCGCCGACCTCGGTCGTCGCACCGAGCGTGTCGCCGGTGGCGCCGCCGAGCCAGCGGGCGTAGACGAGGCCCGTCACCACGACAACGATCGCGACGGCACCCGCCGCGATCGCCCCCGAAGCTCCGGCAACGGCAATCGCCAGGGCAATCCCGACCAGCAGCGTTCCGGTCGCGCCCACAGCCCCGACTCGGCCGGTGAGCACGCTGCCCGGACCTCCCTCAGCGCGCGCATAGGGCAGGACCGCTGCGAGCGGTGCTGATGCAGCGCGCGACAGCGCCCCTGCGGCGACAAGGGCGGCCGGCGCGCCGCCTCGGTCGAGTAGCACAGCCACCGCACCGACCTTGATCAGGCAGTCGAAGACGATGGCCGCGGTCCCGAACGTGCCCAGCTGCGGGTCGCGCATGATCTCGAGTGCGCGTTCGCGCGTTTGCGCGCCGGCAGCGTCGAAGGTGTCGCCCAGCGCGTCGACGTGCATTGCGCCGGTCAGGAGCACGGCGGCGGCGACCGCGATCGCCGCTGCGAGGAACGCCGGCAGCGACGGGTGGAGCAGCACGGCGAAGCCGGCGGACGCCGCGCCGACGCCCGCGCCGACGAGCGGGAAGAGGACAGTCGAGCGGGCGACGTCCGACGCGTCGATCGTCGTCGCACGGCCAACCGGCAGGCGCGTCAGGAACGACACCGCGGCGACGGCGGTGCGAACGCTACCGCCCGGCATCTGTGACACCCGCGCTCTCGAACGTCGCCATCTCAGCCAGGATCGCGACTGCGGCGTCGAGCAGGGGCAAGGCCAGCGCAGCGCCGCTCCCCTCGCCGAGCCGAAGCCCGAGATCGAGCAGCGGCTCGAGCCCCAGGGCGGCGAGCACGAGCCGATGCCCTGGCTCCGGCGTGAGGTGAGCTGCGACCATGGCGTCCCGTGCGGACGGCGCGAGACGGGCCGCGACGAGCGCGGCGACGCTCACGATGAACCCGTCGAGCAGGACGACTTGCCGGTTCGCCGCGGCGCCGAGCGCGACTCCGCACAACACCGCGAGCTCGAAGCCGCCGAGCGCCGCGAGGACTCCGACCGGATCCTCTGCCTCGACCGGATTCGCACGCAGCGCGCGAGCGACGACGGCGACCTTGCGTCCCAGGCCGGCGTCGTCGAGACCGGTTCCCCGCCCGCAGGCCGCCGCGGGCTCGACACCGAGCAACGCGGCACAGACGGCGGCTGCCGCCGTCGTATTTCCGATGCCCATCTCGCCAAGCGCGACGATCCCGGCTCCCTCCTCTTCGAGCTCGTCCGCGATCGCGATGCCTCCTTCGATGTGTTGCAGCGCGTCGACGCGGGTCATCGCAGGCCCGGCCACGATGTTCGCGGTGGGTGTGCCGACACCGGCGTCGACCACGCGCAGCGAAGCGCCTGCGCTCCTCGCGAGCACGCACACAGCTGCGCCGCCCGACTCGAAGTTGGCGAGCATCTGCCGCGTCACCTCCTGCGGGTAGGCGCTCACGCCCTCGGCCGCGACACCGTGATCCGCCGCAGCGACCACGATCGCCGCCCGCAACCGTCCGGGAGAAGCTTCGTGACGAATCCCGGCGACGCGCTCGGCGAGCTCCTCGAGCCGCCCGAGACTTCCCCGCGGCTTCGTCTTTGCGTCCAGCTCACGGGCCGCAGCCGCGCGCGCAGCGCGATCCGCGGGCGCGATGCGTGCGAGCGCTTCGTCGAGGCGTCCGGTCACGTCAGCGGCAGCATGCGGCCGGCGACGACGAAGGCCGCCGTGTCCGCCGCGGCCGCCCAGCCGGCATTGGCGCGGCCGAGGACGTCGCGGAACCGGCGCCCGAGCTCTGCTGCCGGAACCACGCCGAGCCCGACCTCGTTGCTGACGACGACCGTCAAGGCGGGACGGGCGGCGGCAGCTCCTGCGAGCGCGGCGCTCGAGACTTCGATGACCTCCGGGCCGTCGCCGCGGGCCAACAGGTTCGAGACCCAGAGCGAGACGCAGTCGATCACGAGCGCCGAGTCCGCAGGCACGCTTTCGAGCGCTGCCGCAACCTCGAGCGGCTCCTCGATCGTGCGCCACTCCCCAGGCCGCTCGGCACGGTGAAGGCGGATGCGCTCGGCCATCTCCTCGTCGGCCGCCTCGGCCGTGGCGATGACCGTCACGGGTCCACCCCACTCGCGCGCGAGACGGACGGCAAGCGCCGACTTGCCGCTGCGCGCGCCGCCGAGCAGGAACGTGAGGCTCAAGACGGACGACGCACCGGGACGACGACGAAGCCCGACCCCGGGGCGTCGACGACCTCGACCTCCGCGCCGTAGTGCTCGGTGATGAGCGCGCGAGTCAGAACCTCGTCCGCGGTCCCGGACGCGACCAGGCGGCCCCCGTCGAGCAGGAGGAGCCGGTCGGCGTACTGCCCCGCAAGCGTGAGGTCGTGCATCGTCGACACGACCGTCAAGCCGCGGCTCGCGCGCAGCCGGTCGACGATCTCGAGCACCTGCTGCTGGCGGCCCATGTCGAGAGCTGCGGTCGGCTCGTCGAGGAGCAGGATCGGCGCGTCCTGCGCGAGCGCGCGCGCGAGCGTCGCGCGCTGACGCTCACCGCCGGAGAGCGTGTCGAGGCGCCGCTGCGCGAACGCGAGCAGGTCGAGCTGCTCGAGCGACGCGTCGACCGCACGGTGGTCCGAGCGTCGCTCGCTGGCGAGATAGCCGACGTGCGGCGTGCGTCCGAGCATGACGTACGAGCGGACCGTGATGTCCCCCGGAATGAGCGGAACCTGGGGCACGAGTGCGACACGACGCGCAAGGTGCTTGCGGGCGAGGGTGCGCGCGTCCTCCTCGAGGACACGCACCCTGCCTTCGTAGGAGACGAGCCCCGCGACCGCACGCAGCGCGGTCGTCTTCCCCGCGCCGTTGGGACCGATGACCGCGACCCATTCGCCGCTCGCAACCTCCGCCGACAGGCCGTCCACGATGCGCGCCCCTCCGAGCGAGACCGAGACGCGGTCGAGGGTGAGGGCGGTCACGCCGGCCGCCGGCTCGTTCGCAGGACGACCGCGAAGAAGGGCGCGCCGAAGAACGCGGTGACGACGCCGATCGGAAGCTCCGCCGGCGAGAGGATCGTCCGCGCGATCACGTCGGCGAAGACGAGGAAGCCCGCGCCGACGATCACGGAGAGGGGCAGAAGCAATCGGTAGCTCCCGCCGACCAGCAAGCGGATCGTGTGCGGGACGATGATGCCGACGAAGCCGATCAGGCCCGCAACCGCGACGGCCGCGGCGGTGGCAACAGTCGCCGCCGCGACGACGAGCAAGCGCACCCGGGCGACGTTGACGCCGAGCGCCGCCGCTTCGTCGTCGCCGACCGAGAGCACGTCGAGGAGGCGGCGGTGGGCGATGATCACCAGCCAGGACACGACGGCGTACGGGAGCACGATGCCGACCTCGCGCCAGCCGGAGGTTGCAAGCCGCCCGAGGAGCCACGAGTACACCTCCTGCACCGTGTCGACGTGCTGCTGCTGCACGAACGTCTGCAACGCCGTCAGGAACGATGCGATCGTCACGCCCGCGAGCACGAGCGCCGCCGGTCCGGCCGCGCCGCCGGCGGAGCGACCCAGCACGTACGCCGCGATCACGGCGATCGCAGCGCCGACGAAGGCCCCGAGCGGCAGCAGGTCACCGGTGAGAGAGCTCGCCGGCGCGTAGACGACGACCACCGTCGCGCCGAGCCCGGCACCTGCGGCCGCGCCGAGGAGATACGGATCGGCGAGTGGATTGCGAAACACCCCTTGATACGCGGCGCCGGCCGCCGCCAGTGTCCCGCCGACGAGCACGGCGAGGATGACGCGGGGCAGGCGCAGCTCCCACAGGATCGCGTCGTCGGAGCCGGAGAGCGGTGAATGCAGTCCAAACACGTGCGCGAACGTGGCGCGAACCACGTTCACCGCTCCCAGGTCGACGGGCCCTACGAGCACGCCGGCCAGCATGGCGGCGGCGAGAAACGCCAGCGAGACCGGGAGCCAGATCCTCGCCGCAGCCAGACCCATCAGCGCGCGCGCTTCCGGAGCGTCGTGCCGACGGCCCGCACGAACTGCACGATCCGCGGACCCCAGCGCGAAGCGACCGAGTCGTCGATCTCCACCACGGACCCGGTGCGTACAGCGACCAGCCCGCCCCACCCCGGCCGCTTGGCGACCGTCGCGGCGGATTGCCCGCAGCACCGCGTGTCCGCGAGGACGATCAGGCTCGGGTTCGAGGAGAGGATGTACTCGCCGGACAGCTGCGGGTAGCCGGTACCCGAAGAGTCGGCGGCATCGGCGATGTTGCGCAGTCCGAACAGCTTGTAGATCCGCCCGATGAACGTTCGCGAGGTGGCGCTGTAGAAGTCGGGCGTGAGCTCGTGGTACACGGAGAAGCTCCGTTTCGGCGCGGACTTGACGATCTTGGCGATCGACTTCTTCATCCGCTTCACGAGCGCGGCCGCCTGCCGGCGGTGGCCGGTCACGGCGCCGAGCTGGTTGAGCTCCGCGTAGGCCTCGCCGAGGGTCTTCGCGGCCGGCTGAACCAGCACGCGAATCTTCAGCCGGCGGAGCCCGGAGACGACGTCGTTCGCATCTCCCGACAGCACGACGAGATCCGGCCGGTAGCCCGCGATGGCCTCGATGTTCGGCGTGTATCCCGACAGGCTCGTGCGCGGAGCCCGCTTGGGATAGTCGGACTGATCGTCGACAGCGATGACCTGCGCGCCGGCACCGATTGCAAAGAGCGACTCCGTCGCCGTCGGCGACAGCGAGATGATCCGGCGTGGAGTTGCCGCGCCCGCGGGCCCGATTGCGAGCAGGGAGACGAGGGCCGCAAGGGCGACCACGATTGTCGAACGGTGAACCACGAATCCTCCTTCCGCGAGGAGTTCCGGAACTCCCGTGCCAGGCTTCAGCCTGGCTTGGGCGGTCATTGGGCCGGCGGCGGAGGTTTTCTGACTCGGGGCTCCCTCCCTGCACCGCCTTCCCAGCCATCGAGGGCCAGTGGCATGTGGCGCGGGAGCGTCTCCCCTCACAGCGGCGGGACCGTTCCGGACTTGCACCGGATTCCCTTGCCGCTCGCCGGTTTCTGTTGCGCGGAGACTAGCAGCGGCCCTACGGCAGCGCGTTCGAGCGGACTGCACCACCGAGTGTGGCCCGCACGAGCCGCCCGCGGTGGGGTCCCACGCACCCGAGAGCGAACTGCGTCGCCCCCTGGGTCTTCACCGTCCGCTTGCCGACGTGCAGAACTGCGCCATCGGCGGCAGTGAGGACGCCGTCGTCGTCCTGTGCCTGCACCCGGTAGCAGTTCGACTTGCCCAGGCGGGTCAGCACGAGTGTCTTCGGCCCGCCCGGGACGATCCCGAACTGCGCCCAGTACCAGAGCACCGTGTCGCCCTTCTTCAGGCGGTACTGATTGGCCCCGACGGCCGGCGAGACGCCGTTGACCCTGAAGAGCCACCCCGTCTGGCCGACGGCCGCATAGCGGCCGATCTGGTCGACGCGAAACGGGCCATTCGCGACGTGGTAGTAGAACTCGCCGAGGACGCTGGCCGTCGCGAGCGCGTCAAGCGGTGTCTCGGGTAATGGGTTCGCGCGCGGAGACGTGACGTCGATCAGCGGCGCGGTCGGGCCGAAGATCGTCCGCGTCTTCCCTTCGACCCGCACGTGCACCTTCACGGCGAGCGCCTCGGGCACGAAGATGGCGGCCAGTGCGCCGGCCGACATGCAGACGGCCACGGAGCGGGCCAACACGGCGCGAGACTAGCATCAGGCGGCGATGACCCGGTCGCGCGCGCTCACCGTCTGGTTGCCCGTCGTGCTCTGGGCTGCGGTGATCTTCACCTTCTCGTCGATTCCGAGCCTCTCGACCGGGCTCGGCACGTGGGACACGGTGCTGCGCAAAGGGGCGCACGTGACCGAGTACGCGATCCTCGGGGCGCTCCTCTATCGGGCGGTCGGCCGCGAGGCGCTCGCCCTCGCGGCCGGCATTGCCTACGCCGCGACCGACGAAGTGCACCAGTACTTCGTGCGAGGACGGCATGCCTCGCCCGTCGACGTTGCGATCGATGCCACGGGAGTCGCGCTCGGGATGGTCGTGTGGCTTTGGGCCCGCAGCAGATGAAGGCGGTCGCGATCAGCCTCTCGGCGCTCGGCGACACGGAGCCCCTCTGGCGCGACTGGCTCGAGGACGCCCACCGCAGGTTCCGGGTCGACGTGGACGAGCTGGACGACGAGCTGCCGAACTGGCGGCAGCTCCTCGAGCGCTTCGCCGAGGAGCGGGCACCCGTTTACTTCAGGCGAGACGCCGACGTGAGCGCGACGCTCAGGCGCCTGCGCGCCGCCGGCACGCGCATCGGCGTCTTCACCGAGGCCCCCGAGGAGCTCGCACGGATCGCGCTCTCGCACCTGGGGGCCGAGCGCCACGTCGAGCTCCTGGAGACGGGGCCCGGCTCGGAACGGCGTCTCTCCACCGCCCTCGGGAGCGACGTGCTCGTCCTCGGCACACGGGCGGAGCTGCTCGCCGTACCATGACGAAGATGGAGCGACGAGATGTCGGCGATCGCCAGCTCGACGCGCTGCTCGAGCGCCTCGACCGGCTCTGCGACGAGGTGCACGCGCTCAACAAGCGGCTCGACTCGAACGAGCACCTGCTGTTGATCACGCGCGAGCTGTCGACGCTGAACGAGTCGCTGCAGGCGCTCGCCTACGCCGCGCTCGGCCAGCAGGCGCCGACGGTGCGCCGGCGCCGGACCGGTTAGGCCGCCAGCTTGTAGATGCGGCCGTTCCCGGTCGCGAGGTACAGCTCGCCCGCCGCGTCCTCGCCGAACGACGTCAGCGAGCCGACCCGGAAGGGCTCTCGCCGCACGTCGACTGCCCGTCCGTCCTGCACCCGCAGGCTCCACACGTTCCCCGAGCAGTAGTCGCCGTAGAAGTAGCGGCCGGTTGCGGCGGCCACCGCACGGCCGCGATAGACGTAGCCGCCGGTCACCGAGCAACCCTCGTCGTGGCTGTAGGTCTCGATCGGCTGCACGAGCTCGCCCGGCCCGAGCGGCGTGCTCGAGTAGCGTGCACGCCCTTCGAAGACCCTCCAGCCGTAGTTCGCGAGAGCTCCGATCTGAGCGCGTGCGCGAAAGTCGATCTCTTCCCAGTTTCCCTGCCCGACGTCTGCGATGTACAGGTCGCCGTTCGCGCGGTCGAACGAGAACCGCCACGGGTTGCGCAGGCCCAGCCCGACGACCTGCCAGGCGGCGCCGCGTCGCAGGGGGTCGATGCGCAGCAGCTTCCCGAGCCGTTCGCCCAGGCGCTGCGCGCGGTTGCCGGGATCGCCGGCCGAGCCGCCGTCCCCCATGCCCACGTACAGGAGCCCGTTCGAGTCGAACTGGAGCTGGCCGCCGTTGTGGTTCGCGTAGGGCTGCCGGACGAAGAGGAGCTGCCGCGCGCTCGACTTCACCGCGCGTCCCTTGCGTGAGCGGAACTCGACGACGCGCGTGTTGCCGCTGCGGTCGGTGTAGTCGACGTAGAAGCGGTGGTTCTGCGCGAAGCGCGGATGAAAGGCGACGGACAGGAGTCCCTGCTCGCCGCCGCTCACGACACGGTCACGAATGTCGAGGAACGTTCCGCGCAACTTCCCGTTCACGAGGTAACGGATCCGTCCCGCCTGCTCGACCGCGTACAGCCGGCGTGGTTCCGCACGCGTCGACGCCAGCGCGGTCAAGGCGCTCAGGCCGCTGGCAAAGGGTCGCAGCGAGAGTTGTGACTGGGCCTGCGCAGACGGGACGACGAGCGCAGCGGCTGCGAGGACGTGGGCGAGCACGTGCCTAAACTACCCGCCGCCTCCGCGAGCGGTTTCCATCCTTACCCACTTCTTAGCTTCGCGGCCGCGTCACCGCCAGTTCGGCATCACGTCCCACGCGCGGTTCGAGGTAAGCCGGCGCTCGCCGCCTCCGCCGGCGCGCAGCGTCCAGAGCTCGTAGTCGTCGTTCTCTGCAGGGAGTCGTGCGAACACGATCCGGTGTCCGCCGGGCGCGAAGGCGGGACTCGTCTCGTACGCCTTCGTGCGTGTGAGCCTGCGCAGCTGCGTCCCGTCCGAGTTCATGACGTACAGCTCGGGTGCGAAGCCGAAGCAGTCGTGGAAGAAGCAGCGGCCGTTGCGTGCCCGCGAGCTGACGAAGACGATCCGCCGGCCGTCCGGTGCCCAGGCCGGTTCGCCGCCCGCTCCGAAGCAGCGGGTACTGCCGGCCAACCGCCGCACGCAGACTCTGGCTTCGCCGCTGCGCAACCTCCGCGTGAAGGCGATCCACGTCCCGTCCGGCGACGGTGTCGCGTCCACGACGAAGGTCCCGAGCTCGATCAGGGTCTGCTCGTCGCCGCCGGTCGGCTCGGCGGCGACGAGGCGGCAGTGCGTGAAGCCTTGGCGGCAGGTCGTGTACACCACCCGGCCATCGCGCAACCAGCCCGGCCGCAGGTCCGGACCGAAGTCGTCGGTCAGGCGGCGGACGTTCTCGCCGTCGGAATCCATCACGTAGACGTCCCACGCCTCGTTTCCATCGCCACGGTGGTCACGGGTGCTCGTGAACGCGATCCGGCGCCCGTCGGGAGACCACGCGGGCTGGTAGTCGTCGGCCTCGCTACCGGGACGCTGCGGCGTCCGGGTGAGGTTCACCGCCTGCTTTCCCGAGGCGACGTAGATCTCGAAGTCGCCGGTGCGCTTGGACGCGAAAACGAGGCCGTGGCCCACCGCCGGCTGCGGCTTGCTGCTCCCGCAGCCGACTGCGGCGAGCACGAACAGCGCCGCGAGCCACCTCATCGCCCGGACTTACTTCTTGAGGAGGACCCGCCGCAGCTCGTCCTCCTTGCCGGGCTGCAGGATCGCGAGCACCTGGTCGCCCGGCTTGAGCTGAGTCGAGCCGACGGCGATCTCCGCTTTGCCGTCTCGCATCACCGAGATCAACCGGGAGCCTTCGGGGAGACTCAGCTTCTCGACCGTCTTGCCGGCGGAGGGCGAGTTCTTGTCGATCTGCACCTCGACGATCTCCAGGTTCTCCTTGCGCAGCTCGAGCAGGTGGACGAGCTCGTGCTCGGGCACCTCGTGCTCGACGAGCCCCAGGATGCTCGAGGTCGCGCACACCGTCGGCGAGATGCCGAGCAGGTCGAAGTGGGGCTGGTTCCGTGGGTCGTTCACACGTGCGATCACCTTCGGCACGCCGTACTTCTCCTGCGCGATCTGCGCGATCACCATGTTGTCCTCGTCGTCGCCGGTCAGCGCGAGCACGAGGTCCGGCGGCCGCTTGATGCCGGCCTTCTCGAGCACGTAGAGCTCGGTCGCGTCTCCGTGCATCGCCTGGTGCTCGAACTCGTTCTCGAGCCGCTCGTAGCGGTCGCGCTGCTGCTCGATGATGGTCGCCTCGTGACCGTTCCGAAGCAACGTCCGCATCACGTTCGCGCCCGCCTTGCCGCCGCCTGCGATCAGCACGTACATCAGACTCGTGCCTCCTCGCGTGGCTGGGGAATGTCGCACGTGCGCACTGCCTCGGTCAGCGCCTCGATGGCGGTCGAGGTCGGACAGATGGTGCGGAGCCCGCGCTCGCGGTAGAAGTCCGCGCGCGCGGGGTCGAGGATCCTGACCACGGTGCAGTCGATGCCGAAACGCTTCTGCGCGACCTGGCCGATGATGAGGTTCGTGTTGTCGCCGTCCGTCGAGACGACGACCGCGTCGGCCTCCTCGATGCCGGCCTCGCGCAGAACCGCGGCGTCCATGCCGTGCCCGACGATGAAACCGCCGGCCCAGTTCTCTCCGAGGCGGCTGAGGGCCGACTCGTTCTCGTCGACGGCGGTCACGTCCCAGCCCTCCGAGGCGAACCGCTTGGCGACGGTCGAGCCCACCCGGCCGCAGCCGATGACGATGAGCTTCACGGGTGGCCCAGTCGGTACTGGTCTCGGGTTGCCGGCGACTGCACGAGGCCGCCAGGCAAGGACGCAGGAAGGCCCGCTACTGGTTCGTATCGGGCTGACCGAGGACGCAGCATGGGGGACTCGCGCTCCGCCACAAACCCACTGACTCTTGCCCATTGGGCCACCAGCTCAGCCTAGCTCGGCGGTCAACCCTCCCGCCCGCCCTCCGGACCCGCTCCGCCGTCCCCTTCGAGCACGCCTTGTGGAAACGCGACGATCAGCACCTCGCTCGGGGCCTTCTTGAGCACGTAGTCGACCGTCGGTGAGAAGAAGCGCGACTGGCGGCGCCACCGTGGCGACGAGCCCAGCACGATCAGGTCCGCCCCCCGGTCCTGCGCCTCCTGCACGATCGCCTGGCCGATCGACCGGGCCCGGACGGTCTTGCCCTCGACCGGCACGCCGTGGTCGGCGCCGAGCAGCTTCGCCTCGGCGAGCGACGCCTCCGCCCGCTCCTCCGCGTCGACGAGCTCCGCGTCGAGGGGGAGCTCCAGCGGCACCGGAATCACGTGCAGTGCCTCGACCGTGGCGTTTCGCTCCTGGGCCAGCTTGACGGCGGTCGCGAGCATCTCTTCGCCGATCTCCCCCAGCTTCATCGGGACGAGGATGCGCGAGAACTCCGCCTGAGCCATGCCGCGATGCTCGTCCGCCGAGACGACTCGCTCGCGTAACCCTTCGCCGCGGGACCGGCGCACGGCGACGTAGATGACGAGGCCGATCGCGAGCCAGGCCGGCCCCGCGTAGCGGGCGCCCGTATGCGTCGCGAGGGCGACGATCCACGCCGAGAATGTGAGGAGGGCGCCCACCGCGGACGGGATCGGCACCCGGCCGACGGTGAGCGGGACACGGTAGGGACGACGGCGGTGCGGTTCGGTGAAGCGAAGCTTGATCACCGCGAGCTGGGCAGCCGTGAACGCGAGCAGCACTCCGAAGCTGAAGAGGCTGGCAAGGAAGAGCACCGGGTGCGGCAGGAAGGCGGTCGCGGCGAGCAGCCCGATCGAGATCGCCGCCGCCGCCACGATCGACTGTGGTGCGACGAGCGTGCGCGGCCGCAGCAGGCCGAACTTGCGCGGCAACTGGCCGTGCTCGCCGAGCGAGTACGCCAATCGCCCGAAGTCGGAGATCGAGGTGGTCGCGGCGGTGAGCAGGATCAGCGCACCCGAAAGGCCGACGAAGACCTGCAGCGGCGCCCCGACGTAACCCGGTACGTGCTCGCGGATCTGCGTGACGATCCCGACGAGCGGGGCGCGGATCCAATTGCTCCCGAGCAGCGTGCCGTGCCGCGCAGGGAAGGCCGAGAGCCCGACGACCGCGATCGCGACGTAGAGGACGACGACCAGCCCGATCGCACCGAAGACGCTGCGCGGGAGGTCTCTGCCCGGGCGACGAGTCTCCTCCGCGAGGTTCGCCACGGTCTCCAGACCGGTGTACGCGAGCATGGCCAGCGGGATCGCGAACGCGAGCGAGTGCCACGTCGGCGAGCTTCCGAGCGACGTGCCCGCGGTCAGCGCGTCCGGGGAGAACAGCAGCGCGAGCCCCAGCAGCACGATCAGGAGCTGCGTCGCGAGGTCGACGAGGGCGACGACAAGCGCCCAGCTGTGCAGCCTCGTCCGGTGGACGAGCCGGATGACCGCCACGCACGCGATGACGCCGCAGCCGGCGAAGACGTCGACCGGACGGTGGAGCTTGGTGAAGAACGCGCCGGCGACGTAGTGCGGGAGGAACAGCGCCGAGAGAGCGATCACGATCAGGTAGTCGAGGAAGAGCACCCAGCCGGTGATGAAGCCCCAGAGGTCGTTGAACGCGATCCGCACGAAGGTCGCCGCGCCGCCGGTCTGGCGGATAGCTGCCGTTCCCTCCGCGTAGGAGAGGGAGACGATCAGGAAGAGCAGGCCGGTTGCGAGCAGCACGACGGGCGTGAAGCCGAGCGCGTGCAGCGTGATGATCCCGAGCGCGAAGTAGATCGACGACGCGATCTCGCCGTAGGCGATCGAGAAGAGCGCCGGAGCGTCGAGAACCCGTTGGAGCCGGGGCAGCTTGCGCGCCACTAGTACCCTTTCCAGTGATGCTGTCGAGCTTCAGGGTCGCGAGCAGCAAGCCAGAGGCCGCACTCGACCGAAGCAAGGCTGGACAGCCTCGCTGAGGAAGAGGGTGGGCTCTGGCGCCGTGTCATCGCGGGCCAGAAGCCGACGTGCACTGCTGGGAAGGGCACTTGCTGAGGTTAACGGCGGCGGCGGAGCAGGTAGAGCCGACCGACGCCCAGGGCGAGGAAGAGGACGCCCATCAGGTAGCCGAAGGCCGCTCCCCCGTGGATGGTGGTCACGACGAGGATCGCGAGCCCGATGCCGATGAACACCACTGCGAAGAGGGCGATCCCGTAGCGGTAGACGTTCACGCCGCTCACGCTGCCTTCTGCCCCGCGACGACCATGACCCTGCACGGCGCGTGCTTGAGGACGAAGTCGACGGCGTCGCTGAATGGCGCCCTCCCGCGCCCGGCCCGCGGTGCGCCCATGACGATGATCTCGCTCTGGCGGCGTGTCGCCTCGTCCACGATCGCCCGCCCGGCGTGGCGGGCACGGACCAGACGCTCGGTGAAGTTGACGCCGTAGAGCTCCGCGATCGCAGCAGCGACGTCGAGGGCCTCGTCGGCGGCCCGCTCTTCGTCCTCGAGCCGCGTGTCGAGCGGCAGTTCGAGCGGAAGGACGACGACGCTGACTGCCGCGATCGACGCCCCTCGGTCGGCGGCAAGGCGGCAGGCGAGGTCGATCGCCTCCTCCGACGCGCGTCCCGGCTTCACCGGGACCAGGATGTTCCTGTACTCGAGGGCGACCGCGGGCCCGATGATCACCGGCGCACGGAGCGTCACCGTCAGCGGCTCCCGGAGCACGTACCTGCGATAGACGAAGTAGACGACCAACCCCGCCGCCAGCCAAGCGAGTCCCGCCCAGCGCGGTCCCGCCTTCTGCACGACGACCACCACCCACGCCGCCCCCGTCCCGAAGGCGCCGAAGAGCGCGAACAGCGGCAGGTCGACGCCCCGAACGCGCAGGTTGGGTTTGACCTTGAACGCCTCGGGGTCGTCCTTGCGCAGACGGAGCGCGATCACCGACAGGTGCGCGACGGTGAACGAGAGCATCGCACCGAACGCGTACATGTCGCCCAGGAACGTCGTCTGGCCAGGAAGCAGAACGGCGATGGAGATCACGCCTGCGAAGACGACGAGCGACAACCACGGTGTCTTGAACCGTGGATGGAGACGCCTGAAGACCTCGGGCAGCTGCCGGTACGTCGACATCGCGTAGGTGATCCTCGAGGCGCCGATCACACCGGCGTTCGTCGCGATGAAGAGGATCGTGGCGGCGAGAATGCCGACGTAGATCTTGGCGGTGTGCAGGACCTGGCCGTGCAGCCCGAGGTGCTCGACGAGTCCCAGCACCGGGTCGTTCTGGAAGCCTCCCTCCTCCGGCGGCAGACCGAGCAGCGTCTGGTAGCCGTCCTCCGTCTTCTCCACCGGCAGCGCCGAGAGCGCGATCATCGGCAGCGTGAAGTAGATGGCGAACACCGCGCCGGCCACCCACGAGATCGAGCGCGGAATGTCGCGCGGCGGGTCGCGCGCCTCTTCGGCGAGGTTGGACACCGTCTCGATGCCGGTGTAGGCGATCATCGCGATCGGAATCGCGAGGAAGAACGCACTCCACGTCGGTGCGACTCCCCAGTGCAGGTTCGCAGAGAAGACGACGTGCGGGTGGAAGATGAGGGCGAAGCCGATGATCACGAGCAGCAGCTGCGTCGCGAAGTCGACGACCGCCAGGAAGATGTTCAGCCGCGCCGCTTCCCTGATGCCGACGATGTTGAGCAGGACGAGGGACGTGATCACGGCGGCGCCGCCGACGATGTCCCACGGGTTCTCGCGCAGCGGCTCCCAGAAGATCGAGAGGTAGTGCGGGACGAAGAACGCCGAGATGGCGATCGTGATGACGTAGTTGAGCATCTGCGCCCACGCTGCTCCGAACGAGACGAGCTCGTTGAACGCATGCCGAGCGAAGCTCGACGAGCCTCCCGCCTCTGGATAGCGCACCGTCCCCTCGGCGTACGTCGCCGCCGTCGCGGCGAAGATCAGGCCGCTGATGACGAAGACGAGCGGCGTCAGCCCGAGCGCGATGCCGGCGACGAGCCCGAGGGCGTAGTAGATCGACGAGCCGACGTTGCCGTACGCCGTGGCGAACAGCGCCGGGGTGCCCAGCACGCGCTCGAGCGTCTGCTGCCGCCGGCGACGGCTGCGCCGCGGTGTGACGGTCGCGCTCACCGCGTGAGCCTACGGCAGGGGTCTGATCCCGAGGGTCGGACCCCGCTGGGCCGCCTAGCCGTGAATCGAGACGATCAGGGGGATGATCAGGATCGCGACGATGTTCGCGATCTTGATCATCGGGTTGATCGCAGGCCCGGCCGTGTCCTTGTAGGGGTCGCCGACGGTGTCGCCCGTGACCGAGGCGGCGTGCGCCTCGGAGCCCTTGCCGCCGTAGGCTCCGTCCTCGATCAGCTTCTTGGCGTTGTCCCAGGCCCCCCCGCCGGAGGTCATCGCGATGGCGAGGAAGAGGCCCGTCACGATCGTCCCGATCAGCAGGCCGCCGAGCATGCGCGCGTTGATGATCCCGACGACGATCGGAAACAGGATCGGGATCAGCGCGGGCAGCAACATCGCCTTGATCGCCGAGCCGGTGACGATGTCGATCGCGCGTCCGTATTCGGGGCGAGTCGTCCCTTCCATGATCCCGGGGTTCTCGCGGAACTGCCGGCGCACCTCCGTCACGACCTCGCCGCCGACGCGGCCGACAGCCTGCATCGCCAGCGAGGCGAAGAGGAACGGCATCAGCCCGCCGATGAAGAGGCCGGCGATGACCCAGGCGTCGTTGAGGTTGAAGACGGCGGGCAGGCCTTCGTCCGCGAGTCCCGTCGTGTAGGAGTCGAAGAGGACGAGCGCCGCGAGCGCGGCCGAACCGATCGCGTACCCCTTCGTCACCGCCTTGGTCGTGTTGCCGACCGCATCGAGCGGATCGGTGATCGCGCGCACCGACTCGTCGAGGTTCGCCATCTCGGCGATGCCGCCGGCGTTGTCGGTCACCGGTCCGTAGGCGTCGAGCGCGACGATCAGACCGGTCATCGAGAGCTGCGCCATCACGGCGACGCCGATGCCGTACAAGCCGGCGAAGTGGTGAGCGATGAGGATGCCCGCTGCGATCACGATCACCGGCAGCGCCGTCGCCTGCATGCCGACGGCAAGCCCCGAGATGATGTTGGTCGCGTGGCCGGTCTGGGACGCGGAGGAGATCGACTTCACCGGCCCCCAGCGCGTGCCCGTGTAGTACTCCGTGATCGCGACCAGCAGGAACGTCACGACCAGGCCGACGAGTGAGGCGCAGTAGAGATCCGTGAAGCTGAACTTCCCGTTGTCGTAGGCCAGCGTCACGGGAATGAAGCCGATCGCGGACAGCACCGTCGCGACCAGGACCGCCTTGTAGAGCGCGTTCATGATCGAGCCGCCGCGACCCACACGCGCAAAGAAGGTCCCGATCACTGAGGCGAGAATCGACATGCCGCCGAGCGCGAGCGGATAGAGCGCGAGGCGACTGGAGGGGAACTGCGTGCCCAGGAGCATGACGGCAACGGCGGTGACGGCGTAGGTCTCGAACAGGTCGGCCGCCATGCCCGCGCAGTCGCCGACGTTGTCGCCGACGTTGTCGGCGATCACGGCGGGGTTGCGCGGATCGTCCTCGGGGATCCCGGCCTCGATCTTGCCGACGAGGTCAGCCCCGACGTCGGCCGCCTTCGTGTAGATGCCGCCGCCCAGTCGGGCGAACACCGAGATGAGCGAGCCGCCGAACGCGAGCCCGATCAGATCGTCGATCGCGGAGTCTTGAGAGTTGCCGAGCCAGTCGGTGAGCACCCAGTAGTAGCCCGCGACGCCGAGCAGGCCGAGCCCGACGACCATCAGGCCGGTGACGGAGCCGGCGCGAAAGGCCACGTCGAGCGCGGGCTTCAGGCCGCGGCGGGCGGCCTCGGCCGTGCGCACGTTCGAGCGCACCGCGACGTTCATGCCGATGAAGCCGGCGCCCGCCGAGAGGGCAGCTCCGACGAGGAAGCCGATCGCCGTGCCCCAGCCGAGCTTGTTGTAGAAGCCGAGCAGGAGGAAGGGCACGACCGAGACGGCCCCGATCGTCAGGTACTGCCGCTTGAGGTACGCCGCCGCACCCTCCTGGACTGCCTTGGCGATCTCGCGCATCCGCTCGTTGCCATCCGGCAGGCGGAGCAGCCAGACGGTGAAGCCGATGCCGAAGCCGATCGCCACACCTGCGCAGACCAGCGCGAACAGCACCGGATGGTCGTTGAAGAAGCTCCCGACGATCAGTGTTCCTACCCCCTCACAAAGTCGGCGCCGAGTGGCCTCGGCGCGGCGCGTTTTCTATCACATGGCGCCTGGCCGGGCGCCGCTCGACCGGATCAGACGGCGGCTTCCTCGGCGAAGGCGGGCTTGGCGAGCTCGAGCGGGGAGAGCGTCCCCACCAGCTCGGGATGGACGCTGCGAACGTGCAGATCCGCTTCGAGGAGAAGCTCCTCCTCGTCCTGCCCCCGGAGGGGCTGGCCGCATCCGCACTGGATGCCCCCGGCTACGTCGACAGCCATCTCGTCCACAGGACGGCGCCCGAGGCGAATGCCTTCCGCTCACTCCTTGGTGGCGTCCGCGTAGGCGAGCTGCAAGTTGGCGGTCACCTGCTTGAAGTCTCGGAGGAGCTCCTCGTCGACGGAGCCTTCCAGGACCGGGACGAGCGCGCGGAGCGCCTCGATCGAGAGCCGGGCCTGGTCGAGGTCGCGCTCCTCGCTCGAGAGCCGCCGGTAGCCGAGCGACGAGACGGTGTAGAGAGTCTGCACGAGCAGATCCGAGACCTTGAGCTTCTTGAGCTCCTCCTCCATCTGCCGGAGCAGCTCTTCGTCGCTCGGCGTTGGACCCTCGCTCACGCCGGTTCCCGGAGCTCGAGCCGGTCGCCTTTCGGGCCGGGCTCAGCCACCGACCCGCTCCCGTGGCCGCCGGACGAGCTCGGCGAAGACGTCGCGGTGCGAGCCGAGCTCGGCGACGCGCGCGTACTGGCGCTCGGCCGCGTTGGCCTCGGGCACGGCGAGGTACGGTGCGGCGCCGACCTCCTCCGCCACGGGCAGGACCCACTCGATCAACGACTCGATCCGCGCCCGCGCGGGCACGACTCGACCACGGGCGAAGTCGATCAGCCCGCCCGTGAGGCCGTTGCGGATCGCGCGCCACATGTTCTCCTCGATCAACCGGTGAGGCAGGTTGGGCAGCTGTTCGCCCTCGTCGATCGCGCGTGCGAACCGTGCTCCGAGCGAGCAGATCAGCGCCGCGAGCGACTGCGCGTCCCCGAGGTCGGGCTGCGCGTCGCAGATGCGCACTTCAACCGTCGGGTAGGCCAGGTGCGGGCGCACGCTCCACCAGATCTGCGTGTGCTCGTCGATCGATTTCGTGTCGTAGAGAAAGCGCACGTACTCCTCATAGGCCGCCCAGCCGTCGTACGCGTCGGGCACGCCGCAGCGCGGGAACATCTTCGTGAAGATCTCCGTGCGCGCGGAATGCAGCCCCGTGACGCAGTCCTCGACGAAGGGCGAGCTCGCGGAGAGCGCGAGCAGCTCCGGGAGGACGTTGCGAAACGCGTTCGCGACCGCGATTGCACGGTCCGCACCCCTGATCCCGATGTGCGCGTGGATCCCGAAGCTGTTGTTGCGCCAGACGACGTACTGCAGGATCTCGTTGTTCCGCCGGTAGTGCGGTGTGTCGATGATGCGCTGGTCCTGCCAGCGGCTCCACGGATGGGTGCCGGTCGCGCCGAGGCCGACGCCGAAGCGGTCGGCGAGCTCGCTGAGCTGCGCGCGGCGGCGCGCGATCAGGTCGGCGACCTCGCCGAAGCCCGAGGAGCGGCCCGTCTTCACCTCGATCTCGGAGGCGATCAGCTCGCCGACGAGGTGCTCGTCGAGCTCGGTGCCGGCGGCGCCCGCTTTCAGCTCCTCGAATCGATTCGTCAACTCGAGCGTCTCGGAATCGAGGATGGCGAACTCCTCTTCGACCGCAAACGTGAAGTCCTCTCCGTTCTCGAACGCCTCGCGAGCCGTGCGGATCTGCTCTTCCGGCGTCAGACGCTGCTGGTCGCCCACCGCACTAGCGTAAATGAAGCGATAGGAGCCGCCGGCCGACGCTCGACCAGCTCCAGCGCTCAACTGCGGCTCGGCGTGCAGCTGCGCCGAGCTCCTCACGCGCCGGCGCGGGCAGCGCGAGCAGCTCGTCGAGCTTCGCCCCGAGGTCGTCGACCTCCCCGGTGGCGAAGCTCGTCAGGTGACGCTGCGACGCCGGATACTCCGCTTCGAGCCCCGCGGCGATCTCGGCCAGCCCCGAGTGCCGCGCGACGAGCGGCGGACACCCCGCGGCGGCAGCCTCGGCCGCCACCATGCCGAACGCCTCCGGGAAGATCGACGGCACAACGGTGACGTCGGCGAGCGGCAGCAGGTGCACGAGGTGGCGGTGCTCGAGCGCGCCGGTGAAGAGGGTGCGCCCGGGCGCGAGGCGCTCGAGCTCTTCCCGGTAGTCGCCGAAGCCGACGATCACGGCCCGCGCGTCGACCGAGCGCAGCGCCTCGAGCAGCACGTGGACGCCCTTGTTGAAGAGGAGCTTGCCGAAGTAGACGACCGTCGGCTCCTCGCTCGCGAAGAACTCCGCGAATCGCTCCGCATTGCCGTCGTCCGGCTGCCGCTCGTTCGCGTTGTCCGGATTCGGCGGATCGGCTCGGGCCTGCTCGAGCAGGCCCGCGAGCGCCTCACCCCGAGGCTGCGGACGAAACTCCTCGACGTCGACCCCCGGAGGAACCTCGTGCACGCGCTCGAGGTGCCCAACCACCTCTTCGAGGACGTCCCGGATGTGCGCCGAGCCGACGTAGACAGCCTCGGCCGACTCGAGGGTCTCACGGCCCCAGCGCGCAAGCTCCTCGTTGCCGCGCATGGAGTACTCGAGCTCCGAGCCGTGGGCTTTGACCACGAACGGCAGGCCGCTGGCGGCGCCGACCGGCCCGCCGAGCAGCACGTGGTTTGCGAACACGAGATCGGCGGGCATGTGCGCGCACAGCGCAGCCGCGTTCAGCGCGACGTAGCGCTCGCGCTCGGCGCGGGTGAGATCCTGCAGCAGCTTCGCCTCGATGCCCTCGTAGCGGTCGAGGACGAAGACGGGGAGCAGGCCGCCGACGTTTGGACGGACCACGCTCGCCCCGCCCAGGTCGTAACGCTCCGGCTGCGGCTCCTGGCAGACGACGACGACCTCGTGGCCGGCACGGCTCCACTCGCGCGCGAGCGACCGCGTGTAGACGTTCGAGCCTGTGCCGCCGAGCAGATAGCCGTGCCAGAGCAGGATCCGCATCGGCGCTGCGGGCGGCGCTACGTCAAGTAGAAGTACAGAGCGTAGAGCAGCTCGACGGCGGGGTTCGACGTGTGCACGGCGACGTCCTGCGGGACGTCGAGCAGCGCCTCGGAGTAGTTGAAGATGATGCGCACGCCTGCCGCGACCAGGTCGTCGGCGACACGCTGGGCATTGTCGGCCGGAACGGCGACGACACCGACGATGATGTTCTTGTCGCGGATCGCGTCCGCGAGCCGGCTGTAGTCGCTCACGGGCACGTTGCCGACCGACCGGCCCACCTTCTCCGGGTCGGTGTCGAACACCGCAGCGATGTTGATGCCGTGCTCCGCGAAGATCGGCGAGCTTGCGATCGCCTGGCCGAGCCGGCCCGCGCCGATGAGCGCGATGTTGTGCTGGCCCTGGGTGCGGAGGATCTTGCGGATCTCGCCCAGGAGCGAGTCGATGTTGTAGCCGACTCCGCGCTTGCCGAACTTGCCGAAGGCCGAGAGATCGCGGCGGATCTGCGTGGCGTTGATGTTCGTGTAGTCGGAGATCTCCTGCGAGGAGATGCGCTCCTTACCCATCTTCTTCGCCTGCGTGAGAACTTGGAGGTAGCGGGACAGGCGCGCCGCGACGCCCACGGTCAGCCGGTCAGACACAGCCACAGGGCTCCTCGTTTCCAGAGTTTGTGACAACCCAAACCGTTGTATCACGCGGCGCCCGGCGGGCGCGCCGGTCAAGTTTGTGCGGCGAGTTTTCGGCGCAGCGCGTCGGGGTCGACGTAGTAGACGAAGGCGCGCTCCCCGTCGATCTCCACCACCGGCAGCCACTCCCGGTAGGCGGACTCGAGCTCGGGGTGGCCGCCGATGTCGACCTCGTCGAACTCCACGCCCGCCGTCTGCAGCACGCCGCGGGCGCGCTCGCAGAGGTGACAGCCCTCCGCGTGGAAGAGAACGACGTTCGTGGTCACGGCCGCGACCACTACGGATAGATGCCGCGTGTGGTCGTGGCCTCGGCGACCCGCTGCACCGCCAGGCCGTAGGCAGCCATCCGCATCGAGACGCCTCTGCTCTCCATCGTGCCCCACGTCTCGTTGAACGCGCGCGTGACGATGTCGTTCAGCTTCGCGTTCACCTCGGCCTCTTTCCAGAAGTACTCCTGCAGACCCTGCACCCACTCGAAGTACGAGACCACGACGCCGCCCGCATTGGCGAGGATGTCCGGGAGGACGAGCACTCCCTTCGACTCGAGGATCTCGTCCGCGGCGGGAGTGACGGGGCCGTTCGCGCCCTCGACGATGATCTTCGCCTTCACCTTCTCGGCGTTCTCTTCGGTGATCACCTGCTCGAGCGCGCAGGGGGCGAGCACGTCGCAGTCGAGCAGCAGCAGCTCCTCGTTCGAGATCGCCTCGGCTCCTCTGAAGCCGGCGAGCGTCCCGGTCTCGCGCTTGTGCGCGATCGCGGCCTGCACGTCGATCCCGTTTTGGTTGTACAGCCCCGAGCTGGAGTCGGAAACGGCGATCACGGTCGCCCCGTCCTCGGCGAGGAACTTCGCCAGGAACGAGCCGACGTTGCCGAAGCCCTGGACGGCGACGGTCAGGCCCTGCAGCGACATCTCCTTCTTGCGCACCGCCTCGCGGACGCAGTAGAGGGCGCCGCGCGCCGTGGCCTCCTCCCTGCCGAGCGAGCCGCCGATCGTCAGCGGCTTGCCGGTGACGACACCGAGCACCGAGTGGCCCTTGTTCATCGAGTACGTGTCGAAGATCCACGCCATCACGCGGCCGTCGGTGCCGACGTCGGGCGCGGGAATGTCTCTCTCCGGCCCGATCTCGTTGATGATCTCGGACGTGTAGCGGCGCGTCATGCGTTGGAGCTCGCCCTCGGACATGAGCTTCGGATTGCAGACCACGCCACCTTTGGCGCCCCCGAACGGAATTCCGGACAGCGCGCATTTCCAGGTCATCCACATCGCGAGCGCCTTGACCTCGTCCTGGGTCACGTCGGGGTGGTAGCGGATGCCGCCCTTCGACGGCCCGCGGGCGACGTTGTGCGTCACCCGGTACCCCTGGAATACCTGGGTCGTTCCGTCGTCCATGGCGACGGGGATGGACACCGCGAGCGCCTTCTTGCACTCCTGCAGCACGTTGACGAGGTTGGCATCGATCGCAAACGCCTGCGCAACCTTCCGCAGCTGCGACTTCGCGATCTCGTAGGGATTCTCGCGCAGGTGCGAGACTGGCGCGTCGACGGTGGTCACGTCAGCTCCTTTTTCCTCGCAAATCGGGCATTTTCGAAGCGAGTATATGCCGCAGGCGCCGCTGCTCGGCTTCCCTGCGCGCGCCGAGGCAGACGGGCGGAGCCCGGCTTCGCCGGGCGGGAGCCGCCGCCCGGCCAGGAAGCCGAGAAGAGCTACTTGATCGTGAGACCGACCGTTCGAGTGGTAGGCGGCCCCGTGCCGGTCGCGAATGCAACCAGTCTCAGCTGGTACCTGCCGCTCGGGAGAACGGCGCCGGTCGGGTCCCTCCCCGTCACTCCGAACGAATAGCGACCCGGAAGCACGTCGCGCAGGCGGGCGAGCAGGCCGATGCGGCCGCCCGTCGGGCTCCAGAGCTCGAGATCGAGTCGCGACAGCGGCACGACCTCGGATCGCGCACCGGCTCGGACGACCGACCCGGCCACGAGGCTCAGCAGGGCCGGTGCTGCGTCAGAAGGCCTGAACGACCGGCTCGAGAGCCGAACCGAGGCCAGCCCGGCCGGCCTCCGCGCTCCGAACGCGATCGTCCAGGGCACGCGGATCTCCCGTCCGGCCGCCGGCGTCACGACCACCGTACCTTCGACCGGCGCATCGCCCTCGATCCTGCTCGTGACGCGCGCACGAACCCGCACGCGCACCGCTCGGCCCGGGCCGAGCGAGAGCCGCTTCGGGCGCACGTCGAGTTGCACCGAGGCCGCTCCCTCGCGGGCGACGTCGACGTCGAGCGAGACGATGAGCGGACGGGAGGACAGGTTGCGCAACACGAACTCCTCCTCCGTGCGCCAGCGCGGGTCCGACGCCCGGCCGAGTGCAAGCGCCGCCGGGTTCGCGCCGATCTCCGTCGCGGTCGCTCCACCGAGATCCATCAACCCTGCCCCCTGGACGGCGACGCTGTCGTCCTGAATGGGACGGGCCGCGCCGACGAGGAGGCTCTTCAACCCGTCGGCGTCGAGATCCGGGCGCGCCTGCGCGAGCAGAGCCGCAGAACCGGCGACGAGCGCCGCTGCAGCGCTCGTGCCGTTGACAGTCCCGAAGCGGGCCGACCCGTCGCCGTTCGCTCCCGGTTCGGCGGTCTCGAGCCCCACGCCGGGGGCGACGAGTTCCGGCTTCACGCGCCCGTCGAACGCAAGACCGGTCGAGGAGAAGCGCGTGACGTGTCCTTCGCCGCTGTTCGCCGCCGCGCGCACCGAGCCGAGCGAAACCGTCGTGGGCACGCCGCTGCGAATCCGTGCGAGCATCGTGTGCGCGACGTCCTCCGGAACCGAGACGGCCGGGATGGGCGCGATCTCGTCGAGGCCGATCCCGCCCGCCGGCAGGTCGGCGCCGTAGAAGAGCACCGCAACGGCTCCGGCCTGTGCCGCGCTCGCGACCGAGCCGTTCGGGTCGACGCCGGCCGGGAGGAGGGCGGCGCGGCCGGCGACGAGGCTCGCACCGTGGCGGTCGAAGAAGTCGAGCAGCGGCACGGCGCCTCGGTAGCCGACAGGCTCGGTCGTCTGTACCCGTGGCGCGCCGATGCCGACGTCGAGCGGGCCGGACGGGACGACGGCGCCGGCCAGTGGACGCATCGCGTCGAGCTCCACCCGCAGGCCCGCGCGGAGGACGACGCGCACCTGGCCGTACCGCGGCCGCAGGTCGACCGCTCCCACCGTCAGCACGGCAGGCGCGCCTCCCGGCCCGGCGACGCTGCCGTACCCGGGCCCCGCCGGCCCGTCGTTGCCGGCCGGGGCGACGACGAGCGTGTCGAGCCGCGTCGCGCCCTCGGCAGCGCGTGCGAGCGGTCCGTCGGCGAAGGCGGCGAACGGCTCTCCAACGCCGACGAGGGCGATGCGCGCCGCATCGTGCGCGTCACCGTCGGCGTTCGGGTCGACGGCACGCTCGAGCCCCGCGAGCACCTGATCCGTACGGCCGTACACGGCCCAGCTCGCGGTCGCGTCGCGCTGCCAGCCGGCGACGCGAATGGGCAGGACGGTGGCGCCGGGCGCGACGCCTGCGAGGGCTCCGGGCCCGCCCGAGCCCACGAGCAGGCCCGCCATCTCGGTCCCGTGCCGCTCCAGCCGCACAGGCTCGTCCGGCTGCGGCGCTGCCAAAGCGCCCGCGTCGCCGCCGACGATGTCGATGCCTGCGGCGACCCGCCCGCGCAGGAACGGGTGCGCACGATCGACGCCGGTGTCGAGCAACGCGATCGTCACCCCGCGCCCGTCCTTGTCCGAGAGGGAGATGTCTGGGCGCTCCCCGAACTGCGATCCCGTCAGCAGACGCGAGCTGAGCGACGCCGGATACGCCGCGCGGACCGGATAGACGCCGGCAACGTCGGCGGCGCGCTCGAGCAGCGCGATGCCGCGCGCGTCAAATGCGGCCGAGAAGCCGTTGACCGTCCGCGTGTAGCTGAACTCAGGCTGGACGACGACTCCCTGGAGGCGCAGGCGCGCCACGAGCAGCTTCTGCGCCGACAGTGCGCTGTCCGTCCACCGACGCTCCTCTTCACTCGTCGCGAGCCCGCCGACGTTCCCCACTCTGTCGGCGAGCGCCGGTGCCTTGAGCAGCACGATCACGCGCTGCCCGACCGCGACGCGGGGACGCTGCGCTCCTGCCAGCCCCTGCCAGCTCGGCTCGACGCCGGCGTTCTCGACCTGCTTCCCTCGGCCGCCGGCAGCGATGAGAACGGCCGTCAGCACGACCGCCAGAGCCGCCAGCACGAGCGCGCTCAGCGGCTCACGCGGTGGACGCGTAGGCATCCAGTCCAAGATAGCCGGGATACGGGATGGCGCTCGAAAAGCGTGCGGCCGAAGCGATCATCGCCGCGTTGTCGGTGCACAGCTCGAGCGGCGCGAGGGCAGCGCCGGGCAGCCCGGCGCGCAACTCGGAGTTGGCGGCGACGCCGCCGACCACCGCGATCTTCGTCGCGCCGGTCTCCGCCGCGGCTTGCTCCGCTCGCTCCACGAGGGCCCGCACGATCGCGCGCTGGTAGCTCGCGGCCAGGTCGGCGCGGCGACGCTCGAGCTCGTCCACCTGCAGCTCCTTGACCTTGTAGAGCAGAGCAGTCTTGAGACCGGAGAACGAGAAATCCAGACCGGCAACACGCGCGACGGGAAACTCATATGCCGACGGATCGCCGGCGCGTGCAAGCCGGTCGATCTCCGCGCCGCCCGGATACCCGAGACCGAGCAGCCGCGCACCCTTGTCGAATGCCTCGCCCGCGGCGTCGTCGAGCGTCGTGCCGACGACCCTGCCGCGCCTCTCCCGGTCCTGCACGTCGAGCAGCATCGTGTGACCGCCGCTCGCGAGCAGGCAGAGGAACGGCGGCTCGAGCGGGTCGGGCTCGAGGTAGAGCGACGCGACGTGACCACGGAGGTGGTCGACCGCGGCCAGCGGGAGCCGCCGTGCCCACGCAACCGCCTTCGCCGCCGCGACGCCGACGAGCAACGCGCCGATCAGCCCGGGTCCCGCAGTGACCGCGACGAGCTCGAGGTCGTCGAGCGTCGCCTGCGCCTCGCCGAGTGCCTCGCCGACGACCGGCGTCACGAGCTCCAGGTGTCGGCGCGATGCAACCTCCGGGACGACGCCGCCGTAGCGAGCGTGCAGGTCGGCCTGGGAGGAGACGACGTTCGAGAGGATGCGCCCGTCCTGCGTGATCACCGCCGCTGCGGTCTCGTCGCAGGACGTCTCCAGGCCGAGGATCAAGCGGGACGGGCCTCGGGGTCCCTCCACATGATGAGGGCGTCCTCACGGTTGTCCGTGTAGTAGCCGCGCCTCATGCCGCGCGCCTTGAAGCCCGCCTGCTCGTACAACCTGATCGCGACCTCGTTCGAGACGCGTACCTCGAGCGTGTAGCCGCGCCGGCCGTCTCCGGCCGTCAGCTCGAAGAGGCGCTGGAGGAGACCGGCCGCGATGCCCTTCCGCCGGTGCTCCGGCGCGACGGCGAGGTTCATCACGTGCCAGGCGTCGACGTAGCGGGAGATGATCAGGTAGCCGAGCAGTCCGCCCTCCTCCGGGTCGAAGGCGCCGAGGGAGATGGAGGACGGCTTGGCCAGCTCCCCCGCGAACATCGATCGCGACCAGGGCGTCGGATACGAGTCGCGCTCGATCGTCTCGATCGCGTTGAGGTCCCGCAGCTCGAGCCGCCTGAAAGCCACTCGATTCGCCGTGGCGCTCATCGCCTCGTTCTATCAGCGTCCGGGACTCTGAGGTAGAGCGGCTCGACCCCCTCGGCCGGCCCGAAGTCGTGCGCAAGCTGCGCGTGAAAGCGCGCCCGCGGCACATGTCGCTCGTCCGAGTCCGGCGGGATCTCGGCCCCCCTGGCCTCGAGCAGCGACCTGTAACGGACGGCACCGCTCCCGACGTAGACGGTTCCCGGCTCGGGCTCGAGGGCCTCCGGCGCAACCACGCGGGGTTCGCCCAGGAGCACGAAGACCTCACCACGCCGTGCGTCGACGACCGGTACCGCGCCCGGCGCTCCGGCCGCGAGGGCGTCGAGCGTCGAGACGCCGGCGACCGGGATGCCCAGGGCGAAGGCGAGCCCACGCGCGGTCGCCAGGCCGACGCGGACTCCGGTGAAGCTGCCGGGACCGGTGCCGACCGCGATTCCCCCGATCTCCCGCGTGTGCGCTCCGGCCTGCCGCAGCAGCGCGTCGACGTCCTCGAGCACGGTCACCGCGCGTGACGACCGCTCCCCGAGCACCTCCCCGTCGTCGACGAGGGCGCTCGTCGCGACGTCAGTCGCCGTGTCGAAGGCGAGGATCAGCATCGCCCTTGAATCGTGACAAGCCGGCGGCCTTCGCCGCCGTGCTCCAGCCGCACCTCGACCCGCGGTGCCGGCAGGACGCCCGCACCTGCCTCGGGCCATTCGACGAACACGACGGCGTCCTCGAAGTACGGCTCGAGATCCCCCCACTCGGCCGCCGAGACACCGCGGAAGCGGAAGAGGTCGAGATGGGACACGTCGACGTGCCCGGTGTACCGATGCCCGATCGTGTACGTGGGACTGGTCACCGGCACCTCGACGCCGAGTGCCCGGCACGCGCCGCGCACGAACGTCGTCTTGCCCGAGCCGAGCTCGCCCGAGACGGTCACGACGTCGCCGGGCCGAAGCCCGGCTGCCAGCCGGCCGGCGACCTGTTCGGTCTCCGCCGGCGAGTGGGTCTCGATCAGAAGAGACCGAGCTGCACAGCCGGTTCGGCCACAGCCGGCGGCACGAAGACGGGCTCAGGCGGAGCGACCTGACGGCCGAGCAGCTCCGGGATGCGGGCGAAGTCGGACTTCAGTACCTCGAGCATGCGCGGCGTGTACAGCGCGGCAGCCGGATGGAAGATCGGATACAGCAGCACGCGCCGGCCGCCGAGCGTCACCTCCTGCTCCTGCCCGTGCACACGCGTGATGCCGGTCGGCTTTCCGGACAGGAGCTTCGTGGCGAAGTTGCCGAGCGTCGCGACGACACGGGGCTCGATCAGCTCGATCTGACGCCACAGATATCCCTCGCACGCCTCGATCTCCTCGGGCAGCGGGTCGCGGTTCCCGGGAGGGCGGCATTTCAAGACGTTCGCGACGAACACGTCACTGCGCATCAGGCCGATGCCGGCGAGCAGCTGATCGAGGAGCTTCCCGGCCGCGCCGACGAACGGGACGCCCTGCTTGTCCTCGTGGAAGCCGGGCGCCTCGCCCACGAACATCAGGTCGGAGTCGGGGTCGCCGGAGCCGAAGACGACCTGCGTTCGCCCGCCCGCCAGCGCGCACTTCGTGCACCCGGCGACGACGTCGCCGAAGGCTCGCAGCTCGTCGGCCCGGCTCAGCTCAGTGACCGCAGCCACAACTTCCGCCGCAACAGCCGCCGCCTCCGAATGCGCCGGTCTGCCCGGCGGTGCCGGCCATCGAGAACGTCGAGAGCTGCCGGGCCACGTCGGTCGCGGTGCACTGCGGACACGCAACCACCTGGTCTCCCCGGACGAGCTCCTCGAAGTGCTCCTCGCACTTCATGCAGACGTACTCGTACATCGGCATCGCCCGGGCAGTTTAGGCCCGGCGCCGGACGGGTCGCAAACGGCCTAGGAGCCGTGCGCCTTGGCGAAGTCGCCAGTGGGCTCGTTCGGCTAGTACTTGGCCTTGACCACGCGGCCGCCGAGCTTGCCCGAGAGCGCGCCCTTGGCAGTCACGGTCAAGGTTCCTGCGACCGCTGCCGGGCCCGAGACCTTGACGGTGCCCTTGTACGTCGAGGGCGGCCCGACGTCGACGAAGGAGAGCTTGCCGCTGAGGAAGACACCAGGGGCGACCGAGTACTTCGCCAGCGTGAAGGCGTCGCCCTTCTTCGCGCCGACGAGCTTGCCCCCGTAGATGCCGCGCGGCGTGAACGCAGTCGACGAAAACAGCAGCTGCAACCAGACCGACTCGGCCTCGCGAAGGGTCTTCGCCGCCGCTGCGAGCGTCGACGTGACCGAGCGCTTCGCGGGCCTGGCGGGGAAGGCGCCGAGCGTCTTGACAAGCGGCGGGACGCGCGGGCAGGCGGCCTGCGTCGGCGCCTGCAGGGTGCCCAGGATCCACGCGCGCACCGCGCGCTGCGAGCAATAGGAGAAGTCCGCCGTCAGCACGCTGTGGCCCACTCCCGGTACCACGATCAGCCGGCCCTGCGGAAACTTCGAGATCACCGCGAGCGCACTCTGCGTCGGCGTGCGCAGGTCGTAGCCGCCGTTGACCGCGAGCACCGGGACATTCGGCAGCGGGCCCGGGCCGAGCGGCGTGCTGCCCGACGGCGACGGCCATTGCTCGCAGAAGAAGGCGGTGCCCGTCCGCGCCGCCCACTCTCCGAAGGGCCCGAATGCACCGCTCGGCAGTGCGGCGAGCGCGGCGTCGATCGCGCCGCGCCGTGCCGACGGCGGCGCCCCGGGGCTCCACGGGAAGAGGCCGTCGGCGCAGTTCGTCGCCGCGTTGAGACCGAAGCTCAAGTCCTCCGAGGTGAGGGAGCTGGTCCGCAGGTCGAAGTCGTAGAGCCGCAGCAGGGGACGCACAGCTCCTTTCAGCGCAGCGTGAACAGCGGCGGGCGTCGCAGCGGCGAGACCGGGGCTGAGATCCGTGTCGATCAGCATCCAGATCAACTGCTCGCCATTCATGCGCACGGTCTTGAGGGTCCCATTCGGCACGATGATCTTCCCGGAGATCGGCTTCGCCTCGATCCGGTTCGCAAGCGTTGCGACCTCACGCGCGAAGGTCGCTCCGTTGCACCCGCCCCCGCCGCAGAACGACGCGAGCGTGTCGGGCATGTTGCTCAGGACGTTGCGCTCGAACGGGTCCGGGAACGAGGGCTGCACCATCGAGTCGAGCAGCAGCCGTTCGACGTTTGCGGGATGCGCAAGTGCGTACGCAAGCGACAGCTTCGTCCCGTACGAGACCCCCATGAGCCCGATCTTCGGCACCCCGAGCGCTGCGCGCACCGCGTCGATGTCCTCCGCGTGGTCACGTGTTGCATAGAACTGACGCTGCGGGCCGATGATCGCGGCGCAGTCGCGCGCGAGCACCGCTCCCTGTTCCGCCGAGACGTAAGACGAGGCCTGGAGCGCCGGGCAGTCGATCAGCCCGGAGTCGCCGGTGCCGCGGTTGTCGAAGGCGACGAGCGTGTACCCGGGCAGCATCGCCTGCATGAACTCCGCGCTGTCCTTGTCGCCGAGGTTGTACGCGTGAGCGGAGCCCTGGCCCGGCCCGCCGGCGACGAGGAACATGGTGCCGCGGGGAAGTCCGCTCGGCGGCAGCACCTCGATGTGGAGCCCGATCGTGCCGGCGGTCGCGCCCGTGCGATCGAGCGGGACGTTGACCGTGCCGCACTGGACGCCGTCGGTCTTGCCGGGGCACGGTGTGAGCGGGATCGCAGCCCGCGCCTGACCGGGCGCGGCCAGGACAACCGCGGCGGCGAGCCCCAGGAGGAAACGGCGACCCACGAGGCACGCCAGAGTAGCAGTGCCCGTGTACGCTTCCAATGCCCGGTATCCCGTCGAGGAACTGGAGCTCTCGTGTTCGACAGCGTCAAGGTCATCGGTTCTGGCCGTGTCGGTTCGGCAGTCGCGGCTCGTCTCGGCGAGCGGGGGGTCGCCCCGTCCGAGGACCCGGACCTCGTGCTCCTCTGCGTCCCGGACGGAGCCGTTGCCGAGGTCGCGCGACGGATCGAGCCCGGCCCGTGGGTCGCTCATGTCTCAGGCGCCACCCCGCTCTCCGCCCTCGACCCCCATGTCCGCCGCTTCTCGATGCACCCGCTGCAGACATTCACGCTCGCGCGAGGACCCGAGCAGCTCGACGGCGCGTGGGCCGCGGTCACCGCCGACTCGGATGAGGCGCGCACCGCGGGCTTCCGCCTGGCCGAGACGCTCGGCCTGCAACCGTTCGAGCTCGCGGACTCCGCACGCCCCCTCTACCACGCCGGCGCGGCGATCGCCTCCAATTACCTCGTCACGCTGCACGAGGTCGCCGCCGACCTCTTCCGCGCAGCCGGCGCGCCGCCCGCGGCGCTGGAGCCGCTGATGAGGCGGACGATCGACAACGGCTTCGTGCTCACCGGTCCGATCGAGCGCGGCGACTGGGAGACGGTCGACGCGCACCGGCGCGCGATCCGCGCCGCGAAGCCGGAGCTCGAGCCTTTGTACGACATCTTGGCCGAGGCCACGGCGCGATGAAGACGGTCCGCACGGTCGAGCAAATGCGGCAAGTGGCTCAGAGCCACAAAGTTGGACTCGTCCCGACGATGGGATCCTTCCACGAGGGCCATCTGGCTCTCTTCGAGGCGGCGCGCGCGGAATGCGAGCTCGTCGTCGTCTCGCTCTTCGTCAACCCCACCCAGTTCGAGGACGGCGCAGATCTCGCGCGCTACCCGCGCGACGAGGCGCGCGATGCGCAACTGGCGGGGGCTGCCGGCGTCGACGTCCTGTTCGCCCCGTCGGCCGAAGAGATGTACCCCGAGGGCTTCGCAACCTGGGTCGACGTCGGCGAGACCGGAGCGGAGGGCAAGGCTCGGCCCGGCCACTTCCGGGGCGTCGCGACCGTTTGCGTGAAGCTCTTCAACATCGTCCGTCCGCAGTGCGCGTACTTCGGCCAGAAGGACGCGCAGCAGGTCGCCGTGTTGCGGCGGGTCGTCCGCGACCTCGACCTCGACCTCCGGTTGCGGATCGTCCCGACCGTTCGCGATCCCGACGGACTGGCGCTCTCGTCGCGGAACGCGAACCTCTCTCCGGCCGAGCGGCAGCACGCTCTCGCGCTGCCGCGCGCGCTCGAGTCGGGGCGCGCGGCTCATCGACAGGGAGCCGATCCCGTCGCCGCGACGCGCGCGGCGCTCAACGGGCTGGAGCCCGACTACGTCGAGCTGGTCGACATCGGCGGCGCCACGGTGCTGGCGACGGCGGCCCGGGTCGGCTCGACTCGTCTCATCGACAACGTCGTCCTCGAAGGAGAAGTGCAATGAAGCCCGGCAAGCTCACGCTCTCACAGCTCGCGGAGATGAAGGCGAACGGCGAGAAGATCGTCATGATCACTGCCTACGACGCGCCCGGTGCGCGCCTGGCAGAGCAGGCTGGAATCGACATCCTGCTCGTCGGCGACTCCGCCGCGATGGTCGTGCTCGGGCACGACAGCACCGTCCCGGTGACGATGGAGGAGATGCTCTTCCTGACCCGCACCGTCGCCCGGAGCGTCGAGCGTCCTCTCGTCGTCGGCGACATGCCGTTCGGCAGTTACAACGTCTCCGACGAGGAGGCGGTGCGGAACGCCGTGCGCTTCGTCAAGGAAGGCGCGGCGGAGGTCGTGAAGCTCGAAGGTGCGGGGCCTTCGCTTGCACGTGCGCGCGCAATCGTCCAGGCGGGCGTGCCGGTGATGGGACACCTCGGCCTGACGCCGCAGTCGGAGACGATGCTCGGCGGCTACAAGACACAGGGACGCACCGCCGCGAAGGCGCGCCAACTGCTCGCAGATGCACTCAGTCTCGAGGCGGCCGGCTGCTTCGCCATCGTGCTCGAAGCGGTTCCGACTCCGGTGGCCGCACGCATCACCGAGTCGCTGACCATCCCGACGATCGGCATCGGCGCCGGGCCGGCGTGCGACGGGCAAGTGCTCGTCTACCACGACCTCCTGGGGCTGACCGAAGGCCGTGCGCCGCGGTTCGTCAAACGCTACGCGAACCTCGCCGAGGAGATCCGCGGCGCGCTCACGCGCTACCGGGACGAGGTCCGAAGCGGCACCTATCCGGCCGAGGAGCACACGTACGGGATGCCGGACGAAGAGTTCCAGCTGTTTCTAGCCGAGCGCGTAGAGCAGCGTCACGGCGACGGCTAGCCCGGCCGTGATCGCTGCGGCGAGCCCGACGCCTGCGGCCGCGCGCGCCCACGTCCACCCGTGCACGGTGCGCACGCCGACCACGAGCAGCACCAGGGCCCAGAGCAGGAACGCATAGAAGACCCAGGCGAAGATCGTTCCGACCCGGCTGTCGTCCCCTCCGTCGAAGCGGAAGAGCTGCTCGCCGTAGATCGCGAGCCGCACGGGCCAGTACGTAAAGAGCGCGAGCGCAATCGGCGCCGCAGCGAATGCCAGCGTGTGACGCGCTCGCCGGAAGCTGCCGCGGCTGCCCAGCCGCCGCAGCGCGACCTGCAGGATCTTGCCGAGCACGACGTAGAGCGAGAAGCCGGTCAGCCCGCCGCCGAGGAACGCCCACACGACCAGCACGAGCCAGTCGCGCGCCGGATCGTCGAGGAGGGTGCTCGCAGCGGTCGTCGCCAGGACTCCGGCGATGCCGGCGAGCCAGACGATCGAGCCGGCGGCGTCCTGGCGAACGCCGGCCGCCTCGTCCGAGTCGTCTCGAAGCGCGGCGAAGACGCGACGCGGGCTGTGCAGCACCAGGAGCGCACGCAGGAACCAGGTCTTCTCGTCGTTCCGCGCGGGCGCGCGGGCAGCAGCTTCAGGCTGCAACCGCGGCCTTCGGGAGCACGGCGCGGAGGAACTGCCCTGTGAACGAGTCGTCCGCCTCTGCGACGTGCTCGGGCGTTCCGGTCGCGACGATCTCGCCGCCGGCCTCCCCGCCTTCGGGCCCGAGGTCGACGATCCAGTCCGCCTGCTTGATCACGTCGAGGTTGTGCTCGATCACGAGTACCGTGTTGCCCGCGTCGACGAGGCGCTGCAGGACGTCCAGCAGCTTCTCGATGTCGGCGAAGTGCAGCCCGGTCGTCGGCTCGTCGAGTATGTAGAGCGTCTTCCCCGTCGCCACCTTCGACAGCTCCGAGGACAGCTTCACACGCTGGGCCTCGCCACCCGAGAGCGTCGTGGCCGGCTGCCCGAGCTTGATGTAGTCGAGCCCCACGTCGTGCAGGGTCTGCAGCCGCCGGCGCAGCTTCGGGATCTTCGCGAAGAACTGGAGCGCCTCCTCGACCGACATCTCGAGCACGTCCGCGATCGACTTGCCCTTGAAGCGGACCTCGAGCGTCTCACGGTTGTAGCGCGCGCCCTTGCAGGTCTCGCACGGGACGTACACGTCCGGCAGGAAGTGCATCTCGATCTTGATCTGGCCGTCGCCCTTGCACGTCTCGCAGCGCCCGCCGCGCACGTTGAAGGAGAACCGGCCCGGCTTGTAGCCGCGCACCTTCGCCTCGGGCGTCATCGAGTAGAGCTCGCGGATGTGGTCGAAGAGCTTGGTGTACGTGGCCGGATTCGACCGCGGCGTGCGCCCGATCGGCGACTGGTCGATGTCGATCACCTTGTCGAAGACCTCGATGCCCTCGACCGACTCGTGCTCGCCCGGCTTCGTCCGCGTCCGGTGCAGCTTGTTCGCGAGCGCCTTGTGCACGATCTCGTTCACGAGGGTCGACTTGCCCGAGCCGGACACGCCGGTGACGACCACGAACTTGCCGACCGGAAACTCGACGTCGATCGACTTCAGGTTGTGCTGCGACGCACCGCGCACCCAGAAGGAGCCGTTGTCCTCCGTCCGCCGTTCCGGCACGGAGATCACGCGCCGGCGGGACAGGAACTGCCCGGTGATCGAGCTCTTGTTGCGCTCGACCTTCGTCGCCGCACCCTCCGCGACGACATGGCCGCCGTGCTCGCCTGCGCCTGGGCCCATGTCGACGAGCCAGTCGGAGGAGCGCATCATCTGCTCATCGTGCTCGACGACGAGCACCGTGTTGCCGAGGTCGCGCAGCCGCTCGAGCGTGCCGATCAGCTTGTCGTTGTCGCGCTGGTGCAATCCGATCGACGGCTCGTCGAGGATGTAAAGGACGCCGACCAGCTGCGACCCGATCTGCGTCGCCAGGCGCAACCGCTGTGCCTCGCCGCCCGAGAGCGTTGCGGAGGCGCGGTCGAGCTGCAGGTAGCCGACGCCGACGTTGTCGAGAAAGGTCAGCCGTTCGCGGATCTCCTTCACGATCCTCGCGCCGATCAGCTGCTCGGTCTCGGTCAACTCGAGCTGGTCGAGGAACTGCAGCGCACGCGTGACGGACATCTGCGTGAACTCGTGGATGTTCTTGCCGCCCACCGTGACTGCGAGCACCTCGGGCTTGAGTCGCGCGCCCTTGCAGACCGGGCACGGACGGAACGACATGTACTCCTCGATCCGCTCGCGCTGCGTGGCGGAGTCCGTCTCGCGGTAGCGGCGCTCGAGGCTCGGGATGATGCCCTCGAAGGCGAGCATGTAGGAGCGGCGGCGCCCCATCCGGTTCCGGTAGCTGACGTAGACGCGCTCTCCCTCGGTGCCGTAGAGGAAGAGATCCTGCTCCTCGTCGCCGAGGTTCTCCCACGGCTCGTCGAGCGGGATCTCGTAGCGCTCGGCGATCGCCTGGATGACGGACTCGTAGAAGCCCGAGTTACCGACCGACCACGGCACGAGCGCGCCCTCGTCGATCGAGAGCGACGGATCGGGCACGAGCAGGTCGGGATCGATCTCCTGCTGCGCGCCGAGCCCCGTGCAGCGCGGGCAGGCACCGTGCGGCGAGTTGAACGAGAAGATGCGGGGCTGCAACTCGGGCAGCGAGACGCCGTGGTCGGGGCAGGCGAACCGCTCGCTGAAGAGGATCGACCGCTCCTCGTCGACGATGTCGATCGCGACGAGACCTTCGGCCAGCTGCGCCGCCGTCTCGACGGACTGCGCGAGGCGCGTCCGGAGGTCGGGCTTCATCGTCAGCCGGTCGACGACGACCTCGATCGTGTGCTTGAACTTCTTGTCGAGCGTGATCTCCTCCTCGAGCAGCCGCTGCTCGCCATCGACCTTCACGCGCGTGAAGCCTTCGTTCCGCAGCTCCTCGAAGACGTCCTTGTACTCGCCCTTGCGGTCGCGCACGACGGGCGCGTTGACCGTGAACTTCGTCCCGTCCGGCAGCTGCAGGATCTGGTCGACGATCGCCTCCTGGCTCTGGCCGGAGATCGGCTTGCCGCAAACCGGGCAGTGCGGACGACCCACCCGGGCGTACAGGAGCCGGAGGTAGTCGTAGATCTCCGTCACCGTGCCGACGGTCGAGCGCGGGTTCCTCGAGGTCGTCTTCTGGTCGATCGAGATCGCCGGCGAGAGACCCTCGATCGAGTCGACGTCGGGCTTCTCCATCATCTGCAGAAACTGGCGCGCGTAGGCCGAGAGGCTCTCGACGTAGCGGCGCTGGCCCTCGGCGTAGATCGTGTCGAAGGCGAGCGAGGACTTGCCGGAGCCCGACAGCCCCGTGATGCAGATCAGCTTGTTCCGGGGCAGCCGGACGTCGATGTCCTTGAGGTTGTGCTCCCGGGCGCCGTGGACGACGAGCTCTTCTGAGGCCATAACTTGCCCAGTCTAGCCGGGCGGATCGGATCGAACAAGCGTTCGGGCGAGCCGCCGCAAGACGGCTCTGGGAGCGGGTTCAGCCGCCGCTCAACCGCTCGACGAGCCCGTACACCCGACGCGGCTCGGGCACGTAGTCGATCTCGAGGTCACCCGCCACGAGCGTCCCGTAGCCGAGCAGGCGTCCCAGCAGGCTCTGCTCGATCTCGACGGCGCCGAGTCGCGCCAGGCGGACGGCGGCCGCGCGCCGCGTCAGCGTGCCGTGCACCACGAAGAGCTTCTCCGTCGTCAGCACGAGACGCGTCCGTTCCCAGTTCCAGACGGCCAGGAACGCGATCCAGGCGCCGGCGGCCTGGAGGGCCACCCCTGCGATCGACGCCGGCCAGCCGATCGCCATGCAGCCGATGCCGACGCTCGCAAGCCCGAGCGCGCGCGTGAACGGCCCGGCGAGCACGACGGCATGCCGCCGCTCGTCGAGGCAGACGCGCTCCGATTCGGAGGTGACCATGGCGTTTGCGCTTTCGCCGAGCGGCGAAGAAACCCTGGTCGTGAAGGAAACCGCGCAGCGCGTCGCGCTTTCGACGCTGATCGTCATCGCGATCGTCGCGGTGGCCCTGGCGCTCTGGAAGCTGAAGCTGGTCCTCGCGCTCGTCTTCCTCGCCTTCATCCTGGCGGCGGCGCTCCGACCGGGCATCGACCGGCTCGACCGGCTGGGCGTTCCGCGCGGCATCGGGCTGCTGATCCACTACGTCGTGATCGCGGGCGCGCTCGCCCTCGCGCTCTGGATCGTCGTGCCGCGCGCGATCGACCAGGTGCAGAACGCCCTCGGCGGCACGACCCAGGCCCAGATCCACGAGGAAGCGACACATTCGAAAGGGCTGAAGCACGAGCTGCTCACGGCGGTCGACCGGCGCCTGCGCGAGGTGCCGAAGGCGAGCGACCTCCTGCACCCCGCCGTCGAGGTGACACTGAAGGTCTTCGAGGTGCTGCTCGGGATCTTCTTCGTCATGGCGGCGGCCGCGTACTGGATCTTCGAGCGTGACCGGGCGGTCGACTTCGTGGCGTCGCTCTTACCGAGACCCCGGCGCAAGAAGCTGCGCGACACGTGGGATCTCATCGACCTCAAGCTCGGGGCGTTCGTTCGCGGCCAGGCGCTGCTGATCGTGCTCGTCGGCACGGTGCTATCGCTCGCCTTCTGGGCGGTGGGCGAGCCGTACTTCATCCTGATCGGCGCCTTCGCCGGCGTCGTGGAGATCGTGCCCGTGATCGGCCCGATCAGCGCGGGGGTGCTCGCGGTCGGCGTCGGCCTGACGGAGTCCTGGCACGTGGCGCTCGCGGCCGGCGTCTGCGTGCTGGTCGTGCGGCTGCTCGAGGACTATCTGATCGTGCCGCGCGTGCTCGGCGACGCCGTCGGGCTGTCGCCGCTGCTCGTCCTGATCTCCGTCACCGCGGTCGGGATCCTCTTCGGCGGCTTCGCGGTCGTGCTCGCGGTCCCGCTCGTCGCCGTCCTCGTCACCGTCCTGGACGTCGCGTTCCGCGAGGTCGACCCGGCCGAAGAGGACGTGCCGGCGGTCCTGTTCCCCGCGAAGGAAGCGGAGACGTAGGCGCCGCAGGTCGAGCCGCAGAGTTGAAGGGGGCTCCCGGCCGGCGTCGTGCGCGTTCGGCTAGGCCTTGCGCCAGCGGCCGAAGATGAGGCCGCCCAGCGTGAAGCCGAGCCCGAAGGTCCCGATCGCGAAGCCGCCGATCGCCAGGGCCTTGCGCCAGTTCGACAGGCGCTGCCAGCGCCCGAGGGCCTCTCGCTCCTCGGCCGTCAGCGGCTCGCCCCGGCGCTGCTTCCGAATGGCGCCCCCCGCCCGGAGACCGAGATAGAGGTCGTCGAAGATCTCGGCTGACTCTTCGGTCACGCGACTCAGAATATAGCCTCCCTCGGCCGTGCTTACACGCGTTTTACACCTGTCCGACCTCCATTACGGAGCGGGGAACGACGAGGCGATCGAGCGCGGCGCCCCGGTGCTGATCGACCGTTTCGAGCCCGAGCTCGTGATCGCGAGCGGCGACCTGAGCCACCGGGGACGCGCGAACCAGCTCGCGAGCGCGTCGGGCTTCCTGCGCGGGCTCGACCGCCCCGTGCTGGCCGTCCCCGGCAATCACGACATCCCCTATACGTTCCCGGCTCGCTTCACCCGCTCCTTTCGGGCGTTCGAGCGCGAGTGGGAGACGACCGAGCCGACCTACTCGTCCGGATCGCTTCACGTCATCGGGCTCAACTCGGTCCGGCCCTGGCGCCACCAGTCAGGCGGTATCAGGGCCTCCCAGCTGAGCCGTGCCGAGGAGCGTCTCCGTGACGCGCGCCCCGATGCGTTTCGCATCGTGGTGCTGCACCACCACCTGATCGGCGCGCCCTGGCGCTCGCGCAAGAAGCCGGTGGCGCGGCGAAACCACGTGCTCGCATCGCTCGTGGAGGCAGGCGCCGACCTCATCCTCGCCGGGCACATCCACCAGGCGGCCGTGAGTGAGCGGCGCGAGTTCGAGATCTCCCGCGGCGACGAGCGGGGCGTCGTCGTCTCGGTCGCGCCCGGCCTCGGGCAGCCTCGCCCGAAGCGACAGGGCGAAGCGCGCGGCCTCCACGTCTACGAGGTCGAGGAGAAGTGCCTGCGCATCCAGACCTACGTGTGGCGGGACACGGATTGGGGTCTCACGGCCGAGCGCCAGTTCCCGCGCGGCCGTGAGCCCCTCGAGTCCGAGCCTGCCTAGACCCGTGCCGGTGTACGCCGGTCGCCGAAGAGGCGGCCGACGAGTGCGACGAGGATCACCGCGACGATGATGCCGACGATGAACTCGAGCACGCCGTTGCTGAAGATCAGCCCGGCGATGACCAGGGACGCAATGCCGATCGCGATCGTGAGCAGCCAGCCCATCGGGTCGATCCCCGGATGGAAGAGCCGTCCCAACGCCCCGACGACAGCGCCGACGATGATGAGCCATATCCAGTGCATAGGGCCTGGATGCCCACCGGACGACTCTGGAAACGTCTAGTGCCTCTTCCAGTAATGCCGTCTAGCTTCTGGGTCGCGAGCACCAAGCCCAGAGGCCGCACTCGACCGAAGCAAGGCTGGACTGCCTTGCTGAGGAAGAGGGTGGACTCTGGCGCCGTGTGATCGCGGGCCAGAAGCAGGCATGTATTGCTGGATGGGGCACTAGACGCGGCCCTGCAGCTCGGCCTTCTTCGCCTCGAACTCCTCGTCGGTGAGGACACCGGCGGCGTGCAGTTCGCTGAGCTTGCGCAGATTCGCATCCGGGTCGCTCTCGGGACGTGCGTCCTGCGACTGGCTGACGAGGTCCTCGAGCTTCTGGCGGCGCTCGTGGAACCGGTCGATCCCGAAGCCGCGGTTCGGGAACCTGTGCGCATCCGGACCGGTCAGCGGCCGCTTCTGGACGAAGCGGCGGTAGGCGACGACGAGCAGTACCGCGCCGAGAAACGAGAAGAGGCCGACCGCCTGGGAGCCGCGACCCCAGATGGCGATCGCGATCCCGCCGCCGCCGATGGAGCCCGCAAGCCCGATCGCGACGGTGAGCCAGACCGGCATGGGATCCGGCCCCGGAACCGCCAGCCTCGCGAGACCGCCGGTGATGAAGCCGAAGACCATGATCACGAGCACGGATCCGACCATCGGGCGAAGTGTGCCCGAAGCGGGCTTGCCGAGGCTCCGCGCCTGAAACTATCCTCAGGCCACGCGCGCAACTGTCCGGACCGGCTTCGGGGCAGGAACGCTCCTCCTCGGGGTGGCGTCGGCGCTGCTCGTCGCGCTGGTGCCGGGCGGGCGTGCTGCACCGGCGGTGCAGTGGTTCGTCGGCAACGACGCGCCGGCGTGGTCTCCGAGCGGCTCCTCGATCGCCTTCACCGCGTTCCGCCGCGGGCACGCCGGCGAGATCTACGTGATGCGGGCGAACGGGACGGGCCAGCGCAACCTGACGCGGCATCCCTCCTACGACGACCTGGCTGCCTGGTCCCCCGACGGGACGAGGATCGCGTTCACGAGCAACCGCAACGGCAACGACGACGTCTACGTCATGAACGCGGACGGCAGCCGCCAGACGCGGTTGACAACGGCTGAGGCCGGCGACTACGCGCCTTCCTGGTCGCCCGACGGGCGCCGGCTCGCGTTCTGGAGCTCGAGGGACGGCAACCCGGAGATCTACACGATGGCTGCCGACGGCAGCGACCAGAGGAGGCTGACCTTCGGCCCGGCCCCGGACCAGTCGCCCGACTGGGGGCCGGACGGACGCATCGTCTTCGTCACGAGTCGCGACGCGGGCAACCGAACCGTGCTCTACGTCATGAACGGCGACGGCAGCGCGCAGCACATGGTGACGCCCGCGTCCGCCGACTGGTCCGAGTCCCGTCCCGTGTGGTCGCCCGACGGGACGAAGATCGCCTTCGTCTCGAGCCGTGACTTTCCCGTCGACAACACCGAGATCTACGAGATGAACGCGGACGGCACCGACGAGACGCGCATCACACGCTCCCCGCGCCGCGACGACTGGCCGACGTGGTCGCCGGACGGCGCGCGCATCGCGTTCTCCCACGGCGCCCTGCTGACGCCTGAGATCTATCGGATCAACGCCGACGGCAGCGGTATCCGCCTGTTGAGCCGGAAGAAGCCCGTGCTCGAGAGCAGGTTCCTGCTCGCCCCCGATCCGCTGGCCGGCAGGCGCTACCCGGTCACGCTCGGTGTCACCACGGGCACAGGCGCGTCGGTGCAGGGAGCGACGGCTTCCTGCACCGCGACACTCGGCACAACACGCCTTCGCCTGGCCGCCCGAGCCTTCACGTCCAGCAGGGCGCGCTGTGTCTGGATCCTCCCGCGCACTGCGAGCGGCAGGCTGCTCGACGTGACGATCGGCGCGCGCCTCGGGGACTCGACGGTCACCGAGGGCTTCAGGGTCGGCGTGCGCTAGGCGGGGGCGGCCGCCGCGGCAACCAGCTCGCGACGGAGGTCCTTGATCTCGTCGCGGAGCTTGGCCGCGTACTCGAACCGCAGCTCCTCCGCGGCGGTGAACATCTCTTCCTCGAGCTCGATGATGAGCTTCTCGAGCTCGCTGGGCGCCATCCCCTCGACGTCCTTCCGCCCGCGACGCCGCTTCGACTTCGGCACGGTCGGGGACTCGAGCGACAGGAACTCCGCGATGTCGGAAACGCCCTTGACGATCGTCTCCGCCGTGATCCCGTGCTCCTCGTTGTAGGCGAGCTGGATCGACCGGCGGCGGTTGGTCTCGTCCATCGCCTCCTTGATCGCCTGCGTCACCTTGTCCGCGTAGAGCAGCACCTTGCCGTTGATGTTCCGCGCCGCGCGGCCGATCGTCTGGATCAGCGACGTCCGCCCGCGCAGGAAGCCTTCCTTGTCCGCATCGAGCACGGCTACGAGCGAGACCTCCGGCAGGTCGAGTCCCTCACGAAGCAGGTTCACGCCGACGAGCACGTCGTACTCGCCGAGCCGCAGCCCGCGGATGATCTGGATGCGCTCCAGCGTGTCGATCTCGGAGTGCAGGTAGCGCGCCTTGACCCCGGACTCGAGAAGGTAGTCAGTCAGGTCCTCCGCCATCTTCTTCGTCAGCGTCGTGACGAGCACGCGCTCGCCCGCTTCCTCGCGGTGGCGGATCTCGTTCAGGAGATCGTCGATCTGGTTCTTCGTCGCCCGCAGCTCCACCTCCGGGTCGACGATGCCCGTCGGCCTGATCAGCTGCTCGGCCACGCCTTGCGCGTGCCGCTCCTCGAACGGGCCTGGCGTCGCGGAGACGAACACGAGCTGCGGGACCTTCTCGAGAAACTCGTCGAAGCGCAGCGGCCGGTTGTCGAGCGCCGACGGCAGTCGGAAGCCGTAGTCGACGAGCGTCTGCTTGCGCGAGCGGTCGCCTTCGTACATGCCGCCGATCTGGGGGATCGTCTGGTGCGATTCGTCGACGAAGACGACGAAGTCCTGCGGGAAGTAGTCGAGCAGCGTGAACGGGTGAGTTCCCGGCGCGCGGCCCTCGAGGACGCGCGAGTAGTTCTCGATGCCGTTGCAGAAGCCGAGCTCCTGCATCATCTCGAGGTCGTACTCCGTCCGCTGGCGCAGGCGGTGGGCCTCGAGCATCTTGCCCTCGAGCTCGAGCTGCTTCACGCGCTCTTCGAGCTCGTGCCGGATCTCGCCCACCGCGCGCTCGACGGTCGGCTTCGAGGTCACGTACTCCGTCGCCGGCCAGATCGCGATGTTCTCCAGCTTCGTGAAGATCTCGCCCGTGAGCGGGTCGAAGTGGCTGATCTGCTCGACCTCGTCTCCGAAGAAGGAGATGCGATAGGCGGTCTCCTGGTTCGCGGGCTGCACCTCCACGACGTCGCCCTTCACCCGGAACCGTCCACGGCCGAGCATCGTGTCGTTGCGGACATACTGCGAGTCGATCAGCTTGCGCAGCATCAGGTCGCGATCGTGCTCCTCGCCCACCTCGAGGATGATCACGCGGTCGCGCCACTCCTCCGGCGAGCCGAGCCCGTAGATGCAGGAGACGGACGCCACGACGACGACGTCGCGCCGCGTGAACAGCGCAGACGTCGCAGCGAGCCTGAGCCGCGCGATGTCGTCGTTCTGCGAGGAGTCCTTCTCGATGTACAGGTCGGCCTGCGGCACGTAGGCCTCGGGCTGGTAGTAGTCGTAGTAGGAGACGAAGTACTCGACCGCGTTGCCCGGGAAGAACTCGCGGAACTCGTTGCAGAGCTGCGCCGCCAGCGTCTTGTTGTGCGCGATCACGAGCGCCGGCTTGCCCACCTCCTCGATCGTCCATGCCATCGTCGCCGTCTTGCCGGTGCCCGTGGCCCCCAGCAGCGTCTGGTAGCGCTCCCCGGCCCGGAGGCCTTCGGACAAGGTCTTGATCGCCCGCGGCTGGTCGCCGGTCGGCCGATACGCATCGGCTGTCTTGAACGTGGCCATCCGGCCAAGGGTACCGAGGCGGTTGGTCTACAGAAGGTGCTCGAGGAGGCGGATCCAGTCACCTGGATCGATCCTGCCGCGGTCGTCGCCGGCGCCGCCGTCGACATCGTCGCGTCGCCCGTCCCGGGAGTCGAGCAGGTCGTCTCCGTCGGCCCCGAGGAGCTCGTCGTAGCCGGGGCCGCCGACGAGCACGTCCGCACCGGCGCCACCGTCGAGAATGTCGGCGCCGGCTCCGCCCGCGACGACGTCGGCCCCTCCAAGCCCGCAGATGACGTCGTCGTAGGGCGTGCCGCGAAGCCGGTCCGGCCCGCTCGTGCCCACGATCGTGCAGCGGTCGCGGTTCGAGGTGTATGCCGTTCGAACACCCGTCAGCCGCCGCACGCTGCCGCCGTCGGCACCGGCGGTGTAGATCTGGCGCGTGTCGTCCCGGGAGGAGACGAACGCGAAGCGCCTGCCGTCGGGAGCCCACGCCGCATCCCAGTCCGAGACACTGTTCTCCCCGAGCAACCGGTGCGGGTTCGACCCGTCGCCGTTCATGACGATGAGGACGCTCTCGTCGCTCCAGTCGGTATACGTGATCCTGCCGTCGGGCGTCCAGGCGGGCCCCGAGTCGCTGCCGCTGAACGTCAATCTCGCCCGACCGGTCCCGTCCGCGTTCACGACGTCGATGAACGATGCGTCGGCCCCGCCCTCGAACACGATCCGGGAGCCGTCCGGCGACCACCTCGGGGAGACGTCCCACTGCGCATCGGAAACGAGAACATGGCGATCGCTGCCGTCGGCATTCATGACCGAGATCTGCCCGCGTTCCCTGCTGTTGCTGACGTAGACGATGCGCGTGCCGTCCGGGGACCAGTCGGGATCGGACGGGTCGTCCTCACCGTCGAGCAGCCTGAGCCCGGTTCCGTCTGGGCTTATCACGTTGATGCCGGTCGCGCCGCCGACACCGGTCGTGAAGACGATCCTGCTGCCGTCGGGGGACCAGTCGGGACTGGCCTCTCTCGACGCGCCGTGGGTCAGCGCGCGCTGGTGCGAGCCGTCGGCGTTCATCACGTAGAGGTCGGAGTTGTCCCGGAAGTTCCTGATGAAGGCGATCTTCTTGCCGTCCGGCGACCAGGACGGCATCACGCTCGCGGGGATCTCCGCCGAGCCCAAGCAGCCGCAGAGAAGCGGACGAGCGTCGGCGGATCCTCCACCGACTCCGGCCAGTGCGGCTGCCACGAACAGGACTCCCAAGCGCATGAGCAGAGCTTCACGCGCCGGTCCAACCGGACGGTAACTTGAGGTTTGGGGCCTCACCGCACAGCGCAAAGAGGTCCCGATGGCTACGACCGCCGCTCCGCGGGAAGCATCTGTTCCCTATCAGGCGTACGCCACGATCCTGGGTCTCTTCGCCGGTGGCATCGCGGTAGCCGGCGGCCTGGCACGGGTGCTCGGCAGGGATCCCCGCGAGCAGACGTGGCTCGACCTGGCCACGCTCTCCGCCGCAACCTTCAAGGTGGCTCGCACGATCACGCGCGACGACGTCGCGAGCTTCATCCGCGAGCCCTTCGTCGAGGGCGAGGCTCACGGCGAGGATGAGCACCCGGTCCAGACCGGTGGCATGGAGCAGGCCCTCGGCGAGCTCGTGACCTGCAGCCGCTGCGTCGGCACCTGGGCCGCCGCCGGTCTCGCGACGGCACAGGTCGTCACCCCGCGGTTCGGACGGATGCTGACGTGGACGCTCGCCGGGGCCGGCATCAACGACTTCCTGCAGGCAGGCTTCACCGCGCTGACGCGAGAAGCGAACGAGCGCGGCCGCTAGAGCTACCCGGCCCTCGCGGCGGCCAGCGTCGCGCGAGCGACGTCGACGAGTTGCGCTCCTGAGCGACAGATCACGCAGTCGTAGGTGCGCACGGTGCCATCGTCTCCAGCCGTGAAGATCCGCAGGCTGTTCGGCAGGAACAACGCGGCTCGAATCACGGGCCCGTGCCCGTGCAGAAGGAACGCAAGGCGCCCGGTCGCGGCGGGCCAGATCCCGGCCGTGATCGGACCTGCCGTGACGATCCACTTTCCGTCGGAGCTGTAGTTCGCGTCGAAGACCGGGCCCCCGTGTCCGCGCAGGACGGTCGCCGCTCCATCGGAGAGGTTCCAGATTCTGGCGTCACCGTCTCTGCTCCCGGTCAGGAGCCGCTCTCCGTCCGGGGAGAAAGCAACCGACAACACCTCGTCGTGATGTCCACGTAGGGTGCGAACGAGCTTCCCGGTCCGAGCCTGCCAGAGGCGCACGGTGCCGTCGGCCGCCCCGGCGGCGAGTAGCTGCCCATCGGGGCCGAGGGCGACCGAGCTGGTTTCGCTTGGTGGCTCCAGCCGGAATGACCGTGCTCCCTGCACGCGAATGCCGCTGCTGCCTGCTGTCACCGTGATGCCGGCAGCGCGCGAGAATGCGACTGCTCGGTCGGGAGCCGAGACGGAGATGATTCCCCGCGGTCCCGGCACGAGACCCGTGACCGGTGCAGGCGATCGAATCCCACCGAGGAACCGGCGCTGCGCAACCGACCACACTCGCGCGCGGCCTGCCGCGTCCCCGATGAAGAGGCGCGAGCCGTCAGCGCTCACGGCGAGCGCGGTGATCGGCTCCCGTTGACGGATGACCGGCCTCAATTCCGGGGCAGCACCCGTGTCCCAGACCCTGACGGTTCCGTCTGGCCCGGCAGTGACCGCCTGCGTGCCGGCGGAGCTGAAGTACGCAGCACTGACCGTGTCTATATGACCTGTGAGGGTCCGTAACAGCCGACCGGTATCCGTCACCCAGATCCGCGCCGTTCGATCGGTGCTCCCGGTCACGATCGTCTTGCCGCCCGGGCCGAACTCGACTGCCGTCACGCCCGTCGTGTGGCCGTTGAGCAGCACGAGCCTCACGCCGCTCCGAGCGTCGTAGACTCGGACAACCGCGTCCGTACTCCCAGCAGCGACAAGGCGGCTGTCAGGGCTGAAGGCCACTGCCACGATTGCGCCGAACGCGGTTCCGAGCACGTGTAACAGCCTTCCCGTACGAACATCCCAGATGCGGGCGGTGTCGTCCGCAGAGCCCGTTACGACCAGCTTGCCGTTCGGACTGAACGCAGACGACCACACGAATCCTCTGTGCCCGAACACGTGAACCACCCGCCCGCTTCGAACGTCGACAAGCCGAGCCCCTCGCGACCGGCTCGTCACGAGCAGGAAGCGCAGATCGGGACCGAACTGGAGAGCGGAAACCCTTCCACGCACGTGCAGGCGGTGCGGTCGAGGCCGGAGCAGCTGAACCGTTCCATCGCCGAAGCCGGCGGCCAGGTGGCTTCCATCCGCTTCGACGGCGACGGCCGTGGGAGCAGCCGAGAGGGGCAAGCTCGTCTCTCCCCCATTGCGTGAGACGACGACCCCGTGCGGAACGCCGGCGGCCAACGTTCGACCGTCCTGCGACACGGCGAGCGCAGTCACCATCTTGCCGAGCTGGACGCTCCGAGTCCCCCGACCTCTGGTCGGAAACATCAGTATTCGGCCGCTCTGATCGCCGAATGCGATCGACGACCTGCTCGAGGCGGCGACCGGACGATTGGCCCGAAACACGCGGCGAAGATAGGAGCCCTGAACGGCCTCGCGAAGGACGCGATCCGTCTCAGGCGTGTCGTCGAGCTTCGCGGCTCGAATGCCGAGACTGATGCTCTTCAGGGGGTCGATCGGCAACGCAAGGGTCGCCGCCGCAGCAAGGCGACGGGCGTCGGCGCGTTGCGCTTGTGTGCGGGCATTGTTCCGCTCCACGAGCGCAAAGACAGCGATCCCCGCCACGAGGAGGAGACCCAGCAACGCCGCTGTCGCCACCAGACGCGCCCGACGGCGACGCCTGTCGGCGTCGCGCACCGCACGCTCCGCCCAGTAGCGGTTTCCCCAGGCGGCCACGGCTTCCGCGAGCACGTCGTGGTAGATCTCGTACCGCGTCCCCGCGCCGTTCTCGGAGCTTGGCCGGACGATCCGCTCGGCTGCCAGCTGCCGCAGAACATCCGCCGCTTCCTCTTCTTCGATCTCCGCGTAGCCGGCGAGATCGCGGGTCCGGTGCGCGATCTTCGTGCCCGACGGCGTGACGAGGAAGTTGTACATCGCCGCCGCTGCGTCCTTCTGCCGGGGCGAGAGCTCGGCCATCGCATGCTCGAGATGGTCCTCGACGATCTTCGTCGCACCGCCCAGCTGAGTCAGCGTCTCTCGGCGTAACAGCCTCGAACCGCGCCCGGCCTCAACCTCCCACAGCCTGCTCATGACGAGCTGCAAATAGGGCGCTTCGATCCGATCGTCAACCGCCCCGGCGGTGACGACGCCGCGACCGATGGCGCCGAGCTCGACCTGCCCGGCTGCAACCTCGTCGAGGACAGCATCGACGAGCGCCGCCTCGACCTCGACCCGACGCTCCGCAGGAACGAGCTCGTTGAAGCGGCCCAGGGGACCACGGATCGCAGCTTCGCCGGCCGTCCGGTCGAGGTGCTCAAGCCGCAGTCGGTTCGACAAGAGGGTCGGGATTGCTGCCTTGAACGCATCAAGCGCGGCCAGACTGTCTTCCCGGATCCCGATCAGCACGTTCACGCGTAGATCCGTTCTTCGGATGACCGCGGCGAGGTGCTCGACGAAGGTGCGGTCCGACCCGTGGTAGAGGAAGAACTCCTCGAATTGATCGAGCATGAGATAGAGGTCGCGTCCCGGCCCCGGGGACAGATCCGCAAGGGCTTCGCCGGGGTCGCCGATCCACGAGGAGTGAATCCGGACGTCGACGCCCGCCTCCTGTCGAAGCTTGTGCGCGACGCCCGCGCGAAGCACCGAGGTCTTCCCCACCCCGGTAGGCCCGAACAAGATCGTCAGGCGCGAGGCCATCAGGTTCGCGGCAATGACTTGGCTGTCCCGGTCGCGTCCGAAGAAGAACAGGGCGTCAACTGCCGAGTCCTCGAAAGCCGCCAGCCCCTTGTAGGGCGACGACGGAGTCGCAAGCTCGCTCATACCATCGCGCCGGCAAGCTCGATGCCGGCGTATCGCGCGAGGATCTCGATGTAGTTCTCGAGGGGCAACTCGTGCACCTCGACGTCACGACGGCGCCAGAACTCCCGTTCGAGGGGCTTCGGCTCCGGCTGCACTGCCCAGGACCGGTAGGTAAGGGGCTGATCGCTCCAGAGCCTGTTCAGGATCACGCGCAGGTTCCAGTCCGCCATCGTGTAGCCGAGGAAGAGAAAGTGGCTCCGACGAAGCTTCGCGGCCAGCGCGACGGGAAGCGCACCGGCGAGATCGGTCTGCGCGAGGTAGTCGATGTAGTCATCCTCGGTGACGACGAAGCTCTCCCACTCGCGCGCTGGATCACGGTCGACTTTCCCGTGCAACCTCAGGATCACCGTGCGCTCCTGGAGGGAGAGCTCCGTCGCGTAGGTGTTCGGCAGGTCGATCAGCTGGCCGCGCCCATCGGGGCCGATGTGGCAGAACTTCCCTTTGGACGGGCCGGAGGCCACGTAGGAGACGATGTCGAACTCCTCCTCAGCCTGAAGGAACGCCGTCTCGAGGGCAAGGTCGTACCGCGTCGTGACGATGAGCTGGTGCGGAACGCCTCGCTCGCGGAACAACGGCGGGAGCGACGCGAAGAACCGGTGCAGCAAGGTCGGCGTCACGTCGATGTCGAAGAGTTTGTGGAGCTCGTCGTACAAGGGCCCCGATCCCTTCATCACCGCGATGTACTGGGCGACCCGGGGCAGCTCTTTGCCGTCTTCTAGGAACTGGAAACGACGCGCCAGCTGCTCCGCCAGCTCGGCAACGTCCGCGCCGAGAACCGGGACGAGCTGCCCGGACATGAGCACACGAAGCACGTCTTCGAAGTGGTCCTCGGGGGGCTGCGCGCTTCCCGGCACCCTGAGGCCTGCCTCCTGCCGAAGGATGGCGCCGTGAAGTTCCTGCAGGTCGCGGCCGGGATCGATGCCGAGTTGCTCGACGAGAACGCGGCGGGCGTCCTGGTAGACATCCAGAGCCTCTGCTTGCCGCCCGGAACGGTAGAGGGCCAGCATGAGATGCGCGCGCAAGCGTTCTCGAACAGGGTGTTGCTCGACGAGCGCCTCGATCTCCCCGACGAGCTCGTAGTGACGCCCCAGCTCGAGATCGGCGGCGATGCGCTCCTCGAGAGCGGCAAGACGTTCCTCCTCGAGGGGAGCCACCACCGGCTGCGCGAGTTGTTCAAACGACAGATCGGCGAGCGGGCGGCCGCGCCAGAGGGCGAGCGCCGCGGCGAGCTTGTCGGCCCGTTCCTGTGCCTCAGAGGCACCGCGTCCCTCCGCCGCCAGCTGCCGGAAGCGCTCGAGGTCAAGCTGCTCCGGCCGTATGGCCAGCGCGTAACCCGGCGGTTTGGTGACGAGGACCTCCGATCCAAGCAGCTTCCGCAGTTGCGAGATGAAGTTCTGCAGGGAGGTGCCTGCAGTCTTCGGCGGATGTTCTCCCCAGAGGGCGTCAACGATCCGGTCGGTCGCGACAGGTCGAGGCGCATCGAGCATCAGCAGCGCGAGAACTGACCTCTGCTTTCTGCCACCGAGCAAGAGCGCACCGGTTTCGTCGATCACTTCGAGCGGACCGAGCAGCCTGAAGTCGAGCACTCACCCTTTGTAACACCAAAAGTGGCTTTGGCCTATCGCGCGTTAGCGCGTCGTTTGCCGGCCGTGAGAGCCCCCTTTGGGCTTGGTTCGACCGTGGCGGCATGGCTACGAACAACACACATAGCAGAGGCGGCCTTCAGCGCCGCACGGCCACGGTGTTCCTGCTCGCAGCGGCGATCGGCGGCGGTGCGCTCGCCGGCAGGACGGCCTTCCCCATGCAGAACTCGACCGCCGCACCCTCCTCCAGAGCCGTCTCGCCGACGTCGCAGACTGCGTCGTACGGCTGGCCGGTCAAGCCGTTCGACCGTCAACACCCCGTCCGCGGCAGCTTCGGTGACCCGCGCAGCATTTTCCGAGGGGCACCGACGCCCCGCGGCCTGATGACGAGCGATGGAGCCTTCTCCTATCACCAGGGCATCGACATCTCCGCCCCCGACGGCACCGCGGTCTACCCGGTGCGCTCGGGTGTCGTTCGAATCGTCACCCCTGATTGGGTCGAGGTCGACTCGGAAGGCGCGGTCGCATTCCAGTACTGGCACATCCGTTCGACGGTTGAGACCGGCGACAATGTGCAGGCAGGACAGGACGTGCTCGGTCACATCTTGCGCGGCTCCAAGCATGTCCACCTGACAGAGCTCCGGAACGGGAAGGCGGTCAACCCACTTGCACCCGGCCACATCGGCCCGTACACGGACACGACCGTCCCGCGCGTGAGCGAGATCACGTTCCGCTCCAGCGACACGGGACCGGAGCTGTTGCCCGAGTATGTCCACGGTCGCGTCGAGATCGTCGCAGGGGCAGCCGACTCCCAAGCGGTGCCCGTCCCGGGCCAGTGGGCCGACCTGCCGATCACGCCGGCGAAGATCACCTATCGAGTGAACACATTTCCGAATGGAGCAATCGCGATTGCCGAACAGACCGCGATGGACGTCACGAGCGATCTTCCACGGACCAGCAACATGTGGCACACGTATGCACGCGGCAGTCATATGAACATGGTCAAGATGGGCGTTCACCGCTACTGGTACAACGCCGGCGTCTACCTGTTCAAGCTGACGCCAACGCTGTTCGACACCCATGAACTTGCCGACGGGGTGTACCGCGTCACCGTCACCGCCTGGGACACGGCGGGCAACCACAGCTCGACCTCGCAGATCTTCCAGGTCCACAATCGGTCTGACTGGCTCGAGAGGTAGCCGCTGAGAGAACGAGGCCCGGTAGGCGTTGCCAGCCTTCACCCTTGCGGGCGCCGTGTGGTGGCCCGACGTCGAGCGCGACTGGCTGAGCGGGTAGGCGCCCCTTGAATCGTCGGGCGGCCCGGCTAACCTTGACCGGGCCGCCCCCGTCTCTACCACTCGTGCGCCTCCGACTCACACTCCTCATCGCCTGCTGCAGCTGCGCTCTCGTCTCGAGCGGCGCTGCAGCGGCTTTCCCCTGGCCGCTGAAGCCGTTCCACCAGCAGCATCCGATCCGCGCGAACTTCGGCGACCCGCGCACGCTCTTCCTGAACACGATGCTCACAGACGGGCTGCAGGGGCCGGGCACCTTCCTCTTCCACAACGGCATCGACATCGCCGCACCGGCCGGTACGCCTGTCTATCCGGTCGTCTCCGGGAAGGTGCACTACATCGACAACACAGCCGTCTCGGTGCGGACGAAGGGACAAGGCGTCTTCCAGTACTTCCACCTGGTCCTCTCGGTCGGCGACGGCCAGCACGTCGTGGCGGGCCGCACCGTGCTGGGGCACGTGCTGCGCGCCTACGACCACGTGCATCTCTCGTGGATTCGAGACCGCCGTGTCTGGAACCCGCTGGCACACGGAGGCATTGCTCCCTACCGCGACCGCACCGTCCCGCAGGTGCGCGCGATCAACGTGCGGCCGGCAGGTTCGCTCCTCCCATTCGAGTCGTCGACCGTCTGCGGCATCGTCTCGATCGTCGCGGCAGCCGACGACGCCGCGCCGATGCCCGTGCCGGGAGTCTGGTCGGGCTTCCCTCTCTCTCCCGCGCGGATGACCTGGTCGCTCGCCCGTGTGGACGGTCGGGTCTACGTCCACGACGTCCTCGCCGTCGACTTCCGGACGACCTTGCCCGTCGCCCGGAACTTCTGGAACGTCTACGCGCGCGGCAGCTACCAGAACGCGCCGCGCTTCTCGAACCGGCAGTACTTCATGCCGGGGCGGTTTCTCTACAACCTCGCCAGCTTCCTCGACACCCGCTCCTATCCGAACGGTCTCTACGAGGTGACGGTGGACGTGGGCGACATGCGCGGGAACAGCTCCGAGGCGGCACTGCAGTTCAAGATCGAGAACCGCTCCGACTCGAAGGACGGCTGTACGCCTCAGGCTCCCAGCTCGGCGCCGTAGGCGCGGCGGTAGATCTTCTTCAGCTCCTCCACGCGACGCACGTAGGCGCGGGTCTCCGGGAACTGGATGCCCTTGCCCGCCCGCAGCCAGCGGTCGACGTTGTCCTGGCCCGCGTTGTAGGCGGCAAGTGCATCGTCCTCGTCGCCGTACTTCCTCAGCAGGTGCCGGAGATACCACGCGCCGTACCTGACGTTGAGCTCGGGGTCGTAGAGATCGTCGACGCGGAACTGCGAGCCGCCGGTGTGCAGCGCGATCCCCTTCGCCGTCGCAGGGAGAAGCTGCATCAGGCCGATCGCGCCGGACTCGGACTTCGCATCGGCCTTGAACTTCGACTCCTGGTAGATGACCGCGGCGAGGAGTGCTGGATCGAGGCGGTAGTTACGCGCGTGCCCGCGGACGATCTGCTGGTACGAGAGCGGATACCAGAGCCGCTCCCACCAGCCGGGCTTCGCCGACTGCAGGGAGAAGAATGTCGCGAAGAGCGCACCCGCCAGGACGACGACGCCGAGCAGCCGTTTCACGCCGTCAGCTTGGCCATCACGCCGGCCACGAACTCGTCGAGCGCCTCGAGCGACCCGTCGTTGACGTAGGCGAAATCCGCCAACCTCAGCTTCTCCTCGTCCGGGAGGAGCCGGTCCGCGCGCGCGTCGGAGACCGGCGTTCGCCGTGCCCGCACCTCAGGCGAAGCGGTGACCACGACGACGGCGTCGAAGCGCTTGTCGCCGCCCGTCTCGTAGAGCAGGGGAACCTCGGTCACGGTGACCGCCGGCGGATCGGGCTGCTCGGCCACCTCCTGCTGCCAGGAGGTGTGCTCGCTGACGACCTTCGGATGCAGGAGCTCCTCGAGCCAGTCGAGCTCGGCAGGATCGCTGAAGACGATGCGGGCGATCGCCTCCCGGTCGGCGCCCTCCTCGCCGATGATCTCGGGGCCGTAGCGCTCGGCGAGCTCACGGCGAACCTCGGTGTCGGCGCGCAGCAGGCGATGGACGATCTCGTCGCTCGACCGCGTCAGGGCACCGTGACGTGCGAACGCCGCGAGCGCCTCGCTCTTCCCGGCGCCGATGCCGCCGGTGATCGCGACCGCGAGTGGGCGTTTAGAGCGCTTCTGGTCGGTTCCTGCGTCTCGGCCGGCCATTTCAGACGGTCGGCGAGCGAAGCACGCCGACCTGAAGGTCGGCGCCGACAGGCGGCGCCTTGGGCTTAGCGCTCGTCAGGAACGGGCTCTGAGGGAGCGGCTGATTCGTCGGCCGCAGCCGGTTCGGCGTCTCCCCCACTCACAGCTTCGCGCTCGACGGCTTCCTCGCCCGCAGCTGCGGGGGCAGGCTCGAGCTCCGGCGCCGGCGGCGCAGAGGCGGAGTCGACGAAGACGTCCTCGGAGAGATCCAGGTGCGGCGTTCCTTCGATCGGCCCCTCCGACTCCGCGCGACGGTCGGCGTCGACGCGCTTCAGCGAGAGCGATAGGCGCCGCCGCTCCGCGTCGACCTCGAGGATGAGCACGGGCACGGTGTCGCCCTGCGACACGACTTCGCGCGGATTCTCCACGTGGTGTTGCGCGAGCTCGGAGATGTGCACGAGGCCCTCGACTCCCGGCAGGATCTCGACGAAGGCGCCGAACGTGACGACCTTCGTAACCTTGCCCTCGACGACATCGCCTTCGGAGTGCTGCTCCAGCACCTGCTGCCAGGGATCGGATTGCGTCTGCTTGAGCCCGAGCGAGATGCGCTGGCGCTCGGGGTCGATGTCGAGCACCTTCACCTGGACGGTCTGCCCGATCTCGAGCACCTCCGAGGGATGGTTGACGTGCGACCACGAAAGCTCCGAGATATGGATCAGGCCGTCCATTCCGTCGAGGTCGACGAACGCGCCGAAGTCGACGATGTTGGAGATCTGGCCCTCGACGACGTCGCCCGGATTGAGCCGGTCGAGAATCGCCTGGCGCATCTCCTTGCGCTCGTCCTCGAGTACGGCGCGGCGAGACAGCACGACGTTGTTGCGCGAGCGGTTCAGCTCGATCACCTTGCACCGGAGCTCCTTGCCCATGAACTCGTCGAGGTCCTGCACTCGCCGGATGTCGACGAGAGACGCGGGCAGGAAGCCGCGCACGCCGAGGTCGAGGATGAGGCCGCCCTTGACGACCTCGATCACGCGGCCGTTGACGGGCGCGCCGGACTCGGCGGCATTCTCGATCGCCTTCCACGCCATCTCGAAGCGGGCACGCTTCTTGGAGAGGATCAACCGGCCCTCGGCGTCCTCCTTCGTCATCACGAGCGCGTCGATCTCGTCGCCGATCGAGACCTCGTCCGCGGGGTTGACCGAGCGCCGGATGGAGAGCTCGGCGACCGGGATCACTCCCTCGGACTTGTAGCCGATGTCCACGAGCACCTCGTCCTTGTCCACCCGGACGACCTGCCCGTGGACGACCTCGCCCTCGTTGATCGTCGGGAAGGTGGACTCGTAGTCGGGGATCAGTTCGCCGTCGGGACCGGTGATCCAGACGCCGTCCCCGGCGATTCTCTGCTCGGTTTGCTCGGTTGCCATCAGCGGTCGATCAGTATAGCCAGGGGCTTGAAACGGCCCTGAGCCCGCTCGTTGGGGGGCGGGCACCGCGGCGAAGAGTGAGTTGCGGGGGAACCTCCGGTTCCCCCGAGCCCCTTCCGGGCGTGGGCTGCTCGACTACGTCTTGGCTTCACTCCAGTCGTCGCCCACGCCGATCTCGACTGCGAGCGGCGGATCGAGGGGGTACGCGGCGCACATCTCCTCCCGCACGAGCTCACGCACCGGACCGACCTCCGCCTCCGGCACCTCGAGCAGGAGCTCGTCGTGCACCTGGAGGACGAGGCGGGCGCCGCGGCCCTCGTCGCGGAGGCGACGGTGGATGGCGATCATCGCCTTCTTGATGATGTCCGCGTTCGAGCCCTGCATGACGAAATTGACCGCGAGCCGTTCACCGAGCGAGCGCGTCTGGCGGTTCGAGGCGCGGATCTCCGGCGTCGGCCGTCGCCGACCCAGGAGGCTCGTCGCATAGCCGTCGCGCTTCGCCTGCTCGATCGTGCGCTGGATGAAGTCCTGCACGAGCGGAAACCGGGCGAGGTACGCGTCGATGTACTCCTGTGCCTGTTCGCGCGGGATCTCGAGGTTCTCCGAGAGCCCGTAGGCCGAGATGCCGTAGACGATGCCGAAGTTGATCATCTTCGCGATCGACCGGTCACCTGACGTCAGCTGCGAGGGCTCCTTGCCGAGCACCTCGACCGCCGTGGCCGTGTGGATGTCTTCCCCGCGCGCGAACGCCTCGCGCAGCTTCGGCTCACCGGAGACGTGCGCGAGGATGCGCAGTTCGATCTGCGAGTAGTCGGCGGAGAGCAGGCGCGACCCCTGCTCGGGCACAAAGGCGGAACGGATCTCCTTGCCGAGCTCGGTCCGGATCGGAATCGCCTGGAGGTTCGGGTTCGTCGTCGACAGCCTCCCCGTCGACGCGACCGTCTGGTTGAAGGTCGTGTGCAGCCGGCCGTCGGTCTCCGAGATGAGCGAGGGCAGCGGCCCGAGGTACGTGTTGAGGAGCTTGGAGTACTCGCGCCACTCCTCGATCACCGGGACGATCGGGTGCTCGTCGCGAATCGCGCGCAGCACACGCGTGTCCGTCGAGTAGCCGGTCTTTCCCTTTCGCCCCGGAGTCAGCTGCAGCTGCTCGAACAGGATGCGCGCGACCTGCTGCGTCGAGCCGAGCACGAATTCCTCACCCGCGAGCTCGTACGCCTTCGCCTCGAGCTCCTCCACCCGGTCGGCGAGGCGCGCGGTGATCTCGCCCATGCGGTAGGTGTCGACCTTCACGCCGGCGTCTTCCATCGCGGAGAGCACGGCCGTGAGCGGCAGCTCGATCGCGCGGTAGAGATCCTCGGCTCCGCGCTCGCGGACCCGGTCGAGCATGGTCGCCGCCAGGCGCCGCGGGATCTCAGCGTGGCGGACGAGCGCCGCCGTCTCGTCGTCGGCGGCCGGTGTCGGGATCGGCTCGACGCCGTACTCCTGCGCCAGATCGTCGAGCTCGTACGACGAGCGGCCGGGCTCGATCAGGTACGCCAGCAGCATCGTGTCCTCGGCCGGCTCCATCGTCAGGCGCGGCAGGGCCTTGAAGTCGTGCGCGATCAGCTCCGCCTCGTCGAGCCGGCGCTCGAGGCCCGGCGTCCACTCCCCCACGATCACGCCGTCGTCCTGCGCGAGCGCGAACCCGCCGTCGCGGATTGCGAGCGACGCGCGGCCGCGCACCTCCGGCAGCTCGCCTTCTCGCCAGGCCACCTCCGTGCCCTCGACGCGCATCGGCTGCGCGGGGACTGCCTCGTCGAGGATGTCGACCCGGCCGAGCAGGTTCCGGAACTCGAAGCGGCGGAACATCTCCCGGAGCTCGGAGCGGTCCGGCGGCAGTAGTACGAGCTCGGCCGGGTCGCAGTCGAGATCGAGGTCCCGGCGCATGGTCGCCAGCTGCTTCGACTGCCGTGCCTGGTCCGCGTGCTCGAGGATGTTCTTGCGGCGCGCGGGCGAGAGCTGCTCGGCATGTGCGATCACCTCCTCGAGCGAGGAGTACTGCGAGATGAGCTGGCCGGCGGTCTTGTCGCCGATGCCGGGGACGCCTGGGATGTTGTCGGACGTGTCTCCCTTCAGCCCGATGAAGTCCGGAATCTGGTCTGGGCGGATGCCGTAGCGCGCCTCCACCCTGTCCGGCGTGTACACCTGCACGTCGGAGACGCCGCGCGGCGTCATCATCAGGCTGACGTTGTCCGATACGAGCTGAAACGCGTCGCGGTCGGTGGAGACGATCGCGGTTCGGATGCCCGCCTCGTCCGCGCGTGTCGCGAGTGTCGCGATCACGTCGTCCGCCTCCCAGCCTTCGAACTCGAGATTCCGGTAGCCGAACGCCTCGACGATGGGCCGGAAGAAGGGAAACTGCTCGGAGAGCAGATCCGGTGTCGGCCGCCGGTCCGCCTTGTAGTCGCCCGCCACCTCGAGCCGCTCGACGGGCCGCGTGTCCCAGGCGACGGCCACACCCTTCGGCTTGTAGTCGGAGAGGAGCTTGAAGAGCATGTTCGTGAAACCGAGCAGGGCGTTCGTCGGGAAGCCCTCGGTCGTGGCGAGCTCTTCCGGCAGCGCGAAGAACGCGCGGTAGGCGAGGTTGTTGCCGTCCACGAGGAAGAGCTCGGCGTCGCGGACGGGGGCGTCGTCGAGCTGCAGCTCTGCCCCTGTCAGGGTCTTCGGCATTGGGTCTCAACGCTATCGTCCGACGCCGATGCCGGAGCTCGAGATTCGCCCATTTTCCGATCACGACCTCGACGACGCCGCGCGACTCCTCGCCGCGCGTCACGAGCGCCACCGCATGGCCGAGCCGCTGCTGCCGGAGGGCCTCGACTTCAGGGCGGAGATCGCGCGGGAATGGCGGAGCGAGGGCGCGTCTGGTGTGGTCGCGCGCGCAGGCGAGGAACCGGTTGCCTACCTGTTCGGACATCTGCGCCCCTTCGGCGACCTCGGCACCTGGATGGTGGTCGGCATCGCGGGACACGGGCTCACAGGCGACGCCGAGCTCGTCCGGGATCTCTACGCGGTGGCTGCGGCGGCCTGGGTCGACGCGGGGCACGTCCGCCACGCGGCGTTCGTGCCGTCGTCGGACCCGGCACTCCTCGACGCATGGTTCCGCCTCTCGTTCGGTGCGAGCGGCGCGCTTGCGATACGCAAGACCGCACCCGTGGAACCGTTCGACGGAAACGTCCTGATCAGGCCTGGCACGCCCGCCGACCTCGCGGCCGCAGCACGTCTCGACCGCGTCATGACGGAGTCGATGCTCCACTCCCCCAGCTTCTCGGCCTCGACTGTTCCCTCCGAGGAGTCGTCGGAGCACGAGTGGCGCGACACGTGGGAGGACGAGCAGTTCGTGCACTTCGTCGCCGAGCGCGAGGGCAGCATCATCGGCCACACGCTCCTCTATCGCCGGCCACCGGACCTCCGCGTGCCTGCCGGCTCGATCGATCTCGCAGCTGTCTCGACGGATGCGCACGCGCGCGGGTCCGGCGTGGGACGTGCGCTGACCGCGCACGCACTCGCCTGGGCGCACGAGGCGGGCATACCGACGATGGTGACCGACTGGCGGATGACGAACCTCTACGCGTCGCGCTTCTGGCCGGCGCGCGGCTTTCGCACCACCTTCCTTCGCCTCTATCGGCACCTGCCATGAGACGCGTCCCGCTGCTCGCCGGTTCACGGCTCCTCGTCGTGACCGCCGCGGACGACGCGCTCGTGCTCCGGCCGCCGCCGCCGGCCGACTCGGTCGCCGACGTCGCCGCTGCGGTTCGCGACGCCTTGCGATTCCCGCTCGCCGGTCAGCCGCTCGAAGCACTCGTGACACGCGGTGCCCGCGCGACGATCGTCGTCGAGCCGCCGCAGCTGCCTCTGCCGGGTACCGAGCGGGACCCGCGACAGGCTGCGATCGCCGCGGCCGTCGTCGAGCTGGAACGGCTCGGGATCCCGACCGGCTACCAGACGCTACTCGTCGCAGGCGGGCTGGCGCGACGCGCGGGCGGCGAGCAGCTCGAGACGCTCGTCTCACCGGAGTTCGCGCGCCGCTTCCACGGGCATGTCGAGGTCCACGACGTGGAGCGCGAGGATCTCGTCGAGGTGGGCTCGGTGGGCTCGACACCGCTGCGTGTGCACCCCGCTCTGGTCCGAGCCGACGTCGTCGTCGTCGTCACCGCTGCGGAGACCGTCCTGCACGGCGGCCCGGCCGCGCTCGTTGGTGCGGCGGGTAGCGAGGTGCTGCGGGCAGCGGGCGCGTACTCGCTCCTCGAGACGTCCGCGTCGCGAGGCTGGAGACTCGGCCTCGAGCTCGAGCGGGCACTCGCTCGGCATGTGCCGGTGATCGGCGCCTCACTGGTGCTGAACCATCCCCGCCTCAGCGGCAGGCTCGGGGGCTATCCCTACGAGGAGCATGCGCTCGACCGCGTCGTCCGCTCGCCGTTTCGACATCTGTTCCGCGTCCTGCCCGGAGCCGTGCGTGCGTACATCCTGCGCTCGCTCCCGCTCGAGCGCTCGGTCGCCGCGGCCTTCGCGGGGCCGCCCTCGGTCGCGCACACGGAGGCGCTCCTGCGCGGCGTCGAGCTGCGCGGGATCACCCTCGACGGCAAGCTCGACGCGGTTTGCATCGGCATTCCGCGCACGACCCCCTACCTGCCGCGGGAGCGGCCCAATCCGCTCCTCGGCGCCTACCTCGGTCTCGGGCTCGCGCTGCGACTCTGGCGCGACTCCTTTCCGCTCGCCGACGGCGGCACCGCGATCCTGATGCATCGCTTCCAGCGGCACTTCGCGCATCCGACGCAGCAGCCGTATCGCGCCTTCTTCGCCGCTACGCGGGTCACCGGCCCCGATCACGCAGCGCTCGCCGCCGCAGAGCGCGCAGCCGCGGAGGATGCGCGAGCCCTCGAGGCGTACCGTGCCGGCCGCTCGTGCCATCCACTCCTTCCCTTCGCGGACTGGGACGGCTGCCGCCCGGCGCTCGGGCGCCTCGGCCACGTCATCATCGCGGGCTGTCGCGACCACGCGGCGGCACGCCAGCTCGGCTTTGTCCCGAGCCACGGCTTGGGCCCGGCGCTGACGATGGCGCGCGGCTGGTCCGACCGCCCGCCCCGCCTCGCCTTCCTGCTCGCGCCCCCGTACTTCCCGATTCGAATGACGACTTAGAGGCTGTAACGAAATGAAAAGTGAAGTCGAACGAGCCGTCGGGGCAAGCTAGACGCTTACTTCTGCGCGTGGCTCTCTTTCGGCCCCTTCGATGCGCGCCAACCACGGGCTTGCGCCGAGTCGCTCGAACGTTTCGCGGGCTTCGGCGAGCAGAGGTTCCGCGTCGGCCGCACGGTGCTCGGCAATGAGCCATTCGCCGTGTTCGGCGAGGGTGACGGCGAGCCAGAACGGCATGGTGTATTCGCGGAAGGTCCCGGCGGCGGCGGCGAAGCCACTTTCTGCTTTCCGACTCTTGCCGTCGTCGGCGGCGAGGCGGGCGCGGAAGCGGGCGGCGTGCGCGCGCAGGCTGGGGGCGAGTCTTCCGGCTGGGAGTGCCTCGATCGGTGCGAGCAGCTGCTCGGCGCGTTCGCGCTCGCCGAGCGCAAGTGCCGCCTCAAGAGCCTGGGGGAAAGCGACCTTGACCGCCTGATCCGCCGGGCGGCTCTCGAAGGTCGCGGCCAGCACTTCTTCGGCGGAGGCGAGCGCTTGCCGTTCTTTCCCCTCCGCGGCCAGCACGACCGCCTCCGCGGCGCGGTATCCGGTTCGCTGCTGGACGTCGGCCGTGGCCTCGTGGCGGGCGTGGAGGGAGAGCAGGTGGCGTGCGTCTTCCAATCTTCCCCGCGCAACGAGGGGCTCCGGCAGGGCGAGCAAGAAGGTCGGATTCAGCTCGACGAGCCGCTCTTCGGGGACTTGGTTGAGCAAGACGAGCGCCTCCGGCCAGCGGCCGGTGACCGCGAGCGACCAGGAGAGCTCCCCGAGCAGGTTCTGTTCCCACCGGCGGTCGCCGACGCGGCGTGCGAGCGCGATGCCCTTCTCGAGCTGGACGGCGGCTTCCTCGCAGCGGTCGCGTCGATGGAGGATGTCCCCGAGGTTGTTGAAGGCGCGCAGGGCGGCGCCTGGAAGCTCGTGTTCGAGCGCGAGCTCGAGCGCGCGCTTGATCAGCGCCTGCGCCTGCTCGAGGCGGGAGCGGAAGGTCGCGATCACGCCACTGCTGTTCAGCGCCTCGGCGAGCACCTCGGGCAGCCAGAGCGATTCGGCAAGCTCGAGCGCCGTCTCCAGCCGCTCGGAGCCGGCCTCCAGCTCGCCCTTTAAGAGGTGCAGCCGACCGAGCTGGGCGGCGAGGGCGGCGATGTCTGCGTCCGGCTCCTCGCCCTCGAGCTCGACCCACGCGCGCTCCATCCGCTCGAGCGCCTCGTCGAGCTGTCCGCGCCGCCACTCGACCTCGCCGAGGCGGGCGCTGAGGCGCGCGGCTTGATGCCGCTCGCCGGCGTCCGCAAAGAGCGCCAGCGCCTGCTCGAAACGGGTTTGCGCCTGCTCGGTCTTGCCGGCGCGGAGGGCCATTTCGCCGGAGCGTTCGAGCAGCCGCGCCCGGTCGAGCTCCCCCTCCGCCAGCAGGGCGGCCTGCTCGAAGTAGTGCTCGGCCTCCTCGCTCGCGGCGAGCGAGGCGGCGCGCTCGCCGGCGCGGGCGAGCAAGTCGGCCGCGCGTTGCTTGATTTGCTCGGCGTCGGCATCCTCCGTTGCAGCCTCGTAGGCTGCGAGATAGTGGGAGGCGAGCACCTCGACCACCTCCTGCTCGGAGACGAACGCCTGCTCGATCTGCATCGCAGCGGCGAGATGGCGCGCCTTGCGCTCACGTTTGGAGAGCGTCTCGTAAGCGACGCGGCGGACGAGATCCTGCAGGAAGCCGTACTGGCCGTGCTCGGGGGAGCGCGGGTCGGCCTGGATCGAGAGCACCTCCTTGCGCACAAGGCCGGCGAGCAGCGGCTCCAGCTGCGTCTCGTCCAGGCCGGAGATCGCCGCGAGCGCCTGCCGTGTGAACGTCTTGCCGAACACAGCGCCGTCTTGGAGCAGCCGCCGCTCCTCGGCCGAGAGGCCGTCCAGGCGGGCGGCGATCAACGCCTGCAGCGTCTCTGGCACTTCCAGCGTCTCGATCGGCCCGACCGGCCGGTAGACGCTTCCCTCCTGGACGAGCAGGCCGCGGTCGAGCAGCATCCGCACCGTCTCCACCGCATATAGCGGCACGCCCTCGGCGCGCGCGAGGATCCGCGCCCGCAGCTCCTGGGGCAGGCCGGGAACGAGCCCCGCCAGCAGCTCCTGCATCGCCCGCTCGGACAGGGGCTCCAGGTAGATCGCGTTGAACGTGCGGCTGCCCGCACCCCAGGTCGGCCGCCGCTCGAGCAACTCGGGGCGGGCGAGCGTAATCACATACAGCGGATGGTCGCGTGACCACTCGAGCAGGTACTCGACGAAGTCGAGCAGGCTCGCGTCCGCCCAGTGCATGTCCTCGAACACCATCGCCACCGGGTCGGAGTCGGCGAGCCGCTCGAAAAACAGCCGCCAAGCCCCGAACAGCTCCTCCTGCCCGCCCGCCTGCCGCTCTTCCAACCCGAGCAGGTGCGCCAAGCGCGGCTCGACGAAGCTCCGCTCATCCGCATCGAGCAGGTACTCGCTCAGCGTCGCCTGCAGCTTGGCAAGGGCCGAGGCCGGCTCCTCCTCCTCGGCGATCCGACAGCGCATCCGCACCATGTCCGCCAACGCCCAATAGGTGACCCCCTCCCCGTAAGCCAGACAACGGCCGCGATGCCACATCGTCCTCTGCGGCAAGCCATCCATGTACTTGAAGAACTCCCAACCAAGCCGCGACTTGCCGATCCCGCCGATCCCCGTCACCGACACCAGAAACGCCTTCCGCTCCTCCGCGCTCGCATGGAAGAGCTCCTTCAACAAGCGCAACTCGCGATCGCGGCCAACAAACGGCGCCTCCAACCCCTCCGCTTTCAACGCACCCCGCCCACCCGAGACGACCCGCAGCGCCCGCCACACCGGCACCAACCCAGACTTGCCCTTCACCTCGTGACTGCCCGCCGACTCGTACACCACCGCCTGCTCGGTCGCCCGCCGCGTTCCCTCACCCACGAACACCCCGCCCGGCGGCGCCAACGCCTGCACCCGCGACGCCGTATTCACCAGATCGCCGGCGACCATCCCCTCCCCCTCCGCACCGAGCGTCACCGCCGCCTCCCCACTCAGCACACCCGCCCGCGCCCGCAACTCCGCGGCACCCACCTGTTCCCCCAGCGCCTGCACCGCGGCGACAAGCTCAAGCGCCGCCCGCACCGCCCGCTCCGAATCATCCTCGGTCGCAACCGGCGTCCCCCACACCGCCATCACCGCATCGCCGATGAACTTCTCCACCGTCCCGCCATAGAGCTCGATCAGCCGCCGACACGTCTCGAAGTAGCGCGACAGTAGCTCCCGCACCTCCTCCGAATCCCGCACCTCCGACAGACCGGTGAAACCGACCAGATCTGCAAACAACACCGATACGAACCGGCGCTCCGCGACCGGCGCCACGGCCTGCGCGGCGGCAGCCACGGGCGGCGCCTGATTAGACGCCAATGCCGCGCCACACTCGTCGCAGAAGGTCTGCCCCGACTCATTCGCCGCGCCGCAGTCGGAGCAGACTAGGGCGAGCGGCGAACCGCACTCGCCGCAGAACTTCGCGCCGTCACGGTTCTCGGCGCCGCATTTCAGGCATGTAGCCACGGCAACAGCCTAGAACGGAACAAGCATCGTTACCAGGTACAACCGAGATTTGGAGGTGGTCGCATGTCCACACCGATGGTCGATGACGAGCTGTGGAAGCTGATCGAGCCACTGCTGCCGCGACCAACACGACGAGACCGACATCCCGGTCGCAAACGGCTCGACGATCGAAAGGTGCTCAGCGGGATCTTGTTCGTGCTTACAACCGGGATCGCCTGGCAGTGGTTGCCACCGGAACTCGGCTATGGATCAGGCATGACCTGTTGGCGCCGCCTCCGCGATTGGCATCAGGCGGGCGTCTTCGAGCGCCTGCACGAGTTGCTCCTCGCCAAGCTACGCCAGCGCGACCAGCTCGACCTCTCACGAGCGGTCTGCGACTCCGCCTCGTTGCGTGCGCTTTTGGGGGCGGCAAAACTGGCCCCAGCCCGGTCGACCGCGATCGGGCTGGGAGCAAGCATCACCTGATCACGGATGCAAACGGCATCCCGCTCGCCTGCCTGCTTACCGCCGCCAACCGCAACGACATCACCCAACTCGTCTCGCTCGTCGAGGCGATCCCGCCCCTGCGCGGAAAGCGCGGCCGACCACGGCGCCGACCGAACGTTCTCCTCGCCGACCGCGGCTACGACTCCCAACCGCACGGGCAACTTCTCCACGCCCGCGGGATCCGATCGATCATCGCCAAACGCAGTACAGCGCACGGCTCAGGACTCGGCAGGGAACGCTGGGTCGTCGAGCGCACTCTCTCCTGGCTGCATCAGTACCGTCGCCTGCGCATCCGCTACGAACGCCGCGCCGACATCCATGAAGCCTTCCTTGCCCTCGCCTGTAGCCTCATCTGCCACCGCCAACTCAACGCATTTTGTTAGGCGCTCTTAGTGGCTCAGAGCCACAAAGTGGCCTAGAGGATCTTCGAGAGGAACTGCTTCGTGCGCTCGTGGCTCGGCGCGGCGAAGAAGTGCTCCGGCGTTCCCTCCTCGATGACGCAGCCGTCGTCCATCATCACGACGCGGTCCGCCGCCTCACGGGCGAAGCCCATCTCGTGCGTGACGACGATCATCGTCATTCCCGCCTCGGCAAGCTCCTTCATCGCCTGCAGTACCTCGCCGATCGTCTCCGGATCGAGTGCGCTCGTCGGCTCGTCGAACAGCATCAGCGCCGGTTTCATGGCGAGCGCCCGCGCAATCGCGACGCGCTGCTGTTGCCCACCGGAGAGCTTGCCCGGATAGACGTCGCGCTTGTCGGCGAGGCCGACGCGCTCGAGCAGCGCCTCCGCCTCTCGAACAGCCTCGTGCTTCGACGCCTTGCGCACCCGGACGGGCGCCTCGATCACGTTCTCGAGCGCGGTCATGTGCGGAAAGAGGTTGAAACGCTGAAAGACCATGCCGATCTCGCACCGTTGCCTCGCGATGTTGTTCTCGGTGTCTTCGACGAGCTTCCCGTTCTTCTCGCGGTAGCCGATCAGATGGCCGTTCACCTCGATGCGGCCGCCGTCGATCTTCTCGAGGTGGTTGATGCACCGGATGAACGTAGTCTTGCCCGAGCCGGACGGTCCGATGATGCAGACGGTCTCGCCGGCGTGCACGTCGAGCGTCACGCCCTTCAGAACCTCGAGACGGCCGAAGCGCTTGACGACCCCCTCGGCGCAGACGATCGGATTCGAGCTCATCGCGCGCCTCCGCGGCTCCAGAGCCGGTCGGGAACGGGCGCCCAGGCACTGCGCACGCGCTCCCAGAAGCTCAGGCGATCAGCGCGCTCGCTCGCGGCCAGCCGTCCTTCGATCCACGCCTGGATCACGCTCCAGACCACGGTGAGGACGAGGTACCAGAAGGCCACGGCGGCGAAGTACTCGCTCGGCTTGAACGTGGCGGAGTAGTGGATGTCCGCGTCGAGGAAGAGCTCGTAGACCCCGATGAAGGCAAGCAGCGACGTGGTCTTGAGCATGTTGTTGAACTCGTTGCCCAGCGGGGGCACGATCACTCGGGCGGCCTGCGGCAGCACGATCCGGCGCATGGCCAGCCGCTGCGGCATGCCGAGCGAGCGCGCCGCCTCCATCTGCCCCTTGTCCACCGAATCGATGCCGGCCCGGACGATCTCGCTCATGTAGGCGCCCTCGTTGATCGAGAGCGCGACGATGCCGGCCACGACTGCCCCGCTGAGGGAGAAGAGTCCGAAGCCGATCGTCCGCGGGAACAGGTCGAAGCCGAGGAAGAGATTCGCGCCGAAGTAGATGAAGAAGATCTGGACGATGACCGGGGTTCCGCGGACGACGAGCACGTAGAGACCACCGAGGATCCGCAGCGGCAGGATCTTCGACATCCGCATCAGCGCTGACACCAGCCCGAGCACCACGCCGAAGAACTGCGCCGCCACCGCGATGTAGATCGTGCGCCACAGCGCCTGCGCGAAGACATGGTCCGGATGGAAGATCCGGTCCCAGAAGATGTGCCACTCGAAGGCGGCGATCATGACGTTGCGTCTACTTCAACGCGGTGTCGCCGAGCTGCCACTTGTCGAGGATCTTCTTCATCGTCCCGTCCGCGTACATCGCGTCGACCGCCTGCTGGACGGCCTGCTGGAGCTCGGTGTCGCCCTTCCGGATCGCGATCCCGACCGGGATCGGATTGACGGGCTTGCCGCCGAATGCGAACGACGCCGGGTCCTTCTCGATGTAGTACGCGACGACCGGCGCGTCCCCGAAGTACGCGTCGACCTTACCCGTCTTCAGCGCATTGGCTGCATCAGTGTCCTTGGGGAAGGTGACCACGTCGATCCGCTTCTTGCCCTGTGCCTGGAGCTTCTTGCTCTCCGCGTCGAGGAAGTCCTTGTTCGTCGTCCCGACCTCGACCGAGGCGCTCTTGCCGGCGAGGCTCGGGATGCCGGTGATGTTCTCAGGGTTGCCCTTCTTGACCATGAACGACTGGCCGACCTTGATGTAGTCGACGAAGAAGACCTGCTTACGCCGCTCGGGCGTGTCGTTCATGCCGCTGATGATCGCGTCGCACTTCTTGCCGAGGAGCGCCGGGATGATCCCGTCGAAGCCCGTGTTGTCGAACTCGGCCTTGACGCCCATCCGCTTCGCGATCTCCGTGCCGATATCGATGTCGGAGCCGACCGGCTTCGAGCCCTCGTAGAACTCCTCCGGCGGATAGGTGATGTCGCTGCAGAATGCGAGCTTGCCCGCGCTCGAGATAGCTGCCGGCGCGGTGATGGACGCGCCACCCGACGCAGTCGTCTCGGTGGTCGTGCCGGCGCTCTCCTTGCCGCCGCCGCCGCAGCCTGCGGCGATGAGAGCGAGAAGGACGACGAGAATGCCTGCCAGCGAAAACGGCTTCGAGCGGAACACGGTACGACTCCTTTCGATCTTAGGTCTCCCCAAGATACGCCTTTCTGACCTCTTCGTTCTTGAGGAGCGTCTTCGCATCGTCCGCGAGGGCGACGTTGCCGGTCTCGAGGACGTAGCCGCGGTTCGCGACCTCGAGCGCCATCATCGCGTTCTGCTCCACGAGCAGGATGGTCGTTCCCTGCTGGTTGATCTCGACGATCGTCTCGAACACGCGCTCGACGAAGATCGGCGCCAGCCCCATCGAGGGCTCGTCGAGGAGCAGCAGGCGAGGATGCGCCATCAGAGCCCTGCCGATAGCGACCATCTGCTGCTCGCCGCCCGACAGCGTTCCCGCCCGCTGCTGCTTGCGCTCGGCGAGCCGCGGGAAGAGGGAGTAGACGCGGTCGAGGTCGCTCTTCAGCTCCGAGCGGTCGCGGCGCTGGAACGCCCCCATCTCGAGGTTCTCGAGCACGGACATGCGCGAGAAGAGCTTGCGCCCTTCGGGCGACTGGGAGATGCCGAGCTTCACGACGTCGTGCGGCGCCGAGCGTGTGATGTCCTTGCCACCGAAGACGATCGTGCCGCGCCGCGGGTGGTTGAGGCCGTTGATCGAACGCAGCGTCGTCGACTTCCCCGCGCCGTTCGCGCCGATGAGGGTGACGATCTCGCCGTCGCGCACCTCGATCGTGATGCCCTTCAGCGCCTCGATCGAGCCGTAGTACGTATGCACGTCGTCGACGGCGAGCAGCGCCCCGTTCGTTTGCGCCGCACTCATGCGGTGGCCGCTTTGCCCAGGTACGCCTCGATCACGCGCTCGTTTCGCTGGATCTCAGCCGGCGTTCCCTCCGCGATCTTCTCGCCGTAATCGAGCACAGTCACGCGTTCGGACACGCCCATGATCACCTTCATGTCGTGCTCGATCAGCAGGATGCTGATCGGCCGGTCCTCGCGCAGCTTCCCGAGGAACGCGGTGAAGCGGGCCGTCTCCTGCGGGTTCATGCCGGCCGTGGGCTCGTCGAGGAGAAGGAGCTTCGGCTGCGTGGCGAGGGCGCGGGCGAGCTCGAGCCGCCGCTGGTCGCCGTACGACAGGTTCTCGGCTAGCTCGTCGTCGACGCGCCCGAGACCCGAGTAGCGCAGCAGCTCGCGCGCCTGGTCGTGCGCCTCGCGCTCCTCTCGCCGCACGCGCGGCGTCCCGAAGATCGAGCCGAGGATGCCGCCCTTCAGGCGGCAGTGCATGCCGACGAGAACGTTCTCGAGCGCCGTCATCTGTGGAAACAGTCGGATGTTCTGGAACGTGCGGCCGATCCCGAGCTTGGTGATCGCGTGCGGCGGCTTCCCGGTGACGTTCGTCCCGTCGAAGACGATGCCCCCCGCGGTGGGGCGATAGACGCCCGTCAGCATGTTGAAGAAGGTCGTCTTCCCGGCTCCGTTCGGCCCGATCAGGCTGACGATCGACTCCGACGGGATCGTGAAGTCGAGGTCGTTCACCGCGACGAGCCCGCCGAACTCCTTGCGGACGTTCTCCGCCGTCAGCAGGTCGCTCATCGCGTCTCCTCGCGCTCGTTCGCGACCCGATGCTCGTACAAAGGATCGTCGAGGGCGCCGTGGGGTGTGCCTTCCTCGAGCTCGCGCTTACGCCGCCGCTCGGGGATCAGACCCACGGGCCGGAACAGCATCATCAGCACGATGATGACCCCGTAGATGCCGAACTGGTACTTCGCCACCTCGACGTTCAACGGCGTGTGCTTGTTCGTCCAGCTGCCGATGTTCGCGAGTCCCTCGACGTTCAGCCAGGCGAGGATCGTGCCGCCGACGACGACGCCCCACAGGCTCCCCATGCCGCCGAGGATGACCATGCAGAGCAGGAAGACGGAGATGTTGAACTGGAACTGACTCGGAAACGCTCCCGAGTTGAAGCTCGCGATGTACGCACCGCCCATACCCCCGAAGAACGCGCCGATCGCGTAGGCCCACGTCTTCGTGCGCATCAGCGGAATCCCCATCGCCCCGGCGGCCGTCTCGTCCTCGCGGATCGCGATCCACGCTCGCCCGAGGCGCGAGTCGCGCAGACGGAGCGAGCAGAAGACGGTGACGAGGAGCAGAGCGAGCGCGGTCCAGTAGAAGAGCCGGATCCGGTCGAACGACTGGGCATATGAGACAGGCAGGCCGAGCGCCTCGTTGAGATGCGACCCGAACCCGGGCGAGTCGATCGGACTGATGCCGAACGTGCCGTGGGTGAGGTCGAAGCCGTGCAGGCTGTCGGCGTTGCGTACGAACTGCGGGATGATCTCGCCGAAGCCGAGCGTCACGATCGCGAGGTAGTCGCCGCGCAGGCGAAGGGTCGGCAGCCCGATCAGGATCCCGCCGATGCCCGTGAGGATCGCCGCGCAGAGGAGCACGAGCCAGATCGAGATGTGGATGCCGTTCTGCTCCCTGCTGATCCCGACCGAGCCGAGGTGGAACCGCACCTGCTGGAACTGGCCCGAGGCGAGCCAGCCCGCGGTGTACGCGCCGATCGCGTAGAACGCGACGTAGCCGAGGTCGAGCAGGCCGGCGTAGCCGACGACGACGTTCAGCCCGACGGCCATGATCACGAAGACGACGATCGTCACCGCCGCGCCCACGTCCGGGAACGAGAGGATCACCGGGACGTCGGTCGGAAGGCTCGAGACGTAGTACGGGTAGGTCGCCGCAAGGACGATCACGACCAGCGCGGGCACGGCGGCCCGGACTGAGGGCGGGAGGCGACGCCACGAAGCGAAGAGCGGATCGAGCGGCTCGAGCTTGCGGATCCCGTCGAGGCGGCTCATCGTCAGGCTCCTTCCGGCGTCCTCTCGCCGAGGAGGCCCTCCGGACGAAAGACGAGGATCGCGATCAACAGGCCGAACACGATCGAACGCGTCCAGTCGCTGCCGGGGGCGGCCCAGCCCAGCCCCTCGTTGCATGCCTGAATCACGCCGATCAGGAGCGCCCCGAGGACGGCGCCGCCGAGATTGCCGATCCCGCCGAGCACGGCGGCGGTGAACGCGATCAGCCCGAGCTCGAAACCCGTGTCGTAGCGAATGTTGTATTCGATCAGGTAGAGCAGCCCTCCGACTCCCGCAAGCGCGCCGGCGAGCGCGAACGTGAACGAGATCGTCCGGTTGACGTTCACCCCCATGATCGCGGCGGCATCGGGATCCTGGGAAACGGCCCTCATTCCCTTGCCCTGCTTCGTCGACCTGACCAGCCAGGTCAGCAACAGGAGCACCGGGATGGTCGCCAGAACCGCGAAGAGCTGGTTCCACTGGTAGGTCACGCTCCCGATCTTGAAGACGTTCGCCTCGGAGATCAGCGGCGGCACGCTGCGGAAGTTCACGTCGAAGACCGCGAGCGAGACGTTCTGGACGATGAACGACATCCCGACGGCCGTGATCAGCACGGCCAGGCGAGGCGCCTGGCGGAGCCTTCGGTAGGCAACGAACTCGATCGACGTGTTCACGATCGCGCCGAACGCGACGACGATCACGAGCGCGAGCAGCAGGCCGCCTACGATGCCGACCGCGGAGGTCGTCTCGTCCAGTCCGATGACGGACAGGATGATCGTGCTGGAGAAGAGCCCGCTGAGGGCGAAGACGTCGCCGTGCGCGAAGTTGATCAGCTGCAGGATGCCGTAGACGAGCGTGTAGCCGAGGGCGATCAGCGCATAGACCGAGCCCGTCGTGATCCCGATCAGCAGAACCGTGAAGAAGTCGCTCGGCGTCTTGATCAGGTTGACGACGAGCCACGCGACGATCAGCGCGACGAAGACCCCACCGAGGACGGACGTGACGGTGAGGCGCCCGGCTCCGACGAGCCCTGCGAGCCTCGACTGCTTCTCGGTGCCGGCTGACGCTGCGATTGGGTGAAGCTCCCGAAAGAGGTCCCGGGGAAGGCGCTGCCTTCCCCGGGACGGTGTTCGAACAGGCTGCGGGTTAGCCCGCGGCCGCCTTCCGCGCCGCCTCGACGAGATCCGCCTTCGGCGCCGCCGTCTTCAGGGTCTCGAGATGGTCGCTCCCCTTGTAGATCGTGAACAGGAGCGCAGCACCCTTCGCGCCGGTGATGTCTCCGTTCTGGTTGATCTCGAACGAGCCGATCAGGCCGTTCGACACCTTCGTCTTGAACACCTGGTCGATGATGCTCGTGCGGGTTCCGTCCGACTTCTCGATCGCGTCGAGGAGCACGCGAGCGGCCTGTGCCCCCAGGATGGCGTACGGGTCGACCGGCTTGCCGCCCAGCTTCGCCTTGAAGCCGGTGATGAAGTCCTGCGCCGCGCCGGTGTACTTGTCGATGCCGACGCCGGCGACGCTGAAGAACGCACCCTTCGCGTTCGGCGTGCCGCCCTCGGAGCGCTGGAACACCGAGTCGGTCGTGAAGCCGTCGGGCAGCATCAGCTTGACGTCGCCGTCGTTCGGCCCGAGCACTGCGACCTTGTCGTTGATCAGCTGGCCGGAGTTCTCGTCGACGAGCCCGCCGATGAAGATCGCGTCGGGGTTCGTCGCCTTGATCCGGGTGAAGATCGCACGGAAGTTCGGCTGCTTCGGGTCATACGCCGAGAAGCCCGTGATCTTCATCCCCAGCGCCTGCGCCGCACCCTGGAAGTTCTTGGCGACGCCGAGGCCGTACGCCTCCTTGTCGTTCAGGATGTAGACGCTCTTCACGCCTTGCGAGTTGAGGAACTCCGCGTCGACCGCGCCCTGGTTCGGGTCGCTCGGCGCGACGCGCGCGTAGTTCCGCTTGCCGCTCGGGTAGTACTTCTCCGGCTCGTTGCCGGCGCACGGCTCGGTCAGGCAGCCGTACGTGTTCGCCGGCGAGAGCAGCAGGAGTCCGCCGTCCGGCGCTTGATTCAGCACCGGGATCTCAATCGCCGCGCAACCGGAGTTGAACGTTCCGATCACTCCGACGAGGCTCGCGTTCTGCGCATAGGCGTTTGCGTTCCGGCTGCACTTGTCCGGATCCCACTTCGCCGCCTGCGCGGTCGAGTCATCGCAGACCTGCAGCGCGATCTTGTGGTCACCTGCCTTCCACCCCTGTTGGTCGAGCAGGTAGCGGGTCGCGGCCACGATCTGCAGCGTCTGGGTGCGCGAACTGCCCTGCATCGGGAAGTCGGTGGCGATCAGCATGTCGGGATCGCCGTCGCCCTTGTACTCCACCGGGGTGCATGACGAGGCCGGCAGCGCCGTGACGTTGCCCCCGCCCCCGCTCGAGCTCTTCTTGCCGCCGCAGCCAGCTGCGGCAAAGGCCAGCACGCCCACGAACAAGGCGAGCAAGCCAAGCGTTCCGTATCTCCTCAAGATGGACACCTCCGTCGCCCGATCACGTTGAGTTTCCCCGCAAGGTGGGCAGTATCGAGCCATTCCGGTCCCTGTTGCAAGCCCTCACCGACCCTAATAGGTGCAAAACCCTACAAGGTGCGTCTGCAAGGCGCTCAGCGCAGCGAGGAGACCGCGGCGTCGACCTGCTCCGGCAGCCACCCGTCCTGGCGGCCCAGCGTGACCAGCACGTCGCCGAGCCGCCGGCCCTTCGTGACGAAGGCCTCCCGGACGGCGCCCCGAGTTCTTTGCATAGCTCCCGGAGCTAACCTGGCCGATCGTGCACCGCCACCACATGGAGACCGCGCTCGACCACTGGCACGTCTTCCACGACGAGCCCGACGGCGAGCACGACCACGGGAACGGACCCCACAGCCACTCTCACGGACATGCTCACTCACATGCCGAAGGCCACGGTCATTCTCACGGTCTCGTAGACCCGTCGATTCTGCGCTCACGGGCAGGTATCCGCGCCGTGTCGATCAGCCTCGGCATCCTCACGTTGACCGCGCTGATCCAGGCGTACCTCTACGCCCGGACGCTGAGCGTGGCGCTGCTCGCCGACCTGATCCACAACTTCGGCGACGCCCTCACCGCCGTCCCGCTCGGGATCGCGTTCCTTCTACGCAGCGTGCGGGGCGAGCGGCTTGCAGGTCTGTTCGTCGTCTTCACGATCTTCGTCAGCGCCTGCGTCGCTTTAGTCCAGACCATCGAACGGTTCATCCATCCACGTGACCTGACCCACCTCTGGTGGCTTGCCGCAGCCGGAGCCATCGGCTTCGTCGGCAACGAGATCGCAGCGCAGATTCGGACCGGCGCCGGAAAACGACTGCAGAGCCCAGCGCTGATCGCGGACGGAAGCCACGCCCGGGTGGACGGATTCGTCAGTCCCGGTGTCCTGTTCAGCGCTGGTGTGGTCGCAGTCGGCTTCGAGCTCGCAGATCCGCTGATCGGCCTTGCCATCACGCTCGTCATTCTCAAGATCACCCGGGACTCATGGCTCACGGTTCGCGCTGCTCCGGAGCGTGGGCACGACGAACGAGATGGGCCAGCGTCTACGGGCGCCGACTGAAGAGCAGGGGGCAGGCGGTGCAGGAGAGCGATGCCGAAGGTGGGACTCGAACCCACACGAGGTTTCCCTCACCGGATTTTGAGTCCGGCGCGTCTCGGCACGGGGGAACCATGGTTCCCCGTGAGCCCCCTCCTTCCGGTTCGGTTCGATCCACGCCGACGTGCGGCTCCCGCCGAGCGAAGCTCGGCTCCGCCGGCCAAATGGTCGCTTGCCGAGACGGATGTCTGACTGCGATGCCGAAGGTGGGACTCGAACCCACACGAGGTTTCCCTCACCGGATTTTGAGTCCGGCGCGTCTGCCAATTCCGCCACTTCGGCCGGCATGGTCATCGTAGCCCCCGTCCGGCAGTTCTTTACGATCGCCCTATGCGGGTTGGGATCCTCACCGGCGGCGGCGACTGCCCCGGCCTGAACGCCGTCATCCGCGCCGTCGGCAGGCGCGTGATGACGGGCGGCGGCGAGGTGATCGGCGTGCTCGAGGGCTGGAAGGGCCTCGTCGAGGGTCTGTTCGAGCCGCTCGGCCCACGCGAGATCTCCGGGCTGCTCCCGCGCGGGGGGACGATCCTGCGGACGACGCGGACGAACCCGTACAAGGTGGACGGCGGGGTCGAGCAGGTCCTCGCCCACTTCCGGCAGGAGCGGCTCGACGCCCTGGTCGCCGTCGGGGGCGAGGACACGCTCGGCGTCGCGGCCCGCCTTCATGCCGAGCACGACTTCCCGGTCGTCGGGGTGCCGAAGACGATCGACAACGACCTCTCTGCGACGGACTACACCTTCGGCTTCGACACCGCCGTCTGGGTCGCGACGGAAGCGATCGACCGCCTGCACACGACTGCCGAGTCGCACAACCGCGTCATGGTCGTCGAGGTGATGGGCCGGCACACGGGCTGGATTGCCGTGATGAGCGGCATTGCCGGCGGCGCCGACATGATCTTGATCCCGGAGCAGCCCGTCTCGATCGACGACGCCTGCAAAGAGCTCCGGCGGCGACACGAGCGGGGCAAGGACTTCTCGATCGTCGTCGTCTCGGAGGGCTACGAGCTCGAAGGCATGGGCGACGCGGGCGACGTCGACCAGTTCGGTCACATCCGCCTCTCCGAGCGCGGCGTCGGTGCAGCGTTGGCGAGCCAGATCGAGTCACGCACAGGATACGAGACGCGCGTCACCGTGCTCGGCCACGTGCAGCGCGGCGGCTCGCCGACGCCCCGCGACCGTGTGCTCGCGACGCGGTACGGATTGAAGGCGGCCGAGCTGGCCGAAGAAGGCAAGTTCGGCCGCATGGCTGCGCTGCACGGCGACGACGTCGTGGACGTGCCCCTCTCCGATGCGACCGCGGAGCTCAAGACGGTGCCCGCTGACTGGTGGGCCGTCGCGCAAGCGTTCTTTGGTTGATGCAGTTCGGCGGCCAGACGATGACGCGCACGCTTCGTCGCGTGCTCGTACGTCCGCCGCGCTGCTCCGGCTTCTCGACCTGGCGCGAGTACGGCTGGCGCGCGGAGCCCGACCCGGCGAAGCTCGCGACGGAGCACGAAGCGTTCTGCGAGGCCCTCGAGGCCGGCGGCGCCGAAGTCGTGCCGGCGGAGACGGCGCTTCCCGGCGACCCCGACTCGATCTACGTGTTCGACCCGGCGATCATCTCCAACGACGGCGCGATCGTCTTGCGGCCCGGGAAGGAGGGCCGTCTCGTCGAGACCGACGCGATCGCAGCTGACCTCGAGCGGGCCGAGGTGCCGGTTGCCACGCGACTCGAGGCTCCTGCCACCGTGGACGGCGGTGACACGATGTGGCTCCTCGACCACACGCTCGTCGTCGGCCGCGGCTATCGCACGAACGACGACGGCATCCAGGCGCTGCGGACCGCGCTTCCAGGGGTCGACGTCCTGCCCTTCGACCTCCCGCACCTGCACGGCGGCGACGTGGTGTTGCATCTCCTCTCGCTCCTGAGCCCGCTGGACGACGACCTCGTCGTCGCGTACCTGCCGCTCATGCCCGTTCGCCTCGTCCAGCTCCTGCGGGAGCTCGACATCCGGATCGTCGAGGTTCCCGACGACGAGTTCGAGACGATGGGGCCGAACGTGCTCGCCCTGGCGCCGCGCGTGGCACTCGCCCTCGAAGGGAACGACGAGACGCGACGCCGGCTGGAGCGTGCGGGAGTCGACGTCAGCGTCTACCGCGGCGACGAGATCTCGCGCAAGGGCGACGGCGGCCCGACCTGCCTCACGCGCCCGTTGCTCCGAGGCTGACCGGTCACCGCAGCCGGTACACCGCCACCCAGGGACCAGCAAGCTCCGGTCCGGGCTGGACGAAGTAGACGCGCTCGGCGCGCTGACGAAGCTCGTCGTAGAACCGCGCCTCACGCGGGTAGTGGTCGCGCGCGGCGAGAACGCGGTCGGTCACCGACCCAGTCACGACGACGTCCTCCACGCCGAGCTTGCGCAGTCGCGACAGGTTGCGGTCGGAATCGAAGCTTCGGCCCGGGCCCGGGAGCTGCAACGGCAGCACCCGAAGCGTCGCGAACGGCGGCGTCGACGGATCGGCCGCCACGCGCGTCCCACGCGGAATGTGCTGCTCGATCCAGCGGTGCGCGACGACGCGCGTGTCGGTCTTCGTCAGCTCCTTCGCGTCCCGAACCGACCAGGTCAGCGGGACGATGAGGAGCAGGAGCGTCACCGGCGCGAGCGCGCGCATCCGTCCGGCGAGCGCGCCGAGGGCGGGAACGAGCGGCAGGACGTAGCGGTCGAAGTGCGCGTCGAGGGTGAGCAGGTCGGCGAAGTACACGGCGACGAAGGAGACGAGGATGAGATCCGTGCGGCTACGCCGCACGAGTGCGGCGACGAGCCCGATCGCGCAGACGATCAGCGCCGGACCCAGTCCTTCCCAGAGACGGTCGACGAAGGCGACCGCCGCGACGTGGTCGTGCTCGAACCCGAGCCAACCGTCTCGCGCGAGCCGCTGCACACGGAAGGCGTCGTGCCACGCCTGGTGCGCATGGACGACGAGGAAGGGGCTCGAGGCGAGGAACGCGGCGGCTGCCAGCACGCCGGCGAGCGCGAGGCGCGGCCACTGCTTCCAGCCGGCGACCACGAGCGGGACGAGCAGGAAGATCCCCGGGTACTTGAAGCCCGTCGCGACTCCTGCCGCGACACCGGCGAGCTCGAGTCGCCCGGAGACCATCAGCGCGAGCGCCACGGCGACGGCAAGCGTCAGTGGCACGTCCGTCACGGCTGCACGCGAGTAGGCGACGTGGATGGTGCAGACGGCGACGACTGCCGCCGCGACGACGCCGGCCGCCGGCGAGCGGAACGCACGCCGGCCGAGCCACCACGCTGCGGCGATCGCAGCGAGCGCGAGCACGACTTCGACGATCCGCGCGGTGAGGTACGACGGCTCGCCCTGCCAGAGCTGGAAGGGTGCGTTGAGGTACATGAGCAGCGTCGGGTAGTCGAACCAGTGCGGGTCGCCGCCGCCGCCGTGCACGAGCTTCCATGCCCGCGGCACGATCGACTGCTCGTCCGGGTTGAGGAGGTTCCCGTACGGGAGGCCGTACTCGATGCCCACGAGACGAAGGACGGCCGCGCCGGCGAGCAGCGTGACGAGCGCGGTCCCCAGACCGCCCCACCGGGTCCCGGCCCAGCGGTCGACTGCGGTGGAGACCCTAGACCTGCGGGGGCTCGTCGCCGACGAGCCCGGCGACGTTGCGCGCTCCGACGATGACCGCATCGACTCCCGCCCGCTCGAGCTCGTCCACCTGTTCGCGACTGGGCACCGGCACGTCCGCGACCGCGAGCTTGCCGGCCGGGACGTCCGCCAGCAGCTCGAGCGCACCGCCCAGGCCGTCTTCCGCGGCCAGCAGGAAGATCTCGGGATCGAGACGCTCGAGCGCGAGCTCGAGCTCCTCCTCGCTTCGAACCGCGACGACGCAGTCGAGGCCGAGCTCGGTCGCCTCGGCGTGCTGGCGCGCGAGCCACTCCTCGTCGTCGCCCGCCTCCTCGACCGAGACGATCCACGCGTCGGCACCCGCGAGCGCCGCCTCCGACGGCGTGCCGGCGGCGCGCCAGAGAACAGGCAGCTCGGTCACCTCCCGCAGGTCTCGAACCTCGCCGCGAACCGCAAGCGCCTCGGCGCCCTGCGCGGCAGCTGCGCGGGCAGCTTCGGCGTCGGCGACGTCGGCGATGAGGGAGATTCCGTCCCCCTCCGCAATTGCCTGGCTGAAGCGGCGGTCACTTCTCACGGCTACTGGCCGACCGGGTGCCAGACCGTCTTCAGCTCGAGGAAGGAGGCGATGTCCCACGGGCTCTGGGAATCGGGCTGTCCGCGCACGACCCGCTTCACGTTGTCGGCGGCGGCGCGCTCGAGCTCCGCGGCTGCGCCGTCGGCACCCGTGACGTCGATGGCGTTCACGTCCATGTGCGAGGCGAGCCACGGAGCGAGCTCGTCACGGTGCCCCGTGAGGAGATTGACCACCCCGCCGGGCACGTCGGAGGTGGCGAGAGCCTCGGCGAGCTCGATGGCCGCGAGCGGATGCGACTCCGAAGCGAGCGCGACGACGGCGTTTCCCCCCGTCAGTGGCGGCAGCAGGCGCGAGACGAGACCGAGCAGCGGCGGCTCGGCCGGCGCCACCACCCCAACCACGCCGGTCGGCTCCGGCACGGTGAAGTTGAAGTAGGGCCCGGCGACCGGATTCGAGGAGCCGAGCACCTGCGCGAGCTTGTCCGTCCAGCCGGCGTACCAGACGATCCGGTCCACCGCACGGTCGACCTCCTCGCCCCCGCTGGAGAGCTCGGCGAACTCGGCGCGCCGCGATTCGATCATCTCGGCGAGCCGGTAGAGCACCTGGCCGCGGTTGTACGCGGTCATGCCCGCCCACTTCGGCAGCGCGGCCCGTGCTGCGCGCACCGCGTCGCGCACGTCCTTTCGCGATGCGCGCGCAACATTCTGTCCTTCGGCCTCGTACGTCCGTCCCGACTCGGAGCGCGGGAACGCGCCGCCGATGAACAGCTTGTACGTCTTCTTGACGGGCAACCGTGTCATGCCGCGACCTGCGAGAGGCGGTGCGAAACCCAGATGAGCAGGGCCGTGATCGCCCCGAGAACGATCAGCGCCAGGACGACCCAGCCGAAGACGGCGCGGCGCATCCGCCGGGGCTGCACCGCCGGGAAGGAGAGACGATCGTCGTCCTCGGGGATCATCACGCGACCTCGTCGAATTGCAGGTATGGCTCGAGCCCGTGGCGCCCGCCTTCGCGGCCGAAACCGGACTCCTTGTAGCCGCCGAACGGCGACGTCGGATCGAAGCGGTTGTACGTGTTGGCCCACACGACCCCCGCACGGAGCCGCTCGGCCATCCAGAGGATGCGCGATCCCTTCTCCGTCCAGACGCCGGCGCTGAGCCCGTACGGCGTGTTGTTCGCCTTCTCGACCGCCTCTTCCGGCGTGCGGAAGGTGAGGATCGACAACACGGGCCCGAAGATCTCCTCCTGGGCGATGCGATAGCTCTGCGCGACGTTCGTGAAGACCGTCGGGGCGAACCAGTACCCCTTCTCCGGCAACCGGCAGGGCGGCTGGTAGACCTCCGCCCCTTCCTGCTCGCCCGAGGCCACGAGCTCGCGGATCTTCTCGAGCTGCTGCTTGGAGTTGATCGCGCCCACGTCGGTGTTCTTGTCGAGCGGGTCGCCGACGCGCAGCGTGGTCAGCCGCCGCTTCAGCTTCTCCACCACCGGCTCGTAGATCGACTCCTGGACGAGCAGGCGCGAGCCCGCGCAGCACACGTGTCCCTGGTTGAAGTAGATGCCGTTGACGATTCCCTCGACCGCCTGGTCGAGCGCGGCGTCGTCGAAGATGATGTTCGCGGCCTTGCCGCCCAGCTCGAGCGTCAGCTTCTTGCCGGTGCCGGCGAGCTCACGCTGGATTGCCTTGCCGACCTCGGTCGAGCCCGTGAAGGCGATCTTGTCGACCCCCTCCGACTTCACGAGCGCCGCACCGGTGCTGCCGTCGCCGGTGACGATGTTCACGACGCCAGGAGGAAGCTCGGCCTGCCGCAGCACGTCGGCGAAGAGGAGCGCGGACAGCGGCGTCGTCTCGGCCGGCTTGAGGACGACCGTGTTGCCCGCGGCCAGGGCGGGCGCGATCTTCCACGACAGCATCAGCAGCGGGAAGTTCCACGGGATGATCTGCCCCGCGACGCCGACGGGACGCGGGCGGCGGTTCGGGAACGCATACTCGAGCTTGTCCGCCCAGCCGGCGTAGTAGAAGAAGTGCGCGGCTGCGAGCGGCAGGTCGACGTCGCGCGACTCCTTGATCGGCTTGCCGCCGTTCAGCGACTCGAGCACGGCGAACTCGCGCGAGCGCTCCTGCAGGATCCGCGCGATCCGGAACAGGTACTTCGCGCGCTCCGAGGCCGCGATCGAGGACCACCCGTCCTCGAACGCCTCGCGCGCGGCGGCGACGGCCGCCTCGACCTCCTCCGCAGTCGCCTGTCCCACCTCGGCGAGCGGCTCCTCGCTCGCAGGCGAGATCGTCGTGTACGTCTCGCTCGGCTCGAGCCACCGCCCGCCGACGAAGTGTCCGTAGCGGTCCTCGAGCGTGACGATGTCACGCGCCTCGGGCGCGGGCGCATACGTCCACTCCTTCGGGACGGGTGCGCGGTCGTGCTTGCGCTCGAGCTCAGTCATCCGCATAGACCTCGTCGAGGGTGGCCGTTTCGAACTGCTCGAGCAGGTCCATCATCCGCCCGACGTTCGGCCCGATCTCCTGCCGGAAGCGCTCGATCGTGCCGAGGTCCGGCCATGGGCCGAAGCTGAGGTAGACGTTCGGTTGCTCTCGGTCGCGAAGAAGCACCGGGTTGCCGGACCCGAGCGCCGTACCGATCGGGACGAGCTCGCGCCAGGCGGCCTCGAACTCAGCCTCGCGACCGGGCTTGACGGTCCAAATCCCGTGCGTCCAGACGTTCGGCATCAGTCGATTGTGAAGTAGTCCGGGCTTTGGTATGCGCCCGTCTTCTCCTTCCGCAACTGCATGAGGACGTCGTTCAGCAGCGAGGAGGCGCCGAGTCGGTAGAGGTCCGGCGTCAGCCACCCGGGACCCAGCGTCTCGTGCAGCTGGACCAGGTACTGCACGGCCTGCTTGGCCTGGCGGATGCCGCCCGCCGGCTTCATGCCGACCATCCTGCCCGTCTCCGAGTAGACGTCGCGGATCGCCTCGAGCATGCAGAGGGTCACCGGCAAGGTCGCCGCACCGGGGAGCTTGCCGGTCGACGTCTTGATGAAGTCCGCTCCTGCGGCCATCGCGAGGAGCGACGCTCTGCGGACGTTGTCGTAGGTGCCGAGCTCCGCCACCTCGAGGATGACCTTGAGGTGCGCGTCTCCTGCGGCTTCCTTCACCTGCACGATCTCGTCGTAGACCTTCGCGTAGCGGCCGGAGAGGAACGCGCCGCGGTCGATGACCATGTCGACCTCGTCGGCCCCCCGCTCGACGACCCAGCGGACCTCCTCGAGCTTCGCCTCGAGCGGCGACTGGCCGGAGGGAAACGCGGTCGCGACCGACGCGACCTTCACGCCCGATCCCTCGACGCGCGCCACCGCGGACGGGACGAGGTTCGGATAGACGCAGATCGCCGCGACGGAGGGCACGCCCGGGTCGCTCGGATCGGGCTGGATCGCCTTCGACGCGAGCGCCGCGACCTTGCCGGGGGTGTCCTGGCCCTCGAGCGTCGTCAGATCCATCATGCGGACCGCGAGGTCGAGCGCGAAGACCTTGGCGTCCTTCTTGATCGAGCGCTTGGCCAGTGAGGCGGCGCGTTCCTCCAGCGCCACCGCGTCGACGGAGCCGATTCGCGGCAGCCTCGGCTCGAGCGGAAGCTCGAATCCACGTGGAAGGGCCGGCGCCTGCGCCACGCGGTGAGTGTAGCTCCCGGTCATCTGCGGAACTCATCGCCCGTGGAGGAGATCCGCGTGCAGTCCTGGACGGAGCTGGAGGAGCAGCTCTACGCCCAGTCCTGGAACGAGCAGCTCGGCCGCCTCCGCTCCGACTTCGCCTTCCGCGGCCGCTGGGACTCCGGGGAGAGCCTCGTCACGAGCCTGAACAAGCTCGGCGGCGACGCGGCCACCCTCGAGCGGCACCTGCTCAGGAACTTCCGCAAGTACGCCGCCCGCGACGCCGTTCCGGTCGACTCGTCGTGGAACTGGCTCGCGCTCGCACAGCATCACGGCCTGCCCACACGCCTGCTGGACTGGACGTACTCCCCGTACGTCGCCCTCCACTTCGCGACTGCGCGGCGGGAGGCGTTCGATCTCGACGGTGCGGTGTGGATGGTCGACTACGTGCAAGCGCATCAGGAGGCGCCGCGCACGTTGCGCCGTCGCCTCGAGGACGAGGGAGCGAACGTCTTCACGACCGAGATGCTCGCGACGGTCACCGAGAACCTGGGGGAGTTCGACCGCATCGGCTCCGACTTCGTCGTGTTCGTCGAGCCGCCCTCCTTCGACGAGCGGATCGTGAACCAGTATGCGCTCTTCTCCCTCATGGCGGGCGCAGACTCGTCGCTCGACACGCTGCTGGAGCGGCACCCCGAGCTCGTGCGCCGCATCGTCATCCCGGCAGAGCTGAAGTGGGAGATCCGCGACAAGCTCGACCAGGCCAACATCACCGAGCGGGTGCTGTTCCCCGGGCTGGACGGGCTGTCTCGCTGGGTCGCGCGCTACTACGCGCCGCGGCGCTAGTGCCCCTTCCAGTAGTGCCGTCTAGCTTCTGGGTCGCGAGCACCAAGCCCAGAGGCCGCACTCGACCGAAGCAAGGCTGGACTGCCTTGCTGAAAGGGAAAGGGTGGACTCTGGCGCCGTGTGATCGCGGGCCAGAAGCAGGCATGTACTGCTGGATGGGGCACTACTACAGGCCTAGGCGTTCCAGCGTCGACTCGTCGCGACGCCAGCGGGGACGCACCTTGACCCGGAGCTCGAGATAGACCGGGTGGCCGGCGAGGGCTTCGATCTCGGGGCGTGCGCGGCGTCCGATCTCGCGGACCATCGAGCCGCCTTTGCCGACGACGATCTGCTTCTGCGACTCGGTCTCGACGAGCACGTCTGCCTCGATCACGCGCTCCCCCATCTCCTGCACCTCGACGGTGATCGCGTGCGGAAGCTCGTCCTTCGTCAGCCGCAGCGCCTGCTCGCGCACGAGCTCGGCGATCTGCACCTCGACCGGCAGGTCCGTTCGCTGTCCCTGCGGAAAGTAGAGCGGCCCTTCGGGCAGCAGGGAGACGAGCTCCTCACGTAGCTCCGGTATACCGTCGCCCGTCTTCGCGCTGACGGGGTGCAGCGCGTGAAAGTCGCCCAGCTTCGAGGCGGACTCCATCTGGGTCGCGATATGACCGCCCTTCAGCCTGTCGACCTTGTTCAGCGCGATCACGACGGGCACGCCGAGGTCGAACACTTTGCGGGCGACGAAGCGGTCGCCGGCGCCGATCCGCTCGCGCGCGGAGAGGACGAGCAGGACCGCGTCGACGTCATCGAACGAGGAGTCGACCGTGCGCTGCATGTGCTCGGTGAGCGGGTCGAGCGGCCGCTGGAAGCCCGGCAGGTCGGCCAGGACGAGCTGGTGGTCCTCGCCGTCGGCAATCCCGAAGATGCGGCGGCGTGTCGTCTGCGGCTTGTCGGAGACGATCGCGACCTTGTCGCCGGTGAGCGCGTTCACGAGCGTGGACTTGCCGACGTTCGGCCGCCCGGCGACCGTGACGAAGCCCGACTTCAAGCCGGCAGATCCCACGTGTCCGGCAGCAGCTCTGCCGCCGAATACGTCGCCAGCTCGCCATCGGAGCGCAGGAACGTGACTTCGTCGATCCTGAACTCGTACAGCCACTGGCGGCAACCGCCGCACGGTGAGGCGGTGATGCCGATCGCCTCGAAATCGCCGGGCTTGTAGCCCTCGCTGACCGCCTTCACCAGTGCGCCCTTCTCTGCGCAGACGCCGAGCGGGTACGCGGCGTTCTCGACGTTGACGCCCTCGAACACCTTGCCGTCGCGCGTCCTCACGGCGGCGCCGACCAGGTAGTTCGAGTACGGCGCATATGCCCGCTCCGCGATCTTCACCGCGCGCTCGTACAGATCCTTGCTCATAGGAGCTGAAAGACGGAGAGGGTGACGAGCGCCCCGAGCGCGCCGCCGTAGGCGACTTCGAGCGCCGAGTGGACGCCGGATTCGACGCGGGTCTGAGCCACGAGCAAGGCCATGATGAACGTCAGCGCGCTGACGACGAAACGATGTTCGTCGCCGACGATATACGTCGCAGCCATCCACCCCGCGAACGCGACCGCAGCATGTCCGGAGGGCAGCCCGCCGCGCAGCGGCGTGCCACGGCCAGTCCACGCTTTCGTCGCGATCACGATGATCACCGTCAGCACGAGCGCGACGAGCGTGAGCTCGGCTGGTGCGTTCCGGAGCTGGTCCAGGACGCGCGCGGTCTTGTCTGCGGCCTTGCCGGCGAAGACGAGGTAGCCGATGGCGACGGCGTTGACGGAGGCGATCAGGACCGCGCCCGCGGCAATGTCCTTGGCCAGCTTGGCCATCGGGTCGAAGGAGGTGGTCGCCGCATCGATCGCGCCCTCGATCGCGGTGTTGATCATCTCGGCGACGAGCACGAAGGCGATCGCGATCAGCAGCGCGATCAGCTCGATCTTCGAGACGCCGACCGCCACGGCCGCGACGATGACGACGACGGCGGCGGCGAACTCGATCCGCATGTTCCGCTGGGTGCGGAGGACGTGCACGATGCCCTCGATCGCGTAGTTGAAGCTCTCCAGCACATTGGGTCGCGTCCTCATCGGTGCTCGAGCTCCCGCGCCTCCATCTCGGCGCCGTGGTCGTAGCCGAGGAGGTGGAGCACCGCATGGACGAGCGGCCCGCGCCACGAGTCCCCGACCACCTGCGGGCAGAGCACGACGTCGCCGAGCTGGCGCGGAAGCCCTGCGGGGAGCTCGTCGCGCTCGTCGATCGGGAAGGCCAGCGCGTCCGTCTCCTCGTCGATCCCCAGATGCTCACGCTTCAGCGTCCGGATCTCCTGCGGTGCGACGAGCTGCAACCCCAACTCGCCCTCGTCGACCCCTTCCGAGGCGAGCACCTCGCGGATGAGCTCCGCCGCGGCCTCGAGGTCGAGCGCCGCGCCCGAACGATTCTCCACCTCGATCTCGACCATCGGGGCTACTTCCGCCGTGCGGTCCCGGTCTCCTCCGCGTGCAGCTTGTACGCCTCCACGATCCGCTGCACGAGCTTGTGCCGGACGACGTCGTCGTGCCCGAACCGGATGAACGCGATCCCGTCGATCGCTCCGAGGATGTCCTGGACGTGGATGAGCCCCGATGCCTGCTCGCGCGGAAGGTCGACCTGGGTCACGTCGCCCGTGACCACCATCTTCGACCCGAAGCCGAGCCTCGTCAGGAACATCTGCATCTGCTCGGGACTCGTGTTCTGCGCCTCGTCGAGGATGATGAAGGAGTCGTTAAGGGTCCGGCCCCGCATAAAGGCCAGCGGCGCGACCTCGATCGTGCCGCGCTCCATGTAGGTGTTCAGGCGCTCGGCGTCGAGCATGTCGTAGAGCGCGTCGAAGAGCGGGCGAAGATACGGGTCGACCTTCGCGAGCATGTCGCCGGGCAGGAAGCCGAGACGCTCGCCCGCTTCAACGGCCGGGCGGGTGAGGATGACGCGTGCGACCTGGCGTTCCTGCAGCGCCGCCACGGCGGCCGCCATCGCGAGGTACGTCTTGCCCGTGCCGGCCGGGCCGATGCCGAACGTGACCGTGCAGTTCCTGATCGCGTCGACGTAGCGTTTCTGGGTCACCGTCTTGGGCGTGATCTGCTTGCCGCGATGCCGCCAGACGACGTCGCCGAGGACGTCCTGGACGTTCTCCGCCTCGTCGATCGCCTTCAGCACGGCGTCCACCGTGCCGGGACCGATCTCCTGGCCCGTCTCGACGAGCTCGACGAGCTCGTCGACCACCGCACGCGCCTCCGCGACATGGATGTCGTCGCCGGCGATCGTGAGCCTGTTCCCCCGCAGGAGGATCGTGATCTCGAGGCGGTCGCGCAGCGCGTCGAGCACACCGTCGCCGATCGTCGCGAGCTCGGCGGCGACGTCGTTCGAGACATCGAGAGTCTGCTGCACCTGTTGCACGCACCAAAGTGTAGGCGCGGCCCCCGGGCGTCAGGCCAGCTTTTCCTTGACGAGCTGGCTCACGACCGAACCGTCCGCGCGGCCCGAGACCTGGGGCATGACATCCGCCATCACCCGGCCGAAGTCGCGCATGCTCGTGGCGCCGTTCTCGGCGATCGCGTCGTCGACGATCTCCTCGAGCTCGTCCTCGGCGAGCGGCTCCGGCATGAACTCCTGCAGCACCGCCAGCTCCTGCTCCTCGGCGGCGGCCTGCTCCTCGCGGCCGCCGCCGCGGAAGGCTTCCGCCGCCTCGATCCGGCGCTTGCGCTCGCGCTGGAGAACCTGCAGCTCCTCCTCGTCGGAGAGCGGGCGCTGCAGCTCCTTCTCCGCCGAGCGCAGGCTCGCGAGGATGAGGCGCAGCGCGTCGCGCCGGTCGGCGTCGCGCGCGAGCGTCGCGGCCTTTACTTCCTCCTCCATGCGGACGATCAGGCTCATTGAGGAAGTCCTCGTATGCGTCCGCCGAGCACGTGCCAGTGGAGGTGGAAGATCGTCTGCCCCCCGCCCTCGCCGACGTTGACGACGACCCGGTAGTCCTCGAGCCCGGCGTCACGCGCCGTGGCGGCGACGAAGTCGAGCATGCGCTTCGTCTCGTCAGGCGGGAACTCGGCGACCTCGCGGAAGCTCGGCACGTGGCGCTCGGGAAGGACGAGCAGGTGGGTGTCGGCGCGCGGGTTGATGTCGTGGATCGCCACGAAGCCGTCCGTGCTCGCGACGTGGTCGCCCTCGGCGTAGAGCCGGCAGAAGAGACAGTCCTCAGGCAGCGAGGATCCCCTCCTCCGAGACCGCCGCCGCGCGGACGCGGACGAACTCGCCGACCGGCTGGTCGACGAGCCACGGGGAATAGTCGTCCCCGTACCCGCGGCCGGGCCGGTCGACAAGGACGCAGTCATCGCGGCCGATCTTCTCACGCCAGTGCGCGACGCAGGCATGGTCCGAGAGGGCCCGCAGGCGTGCGCTCCGCTCCTTCTTCACTCCCGGCGCCACCGCGTCGTTCGCCGCGGTCACCGTGCCCGGGCGCGGCGAGTAGGGGAAGACGTGCACTTTTGTGATCCCGGCGGCCTCGACGACCGCCAACGTCCGCTCGAACGCGCGCTCGGTCTCGCTGGGAAAGCCGACGATCACGTCGGTGGTGAGGTTGAAGCCGGCGAGCGGCTCCAGCCGCCGCAGATACGTCGTGGAGTCATAGCGGCGCGCCATATCCCGCAGCACGCCGTCGTCCCCCGACTGGAGCGGCACGTGCAGATGCCGGCTGACGTTCGGTGTCTCGCGCAAGGCGGAGACGAGCTCACGGTCGACGTGGTTGATCTCGATCGAGGACAGGCGCAGCCGCCGAAGCCCGTCGACCGCGGCGGCCTCGCGGACGAGGCGCGGCAGGGTGTACCCGGCAACGCGGTCGCGGTAGCAGCCCAGGTTGATGCCGGTGAGGACGATCTCACGGTGTCCCTGCCCGACTCGGCGCCGCACCTCGGCGAGGACGGCGTCCGCGGCCCGGCTACGGGACGCGCCGCGCACGAGTGGGATCACGCAGAAGTTGCACGAGAAGCTGCAGCCATCCTGGATCTTCACGAAGGCGCGGACCCGGTCGAGGCGAGCGTCGGCCTGCACGCAGGCGAGCGAGCCGACGTCCCCGGCCACGAAGGCGGGAGTCTGCTCGCTCCGCTTCGGGACGACGGTGACGTTGGCAGGAAGACCGGAAAGGGCGTCACCCGTCAGGTTGGCCGCGCAACCGGTGACGTACACGCGCCGGTGCGTGCGCGCTGCGCGAGCGGCGGCCTGGCGCGACTTGCGCACCGCCTCGTGGGTGACGCAGCACGTGTTGACGACGGCCACGTCCGCACCGTCGCCGTGTCCCTGCTCCACATGGCCGTCGCCGAGCAGGCGCTCGCGCACGTCGTGCGCGTCGGTGTGCGAGACCTTGCAGCCGAGAAACCGCACCGAGAAGGTCGCCATGCGCGGGGATGCTACTGGGCCGCCGGTCTGCGCTTCACGGCGTTTCGTAATGATCCGCGGCCCACCCCGCCCGCGTGATCCGCCGAACGTGTCGGAACGCGGGGAGGTCGACGCGTTCGGTCGGGAGGTAGCCGGAGCTCAGCAGGCAATGCGACCGAAGACGGGGCGCGAGCGCTTCGACCGACGTCCGCGTGATGTTGGCGATCGCCACGTCGGCGGCGGGAGCAGCGGCGTCGAGCACGTCCACCTGGCGTACGTCGAGCTCGACACCGTTGGCGGCGGCGTTGGTGCGCGTGGCGGCGACTGCGCTCTCGTCTGAGTCGAGCGCGACCACGGGCGCGAAGCCGAGCTTCGCGGCGGCGATCGAGAGGACACCCGAGCCGCACCCGAAATCCGCGACGCTGCCGCGGTCGAGCTCGAGCAGCAGCTCGATCACCAGCTGCGTCGTCGGATGCGAGCCGGTCCCGAATGCTCGACCCGGATCGATGGTGACCGCGACGGTGTCGGCCGGAGGATCGATCCACGGCGGGCCGATCCAGAGGGAGCCGACGCGAACGGGGCGGTGAAACGCCTGCCAGCGATCGCGCCAGTCCGCGGCGACGTCGGTCCCTCGCACGCCGCCGAACGCGTGCCAGAGCCGCTCTTCGCCGCCGGCGTCGGTGTATGCGATCAGCTCGAGCCCGTCGGCGGACTCGACCTCCTCGAAACCTCCGGGAAAGAGCTCGAGCATGCATGCCCGAGCCTCCTCGGCGCGCTCGGCGGAGACGGCGACCGAAACGCGGCGCAGGACGGTCAGCGGAACGCGCTCTTCAACTTGTCGATGAAACCCTCGCTCGGCTCGTAGGTCTCGGAGGTGGCGAGGCGTTCGAACTCCTCGAGCAGATGACGCTGCTGCTCGGAGAGCTGCCGTGGAACGGACACCTCGACGAGGACGCGCTGGTCGCCGCGCCCGAAGCCCTGCAGCACCGGCAAGCCGCGGCCGCGGAGGACACGCACCTCACCCGGTTGCGTCCCCGGGGCGAACGAGACCTCGATGTCGCCTTCGAGGGTCGGAACGGCGAGCGTGGCTCCGAGCGCCGCCTGTGTGATCGTGAGCTCGACGGTGGTGTAGACGTCGTTGCCCTCGCGGACGAAGCGGTCGTCGTGGCGGACGTGGACCTCGACGTACGCGTCGCCCGCACGGCCGCCCGGACTCCCCGCGTGCCCCTCCCCGGTCAGCCGGATGCGCTGTCCGTCGTGAATGCCCGGTGGGATCTCGACCTCGAGCGTGCGCTCCGAGATGACGCGGCCGGCCCCCCGGCACCGCTCGCACTGCTGCTCGACGAGCTGTCCGGCGCCGCCGCAGGTCGGGCACGTCCCCGTGCGCACGAACTCGCCGAACACGCTGCGCGACACCTGCCGCACCCGGCCCGAGCCCGCACAGCTCGGGCAGGGCCTGATCGGCGTGTCGGGCTCGGCTCCGTTGCCGCCGCAATGGTTGCAGGGCACGGCGACGCCGAACGGCACTTCTCGCTTGGTGCCCTTGACCACGTCGGCGAGCTCGATCTCGACCTGCGCCGCGATGTCGGCACCGCGAGCGCGCGCGCCGCGCCCCCCGAGGCCGAAGAGGTCGTCGCCGAAGAACGCGGAGAAGAGGTCGGAGAGGCTGCCGAGGTCGAACGCGCTCGGCTGGAAGCCGCCGCTGCGCAGTCCCGCATGGCCGAAGCGGTCGTACAGCTCACGCCGCTCCGAGTTCGAGAGGACCTCGTACGCCTCCACGACCTCGCGGAAGCGGTGCTCGGCATCCGGCGCCTCGGAGACATCCGGGTGGAGCTCACGCGCGAGGCGGCGGAAGGCGCGCTTGATCTCATCGGCCCCCGCCGTGCGCGACACGCCGAGGAGCTCGTAGTAGTCGCGCTCGGTCGTGGCCACGACCTTTACGTTAGCGGTGGCCTCAGTTGTCCTCGTAGACCTCTTCGACGAAGCGTGAGAGTTCCTGCGCTGCGCTGCGCACCGAGCGGATCGCCTTGTCGTAGTCCATCCGGGCCGGGCCGAGCAGGCCGACGGCGCCGAGGGCACGGTTCGTCAGCCCGTAGGTCGCGCCCACGAGCGCCGCGTCGGAGAAGGCCGGATGGGCGAGCTCGCCGCCCACGCGGACGAAGGCGCGGCGCGGGTCGAGCGCCTGCCCGAGGATCTCGAGGAGCGCCGCGCGGCGCTCCAGGGTCACGAGCACCTGCTGGTAGATGCCGAGATCGCTCTCCCTCGCCGCCTCGATCAGCCCGGCCGCGCCGCCGACGTACAGCCGCTGCTCTGCCTGCAACAGATCCGTGAACGCCGGCTTCAACGCACCGATGAACTCGCCCTCGGCGCCGACGAGGCTCGGGTCGTCGAGCTGTCGCCGCAGCCGGCTCGAGCCCAGCTGCAGGCCGGCCACCCGCTCGTTCAGGTACTCGCCCGCCCACTTCGCCAGGCCCGGGTCGACCGGGTGCTCGAACGTGACGACGCGCTTCGCGACTCCGCCGGTCGAGGTGATCACCACGGCCATCACCGTGCGCGGGTTGAGCAGCAGCACCTCGACGTGGCGGACGGTCGAGGCCTCGAGCGGCGGCGCGGACACGACCGCCAGCTGGCTCGTCACGCGCGAGAGCATCTCCGTCGTCGCCTCGAGAGCGGATTCGATCTCGCGTCTCAGGTCGGAGAGGTTGAGCGGGAACGTGCCCGGCCTTGGATCCTGGCGCGCGATCAGCTCCGTCGCGTAGAGGCGATACCCCTGCTCCGTCGGAACGCGTCCGGCAGAGGTGTGCGGATGCGTCAGGAGACCCCGCGTCTCCAGCTCCGCCAGCTCGTTGCGGACGGTCGAGGGAGAGACGGTCAGCCCGCCCCGCTCGACGAGGTGCTTGGAACCGACGGGCTCGCCCGTGGCGACGTACTCCTCGATCACGAGTGCGAGCAGCTCGCGCTGCCGTGCCGTCGGCTCGGTGCTGGGCTCCGGCGCCATTTGCAGCAATTTTACCCGCGCGTGTTACGCAAGCAGATCGGCGGTGACACCACCGCCGAGGAAGCGGCCGCGCGGCGTCAGCGACAGCGTGCGTGCGTCGTGGTGGACGAGCCCGAGCCGGCCGAGCCGCGAGACTGCCTCGGCGTCGAGCACGTCGGCGAGCTCGCCGACGACGAGCGGCTCGTCGAGGCGAAGACCGAGCATGACGCGCTCGCGGCGGCGAACGTCCGGCGGCAGTTGCTCGACCTCGCGCGGGGGGGTGTCTCCGGCTGCGAGTGCCGACAGGTACACGGCGAGCTTCGGGGTGTTCCGCCAGCGACGCTCGCCGGCGGTGGAGACCGCGCCGATCCCGAGCCCGAGGTAGTCGCGTCCGAGCCAGTAGGCGAGGTTGTGGCGCGAGCGCAGGTCGCGCTCCTCGACGCGGCAGAAGTTCGCGGTCTCGTACCAGCGATACCCGGCCGAGGTCAGCCGCTCGACGACGAGCTCGAAGTACGACTCCATCGCCTCGGCCTGGCGCTCGAGCTCGGCGCCGTGCGCATACGTGAACCTGGTGCCCGGCTTGGCCTCGAGCTCGTAGCACGACAGGTGCTCGGGGCCGAGCTCGAGGGCCTCGTCGAGATCGCGGCCGAGGTCGGAGGCGCTCTGGCCGGGGATGCCGTAGATGAGGTCGAAGGAGATGTTGTCAAATCCGGCATCGCGCAGGTGGTAGTACGCGCGCCGTACGGTGTCAGGCTGGACAACACGGTCGAGCACGCCGAGCAAGTGCGGCTGGAAGCTCTGCACGCCGAGCGAGACGCGGTTCACGCCGTGTGAGCGCAGCAGGCGCGCGACCTCTTGCGTCACGGTCTCCGGATTCGCTTCGACCGTCACCTCGGCCGCCTGCGGCAGTCGAGCGAGCAGCCGCTCGAGCGCGCGCGGCTCGGTGAACGTCGGCGTGCCGCCGCCGAGGAAGACGGTCTCCAGCTCCGGCGCGAGCAAATCGCGCTCGAGCTCGAGCTCGGCGAGCAGTGCATCGACGTAGGCACCGTGCTGGGAGCGGCGGCCGACCGCCGTCACGAAGTCGCAGTAACCGCAGCGGTGAGAGCAAAACGGCAGGTGGACGTAGAGGTGACGCGTCACGACTTCTTCTCCGCGTCCAGGTTCAGCACCGCGAGGAACGCCTCCTGCGGCACCTCGACCATGCCGACCTGCTTCATGCGCTTCTTCCCCGCCTTCTGGCGCTCGAGCAGCTTGCGCTTGCGCGTGATGTCGCCGCCGTAGCACTTCGCCAGCACGTCCTTGCGCCGCGCCTTCACCGTCTCGCGGGCGATCACGCGAGCGCCGATCGCGGCCTGGATCGCGACGTCGAAGTGCTGGCGCGGGATCTCCTTCTGCAGACGCTCGACGAGCGCCCGCCCGCGGTCGTACGCCGAGTCGCGGTGAATGATGAGTGACAGCGCGTCGACAGGCTCGCCCCCGACGAGGACGTCGACGCGGACGAGCTTTCCCGGCCTGAAGCCGATGATGTCGTAGTCGAAGCTGGCATACCCCCGCGTGCGCGACTTCAGCTGGTCGTAGTAGTCGAGCACGATCTCCGCGAGGGGCAGCTCGTACGTGAGGTGCACGCGTTGCTCCGAGAGGTACTCCATGTGGTCGAAGCGGCCGCGCCGGTCGTTGTTCAGCTCCATCACCGCGCCGACGTGCTCCTTGGGGACGATCACGGACGCCTTGATGTAAGGCTCCTCGACTTCCTCGACCTCGTTCGGCATGTCGGACGGGGAATGGACCTCGACCCAGTCGCCGGTCGGCGGTTTGACGCGGTAGGCGACGTTCGGCGCCGTCACGAGCAGGTCGAGGTCGAATTCGCGTTCGAGCCGCTCACGGACGATCTCCATGTGCAGCAACCCCAGGAACCCGCAGCGAAAGCCGAAGCCGAGCGCCTGCGAGGTCTCCGGCTCGTAGAAGAGCGCCGCGTCGTTGAGCTTCAGCTTCTCGAGCGCGTCGCGCAACTCGGGATAGGCGTCGGAGTCCGTCGGGAAGAGCCCGGCGAACACCATCGGCTTCACGTCCTTGTACCCGGGCAAGGGCTCGCGCGCCGGCCTCCGCTCCGACGTGATCGTGTCGCCGACGCGCAGGCGGGAGACGTCCTTCAGGCCCGTGATCACGTAGCCGACCTCACCGGCTTCGAGCACGCCCGACTCGCGGCGCGTCGGCGAGAAGAAGCCGAGCTCTTCCGCCTCGAAGCGGGTTTCGAGCGCCATCGCCCGGAGCGGTTCTCTCGTCGAGAAACGCCCGTCGACGATGCGCACGAACGCGACGACCCCGCGGTACTGGTCGTACGAGGAGTCGAAGATGAGCGCGCGTGCGGGCGCGTCGGGAGCCCCCGCGGGGGGTGGGACGCGCTCGACGATCGCGTCCAGCACCTCCTCCACCCCCTCCCCGGTCTTGGCGGAGATGCGCAGGACGTGAGAGGGATCGTCCCCGATCAGGTCGGCGAGCTCCGCCGCCGCCGTGTCGGGATCCGCCTGGGGAAGGTCGATCTTGTTGACGACCGGGACGATCTCGAGGTCGTTCTCGATCGCGAGATACGCGTTTGCGAGCGTCTGCGCCTGCGTCCCCTGGGCGGCGTCGACGACGAGGAGCGCGCCTTCGCACGCCTGCAACGAGCGCGAAACCTCGTAGGTGAAGTCGACGTGGCCGGGTGTGTCGATCAGGTTCAGCTGATGGCCCTTCCACTCGACCCGCACCGCCTGCGCCTTGATCGTGATGCCGCGCTCCCGTTCGAGCTCCATCGAGTCGAGCACCTGTGCCCGCATGTCGCGGTCCGACACGGCGTGTGTCAGCTCGAGGATACGGTCGGCCAGGGTCGACTTCCCATGGTCGATGTGGGCGATGATCGAGAAGTTGCGAATGCGGTCTTGAGTCATGTCAGGCGCGCCTTCAAGCGGCTCAGCAACGCTAGCAACGCCCCGAGCTCGCGAACCTTGAGCGCCCGGCAAGCAAGCAGGTACACGACGGTGCCGACCGAGAGCGCGAGTCCGACGGAGACGAGCTGCCCCACGAAGTCGCGCCCGAGCGCCTGATCGAGCCCGTACCACGTGCCGTAGGCGGCCCCCGCGAGGACGGCGGACGCCACAACGATGCGCGCGACGGAATCCACGATCTCGCCGAAGCCGAGCCGGCCGAGCCGGCGCCGCATCAGCACGAGCAGCACCGCGCTGCCGGCCACGTTGACGAGCGAAGTGGCGAGCGGGATGCCCCAGGTCCCGAGGCGGTAGAACGCCGCATCGAGCGCGGCGTTCAGGCCGAGGTTGCCGAGCGCAACCGAGGTGGGGATCCAGTTCGACTGCAGGCTGAAGAAGCCGCGGTTCAGCAGGAGCATCATCCCGTTGAAGAAGAGTCCCGCCGAGAACGCTGCGAGGGCGGCGGCTACAACGGGCGTCTGGGAGGGCTCGAAGTGGCCGCGCTGATACACGATGCGTGTGATCGGCTCGGCGAGGACGGCGCTCACGACGCCGGCAGGGATGAGCAGAAAGGCGATCTGTCGCAGGCCGAGCCCGATCGTGCTGCGAAAGCCCGCCTGGTCGCCGCGTGCGGCGAGCCGCGCGAGCGACGGAAAGAGCACGGTCGTGATCGCGACGGAGAAGACTCCCTGCGGCAGCATGTAGAGACGGAAGGCCTTGTCGATCGCGGTCGGCGCGAGCTTGGGGTCGATCAGGCGTGACGCGAAGACCGAGTCGACGACCGCGTTGAAGTTGATCAGCCCGAGCCCGAGCGTGACGGGCAGCATCAGCTTCAGCACCCGCCAGACGGCGGGGTCGCGCCAGTCGATCAGGACGCGCAGCCGCCCGTCGAGCCCGCGCAGCCACGGCATCGGGAGCAGCACCTGAATCACGGTGCCGACGACGATCGAGACCGCGTACACGTAGAGCTCGCCGTCGATCGTGTCCGCCTGCGGAACGCCGATCACGAGCCCGACGATGATCGCGAGATTCCAGAAGACCGGACTGAGCGCGGGGACGGAGAAGCGCTCGTAGCTGTTCAGGATCCCGACGACGATGCCGGAGACGCCGAGCAGCGCAACGATCGGGAAGAGCACGCGCGACAGCCCGATCGCGAGCTGCCGGTCCCCGCCCGGGTCACCGAAGAGGCCGATGATCCACGGCGCCACGACGATGAAGAGCGCGGTGAGCGCGCTGAGCCCGAGCAATACGAGCCAGAAGAGGCTCGAGGCGACGCGCCACGCGCGCTGGCGGTCACCCTTCTCCTGCAGTTCCGTGAAGACGGGAACGAAGGCGGACGAAAGCGCCGCGTCCGCGACGAGGGCCCGCACGAGGTTCGGCACCTGGAAGGCGACCGTGAAGGCGTTGATCTTGCCCGCAGCACCGAAGTAGTAGGCGGCGACGACCTCGCGAACGAGGCCGAGGATGCGGGAAAGGCCGGTGGCGAGCGAGAAGATCGCCGTCGACCTCGCGAGCCGGCGGCCCGATTTCTCGTCCACGCGGCGAGTATAGGGAGGGCGCTGAACGGCGCGGCTTCGGGCCGGAGCCGCTTTGGTACCATCTTCCGCGCCCGCGCACAGCGGGCCTTTTCACGCGATGCCGAACATCAAGCAACAGAAGAAGCGGGTCCGCACGGCCGCGAATCAGCGCCTCGAGAACCTGCGCTACCGCTCGACCGCCAAGACGCTCGCGAAGCGTCTCGAGGCGGCCGTGCAGGCGGGCGACTCCGGCCGCGTCGAGGCGGAGCATCGCGAGCTGGTGCGCTGGCTCGACCGCGCCGCGGCGAAGGGTGCGCTGCACCGGAACACGGCCGCCCGCCGCAAGGCGCAGGCAGCCCGCCTCGTCTCGTCCGGGAAGCGCTAGGCGGCGGCCGCTTCGCGCGGTCGCGTGACGTCGATCAGCGCCCGCTCGAGCTCGAGGTCGACCGCGAGGCGTGAGCCGCCCTTGACCGCGTGGTCGAGCTCGGCCAGGCGGACGACCGCCTGCCGCAGCTCGTCCGGCCCGTAGTTGCGAGCCTGCGCGAAGAGCTTCTCGACGTAGAACGGATGCCGCTTCAAGCGAGCCGCCGCCTCACGCGCGGTCAGGCCCTCCTCGTCCAGCACCTGGCAGTCGCGAACACGTCCGACGTGCGCGACGAGCAAGCCGATCAGCGCCGGCACGGTGCGCGAGACCGGGTCGCCCGAGCGCTCGAGCAGCGTCTGGCACGCGGTCAGCGCACCGGCGAGATCGCGGCGTCCCCACGCATCGGTCAGCTCGTATCCGGGCACCTCGGCGCAACCCGCTGCGAGCAGTTCGACGTCAGGCACACCCACCGGCTCGTCGCCCGCCCACGTCGCGATCTTGTCCACCTCGCTCGCGAGCTCCTGCGGATCCTCGCCGACCACCTCGACGAGCAGGCGCACCGCGTCCGGATCGACCGTCACGCCCCGGTTGGCGAATTGCTTCGTCACCCATTCCGGCACTCGCCGCTTCGGCACGTCGTAGAGGAGCACGTCGCCGGCCTTCGCGCATGCCTTGGCGAGGGCGGAATCCTTCTTCAGGTCGCCGGCGACGAGCGCGAGCACCGTGTCGGGCGCCGGGCTCGCCAGGTACGCGGTGATCGCCTTCGTGTCGGCGGCCTTCCAGCGCTCGACCTCCTCGACGACGACGAGCCGCCCGTTCCCGCCGAGCAGCCCGAGCGAGTTGCAGGCCGCAACCGCCTCGTCTCCACTCACGGCGGTCGCCGACAGGAGCTCGACCCCCTCCTCGCCGATGCGGTCGCGCAACCGGCGCAGCGCGCGCTGGATCTTGGGCCGGTCGCCGCCGGTGATCAGGTAGACGGGCTTGAGCTCGGAGGCCATCGAGGGAGAGCATAGGCAGCGAGGCAGAAGGCTCCGGAGAGGAGCAGCAGCAGGGTGCGCGTGGAGGTGACCTGCGCGAAGGGAAGGCCGCCGACGACGCGAGCGACCAGCACGAGGTAGGCGGCGCACCAGCCGTTGAGCCAGGCGAGCGCCCCGGCGGCGGCGCCGGAGAGCGGCGCGACGGCCGCCGCGGCGAGCGCGAGGCCGAGCAGCGGCACGACGACGGGGGCGGCGAGGGCGTTCGCCGGCACCGTCAGCAGCTGGACGGAGTGGAACTGCAGCCACGAGATCGGCGCGGTCGCGAGGCCGCAGGCAGCCGAGACGGCGACCACGAGCCGGAGCGGCCGGCCGAGCGGATAGCCCTCGAGGAAGCGCTCGAAGCGCGGCACGAGCACGAAGATCGCGAGCACTGCCGAGAACGACAGCTGGAAGCCCGCATCGAGCAGCGTGTACGGGTTCCACGCGAGCAGGACGGCAGCCCCGACGACCAGGAGGTGCCAGCGGTCGGCCGCGCGCGCGGTCAGCCAGGCCAGGGAGCCGAGCGCGCCGGCGATGCCTGCCCGAACGACCGACGGCTGGGCACCGACGGCGAGCACGTAGGTGGCGATCGCAAGCAATGCCGCAGCCTCGCCGACGAGACGCGGAATGCCGATCACCCATGCGGCGATCACCGTCGCTGCGGCGACGAGCGCGACGTTCTGACCCGACACCGCGAGCAGGTGGTAGAGACCGGAGGCGCGAAAACGGCGGCGAAGCTCGTCCGACAGGCCCGTGTCCTCGCCGAGCACCACGCCGCGGAGCACGGCTGCGCGGTTTCCTGCGAGACCACGCGCCACCGAGCGTCGAAGCCGGCGGCGCACCGCATCGGCGAAGCCGCCGACCCCGCCCCGACGGCCTACGTGGCGCCAGCGGTCGACGCGCAGGACGACGTGGATGCCGTGGCGGCGAAGCCAGGTGCGCTCGTCGAAGCCGTTCTGCGGCCCGGCCGGGGCGACGACCTCGGCGATTGCCTCCAGGACGGCGCCCTGAGGCGGGGCACGCCCCCGTGGAAGCTTCAGCAGCACCGGCTCGCGCAGACTCCGGCCGCCGAAGCGGGTCACGTTCGCCTGCACGCGCACGTCGTACGAGCCGCGGCGTGACGGCGCCGTGATCACGAGCTCGGCCGGTGCAGCCGTGCCGAGCAGCGGCGTCAACGGGCTGCCGTCGAGGGCGGCCAGGCGCGCGCTGCCCCACCACCAACCCGAGCAGAAGACGGCGAGCGCGAGCAGCACCCACCGTTGCGCACGGACAAGTGCCAGACCGCAGAGGAACGGCACGAGGAGCACGGCCGTCCGCGCGTCGAACCGCGCAGCGTTCGCGGCCGCAAGCCCGCCGCAGAGCACTGCGGTGAGAGCCTGCGCGCCCCGGTGCCGGACGAGAACGTTCACGGCGCCACCAGCCCGCGCAATTGCTCGAGCCGGGCAGGCCCGATTCCGGGAACGGCGTCGAGCCCGTCGACCGAGCCGAACGCGCCGTGCTGCCGGCGGTAGTCGAGGATCTTCTGCGCGGTCACCGGACCGATGCCGGGCAGCGCGTCGAGTTGCTCGAGCGTGGCGCTGTTCAGATGAACCGGCCCCGACGGGGCCGTATCGCCGCCAGGCGCCGGGGCGGCCGCTGTCCCACGGCGCGGGACGACGACCTGCTCGCCGTCGGAGATCCGCGCGGCCAGGTTGAGCAGCTCGAGCTGCGCCTTCCGCGTCGGTCCGCCGGCACGGGCCACCGCGTCCGCGACGCGTGCACCGTCCTTCAGCCGGTAGAGCCCCGGCCGGCGCACCGCGCCGACGACGTCGACGTAGAGCGGGGGCGGCGCGACGTGACGGGCAGTTGCGCCCACGCGGACCGGCGGCGGCACGGCGGGTCGCGACGGCTGCAGCAGGAACCTGCCGCCCAGCGCGAGCACGACGACGGCCACGAGGACGGCAACGAGGACTCTTCGTCGGTCCGCGGAGAGCTCGGGCATCCAACCAGCGTGCCCGCGAATCCGTCACGTGTCAGTGACGGCTGTGTGCCGGGAGCGCGCTAGCGGACGACGAGGTTGACGAGCTTGCGCGGTACGACGATCGTCTGCCGGATCTCCGCACCGTTCAGCTGTGCCTGCACCTTCGGTGAGTCCTTCGCGCGCGCGACGAGCTCCTCCTCCGGCAGATCGGCAGGAACACGCAGGCGGTCCCGCACCTTGCCGTTCACCTGCACGACGAGCTCGAACGTGTCCTCTTCCAGCAGGTCCGGATCGGCTTGCGGCCACGGCGCTTCCCAGAGGCGCCCGTACCCGAGCCGCTCCCACAGCTCCTCGGCGAGGTGCGGCGCGTACGGCTGGATCAACGAGACGGACGTCTCGGCGGCGAAGCGCGCGGCCGGGTCGGTCGGTGTCTTCACGAGCTCGTTCACGAGCTCCATCACGGCGGAGACGGGCGTGTTGAACTGGTGCCGCCGGCCGAGGTCGTCGGTCACGCGGGCGATCGTCTGGTGGACCTTGCGGACGAGCGGCCCCTCGCCGGTTTCCCCGGCGGGCGCACTTTCCGCCACCTCGTTCACGATGCGCCAGAGGCGGCGCACGAAGCGCTGCATCCCCTCGACGATCGACGGGGTCCACTCCATGTCCTGGTCGGCGGGACCGATGAAGAGGATGGACAGCCGCGTCGCGTCGGCGCCGTAGCTCTCGACCATCTCGTCCGGTGTCGCCGCGCCGCCCACCCGCTTCGAGATCTTCTTGCCGCCCTGCGTGACGAAGCCGTTGCCGAAGAAGCGCTTGAACGGCTCACGGTGCCCGAGCAACCCGAGCTCGTTCAGCACCTTCGTGAAGTACCGCGCGTAGATCAGGTGCACGGTCGAGTGGTCGATGCCGCCGGTGTAATGGTCGACGGGCATCCAGTAGTCGGCGATCTCGCGGTCGTACGGAGCCTGATCGTTGTGCGGATCGCAGTAGCGCAGGAAATACCACGAGGAGTCGACGAACGTGTCCATCGTCTCGACCTCGCGCCGGCCTTCCTTGCCGCAGCGCGGGCACGGAACGCGCACCCACTCTTCAGCCTGCGCCAGAGGCGGGATCCCTTTCGGCTTGTAGTCCTCGACCTCTGGCAGCAGAACAGGGAGGTCCTCCTCGGGCACGGGAACGATTCCGCACTCGTCGCAGTAGACGACCGGGATCGGGCAGCCCCAGTAGCGCTGCCGCGACCAGCCCCAGTCGCGCAGGCGGTAGCTCACGGCCGGGCGCCCACGACCGTTCGTGCCGAGCCACTCGACGATCGCCTTCGCGGCCTGTTCGTGCGGCAGGCCGGAGAACTGCGCCGAATCGACGAGTTTGCCCTCCTCGTCGATCACGGTCTTGATCGGCAGGTCGAACCGCTCCGCGAACTCGCGGTCGCGTTCGTCGTGCGCAGGCACCGCCATGATCGCGCCGGTGCCGTAGTCCATCAGCACGTAGTCCGCGACCCAGATCGGGATGCGCGCGTCATTGACAGGGTTCGTGGCGAAGAAACCGGTGAAGACGCCCGTCTTCTCGGTTCCCGCTGCGCGCTCCTCGGCGGGCCTCGCTGCCGCCGTGCGGACGTACTCACGGAGCTCGTCGCCGTTCGGGGACTGTTCCGCCAACCGGTCGACGAGCGGATGTTCCGGCGCGAGGATGAAGAAGGTCGCACCGAAGAGCGTGTCGGGCCGCGTCGTGAACACCGGGATGTCGATGTCGAGCTCCTGCACCCGGAAGAGGATCTCGGCGCCCTCCGAGCGGCCGATCCAGTTGCGTTGCATCGCCAGCACCCGCTCCGGCCACTCGAGCTCCTTCATCTCGTCGAGCAGTGCGTCGGCATAGGCGGTGATGCGGAAGAACCACTGCTCCAGCTTCCGCGCCTCGACCTCTGCGCCGCAGCGCTCGCAGCGGCCGTCCTTGACCTGCTCGTTCGCGAGCACCGTCTGGTCGTTCGGGCACCAGTTGACGACGGCGGCCTTGCGATACGCATGTCCGTGCTCGAAGAACTTCAGGAACAGCCACTGGTTCCAGCGGTAGTACTCAGGCTCGTGCGTCGAGAGCTCGCGCGACCAGTCGATCGCCCAGCCGAGTCGCTTCATCGTCCGCCGGATGGACTCGATGTTGCGCTCGACGATCTTGCGCGGATGCTCGCCTTCCTTGAGCGCGGCGTTCTCGGCGGGCAGCCCGAAGGAGTCGTAGCCCATCGGCCGCAGCACCTCTGAGCCCGTACGCCGGTAGAAGCGCGCGAGCACGTCGCCGAGCGTGTACACGAGCACGTGGCCGATGTGGAGGCTGCCCGACGGATACGGCAGCATCTCGAGCACGTAGTTCTTGCGCTCGTTGCGATGCGCCCCCGGATCGGGGTTGGGCACCTCGAAAACGCGGTTCTCTTCCCAGACCCGCTGCCACTTGGTCTCGATTGTCTGCGGCTCGTACCTGTCCATGACCGTCCTCTAGAAACGAAAAAGCCTCTCGCGCGAGAGGCCCTGGGGAGCTGGCGCGGCCTTCGCCACAGTGTCCCCTTTCCCTACGAAAGCAGTCCCTTCATCACGTGCAACTCTAGCAGCGGTACAGTCGCGACCATGACCGACTACACCCATATCAACCTCAAGGACGACGTCGAGGACCAGGCGCCGAACTTCGGCCTCTCGCCGGATCTCGAGACGCGGATGGCCCGTGTGCCGCTGGGACTGAAGAACTCTGGCGTGACCTACCTTCGGATTGCGCCGGGCTTCCGGATCCCCTTCGCGCACAAGCACAAGAACCAGGAGGAGGTCTACGTCCTCGTCAGCGGCAGCGCCCGGATGAAGCTCGAAGACGAGGTCCGCGACCTCAAGCAGTGGGACGCCGTGCGCGTGCACCGTGACACGGTCCGCGGGTTCGAGGCCGGCGACGAGGGTGCGGAGTTCATCGCGATCGGAGCCCCGAACACAGGTCCGGGCGATGCAGAGATGATCCAAGGCTGGTGGACCGACTAACGCCGCGTCCGTCCTAGAGCTCTTCCCCGATACGGCCGCCGTGGACGACGGCGAGCTGGTCGTGGGCGGCCTGCGTGCGGCCGCGCTCGCGGACGAGTTCGGCACGCCGATCGTCGTCTACTGCCGGGACACGGTCCTCGCGCGTGCGCGCGCGTACGCGCGAGTGGACCCTGACATGCTCGTCGCCTACGGGACGAAGGCGTTTCCCAACGTCGCCCTGCTGCAACTGCTCGCGGCCGAAGGACTCGGAGCCGACGTATCCACGCTGGGCGAGCTCGAGTTCGCGCGACGAGCGGGAATCGACGGCGAACGGCTGATCTTCCACGGGAACAACAAGTCGAACGAGGAGCTCCGGGCCGCCGCCGAGGCCGGTGCGACGGTGGTGCTCGACTCCCTCGACGAGATCGCACGGGCTCGCACGGCCGGCGTCTCCACGGTTCTCGTCCGCCTGACGCCGGAAATAGAGGCCGACACGCACCACGCGATCCGGACCGCGCACGCGGAGTCCAAGTTCGGCCTGGTCGCCGACGACGCGATCGCCGCCGTGCGCGAAGCGCGTGCGTCCGGTCTCGACGCGGCGGGCCTCCACGTCCACATCGGCTCACAGCTCATGCGCACGTCGGAGAGCCTGCTCGCGGTGGAGCGTCTCGTCGGCGTCGCAGAGCATTGCCGCGACGAGCTCGCTTGGACGCCTCGCGTCTTCAACCTCGGCGGCGGCCTCGGTATCCGCTACACGCTCGAGGACGCCGTGCCCGAGCCGGACGAGTTCGCCGGTGAGCTGGTCCGGCACCTGCGGGCGCGCTGGACCGAGGCGGCCCAGCTGATCCTCGAGCCCGGCCGCTCGCTCGTCGGCCCCGCCGGCTTCACGCTCTATCGCGTCGGACAGATCAAGCGCACGGCCGGCGTCGCGTATGCGGCGGTCGACGGCGGCATGTCGGACAACCCTCGGCCTCAGCTCTACGGCTCGCGCTACGAGGCGATCCTGGCGAACCGCGCCGGCGAGCCGGCCGCAGGGAGCTTTCGCATCGCGGGCAAGCACTGCGAGTCGGGCGACGTCCTGATCGACGGCGTCGAGCTGCCCGAGCCGCAACCGGGCGACCTGCTCGCCGTGCCCGCGACCGGCGCGTACACGCTTGCCATGGCGTCGAACTACAACGGCGTGCCGCGGCCGGCGGCGGTGCTCGTCGGCGACGGCAGCGCCGAGCTCATCCGCCGTCGCGAAACGCTGGACGACCTCCTGGCGTTCGAACCGTAGAGAGCCGTGCCGCACGACGTCCTCATCTGGTCCGACTACATCTGACCGTTCTGCCGGGTCGGCCAGCCGCTGGCCGACACGTTAAGGAGCCGGTACGGCGCCGACGTCACCTGGTTGCCCTTCGACCTCCATCCGGAGTACCCGCCCGCAGGAATCCCGCGCGAGCAGCTGCTCGCGCGCTACGGGCCCGGGATGACCGACCACGTGCGCGCGATGTTCGAGCGCGAGGGTCTCGCCTACAACCCGCACCCGGACGTCGTGCCGAACTCGCGCCTCGCGCTGCGGTTGACCGAGTACGCGCGCGACCAGGGCCTGCACGAGCCGGTGCACGACCGGTTGATGGATGCCTACTGGAGTGAGGGACGCGACATCGGCGACCCCGAGACGTTGCGCGAGCTCGCAGCCGAGGCGGGCCTCATCGACGTCGACAGCGTCTTCGACGGCGAGGCGTACCTCGACCGGATCCAGGCGTCCACGATGGAAGCGCAGTCGATCGGCATCAACGGCATCCCCGCGTTCCTGCTCGGCCGCCGGCTGCTCGTCCTCGGCGCGCAGCCCCGCGAGGTGTTCGAGCGCGCCTTCGAGCGGCTCGAGGCCGACGAAGACTAGGCGGCGAACCCCGGCCGCACCAGCCGGGGCGGCGCGACGAGGCGCGCATCCTTGACGGGCGGGTTCCACGGCTCTGCGAGCGGCGCTGCGGCGAAGGACGCGGCCCGACGCTCGGCGGGCGCATCCGCGTACAGCGTCGTCCGCTGCCGCGGCACGCGTCCGGCCGAGCGGATCAGCTCCTCCATCCGCTCCGGCGGGAACTCCTGGCCGTGCTCCGCTCCTGCGGAGCGCGAGATCGACTCGTTCATCAGCGTCCCGCCGAGGTCGTTCACGCCTGCGCGCAACGCGGCCGCCACTCCCGCCGGCCCCAGCTTCACCCACGAGACCTGGATGTTCGTGATGAACGGATGCAGCGCGAGCCTCGCGACCGCGTGCACGAGCAGCGTCTCGCCGAACGTCGGACCCGAGCGCGCCCTGCCGCGCAACCACATCGGCGCCTCCATGTGCACGAACGGGAGCGGCACGAACTCCGTGAACCCGCCGCTTCGGCCCTGCTGCTCGCGCGCGCGCAGGAGATGGCGCGCCCAGTGCTGCGGCCCCTCGACGTGCCCGAACATCATCGTCACGTTCGAGCGCAGGCCGGCGCGATGGGCGACGTCGTGCACGTGCAACCACTGCTCCGTCGTGACCTTGTCCGGGCAGATCACGCGCCGCACCTCGTCGTCGAGGATCTCCGCCGCCGTTCCCGGCAGCGAGCCGAGACCGGCGTCACGGAGCGCGGCGAGATAGTCCCGGAGCGGCAGGCCGAGCGTCGCCGCTCCCTGCCACACCTCGAGAGCCGAGAACGCGTGCACGTGCAGGTCCGGCACCGCCGCCTTGATCGCCCGCACCACAGAGAGGTAGTAGTCGCCGTCGAAGCCGGGATGAATGCCGCCCTGGAGACAGACCTCGGTCGCGCCGCGTTCCCATGCCTCCTCGCAGCGGCGGACGATCTCTCCGTGCGGCACGAGATAGGGAGCGCCGCGCAGGTTCGCGGCGAGCTTCCCTTTCGAGAACGCGCAGAAGCCGCAGCGGAAGTAGCAGACGTTCGTGTACTGGATGTTGCGCGTGACGACGTAGCTCACCTCGTCGCCGCAGACTTCCCTGCGCAGCCTGTCGGCCGCGGCGAGCACGCGGTCGCGCTCTCCGCCGCGCGCGCGGAAGAGGCGAACGATCTCCTCCTCGCCGAGCTCGGCCTGCGTGTCGATCGGGAGCGCAGCGCGCGGGACGAACGGGATGGCGCCGCTCTCGCCCGGCGACCAGCCGTCCTCGCGCGCGAGCCGGAGCGAGTCCGACGCCCGCAGCAGGGCCGGCATCACCTCGGCATCGATCCACTGATCTGAGATCCACTCGGGGTAGACCGGGAGCCGCGGCGCGAGCTCGAGCCCGCGGCTCTCGGTGCCCGCCCGCAGGCGCTCGAGCTCGGGCCACGGCGCCTCGGGGTTGACGTGGTCGATCGTCACCGGCGAGACGCCGCCCCAGTCGTCGATGCCCGCGTCGAGGAGACGCGGGAAGTCGTCGAAGGAGAGATTCGGCGGCGCCTGGATGTGCGCGTGAGGGCCGAGCAGGATCCGTGCGACCGCGATCGTCCACAGGAGCTCGTCGAGCTCGGGCTCCGGCGCGTCCGCCATCCGCGTGCCGGGCTTCGCGCGGAAGTTCTGGACGATCACCTCCTGGACGTGGCCGTGACGGTGGGCCAGCTCCCGGATTGCCAGCAGCGTGTCGATGCGCTCGGCGCGGGTCTCGCCGATGCCGATCAGGAGGCCCGTGGTGAAGGGAACACGCTCCGCTCCCGCCGCCGCGATCGTGTCGAGCCTCGGTGCGGGCAGCTTGTCCGGCGAGCCGAAGTGCGGACCGCCGCGCGCCGAGAGCCGCTCGGAGACGGTCTCGAGCATCAGGCCCATCGACGCGCTGACCGGGCGCAGCGAGCGTAGGTCGTCCCTGGTCAGGACGCCGGGGTTGAGATGCGGCAGGAGACCCGTCTCCGTCAGCACCGCCTCCGCCGCGCGGCCGAGGTACTCGAGCGTCGTCTCGCAGCCGAGTAGCTCGAGCTCCTCTCTGGCCGCGCGGTAGCGCAGCTCCGGCTTGTCGCCGAGGGTGAAGAGCGCTTCCTTGCAACCGGCCGCCGCGCCGGCCCGCGCGACCTCGAGCACCTCCTCGATCGTGAGGTACGCGCGCTCGCCGCGCCGGGGCGGGTGCGCGAACGTGCAGTAGTGACACACGTCACGGCAGAGCTTGGTCAGCGGGATGAAGACCTTCGGCGAAAACGTGACGAGGTTCCCGTGGCCTTCGCTCCGCAGCTCCCGCGCCTCGGCGCACAACTCGTGAAGCGGCCGGTGAAGGAGCTCCATGGCCGGAGCTTACGCGCCCGCTTCGGCGCGACGGAAGCTCAGACGAGGTCGATGGTTGCGATGCCGAGTGCCGCCGCGACCACGACGACGCCGGCGCCTGCAGCGGCCAGCGACCACCGCCGGATGCGCGTGCCGGGCGTCGCCAGCACCGCGGCACCGACCAGGCCGAGGACCATTCCGGCGAAGGTCTCGACAGCCTGGAACGCGACGCCGAGCGCCAGGGCGGAACCGAGCCCGACGCCGGCGCCGTGCAGCGCGAGCGTCGCGGCTCCCGCGCCTGCGCCGAAATTGCCCGGGGTGAGCGGAAGCGCACCCGACAGAGCCATCGCGGCGAGCAGGACGAGCGCGACCAGGAGCGGGCTCGAGACGCCGAGCGCCATCGCAATCGCGACCGCGGCGACGATGCGCGCCGCGAACGAGCACGCGGTCCACGCGAGCAGCACCCCGCCGGCGCGAGGCGAGCGGGCAGCGCTGCGGAAGATCTCCAAGAGCGCCCCGATGCGGCCCGTCGTCCGCGTGCCGAACCGGATGCCGAGCCCGACCAGGACGAGAACTGTGACTGCGAGGAGCGGCGCCGGCCACAGCGGCACGCCGCCGACCGCCGCGGCTGCCACGACCAGGGCGGAGAGCGCAAGGGTGCGTGCGGCGGCGACAGACGCCCCCACGCCGCCCGCGCGCCAGAGGCGGTCCTCGCCCGGGAGCGTGTGCGAGAGCAGGGCCAGCCGGACCGCGCCGCCCAGGTGGGCGGGTGCCAGCGCGTTGACGAGCGAGCCGACGGCGTACCTCGCCCAGACCTGCGAGAAGGAGGCGCTGCCCCCGCACGCCTCGAGGCCGGCACGCCAGGCCGCCGCCGAGGCGAGGAGTGCTACCCCGAACGAGACAGCCGCGGTGACCAGCCACCCCGGCTGCGCCCGGGCGAGGCTGGTTACCGCACCGTCGAAGGCTCCGCGGCCGACGTGGGTCGCGCCGAGCGCGACTCCCGAGGCGACGATGAGACCCAGCGCGGCTGCGTAGGAGCGGCGGAACGACGGGAGACGGCCGAGCGCGAGCTCGTCGAAGAAAGCGGTCCGTATGTGTCTGCGCCGCACGTCTCGCACGGTATCGGCACGAAGTGAGAGCGACGTTAAGGTTTCCGCCGCCGGTCGCAGGGCGCTGCTGTCATGCCGGTTGCGGAGAGCCGCCCTCCTCGTCGTCCCCCCTGGCCATCGTTGCCGTGGCCGGCTCGCCCCTCCTCGTCCGCGTCTGGCCCCAGCCGGCCGGCACTCGCCCGGCCGCACCGGCAACCTGCGCTGACGGCTAGCCGGGCTTCGCGGAAACGAGCTTGCCGAATGGGCGCCAGGCGTTCGCCGACCAGCGCTGCAGGCGCACCTGCGTGATCGGGAAGCGGCTCTTCGGTGTCGTCCGGATGACGATGCCGGGCAGCACGAAGGGATTGCCCTTCTCGTTGAGGTGGGTCGCCGCGTTCATGACGCTCTGACGTGTCGGGTTCCTGCCGGCTTTCTTGAGCGTGTTCACCATCGTGTATGCCGTCGCCATGCCCGCGCTGAAATAGCCGTCCTTCAGGTCACGCGCGTTCGTGCCGTTCCCGTACTTCCTGAGGATGGACTGGAACAGCCTGATGCCCTTGTCGTTCGCCCAACTGGGCGAGGCGGGGTCCTTGCCGAAGACGATCGAGATCGCGCCGTTGGCCGCCTTCTGCGGCACGATCGACATCAAGGCCGATGCGGACGACACGTCGTTGACGAAGATCTGCGGCTTCCAGCCGAGGCGGGAGACGGCGTTGAACGCCTGCAGGGAGAACTTGCCGAACGCGAAGACCATCAGCACATTCGCCTTCGACGCCTTCAGTTGCGTCACCTGCGGCTGGACGTCGGCGGAGGTCGGGTCGTACCCGACCTTGGCCACGATCGACTTCGCCTTTGCGCCCAGACCCCGCCGCAGCCCGGCGAACAGATCCCGCCCGTAGTCGTCGTTCTGGTACAGGACGGCGATCTTCGCCTTCTTGATGTTCTTCACGACGTAGCGCCCGTAGATCTCCCCCTCCTCGGAGTAGGGCGGGATGTAGCCGATCGTCCACGGGTACTTCTTGTAGTCGCGGCCGAACGTCGTCGCGCCCGAAGAGACGAAGAGTTGCGGCACCTTCGCGTCGTTCAAGAGCTTGCGCACGGCGAGGTTGTTGCTCGTGCCGAGCGAGCTGAAGACGGCGAACACCTGCTCCTGCTGGATGAGCCGGATCGTGTTGTTGACGGCGCGGCCGGGGTCGTAGCCGTCGTCGAGGTAGGTGAACTTGATCTTGCGGCCGAACACCCCGCCCTTGTCGTTGACGTAGTTGAAGTACGCCTCGATCCCGCGCGCGACGTTCCCGGCGATCGCGGCCTCACCGCTCAGCGGGACGCTCGAGCCGAGGTGGATCTCGTCCGAGGTGACGCCCGGCGTCGCGACCTGACGCGCGCTCGCGGATGTGACGGCGAGCAACGCCGCCGCCACGAAGACGAGAAAGACCCTCACGCCCACCTGTAACGATCCTAACGCCGAGTTGTTAGTGAGACAAAGAACTTGCGGGCGAGCCCTCCCATCCCGGTGGGGATCAGCAGCATCACGACGATCAACACCACGCCGAAGACGACGCTGGGGATGCCGGGTTGCTTCGGATCGAGCTCGAGCGCCGGCAGGTGGTTGATCCAGCGCGCGACGGTGTCCGCGTGATTCTGGAGGAAGTAGATGAGCGCGGCGCCCCCGAGGAGGCCGAAGAGCGAGTCCAGGCCACCGACCGCGAGGCCGACGACGAGGTAGATGGAAAGCATGATCGGAAAGACGTCCGGGTTCACGTATGCGTTCGCGATCGCGTAGAGCGAACCGGCAATTCCCGCATAGAAGGCGGAGATGCCGAACGCGAGCGTCTTGTACCGGGCCAGGCTGATTCCCGACGAAACCGCTGCCACCTCGCTGTCCCGGATCGCCTTCAACCCGCGGCCTGTCCTGCCGCGGACGAGCAGCCAGGCGAGCGCGAGCAGCACGAGCGCGATGCCCCAGGTGAGGTAGAAGATCCAGTCGTTCGGTGTCGTGTCGAGTCCGAAGGGGGGCCTGGGCAAGCTCAGGATCTTCCCCGTCGTTCCGCCGAAGAAGTGATCGAACTTCTTCGGCAGCTGTGGAAACGAGACGGCGATGCCGAACGTGATCAGCGCGAGGTACAGGCCGGAAAGCCGCAGCGCGGGCACCCCGACGACGAGGCCCGCGACGCCGGCGACGACACCGGCGATCGGGATCGTCCAGAGGTCGCGCAGAGGATGGCCGTAGAAGCCGTCGACGCTGAGAATCGCGGTCGTGTAGCCGCCGACCGCCATGAAGGCGCCGTTCCCCAGGGAGATCTGGCCGCTGTATCCGGTCAGGATCGAGAGACCGAGGAGCGCGATGAAGTACATGCCCGCGATGGCGAACTCGCGCGCGCGGAAGTCGCTGATGAAGCGCGGCAGGACTGCGACGAAGGCTGCGAGGGCGAGGAAGCAGGCGACCTCGAGCGCGAGCTTCAGCTTCATACGCGCCGCACCGCTACCCGGCCGAAGAGGCCGCCCGGCCGCAGGAGTAGCAGGACGAGGATCAGCAGCAGTGCCGCCGGCAGCTTCAGCGTCGAACCGATGAAGCCGACGTAGCGGCCGAGCATCGTGATCGTCACCCCGAGCAGCAGGCCGCCGACGACCGCGCCGGCCGGAGACTCGAGCCCGCCGAGCACGGCCGCAGCGAAGGCATAGAGGAGGATCGTCTGCATCATGTTCGGATCGAGGAAGACGACCGGGGCGATCATCATCCCCGCAACCGCGCCGAGCACGGCCGCGATGCCCCAGCCGAGCGCGAGCATCCAGCCGACTCGCACGCCGACGAGACGGGACGAGTCGGGGTTCACGGCGGACGCCCGCAGCGCCAGGCCGAGCTTCGTGTAGCGGAAGAAGAGCCAGAGCAGGACGACGAGGACGATCGAGACCGCAACGATGCCGATGTCCTGCACGCTGATCGGGACGCCGCCCACGTCGATCGTGCGGGTCGAGAACGGCCCGTGGAACTGCCGGTTCGCGCCGCCCCAGATCACGCTCATCAGGCCGTTGAGGAGGAGCGCGAGTCCGAGCGTGACGATGACGATCGTCAGCACCGGCGCGTTCTCGACCGGGCGAATGAGCGTGCGCTCGATGGCGACGCCGCCGGCGAACGCAATCGCAAGCACGATCGGGAACGCGACCCAGAACGACAGGCCGCGGTTCTGGAGCGACCAGGCGATGAACGTCGTGAACGTCGCCATCTCGCCCTGTGCGAAGTTGATCACGCGCGTGGACCGGTAGATGAGCACGATCGCCAGGGCGAGACCGGCGTAGATCGCGCCTTCCCGGATGCCTGCGGCGAGCTGCTGCGCGAACTCCGTCCACGTGAAGGTCGCGAGCACTAGTACCCGAGGTAGGACTTGCGGACGGATTCGTTCGCGCGCAGCTCGTCACTCGTTCCCTCGACGACGACGTTGCCGACCTCGAGCACGTAGGCACGGGCGGCGTGCGCGAGCGCGAGGCTCGCGTTCTGCTCCACCACGAGCACGGACAAGCCGTCCTGCTCCTTCATGCGCGCGAGGGCGTCGAAGATTTCCTTGACGAGCAGCGGCGCGAGCCCGAGCGACGGCTCGTCGAGCAGGAGGAGCTTCGGCCGCGCCATCATCGCTCGCCCCAGCGCGAGCATCTGCTGCTCGCCGCCCGAGAGCGTTCCGGCCTGCTGCTTGCGCCGCTCCTCGAGCCGGGGGAAGAACTTGAAGACACGCGCGGCGTCCTCCTTGAGGCCGCGCCTGCGCGTGTACGCCCCGAGCCGAAGGTTTTCCCACACCGTCAGCTCGCCGAACGTGCCGCGGCCCTCCGGCACGTGCGCGACGCCTGCGCGCGCCGTCGTCTCCGGCCGGCGCGGCAGCTTCTTCCCGTCGAACACGACGTCGCCGCTACGCCGCACCGTTCCGGAGACTGCGCGCAGGGTCGTCGTCTTCCCGGCGCCGTTCGCTCCGAGGACGGCGACGAGCTCTCCGTCGCCGACCGTCATCGAGACGCCGTGCAGCGCCTCGACTTGCCCGTAGCGCGCGTGCACGTTGTGCAGCTCGAGGACGCTCATCGGGCGACCTTTGCCCGCTGAGCAGGGGAGGGGACGAGCCGAGGGCGAGCGACGCTCATCGGGCAACCTCTGCCCGATGAGCCGGGGAGGGGGCGTGCTCGCCGGGGGAACCGGGAGGTTCCCCCGGCCGTGCATCCAAGAAGGGGGCTCGTGGGGGAAACATGGTTTCCCCCACGGGAGCGAGCCGAAGGCGAGCGACGCTCATGCCGGCGCTCCCAGGTACGCCTCGATCACGGCCTGGTTCGACTGCACCTCCGCCGGCGTCCCTGCCGCGATCTTCTTGCCGAAGTCGAGCACGTGCACGCGCGTCGCGACGCTCATCACGAGCCCCATGTGATGCTCGACGAGCAGGATCGTCAGGTCGAAGTCGTCGCGCATCCGCCGGATGAACGTGCCCAGCTGCGCCACCTCGTCGTGGCTCAACCCGCTGGCCGGCTCGTCCAGAAGCAGCAGCTGGGGAGCGGAGGCGAGCGCGCGGGCGAGCTCGACGCGCTTCTGGGTGCCGTAGGGCAACTCCGACGCCGGCCGGTCTCTCACCGAGTAGAGGTGCGTGTAGTAGAGGACGTCCTCGGGCGACTGCTCGCCGTGCCGCACGTGCGCGCCGACGCGAACGTTGTCGTACACCGACATGCCGCGGAAGAGCTCCACGTTCTGGAACGTGCGCGCGATCCCGCGAAGGATGACGGCGCTCGGGGGCGTGTCGAGCAGGCTCTGACCGTCGAAGCGAACGTCGCCCTCGTCCGGCGTGTAGAGGCGTGTGATGACGTTGAACGCGGTCGTCTTGCCCGCGCCGTTCGGGCCGATCAGCCCGACGATCTCCCCCGCGCCGGCGCCGAAGGACACGCCGTCGAGCGCGACGATGCCGCCGAAACGTTTCGAGACGTTGTCGACTTCGAGCAGGGGCAAGGCTGCAGTAGCCTAAATCGAGATGCACCCGACGGCGGAGCGTTTCCAAGAGCGACTACGCGAGCTGGGTCTCGACGTGGAGGTGCGGGAGCTCGCCGACTCGACGCGGACGGCCCGGGAGGCGGCCATCGCCGTCGGCGTGGAGGTGGGCCAGATCGTCAAGTCGCTCGTCTTCGTGGACGAGGCAGGCCCGCTGCTCTGCCTCTGCGCGGGCGACCGCCGGGTCGACACCGCGAAGCTCGGGCCGGGTGCGAGGCAGGCGAGCGGTGCCGAGGTGCGTGAGGCGACGGGGTTCGCGATCGGGGGCGTGCCGCCGGTCGGGCACGAGCGGCCGGTGCGGACGGTGGTCGACGCGTCCCTGCGCCGGTTCGAGACCGTCTGGTGCGCGGGCGGGACGCCTCATGCCGTCTTCCCGGTCTCGACGGAAGCCCTCATCGCCACCATCCCGGACGCAGCCGTCCACGAGGTCTCCTAGGAAATCGAGTGCAGGGTTTTGCTCCCTGCACGGGTCTGCTCATTCGAGGAGGCGCGCCTTCCGCGGTTGTCGACCTGCTAGGAAGTCACAGTCGCGGCTGCGCCTCCTCTTTCAGCTGCGCGGCGTCCGTGATCGGCGCCTGGCAGGCGAAGCTCTCGCAGACGTAGACGGCGGGCCGGCCGTCGACGAGACCTTTCCCGGCGAGGAGCGGCACCTCGTCGGCCGGCCCGAACGCGACCACCGCATTCGGGTCGAAGGACGCGAGCGCAGCCCGGGCGACTGCCGAGTCCGGCGGGCCGATGACGGCGAGCTCGCGCGGAGGCGAGAAGTGCAGGTCGAGGGCGCTCAGCGCATGCCCGAAGGCGGATGGTGTGCGGGTCGCCGCCGGCACCACGAAGCGGAAGACGCCGACCGCCCGCCGCTCGAGGTCGGCGTCGCCCCACAGCCGCGCGAGCCGCAGCAGGACGTAGGCGAGCATCGAGTTTCCGGACGGGGTCGGGTGGTCGTCGAAGTCCTTCTTCCGTGCCACGAGCTCTTCGCCGTCCCTCGGCGTGAGGAAGAAGCCGCCGCGCTCGTCGTCGGCGAAGAGCTGAACGGCGAGGAGTGCGAGCCGCCGGGCCTCGAGCAGCCAGGGCAGCTCCCCGGTCGCGACGTGCAGCTCGTACAGACCGTTGGCCACGTCGGCGTAGTCCTCCAGCACGCCCGCGTGCCTCGCCTCGCCGGCGCGCCAGCTTCGGGCCAATCGCCCCTCGGGCGTCGAGAGCGGCCCGAGCAGGAACTCCGCCAGTGCCCGTGCCGCGTCCAGGTAGTCGGAGCGGCCGAGCCGGCGGCCCGCCTCCGCGAGCGCGGCGAGCGCGAGACCGTTCCACGAGGCGATCGCCTTGTCGTCACGCAGCGGTTTCCGTCGCCGCTCGCGCTCGGCGAAGAGCCGAGCCTTCGTGTCGGCATCGAGCTCGCCGCGGACGATGAACCGGCCGTGCTCGAACGGCTGCAGGAGCTCGGGCGGAACGCCGTCGTCCTCCGCCCACGTATACGTCAGCCCCTCGACGCCGTCGGTATCCGCGTCCTCAGCCGAGGCGAAGCCGCCTTCCGGTAGGCGCAGGTCGCGCAGCATGTAGTCGAGCGTCTCCTCGGCGATCTCGCGATAACGCTCGTCGCCGGTCACGAGCCAGGCGTGCAAGTACACGGGCGCGAGCAACGCGTTGTCGTACAGCATCTTCTCGAAGTGCGGCACCAGCCAGGTGCGATCGACCGAGTAGCGATGGAAGCCGCCGCCCACGAGGTCGTACATTCCGCCGGCCGCCATCGCATCGAGGGTCCTGGTCACGGGCTCGAGCTCCGCACGGCGCAGCAGGAACTCGAGTACCGAGGCCGGTGGGAACTTCGGCGCGCCGCCGAAACCGCCCCACTCCGGGTCGAACTGCCGCCGCAGGGCACGCACCGCCTCCCCGAGCAGCGAGGAGGTGAGCGGCTCGTGCGACGGCTCGGCGGTGCGGCGCAGCTGCTCCGCGACTGCACCGGCGTCACGCTGGATGTCGCCGCGCCGCTCGCGCCAGGCCTGCGCGACGGCCTGGAGCAGCTGCTTGAAGCTCGGCAGTCCGTGCCGAGGCTCTGGCGGAAAGTACGTGCCCCCGAAGAAGGGCTCACCCGCCGGCGTGAGGAAGACGGTCATCGGCCAGCCGCCGTGGCCGGTCAGCGACACGACCGCGTCCATGTACACGGTGTCGACGTCGGGACGCTCCTCCCGGTCGACCTTCACCGACACGAAGTGCTCGTTCATCAGTGCGGCCGTGGCCTCGTCCTCGAAGGACTCGTGCTCCATCACGTGGCACCAGTGGCAGGCGGCGTAGCCGACCGAGAGGAGAATCGGCTTGTCTTCTTCACGCGCGCGCGCGAGTGCCTCTTCTCCCCAGGGGAACCAGTCGACCGGGTTGTCCGCGTGCTGGAGGAGATACGGGCTCGTCTCTTGCGCGAGACGGTTCATCCGAGCACCGTAGCTACTTGCGGAAGCGCCGCCAGGCTTCCGCCCCGGCGGTGATCAGCCCGGCGATCCCGAACGCGACGAGCAAGGCGTAGATCGGCTGATCCTCGAAGATACGTCCGCCGAGGTAGCCGAGCAGCGCGCCGTAGAGCGACCAGAGCACCGCGGCGGCTGCGATGTAGGGCAAGAACCGCGTCGGCCAGCGCAGATGAACGAGCCCCGCGGTGAACGTCGTCGCGGTCCTCCCGCCGGGGATGAAACGCGCCACGACGAGCACGTAGCTCCCACGCTCCCTGAGGAAGTTCTTCGCCCACTCGAGTCGCCGCTGCGAAACCTCGCCGCTGAAGAAGCGCCGCACGACCGGACGGCCGAGCCAGCGGCCCGCCGCGTACGAGGCGTTGTCGCCGATGAACGCGCCGAGCCCCGCAGAGACGATCACCCATTCGAGCGACAGCTCGCCGCGGGCCGCCTGCAGGCCGCACACGATCAGCGCCGTCTCGCTCGGAAACGCCGGGAAGACCGCGTCGCCGGCGGAGATCCCGAACAGGAGCGGATACGTCCACACCGATCCCGTCAGGAGGTCGATCAGGCCCTGCAACAGCGCAAGCAGCACGCCCTACGCCTCCTTCCGTATCGTCGCGCGCGTATGGCCAACGGTTTTCTGCCGCTCCGAGGTGTGCGAGTCGTGGACGTGACGAGCTCGCTCGCGGGCCCGTACTGTACGGAGATCCTCGGGGCGCTCGGCGCAGACGTCGTCAAGGTCGAGCATCCGGGGCGCGGCGACGAGGCACGCGCATGGGGACCGCCGTTCTGGGAGGGGTCAAGCGTGATGTTCTACGCGGCCAACCTCAACAAGCGCTCGCTCGCGCTCGACGTCAAGCGTGGCCGCGACGTGGTCCTGCGGCTGACCGACTCCGCACACGTCTTCCTGCAGAGCCTCCGGCCGGGCACGGCGAAACGCCTGGGGCTCGGCGCCGACGACCTGCGCGCGCGCAATCCGCAGCTCGTGTACTGCGACATCGGCGCCTTTGGCCGCAGCGGACCGCTGAGCCGAAGCCCTGGCTACGACCCGTTGCTGCAGGCCTTCGGCGGGCTGATCAGCGTCACCGGCGAGCCCGACCGGCCGGGCGTGCGGGTCGGCGCGTCGATCATCGATCAGGGCACGGGGCTGTGGGCGGCGCTCGGAATCGTGTCGGCACTCCATGCCGGCGGCGGTCGCACCGTCGACGTGTCGCTCTACGAGACGGCGATCGCGCTCCTCCCCTACCAGGTCACCGCCTACCTCGCGGGCGGCGGAGTTCCGAGACGGCATGGAACGGCGTTCCCGCTGATCGCGCCGTACCAGGTCTTCCACGCGCGGGACGGCGACCTGATGATCGCGGCGGGAAACGACCGCTTGTTCCAGCGCCTCTGCACCGTGCTCGAGCTCGACCAGCTCGCTCGCGATGCTCGCTACGCGACGAACCCCGACCGCGTCTCGCGACGGGACGAGCTCGCCGAGCTGATTCAGCAGCGCGTCGGCGCCCAGAGCGTCACGGACCTCCTGTCGCGCCTCGGCGAGGCAGGCGTGCCCGCGGCACCGGTCAACGACGTCGGCCAGGCCGCCGACCATGAGCAGACCTCCGCGCTCGGACTGATCCAGCACCTACCCGAGCCGACGGTCGCGCTGCCGCTCTCGATCGACGGCGAACGGGTCGTCCACAACCGGCAGCCGCCGCGCCTGGGAGAGCACACCGACGAGGTGCTGCGTGAGCTCGGCTACGGCGACGTCGAGCTCGAGACGCTCGCGGCGGAAGGCGTGATCCGCCGCGTAGAGTCGAAGTCGTGACCGATACACGGGCACTTCTGCAGCGAACCGCGGAGCTCGCCGCCGACTTCCTCGAGTCGATCGACGACCGTCCCGTCTTCCCGACCGCGTCGGCCGACGAGCTGCGTGCCGCACTGGGCGGCCCGCTACCGGACGGGCCGACGGATCCGCGCACGGTCGTGGAGGAGCTGGCCGCCGACGCCGGCCGCGGCATCGTGGCGATACCGAGCGGTCGCTACTTCGGGTTCGTGATCGGCGGCGGCCTCCCGGCTGCATTGGCGGCCGACTGGCTCACCTCGGCCTGGGACCAGAATGCCGGCCTCTACGCCGGCGGCCCCGCAGCCTCGGTCGTCGAGCAAGTCGTGCACGAATGGGTGTGCGAGCTGCTCCGCCTACCCACCGACGCTTCGATCGGTCTCGTCACCGGGACGCAGATGGGGAGCGTCACCGCTCTCGCCGCAGCGCGCTTCCGTGTGCTCGAGCGCACCGGCTGGGATGTCAACCGGGACGGACTCACTGGGGCGCCGCGAATCCGGTTGCTCGTCGGCGCCAAGCGCCACGTCACCGTCGACCGGGCCGCGCGGCTGCTCGGCCTCGGGGCTCCGGAGTCGGTTGCCGCAGACGCGCAGGGACGTTTGGAGCCCGCGGCGCTCGGCGCCGCACTCCAGCGAGGCGACGGCCCGACCATCGTCTGCGCGCAGGCCGGTGAGGTGAACACCGGCGCCTTCGACCCCTTCGAGGAGATCGCCGACTTGTCTGCCGAGCACGGGGCATGGCTGCACGTCGACGGCGCCTTCGGGCTCTGGGCTGTTGCGAGCCCCTCGCACGAGCAGCTGCTGCGTGGCGTCGAGCGCGCGGACTCGTGGATCACGGACGCGCACAAGTGGCTCAACGTCCCGTACGACTCGGCGCTCGTGCTCTGTGCCGATCCCGAGGCTCACCGGGCCGCGATGACGATCAGTGCGTCCTATCTGATCCAGGACGAGACGAAGACGCTGCGCGACCAGGTCGACTGGGTGCCGGAGTTCTCTCGCCGCGCGCGCGGCTTCGCTCTCTACGCGGCGCTCAAGTCGCTGGGGCGAAGCGGCGTCGCGGACCTCGTCGAACGGGCGTGCTCATGTGCGCGCCGGTTCGCGGACGGCATCGTCGAGCTGCCGGGCGTCGAGCTGCTCAACGACGTCGTGCTGAACCAGGTGCTGTTCCGGTTCGAGTCTGACGCGCGGACGGACGAGGTGTTGCGCGCCGTCCAGGAGGGCGGCGACGTGTGGATGAGCGGGACGACCTGGGAAGACCGGCGTGCAATTCGCGTGTCGGTGTCGAACTGGCAGACGGGCGACGACGAGATCGACCTCGCGCTTGAGTCGTTTCGCCGGGCAGCTCAGGCGCCGGCCCACGCTCCGGCGCGGTAGACCTGCCCCTCCAGCCTGCGTCCCAGCACGCGCTCCAGCCAGGCCGACGTCGCAATGAGCGCCTCGAGATCGACACCGGTGTCGACTCCGTCGCCTTCGAGCAGATACACGAGGTCCTCCGTCGCGATGTTGCCGGTGGCTCTCGGCGCATACGGGCAGCCGCCGAGGCCGCCGCACGATGCGTCGAGCACCGTCGCGCCTGCCTCGAGCGCCGCGATCGCGTTCGCGTAACCGGTATTGCGCGTGTTGTGCAGGTGGACGCCCGGCGCGCCGGTTCGTTCCACGAGTGCCCGCACCTGCTTGGGTGTCGCAACCCCGATCGTGTCCGCCAGGACGATCTCCGCGGACGGGAACTGCGCGGCGAGGTCCGCGACGACCGCGGGGTCGACCTGCCCTTCGAAGGGGCAGCCGAAGGCGACGCTGATCGTCACGGTGACAGGCAGCCGGGAGCGATCGATCACGGCCTTGGCCGCGGTGACGGCTGCCTCGACGGAGCGATTCGCGTTGCGTCGGCTGAAGCTCTCCGTCGCCGCGAGCGTGAAGTTGACGCGGTCGAGGCCGGCGGCGACGAGCCGCTCGTAGCCCTGCTCGTTGAGAGCGAGCCCCGAGTACTCCGTCCCCTGCCGACGTTCGATCGCAGCCACCACCTCTTCCGCGCCGGCCATCTGCGGCACGGCGTCGGGACGCACGAAGCTGGCCGCCTCGACGCGTGGCAGCCCGGCAGCTGCGAGCCTGTTCACGAGCTCAGCGCGTACCGCCGGCGCGAGCGTCTCAGGCTCGTTCTGCAGTCCGTCCCGCGGGCCGACGTCGGCGATCTTCACCTTCATGCCGGGGACTCGAGCTGTTGCAGGATCTGCCCGGCCTCGCCCGCGAGCTCTTGCGCCAGACGGAGTTCGTCGTCGCCGAAGCGCCGGCCGTTCTCGCCGAAGACCTCGACGAGCCCCCACGCGCCGCCGTGCGCCTCGATCGCGACCATCAGCAACGAGTCGTAGCCCAGCTCCTTCAGCAGCCTCACCTCGTTGGCGTCGGCGTCCGCGTCGGCGTGGAACACCGCGCGCGCCTCGCGCTCCTCGATCACCGCGCGCGTCAGCGGATAGTCCGAGATGAGGTATCCGTGACCCAGCCGGTTCGGCGTGCCCTCGCGCTGGTGCTGCACCAGGTCGACCAGCAAGTCGCCGATCACACGCGAGATCGTGCAGGCAGGTGCGTCGAGGAGCTGGACGTACGCTTGGGCAGTCGCGCCGAGAAGACCAGGCACGGTCTTCTCGGCACGAAGCCGCTCTGCGAGAGCACGGACATTGCCGGGCGGGTCGACGCTCACGCGCCGATCTTACGGATGGCCCTGGCCGCGGCTAGTCGCCGAAACCGCGTGCGTCGACCTTGTCGGGCTCGATCACGACCTTGACGCGTTGCTCCTCCGGCTTGCGCCAGGGGTACTCATCTTTCCCGAGGTACTTCTTCGCGAGCTTGTCGATCTGCTCGTCGGCGCCTGCTTCGGTCAGCTCCGCCGGGCCGCTCACCGCCACCCAGCGATACGAGTCGTTCGGATCGACCACGAGCAGCGACGCGCGCGGGTCGTGCTCGAGATGCTCCGACTTCGCCCGCCCGCGGGCCGTGTTGAACGAGACGTTGCCGTCCTCGACGTCGACCCACACGATCGTCGAGTGCGGCGAGCCGTCTTCGCGAAGCGTGGTCAGGGTGCCGACGAACGGATTCTCCTCCAGGAACTTTCGCTGTTCGTCCTTCAATCGATGCGCCATCTGCTTCCTCCTTCCTTCGGCCCTACAACGACGGCGCCCGGACGTGTGTTCCCGTCCGTCCGCGCTCCGAACCTGACCGTCAAGGACGTCCGGGCGCATGCCGATCCTTCAGCGGTGCGGTTCATCGCCGTCCTCCTCGTCGTCGTCGGCGCCCTGGCGGCCCTCGGCTTCGCGCGCCACGAGCAGCGGATCCGCGAGCAGGACCGGCTGGCGGCGATCGCCGGCGACCTGGCCGGCCGCAAGGTCGCCGTCCGCTGTCCCAGCTTCCTCGCGGAGCTCGTCGATGTGCGCGGCGAGGCCGGGCGGGTGCAGTTCGACGCCGCGGGCCGGCCTGCCGACCACACGGAGCTCTCCCCTCAGACCTGCAAGGCGCTGCGGCGGCTCGACCGCGTCGACTTCAGCTGCATCGAGCACCGCAACTGCGGCTTCGGGGAGTTCGACGCCGCGTGGGCGGCGCACACACTCGCACACGAGGCATTCCACCTGCGCGGCTTCGGGGACGAAGGCGTGACCGAGTGCTACGCGCTGCAGAACACGGCTTTCGTCGCGGAGCGGCTGGGCGTGCCGACGCGACGGGCCGAAGAGCTTCAGGCGTGGATCTACGCGCGCGGTTACCCCAACGAGCCGACGGACTACCGGTCCGCCCAGTGCTACGACGGAGGCCCGTTGGACCTCCGTCCGCAGCAGACGACGTTCCCGTAGAGGGTCAGACCCAAGGGGGTCTTACCCCCGGGACGTGTCGGCATGCGGCACGTCTGAGGGACAGTCCCTGAGACCTGTCCCGGATGGCGAGCGTACGAGGGTCGGGTCTGACCCCGGTAGGGGTCTGACCCTCGGACATGTCGGCATGCGGCACGTCTGAGGGACAGTCCCTGAGACCTGTCCCCTACGCGCGAGCCGGAGTTACTTCACGGTCGTTGGGATATTGCGAACCTTCCCCGAGATGATGTCGGCGCGGATCTGCATCACCTTGGCGACCTCGGACTTCGGCACCTTCGGACTGATCTTGCCGATCGCGACGCCGTTGTCCTTGAGGCCGAAGACGATGTTGCCGCCCTTGAACTTCCCGTCGACGGCGAGCTTGATCGCGTCGAACACGGCTGTGTCCACGCGCTTGACCGCGCTCGTCAGGATGTGCGAACCGAGGAAGGACTGGTCCGCGTCGACGCCGATTCCCCACACACCTTTCTCCTTGGCCGCGTCCAGCGCACCGAGACCGCAGCCGCCTGCGACCTGGAAGATGACGCCGGCTCCCTGCTCGATCTGGTTGAGCGCGATCTGCTTGCACTTCGCGAGATCGGCGAAGTCCTCTGAGTAGCCGTTCAGCGTGGTGATGCCGGGGTCGGCCGCCTTCGCGCCCGCCTGGTAGCCGGCGATGAAGCGGTCGACCGGCGGCTGCTTCTGGCCGCCGACGGATCCGATCACGTCCTTGCCGGGTCGGCGCTTCTCCTCGAGCCCCGCCAGGTAGCCGACGAGGTACCCCGTCTCCTGCTCCTTGAAGAGCAGGCCCAGCAGGTTCGCAGGCTTGTGAGGCTCCTCCGTCTGGTCGACGTCGACGATCGCGAAATGCGAGTTCGGGAAGTTCGTCGCGACCGTGTCGATTGCCGTCGCCTCTGTGAAGCCGACCCCGATCGTGAGGCCGTAGCCCTGGCGTGCGAACGTCGACAGGTTCGGGACGTACTCCTGCGTCGACTTCGCCTGGTACACGCGCGTCTGCACGCCGAGCTCGCGCTGTGCCCGCAGGAGCCCGACATAGGAGAGATGGTTGAAGCCACGGTCGTTCAGCCCGCCGATGTCGGTGACCAGGCCGATCTTCATCGTCTTGCCGCCGGCCCCGGTCGTGGTCTCGGCAGACGACTTCTTCCCGCCGCCGCCGCAGCCCGCTCCGACGAGAAGCACGAGGGCGCCGAGGAGTACGAGCGATCTCTTCATCCGGAACCTTTCCGCTAAGGTTTGCGACTATGGGGCGAAAACCATGAGGCAGCCTACCATCCGCCAGCACCCTACGCCCGCCCACGTGACGCTCGCGGTCGTGCTGCAGGTGAGAGACGGGTCGCTCCAGGCCCTGCTGTGGCAGCGTGCGCGGGAACCGTTCGCAGGACGCTGGGCACTCCCGGGTGGCTACCTCTCCCCCGGCGAGACCCTCGAGGAGTCGATCCGCCGGCACCTGGCCGACAAGGTGGACGTGCGCGAGCTCTCGCACCTCGAGCAGCTGGAGACGCTGAGCGACCCGGAGCGGGCTCCGCACGAGTGGCAGCTGGCGACGGGCTATCTCGGTCTCGTTCCGAGCGACGTCGATCCCGAGCTGCCGACCGACACTGCGTGGCACTCGGTCGACGATCTGCCGGCACTCGCATTCGACCACGACTCGATCGTGCTCGCCGGTCGCGAACGGCTGCGCGCGAAGCTTTCGTACACCAACCTCGGGTTCGCGCTCGCACCCGACGAGTTCACGATCTCCGAGCTGCGCGAGCTCTATGCGGCCGCGCTCGGGCACGACGTGTCGCCGACGAATCTCCAGCGCGTGCTCCTGCGCCGCGAGGTGCTCGAGCCAACCGGGCGCCGGCGCGCATCGGGGCCCACCGGGGGCCGTCCCGGCTCGCTCTTCCGCTTCCGCACGGACGAGCTGGAGATCACGGATCAATTCGCCGTGCTGCGCCCTCCGGGACCTGCGCGGCTCCCTGCCGCGTAGCTCTCCCGGGATGGACCCGAGGCTGGACCCAGCTCGTAGAGTCGGTGCGCGATGGCGGGCTCTCGAGGCGACGAGCGCGCCTGGATTCGAGGCGCACAGTCGGGATCGGTCTCCGATCTCGAAGCCCTGTTCCGGCACCACTGGCCGCGGGCCTACCGTGCCGCCTACCTCGTCGTGCACGACGCCGCCGCTGCGGAAGACATCGCGCAGGAGGCTTTTCTCGCGGCTGTGCGGGGCCTCGACCGCTTCGACCGGCGCCGCCCGTTCGGGCCGTGGCTGCACAGGATCGTCGTCAACCGGGCGATCGACTGGTCCCGGGCACGCGCACTCCGGCGCGAGTCGAGCGACGCCTGGCTCGCCCAGGTCGCGGCACCCGAGCTCTCAGGAGGCTCCGATGCCGAGGCCCTCGCGGCGGCCCTCGCCGAGCTCTCGCCCGAGCACCGCGCCGTGATCGTCCTGCGCCACCTGCTGGACTACACGCCCGGCGAGATCGCCGAGGCGCTCGGACTCCCGCGCGGCACCGTCAACTCGCGGCTGCGCCGCGGCCTCGACCACCTGGCGCTGCGCCTGCACGAGGAGCAGCGATGACTCCCTGGCAAGAGCCCGCCCCCGGTGAGCGCGACGCGGGCGAGCGCAGCTGGGAGGTCGTGCGGGGCGCCTTCGAGGAACGCCTCACCACGCCGCACAAGCGCGACTGGCGCCCCTTCGCACTCGCCGCGGCGGCGGCAGCGGTGCTCGCCGCCGCGTTCAGCCCGCCCGGCAGCGCCGTGCTCGGCTCGCTGCGCGACGCCGTCCGCGGCGAGACGACTGCGAAGCCCGCGCTGTTCTCCCTGCCGGTGCCCGGGTCGCGACTGCTCGTGAACTCGGCCCAGGGCGCGTGGGTCGTCCAGCGCGACGGCTCGAAGCGGCTGCTCACGCGCTACCGAGATGCGTCGTGGTCGCCGCACGGTCTCTACCTCGCCGCAGTCCACGGCGGAGAGTTGCGTGCGCTCGAGCCGAATGGCGACCTGCACTGGTCACTCGGACGCGCAGGACGAATTCGCAGTCCCCGCTGGTCGTTCGACGGCTTTCGCGTCGCCTACTTCGCAGGAATCGGCCTTCGTGTCGTCAACGGCGACGGCACCGGCGATCGGCTGCTCACCCGTGACGTCCGACCCGGGCCGACCGCGTGGCAGCCCGAGACACACGCCCTTGCCTACGTGAATCGCGCAGGGAACGTCCAGATCGCGAACGTCGACAGAAGGAATCGCAGCGCGACGGTGCGCACGGGCAGCACGCCACGTCAACTCGAGTGGAGCCGCGATGGCAAGTGGCTCGTCGCCGTCGAGACGCACGCCGTCGAGGTGTTCGGACGGCGTGGCCCGCGGATCGGCGGTCTCGACCGCGGGCCGGCGAGAGTGACCGCGGCCTCGATCTCGCCGAACGGCAAGCGCCTCGCCTTCGTCGAGACACGACGCGGCCGCAGCACTCTGCAGCTGACGGGTGTGCTCGGTGGGCCGACCGGTCCCTTGTTCAGCGGAGCGGGAACCTTCACGAACGTCGTGTGGTCGCCCGACGGACGCTGGCTGCTGCTCGACTGGGCGAGCGCGAACCAGTGGCTCTTCATCCGCTTGCCCGTCAAGAAGATCGCCGCGGTTTCGAACATCCGCGCCAACTTCGGCGAGACACCGAGCCTCGCAGGCTGGTGCTGTCCGTGACCGCGTGCTACGGTCAGACCGTTCCCGGCGAAAAGGAGGTCGACCAGATGACGATTGCGCTTGCCTCCTTCCGAAGAGCTTGAGGCTCTTCCGCTAGCCGGACCCACTCTGAACTAGCACGAGTCTCGAGCGTTTCTGTCTGCCCTGCTCTCAAAGGAGACTCGCTTTGCCTGCACTCGAAGCGCTCGGGTGGGATGCCGCCTCGGTGTCCGCGTTCGAGCAACTGCAAGAAGACAATCTGTTTCCCGCCCGGGTCGCCGCACAGCACCGGGGCGAGTACGTCCTCATCGCCGAGGAGGGGGAGCTGCGCGCCAGGGCCGCGGGACGTCTCTTCTACGACCACGAGGTCGGCGGGGAGCTACCTGCCGTCGGCGACTGGGTCGGAGTCCGCCCGCCGGCGACGATCACCTCGATCCTGCCCCGCCGCAGTGCCTTCGTCCGCAAGGCGGCCGGCCTGGGCTCGACCGAGCAGGTCCTCGCGGCGAACGTCGACTCGGCGTTCCTGCTGGCGGGGCTCGACGACGACTTCAGCCTGCGCCGGCTCGAGCGGTACGTCACGACGGCGTGGGAGAGCGGCGCGGCTCCTGTCGTCGTGCTGACGAAGACCGACCTCTGCGCCGACGTCGACGAAGCCGTGCTCGCGGTCGAGAGCGTCGCGATCGCGGTCCCCGTGCACGCGGTCTCGAACGTGTCCGGCGACGGGCTCGACGGGCTCGACTCCTACCTCGCGCCGGGCCGGACGGTCGTGCTGCTCGGATCGTCCGGCGTCGGAAAGTCGACGCTCCTCAACCGCCTCGCCGGTCAGGCGCTCATGCGCACGCGCGCCCTCGCGGCCGACGGAACCGGCCGGCACACGACGACCCACCGCGAGCTCGTGCAGCTGCCGGGCGGCGCGCTCGTCATCGACACGCCCGGCCTGCGTGAGCTGCAGTTCTGGGAGGGAGACCTCAGCGCGGCCTTCGAGGACATCGAGTCCCTCGCGTCCGCGTGCCGCTTCCGCGACTGCGCGCACGCGCGCGAGCCCGGTTGCGCCGTCCTCGCCGCTGTAGACGGCGGCACACTGGAGCTGGATCGCCTGCGTTCGTGGCGCAAGCTGCAGCGTGAGCTCGAGTCGATCGCGGCGCGGACCGACCGGCGCCTCAGGCTCGCACGGAAGAAGCGCTGGAAGCAGATCACCGCGCACGCGCGCGAAGGACGAAAAGGGCGCTAAGCGACTTCGCAGCCGAGCAGCTGCAGGGCGACGAGCGAGCTCTCGACGAAGTTGCGCGCTTCCTGCGCGGAGTCGAAGACGTACGGCCCGGCGCTTCTCGGCTCGACCGTGAGCTCGTCGACCGGATACACGTCGGCGGCGACGACCCACTCGTTGCCGTAGTCGGCGCACGAGAGGCGCACGACCGGCCGCCCGTCCTTCTGCACCGAGGAGACGAGCTCGCGAACAGCGGAGAGGGGGAAGTTCATGCGCCGTTCCGGCCGAGGACGTCGACGGACACGACCTGCCGGCCGTCGATCGTGGCATCGCCGATCGCAACCGTGCCGCCCGCCTCGGCCTCGTCGATGACGCGCATGCCGATCTGCTTCGCGTACTCGAAGTCGCTCGCCTCCGCGACGAGCAGCGTGGCGCCGCTCGCCAGCGTGACCTCGACGCGGTACACGGTCTTCGGCTCGGGCTCCGGCTCGGGCGCCGTCATCGCCCGCGCTTCTGCCATCGCCATCTCCACGATCGGCCCACGCTGCGGCTCGTGCAGCCGTTCGATCGCGTCTTTGATGTCCGAGCGCGCGGCGGTGACGAGCCGAATCGGCCCTTGAAGCGCGTCACGCAGTCGGGTCAAGTGCGACGCGTTGTCGGCGTCGGGGACGGCGACGATCGTGCACTCGCCCTCGCGACGCAGCGGCAGCGCGCAGTACATCTCGGCCACGGTGCGCGTCAGCGAATGGGCAACGTCCGGCTCGATGGGGTACTCGGTCAGATCGACGAACTCCTGTCCGTGCTGCGCGGCGAGCAGTCGCGTCAGCTCGCGCTCCGGCAGCCCGTACTCGAGCAGCACCTCGCCCAGGCGCCGTCCACTTTCGGCGGCGTCCGCGAGGGCCTGGTTGACCGTCTCGAGCGGCATCAGGCCGGATCGATAGACCAGCGTGCCGAGGGGATAGCTCCGCATCTCCGCAGTGCTGAAGGGAGGGATGGTCGGCGCAGCCTGCGCCGCCTGGCTGGTCTCTTGCATCGTCATCTCGCCGCAGTTCTCCACTGACACAGTCGTCAGATCGGGGACGAGCGTCTACCCCCGTTGGAGCTAACTCGTTCGAGCGACTGCCGGGCCTTTCGGCTCAGCGCGCGCGCGTCACCTTGCTGAGCCCGACGGGAGAGTCCGGGTCGAGGCCCTTTGCACGGGCGAGCGCGCAGGCGAACAGCTGGCCCGGAACGACCGAGAGGAGCGGTGCGAGGATCGGCTCCGGTGGCTCCGGCACGGGCAGCGAGTAGGCCGCACCGCGGATCTCATCGGCCGCGTTTCCGCTGGCGACGATCGTCGCACCCGCCTCTCGGACGCGCGCGGCCGCATCCACGACGGCGGGGAGGCTCGCGTCGCGGGAGGCGATCGTCCACACGGGGAAGAGTGAGTCGAGGGCGGCGACCGGCCCGTGGGCGAGATCGGTTGCGGTCAACGGCTCCGCCGCCACGCGGCAGGTCTCGGTCAGCTTCAGCGCGACCTCCCTCGCCGTCCCGAACTCGATCCCGCGTCCGATCACGTACATGCGACCGACGTACGCGAACGCCGTCGCGACGTTCGCCACCGCCGTCTCCAGCGGTCCGAGCGACTCCCGCAACTGCTCGGCGACGAGGCGTAGTTCGGCTGCGATCTCGCTGCCGCGTCCGGCGGCACCGCCGGCGAGGAAGGCGAGTGCAGCCAGCGTGTTGAGAAACGTCTTCGACGCGGCGACGGCACGCTCGGGACCGGCCGCGAGCGCAATGGTTGCATCCGCCGAGCGGGCGAGCGCAGAGTCGGCGGCGTTGGTGAGCGCGACGGTGAAGGCCCCGCGAGCGCGGGCGCGCTGCACGTACTCGACGACGTCGGGTGTCTCGCCGGACTGCGAGAGGCCGATGACAACGGAATCGGACAGGTTCAGCTGGGCGTCGTAGTAGACGGTGAGCGAGATCGAGTCGCGCATCGCCGTCCAGCCCGGCAGGAGGCCGAACGCATAGACGCCGTACGATGCGGCGGCGTCCGACGAGCCGTGGCCGACGAGGCGCACGACGGCGGGCGCGCGCTCCGCGATCGCCCGCGCAACCGACTCGACGTGCGACTCCTGCTCCACCAGGCGCAGCAGCGCCTGCGGCTGCTCGCGGATCTCGGCGAGGAAGAGCGCGCCCGGCTCGGTCACGGGCCCCGGGAGCGCCGGCGAGTCCATCAGCGCTCCAGCCGGTCGCCGCTAGCCGGGTCGAACAGGTGCGCCTCTTCGGGACGCGCGCGCAAGGTCACGCGCTCTCCTTGCTTGGGAGCCTTCCGCACTTCGGTTCGCGCGACGAGCTTCGTCGCCATGCCGGCGACCTCCGCGCTGCAGAAGACGAAGGCGTCGGCGCCGACGTCCTCGACCACGTCCACCTTCGCGACGATCCCCTCAGAGGCCAGCTCGAGCGCCTCCGGCCGCACGCCGATCACGAGCGTGCCGTCCCCGTTGGTCGCGACGCCGCGAGGCACCGGCACGTCGACGCCGCCGAAGGAGGCTGCTCCGTTCGTCAGCGGCACCGTGCACAGGTTCATCGCCGGCGAGCCGATGAAGCCGGCCACGAAGATGTTCGCCGGACGCTCGTAGAGCTCTCGCGGCGGCCCGCATTGCTGCAGACGGCCTTCGTGCAGGACGGCGACGCGGTGGCCGAGCGTCATCGCCTCCGCCTGGTCGTGCGTCACGTAGACCGTCGTCACGCCGAGGTCGGCCTGAAGCGCGGCGACGTCAGCTCGCATCTGCACCCGCAGCTTTGCGTCCAGGTTGGAGAGTGGCTCGTCCATCAGGAAGACGCTCGGGACACGGACGATCGCTCGTCCCATCGCGACCCGCTGGCGTTGTCCGCCCGAGAGCTGCGCCGGCTTTCGGTCCAGGTAGTCGGACAGGCCGAGGAGCTTCGCGACTTCCTCGACCCGCCGGACGCGGACGTCCTTCTTGACCTTCGCGATTCGGAGCGGGAAGCCGATGTTGGCCGCGACCGTGAGATACGGATAGAGCGCGTAGTTCTGAAAGACCATCGACACGTCGCGCTCCTTCGGGGAGATGTCGGTGACGTCCCGCTCGCCGATGAAGAGCGCGCCGGCGTCGACCTCCTCGAGGCCGGCCAGCATCCGGAGCGCCGTGGTCTTCCCCGACCCCGACGGGCCGACGAGCACCATGAACTCCCGGTCGGCAATGTGCAGGTCGAGGGCGTCGACGGCGGGGCTGTCCGTGCCGGGGTAGATGCGCGTCGCCTGGACGTAACGAACCTCAGCCAATCGTCGCCACCCCTTCCAGCCTGGAGAAGGCGTCTCCGAGCTCGCGGCGAAGACGTGCCTGCGCGTCGGCGCCGGCACCGAGCTCGTCCAACCCGAGCAGCGCTGCGCCGACGATTGCCGCCGACGCAGTCGGCCTGACCGTGACGTGCGGTGCCGCCTCGCGAAGACCCGCGTCGATCGCTGCGAGGAGGTCGCCGTCGACGTCCTGAAGGACGCCCCCGCCGAGCAGCACCTCGACCGGCTCGGCGGCGAGGTCGAGCCGGGTCAGCGCCACACGCGCAAGGGCGACGACCTCCGCAGCGAGGTGCCGGACGATCTCGGCCGCAACCGCGTCGTCCGTCGCCTCCGCCAGGACGAGCGGCGCCAGCTCGATCACGCGGCGCTGCTCGATGCGCCCGGTGTGAATCGCCTCGGCCAGCTCGCTCGGCGTGCTCAGCCCGAAGTACGCGGGCACGGCGCGCTCGAGGCTCGTGCGCGGGCCTCGCCCGTCTTCGCTCCGTGCCGCTGCCGACACCGCGGCGAGCCCGAGGTCGTAGCCGCCGCCCCAGTCGCCGGTGATCGCGCCGAGCGCGGGGAAGCGAGCATGCCGTCCGTCGGGAGCGACACCGACGCAGTTGATGCCGGCGCCACAGGTCACGGCGACGCCCCAGCCGTGGTCGGTGCCGGCCCGCAGCACCGCGAACGTGTCGTTGTCGACGTAGACGTCCTGTGCCCAGCCACGCTCCTCGACGGCCTCGCGCACCGCATCCTCCTCCGCGGGAAAGTCGACACCGGCCATCAGGAGCGTCGCGACCTGCGCGACCCGTCCCGCGTGCTCGTCGAGGCGCGCCTCGCGCACCGCCTCGGCGAGCAGGCCCTCGACGACGGAGAGGCAACCGTCGACACCGAGGTGCTGTGGCGAGCTGAGCGGCCCGCGGACGAGCGCGAGCACGGAGCCGTCCGCTCCGACGAGCGCGAGGTCGGTCTTCGAGTTGCCGCCGTCCACGGCCAGCACGCCGGCGCGGGTCAAGGCGCCGTCTCCGCATGGAACTGCGGCAGGTGCGCTGCGCCGGCCTCGAGCAGGCGGTCGACGAGCTCCTCGTTCAGCGGGTGCTGGCCAATGAGCGGATGCGCGAGCAGCGCCTTGCGTGCGACGGCCGGGTCGCCGCCGATCGCTGCCTGCACGGCCAACCGCTCGTAAGCGGCCACGTGCTGCATCAGACCGAGCAGCTCCGGCGCGACGGGCGTTTGCAGCAGAGGGCGAGCTCCAGCGGCTCCGACCTCCGACAGCACCTCGACGACGTCGTCGTCCGCCAGGCCTTCGATCGTGCCGTTGTTGCGGACGTCCACCACGTGCGCCTCGCCGCTGTCGGAGGCGAGCGCGCCGACGAGCCCGATCGCAGCCTCGCTGTAGAACGCCCCACCGCGACGCTCGAGCAGCGGCGGCTTCTCGACGAGCTGCGGATCCTGGTAGAGCTCGAGCAGCTCACGTTCGATCTCCGCGACGGTCGTCGCCCGAGGGACGCCGTCGAGCTGCTCGGCCAGCACGCGGTCGTGCGCATAGAAGTAGTGCAGGTAGTAGGAGGGAATCGCGCCGAGCTCGTCGATCAGGCGCCGGGCGATGCCGCCGCTCAGGTGCGTCGCGATCTCGTCTCCGTGCGCCGCGAGCAGCTCGCCGAGCACGTCCTCGCCGTCGACCCGGACAAAGCGGACCCACGAGAGATGGTTGAGCCCGACCTGGTCGACCTGCACGCGCTCGGGCTCGACGCCGAGCATGCGCGCGAACGACCGCTGGAAGCCGATCGCCACGTTGCAGAGACCGACAGCGCGGTGCCCGTTGTCCAGGAGAGCGCGTGTGACGATGCCGACGGGGTTCGTGAAGTCGACGATCCACGCGCCGTCGGCTGCACGCTCGCGCACGCGGTCGGCGATCCCGAGCACGACCGGCACCGTGCGCAGCGCCTTGCCGAGACCGCCCGCACCGGTCGTCTCCTGCCCGATGCAGCCACAGGCGAGCGGAACAGTCTCGTCGGAGAGCCGTGCCTCCTGCCCGCCGACGCGAATCTGGACGAGCACGAAGTCGGCGCCGTCGACGGCGCGGTCGAGGTCGTCCGTGATCTCGAGGCGACCGTCGAAGCTCTGCGCGGCCAGCATCCGCTCGGCCATCGCGCCGACGATCCGCCGGCGTTCCTCGTCGATGTCGTGGAGGACGAGCTCGCGCACGTCGATCCGCTCGCGCTCGCGCGACAGCCCGGAGACGAGCTCCGGCGTGTACGTCGAGCCTCCGCCGATGACCGCAATCTTCATCCCTTCACGCCCGTCAGGGTCACGCCCTCGACGAAGGCTCGCTGCGCGAGGAAGAAGACGATGATCACCGGCGCCATCACGAGCAACGTGGCGGCCATCGTCAGGTTCCACTGCACCTGGTGCAGCGAGCGGAACTCGGAGAGCCCGATCTGGAGCACCCAGTGGTCCGGGTTCTCCCGCAGGTACAGCAGCGGCAGGAAGAAGTCGTTGAAGGTGTAGAGGAACGAGAAGAGTGCCACCGCCGCGATCGCCGGCTTCGCCAGCCGCAGCACGACGGTCAGCAGGATGCGGAACTCGCCGCAGCCGTCCACGCGGGCGGCGTCCAGGTACTCCTCGGGAATGGTGAGGAAGAACTGGCGCAGGAGGAAGATCGAGAAGGCGTCGCCGAACCAGTTCGGGATGATCAGCGGGCCGAGCCCACCCACGAGATGCAGCTTCGCCCACATCACGTAGAGCGGGACCACCGAGACGACGGGCGGCAGCATCAGCGCGATCAGGACGAGCCCGAACGCGGCGTTGCGCCCGCGCCAGCGGATCCGCGAGAGCGCGTACGCGACGGGAACGCTCGAGACGAGCACGCCGAGCGTCGCCAGGCAGGCATAGATCATCGTGTTCAGCGCCCAGCGCCAGATCGGAGCCTGGTGGAAGACGTCGACGAAGTTGTGCCAGCGGAAAGGATGCGGCCAGAGGTCCGAGGAGAGCGCCTGGCTGTTCGTCATCAGCGACGTCAGGACGATGAAGAAGAACGGGGACAGGAACATGAGCGCAGCGACGACGAGCAGGGAGTGGTTCGCGACCGCCAGCAACAGGCGGCGCCGGCGAACCGCCCACGGCGGCTTGCGCCGGACGAGCGAGCCTGCGGCGAGTGGAAGGCTCGCGCTGCTCATCGAGCCGCCCCCGCGTAGTGCACCCAGCGGCGAGAGTTGCGGATGATCAGGACGGTGATCGTGAAGGCGACGGCCAGCAGGAGCACCGACAGCGCCGACGCATAGCCCATGTTGAAGAACTTGAAGCCGTGCTGGTAGAGCAGGACGGGATAGAAGAGCGTCGAGCTCTCCGGGTAGCCGAGGTTGTTGACGGTCTGGTCGCCCGCCTGCGATGCCTGCCCGGCCGCGATGTTGGCGGCGACGTACGCCTGCGTGAAGTACTGCAGCGCCGCGATTACGGAGATGACGACCGCGAACAGGATGACCGGACTGATCGTCGGTAGGGTCACCCAGCGCAGGCGTTGCAGCGGGCCCGCGCCGTCGAGCTCCGCCGACTCGTACAGCTGCCTCGGCGCGTCGAGGATCGCCGCGAGGAAGATGATCATGATGTTCCCGACGCCCCAGAGACTGAGCATGGTCAGCGACGGCTTCGACCATTGGGGCGACTGGAACCACAGCGGTCCGTCGATGCCCAGGTGCCCGAGAATGATGTTCAGGGGACCCGTCGCGGGATTCAGCAGGTAGACGAAGGCCATCGTCGCGGCGACGGGCGGTGCGAGCGCCGGGAGATAGAAGATCGTCCGGAAGAATCCCACCCCCTGCTTCGCCCGCGCGAGCAGCATTGCGACGCCGAAGGCGAAGATCACCTGCAGCGGCACCATGATGCCGATCAGCCACAGCGTGTTCTTCACCGCCGGCCCGACCTGCGGGTCCTCCGTGAACAGGTAGCGGTAGTTCGCGGTGCCGATCCACTTCGGCGACGAGAGCAGGTCGTAGTGCGTGAACGACAGGTACACGCTCATGACCAGCGGATAGCCGAAGAAGACCGAAAAGCCGATCAGCCACGGCGCCATCAGCACCCCGACGAGGCGGCGGCGGCGCCAGGCCGCCTTCCGCCTCGCCCGCCTCCTATCCAGGGGAATGGAGGCTGGTACTGCTGCGTCGGTCAAGGCACTCCGCCGGCCTGTGCCTGCTTCAGTTGCGCGTCGATCTGCTTGTCGAGCTTCTTCAGCCCGCTCGTGAGGTCACCGGCGTGACCGGCCTGCCACTTGACCGCGAAGGCCTGGATCAGGGTGCCGTACGCATTCCCGGCCGCGGTGATCGGCGTCGTCTTCGACTTGGGGTTCGCGAAGATCTTCAGGAACGTCTTGAAGTGCGCGTCCGGCTTGATCTCCGGCGAGTTGAGCGACGCCTTCGTCGTCGGCACGTTCCGAATGCCGTTCGAGAAGAGCGCGAGCGGGTGGGCGTCGGTGGTCAGGTACTTGAGCAGCTGCCACGCCTGGTCCTTGTGCTTGACGCCCTTCGGGATGCCGATGATGGTGCCGTTGACGTAGCCCGCTCCGTACAGCTCCGGATGGGCGTCGTCGACGGGTGCCGGCGCCGTGCCGTAGTCCAGGTCCGGATGCTCGGCCCCGATGAACGCGACGCGCCATTCGCCGTCGATCATCATCGCGAGCTTGCCGATCTCGAACGCGTGTGACGCCGAGAACTCGTCGGCTGCGCCGGCGTTGAACTTCTGGAGCTTCTTGTACCCGTACCAGTCGACGAGGCTCTTCTGCCACTTCAGGAGCCGGCTCCAGGCCGGATCCCTCGACAGCGTCGACTTGCCGCTTCCGTCCACGTACTTGGCGCCGTAGAGCGGCGCATACGCGCTGAGGTCGGGCGCGTTCCCCGCGTAGAACCCGAGGAACGGGTTGTACCCGGCGACCTTGATCGAGCCGTTGGCGTTTCGCTTCGTCAGCTTCTTGGCGTACGCCGTGAGCTGCGACATCGTCTTCGGCGGGCTCTTGAGACCGGCCGCCCTGAACATCTTCTTGTTGTAGTAGAAGCCGTAGACGTCGGCCAGGAACGGCAGAGCGCACCGCTTCCCCTTGTACTGCGTGTAGTACTGCGAGGTCTTCGGGAACATGTTGACGTCGATCTTGTCCTTCTGCAGGAAGGGCTTCAGATCGAGCCACGCACCCGACTTGCAGTAGCTCCCCACATTCGCCGACGTGAACGAACTGACGACGTCGGGCACGTTCCCGCTCCGAATCGAAGCCGTGATCTTGTCGTCGTTGATGCCGCCGACGACCTTCACGTTCACGTCGGAGTGCTTCTTGTCGTACTCCGCGACGATCTTCTTGAACTCCTTGAGCTCTCGAGCACTCCAGCCCACCCAGATCGTGATCGTCTCGGCCTTCGCCGCCGACGTGCCGGCGTCGGCCTGACTCCTCGCGGTTGCCGCAATTACCGCCGCGCCCAGCACGAGCGCCACGAGCAACCCAATCCCCACGCGTCTCATACCCAGCCTCCCTTGGGGTGATTGTCGTCGACCCCGGTCTGCTGCTCCAGTGCCGGCTGTCCGTGCTGCCGGCCTCTGGATTCTCGTAAGGGTTCCGAACGAGGACTCTACGACGGCCCGGAAACGGAGTCAAGCTTGACGGGTCCTGGGCCTGAAGAGTTAACTTTCTTGACTAGATGGCGAAAACCGCTCCCCCGGCCGCGCGGGCGACGCCGCCGCTCCTGAAGCACCTGAACGAGCGAAGCGTGCTCGAGACGATCCGCGCCGGCGCCCCGATCTCACGCGCCGAGATCTCTCGCCGCGCGGGCATCTCGAAGCCGACGGTCTCGCTCGCGCTGCAGTCGCTCCTCGACGCCGGCCTCGTGCGCGAGGCGTCTCGCGGCCCCGGTGGCCCGAGCTACGGCGCCGTCTTCTTCGAGCCCGTTCCCGACGCTGCCTACGTGCTCGGACTCGATCTTGGGACCCGGTTCCTGCGCGGCGCAGTGTGCGATCTCGCCGGCGAGGTGCGAGCCCGGCAAGACGTCGAGCTGCGAGGAGCTGACGCGGACGGTGCGCTGCACGCGATCGCGTCGCTCCACCAGTCTCTGATCGCAGCAGCTGCGCTTCCGCTCGAGCGGATCGACGGCGTCGTCCTTGGTGTTCCCGGCGTCATCGACGCGGAGGCCTCGACGCTGCAGCTCACGACACCCAACATTCCCGGTCTCGAGGGCAGGCCGTTCGGCCGGGAGGTGCGCGAGGAGATCGGCGTCGAGCTCACGGTCGAGAACGACGTCAACCTTGCGGCCGTCGGCGAACGCTGGGCGGGCGTGGCGCGCGGCGTCGACGACTTCGCATTCCTCTCGATCGGAACCGGCATGGGAATGGGCCTCGTGCTCGGAGGCGAGTTGCACCGCGGCACTCACGGCGCGGCCGGCGAGGTCGACTGGGCGCTCGCCGGCATCGGCGAAGACGTCGACCCATCCGGCGACGGCGTCGCCGCGCTCGCCGCCCGGCTCGCCGGTGCGGCGGGAACGTCGTTGGCTCCTCCATACGACGCGCGCTCGATCTTCTCGGCCGCACGAAAGGGCGATCCGATCGGGCGTGCCGTTGTCGAAGAGGTCGCACGCCGGATCGCCGCACACATCACACCGATCGCAGCCGTTGCCGACCCGGAGCTCGTGGTGCTCGGCGGCGGGCTCGGCACGAACGGCGACCTGCTGCTTGCTCCCGTGCGCAGGCTGCTCGAGGCGTGGATCCCGTATCCGCCGCGCGTGGAGATCTCCAGCCTGGGCGACGCGGCCGTGTTGATGGGCGCGCTCGCTGTTGGGCTCCGCTCGGCGCTCGACAACGTGTTCGTGAACCGCTCGCGCGCCGCGCGGGCATAGCCGAGCGCGAGAGCGCCCCTAGAGCCCTCGGCTCGGTCCCGCTTCGTTGCCGGCGAGATCGTTGCCGGTCGCCTGCACGAGCAGGCGCAGCCGGCTGCCGAGCAGGCCGGGGCCTCCGTTCCGGCTGACGACGTTGTCCCTCAGGACGAGCGTGCCTCCGCCCCCGTCCTGACCGCCCGCGAGAACGATTCCCGCCCGCTTCGGGGGAGAGCGCTTGAGCGCGTTCGCGACGACCGTGTTCCCGCTGATCTGGAGGTCGGTCGCGAGGACCGCGAGGCCGCTGTTCGCCTCCAGCTCGAGCAGGATCCCGGGTCCGGCGTTGTCCCGGATCGTGTTGCCGACGATGCGCACGCCCAGCGCGGGTTGGTCTCGATCGTCCGGCTCCACGTCGATGCCCGCCGCAGGCTGGCCCGGCGGCGAATCGCGCACGCCGGCGATCGTGTTGCCCTCGATGCGAAGGTCGACCACGGAGGTTGCGGAGATCGCGTTGCGGGCCGCACCGCTGAGCGTCGAATCGAGCACGGCGACACCGCCTGCGTAGGAGTTCCCGTTCGCGCGGCCGCCGATCGTGATGTCGTCCTTGGGCGCGCCGCCGATCTCCAGCCGGCTGAGCGTGACCTCGTGACCGAAGACCGCGACGCCGAACATCGACTGCCCCTCGGGCACGACGATGCGAAGGTTGGAGATGGTCACACCCACCGGCGCCGGCTGCGACGGCTTCGAACGGTTGACGTAGAAGAGCGCGCTCGCGACGATCGCGTCGCCGTCGTTCGAACGCAGACGGATCGGGCCTAGGCCGAGCGACACGATGCAGCCACCGTCGGAGGTGATGGTCGTGTTGTCGCGCGAGACCCACAGGCCGCGGCTCGCGTAGCACTCACCGCCGGGCAGCTTCGGCAGGAAGATCGTCCCGCCCGCCCGGTCGAGGCGCGCCTGCAGCCAAGCGGTGTCGTCTCGCGGAGCGCCGGCGGTTCGCGGCGCGATCGTGCGAGGCCCGGGCCACAGCCGCTCGGCAGGGATGCTGCGGCGCAACACCGACGCGCCGCGGTTCAGGGCGAAGGCGTTGTCCTCGAGGACGAGCTCTCCCTTCCCGTCGCGCTGGCCGCCCGCGATCACGACTCCGCCGCGACTCCCCCTCGGCGCCTCGCTCGCGTTGGCGACGACCTCGTTGCGCGCGATCTCGATCCCGGAGGCGAACACCGGCAGGCCGTTCCTGGGGGCGAGATCGAGAAAGATCCCAGGCCCGGCGTTGCGCACGACCTTGTTCCCGACCACGTGCACGTCGCGTACAGGCTGTCCGCGATCGGCCGCGCGGATGTGCAGGCCGGCCGCAGATGATCCACGCGCGCGCGACAACGTGTTCCCCTCCACACGCAGGCCGACCGGACCGGAGACCGAGACGACGTCCTGCCGCCCGCCGGTGAGCGTCGAGTTCGTGAGGGCGATCCGCTCGACCATGCCAGCGGCTCCTTTCTTGCCGGCTCCGATGCGCACGTCCGTGAGCGGTGCCCCTTCGATGGTCAGTGCGTCGAGCGTGACCTCGTGCGCGAGAACGCTGATGCCGTGCATGCGCTGCCCCGCCGGAACGGTGATGTGCAGCCCACTGATGGCGACGCGGACCGGGAGCGGCTTGCGAACGTCCGAATGGTCGAGGTAGAAGACCGCGTTTGCCCTGGCCAGCGTTCCGTCGGGTCGTGGAATGCGTCCCTCGCCACGCCCGAGCGACACGATGCAGGCGCCGTCCGAGGTCACCGTCGTGTCGTCCCGCGTGACCCACAGACCGCGCGTGGCGTAGCACTGTCCGTTCGGCAGCCGCGGCAGGAAGAGGCTGCCACCCGCGTCGAGCTTGGCCTGGAGCCACTGGGTGTCGTCGCGGATCGCTCCACCGGCGTACGGCGACAGAGAGAGGAATGCCGCGACGAGCACCGCCCCGGCCCAGAGGCCCCTGAGTATCCGGCGCTCCATCCTCGGCCGCCGATGGTAGACGCGGCTACGGGCGCCGGTTGTGGTTCACGACCTCGACGTTGTTCCCGTCCGGATCGAGGATGAAGGCGCCGTAGTAGCCCGGGTGATACACGGCACGCTCGCCCGGTGCGCCGTTGTTGCGATACCCCGCCTCCATCGCGGCACGGTGGAAGGCCTGGACGGTCGCGTCCGAGTCGGCCGGGAACGCGAGATGGAAGGGCTGCGTCGGCCGACCCGTGACGACGGAGAAGGAACCCTGGCTGCCCGTGAACTGCGCGCGCTCGGGCGTCGACCTGCGCAACCGGTAGCCGGCGAACGGCGCGATCGTGTCGTAGAAGACCGTCGACTCCGCCACGTCGGCGACCCGGATCCAGAGGTGGTCGATCGTGCCCTCGGCCGGAGTGGTTCCATGGTGGACGGCCTCGATGCTGTTTCCGTCCGGGTCGAGCAGGAAGGCTCCGTAGTAGTCGTCGCCGTACTGCGGGCGCGGACCCGGCGCGCCGTCGCTCTTCAAGCCGGCCTCCGTGCCTGTGCGCCAGAACTCGTCGACCCGTGCACGCGAAGAGGCGGCGAAGCCGACGTGGAGCCCGCGCGTGACCGGCCTGTCCCGGTCGGCGGCGGCCAGGGAGAAGTCGCCCCACTCGGTGTACGGACGCGCGCCGCGCGCGGAAAGACCCAGGACGGGCAGCACCGTGTCGTAGAAGCGCTCCGCGGCCTCCCGGTCCGACACACGGATGGTCACGTGGTCGAACATGCGACGTGGTTACCCTGCTCACATGGGCCGAAAACGAGAACTGACCCGACGCGGTGCGGAGAAGCTCGGCGAGCGAGAGCGCGCAGCCGGCCTGGATCCCGAAGACGAGGCGGCGCGCTGGCTCGCAAAGAACGATCCGCCCCCGCCGCCGGTGACGCCGAAGGCCGCGACCAAGTCCAAGATCCTCCACCGCTGGCGCCAGCGGCAGCAGCAGCTGGGCAAAGACAGATAAAGCGGTAAGTTACCGGTATGTCCGTGGCTTACACGGCTCGCGAAGAGCTCATGAGCCGCCTCATGGACCTCTTCGCGCAGACGCTCGACCATCAGGGCGGGTGCCTCGACTCGCTCGGCCTGACGTATTCGCAGGCGAAGCTGCTCTGGCGGCTCGAACCAGGTGACACACCGTCGATGAAGGAGGCTGCGAAACGGTGCGGCGTCGATCCGTCCAACCTGGCGGGCGTGATCGACCAGCTGATCGAGCGAAAGCTCGTCTTCAGCCGGCCTGCGACACACGACAGGCGGGTGCGGATCATCCGGCTGACAGCAGAGGGTGTGCGGGTGCGCCGGCGCCTCGTCGCCTGCATGTCACAGAATCCGGCGATTCACTCGCTGCCACCAAAACGGCAGACCGAGCTGCTCGAGATCCTGCGCGAGGTGTCGTGAGCCCAGATTTCCGCAAGTTCTGGGCCGGCCAGACGATCTCGAACCTCGGCAGCTCGTTCACGCAGTGGGCGGTGCCGCTGCTCGTCTACCAGCTCACGCACTCCGCGGTGAGCCTCGGCATCGCGACGGCGGCGACCTTCGTCCCTTACCTCTTGTTCGGTCTGCTGATCGGGGCCTGGATGGACCGCGTCGACCGTAAGAAGGCGATGATCGCGCTCGACTGGCTCAACGCGCTCGTCGTGCTCTCGATCCCGCTGGTCGCACAGTTCTCGCACCTCAGCGTGTGGTTGATCTACGGCGTCACCTTCATCCAGTCCACGATCTTCATCGCCTTCAGCTCGGGTGAGTTCGCCGCGATTCCGAGCCTCGTCTCGACCGACGACCTCGTCACGGCGAACGGCCGGATCCAGGCGTCGTACTCCGCGGCGCAGGTGGCAGGCCCGCTGCTCGCCGGCGCGCTGCTGTCGCTCCTGCCGCTGACGTGGGTGATGGCGTTCGACGCTGGCTCGTTTGCCGTCTCGGCGCTGTCCTTGACGCTCGTGCGAGTGAGCTTCAACAGCCCGCGCGACGAGACGAGGGAGCCGACGACGATCTTCAAGGACGTGCGCGAGGGTCTGCGCTACGTGCTCTCCCACCCCGTGCTCCGGAACATCTCGCTGATGATGGCGCTGATCAACTTCGTCACTGCCACGACCTTCGCGCAGCTGGTTCTCTTCGCAGACGAGCGGCTCGACGCGAGCAAGCGTCAGATCGGACTGCTCTTCGCGGCAGGAAGCGCAGGCGTCGTCGTGACCGGTCTCCTCGCCGGCCGCCTCCGCAAGCGGTTCAGCTTCACGGCGCTCGCGATGACCTCGCTCATGCTGATGGGCGCCTGCACGGTGGTCTTCGCCGGCATGCGCTGGTTCTGGGCGGCGCTGCCGCTGTGGGGTGCGGCGGGAGGCCTCGGCATCCTCTTCAACATCAACACCGGCAGCCTGCGCCAGGCGATCGTGCCGAATCACCTGTTGTCCCGCGTGCTCTCGATCGCAGGCGTGCTCGCCTGGTCGGCGATTCCCGCGGGTGCGCTCGTCGGCGGCTGGATGATCAGCACGACCGGGAACGTCGCGCTCGTCTACGGCGTGATCGGGATTCTGACCATCTGCATCGCGGCCTTCTTCCGCTTCTTCACCGCTCTCGGTGACGCACAGCGCTACGTCGACGAACGGCGCGTCGCAGAGGAGGAGCCCGCTGCGGAACCCGGTCACCATTTAACCCCGTGTAACCACCCTGTAAAAGGTTTCTGGACGGCGTTGACTTCGCGTTGCGAGCGCGCAACGGTTCCTCTCGCCGTCATGCCGAGGTTCCTCCCAGTCGGGAAGGAAGCCAAGGGCGCAGCAGGCTTTCTTCTCGCCGCACTGCCAGCGTTGGGAGCATTGCTGACCGCGCTCGCGATCAGCGGCGATCTCATCGGGAGAATGGCGCGCAACCATCCGATCGCCACGTTCGGGGCGTTCGGCTGCGCCGCCCTGGCCGTCTTCCTCGGCGCGGTGGGCGCTTACGGGCTGCACGAGGGGTCGCACGAGGAGCGCGGCGTGCTCTCCATCGGGATCGTCGTGCTCGGTGCTGCACTCGTCTTCGGCGTCTATGCCGGCGTCGAGACCTGGGGCGACCGCGCCCAGCCGAGCATCACCGTCACGCCGAAGTCCAGCTCGATGCTGGCGGTGTCGGTGCACGGGATCGGCCTGCGCTCGACGGATCACATCGTGGTGGAGGTCGAGCAGCTGCTCCGCGGGGCAGACGACCACGGCGAGCCGACGTGGCGACCCGGTCAGCCGCTCTACGGCGCGTCGCTCGGCCCGAACGGCTCCGGCGAGATCGACCACACCGTCAATCTGACGCTCCCGGCCGGCGACTTCGACGACCTCGGCGCCCGCGCGTGGGTCGGCGACGAGCCGGCACCTTGCTACACGCGCGGGAATACGACCGGCTGCGTCCGCGTCCACCTTTCGCGCCCCCAAGAACGTCCGCAGCTCTCGGCGCTCTGGGAGACGTTCGTGCGCGTGCCGCGCCTGCTCGTGCGGCTCAGGGCACGGAATCTCCCCCCGCGCCCGGCGCGCTCGATGACACTGCGCGTCTTCGGCCTCGCCTCGGGCCAGGCGCGGAGAATCCTCGCCGAATGGTCACTTGCGCCGAGCGCCGCCGGCGACTTCGACCGCACGCTCGGGGTGGTTGTCGGGCGTGCGTACACGGACGTCTGCGTGGTGGCGAGCACCTCCACACGCGAGCCGGAGTGTCCAGCCGCGGTGGAAGACGGAACGGTCTGGCTCCAGCTCGCCGTTCCCCCTGTGCAATGACGCGGTGAGGCATCACTCGTTCGAGTGATCTGGCGCATGTTTCGACACTGACGCCGGTCTCCTCCCTTGACACCGATTCGGGGAGGGATGGGAGTTGGCCAACAACCTCAGGAGATGTGTCGTCGCTGACGTGGCGCCGCTGAAGCTCGCCTTCGTCGTACGCCTGACGCGGGAGCCGGCCTGATGCCGGGGTGGCTGACGTGGCTCCTCGTCGGGCTCGCGACCTGGCTCGTGGCGTCCGTCCCCGTCGCGTTCCTCGCCGTCCGGCTCCTCGTCCGTGGTCGGTTGCGGCGGCGTGCACCCGTCGGCGCCGCCCCGGTGGCGATTCTCCTGCGCGCACGGCCGCGCCCGCTCAGAAGAACCGGCTAGCTCCAAGGGTCAGACCCCGAACACGTCGGGTCGCCGAGGCGCCCAGGTCTGACCCCCATGGGGGGTGTGGCTAGCCTCCGCCCAGGCGGTGCGAGCGCAACACCGAGGTCACGTCTCGCTCGAGCGGGCCCAGATGTTGAGCTCGCTCTCGGTCGCGTAGCGGTCGATCTCTGCCAGCTCCTCCTCGGAGAAGTCGAGATTCTCGATCGCGGCGACGTTCGCCTCGAGCTGCTCGACGCTGGAGGCTCCGACGAGCGTGGAGGTCACGCGCGGGTCGCGCAGGGTCCACGCGAGCGCAAGCTGTGCGAGCGTCTGTCCGCGCCGCGCCGCAATCTCGTTCAGTGCGCGGATCTTCTGCAGGGTCTCGTCTGTGAGCAGCTTCGGTGACAGCGACCCGTCACGGCTTGCGCGCGAGCCCTCCGGGACACCGCCGAGGTACTTGTCGGTCAGCATTCCCTGGGCGAGCGGCGAGAAGACGATGCAGCCGATCCCGAGCTCGCCGAGCGCGTCGAGCAGCTCGTCCTCGATCCAGCGGTTCAGCATCGAGTAGGAGGGCTGGTGGATGACGAACGGCGTACGGAGGTCGCTCAGGATTGCGTACGCCTCGCGCGTCTTGGCCGCGGAGTAGGACGAGATGCCGACGTAGAGCGCCTTGCCTTGCCGCACCGCCGTGTCGAGCGCACCCATCGTCTCCTCGAGCGGCGTGTCCGGGTCGAAGCGGTGCGAGTAGAAGATGTCGACGTACTCGAGACCCATGCGCCGCAGGCTCTGGTCGAGGCTCGCAAGCAGGTACTTGCGCGAACCCCACTCCCCGTACGGTCCCGCCCACATGTCGTACCCCGCCTTCGAGGAGATGACGAGCTCGTCGCGGTAGGGCTGCAGGTCCTGCTCGAGCAGCCGGCCGAAGTTCTCCTCGGCGGAGCCGTAGGGCGGCCCGTAGTTGTTCGCGAGATCGAAGTGCGTGATGCCGAGGTCGAACGCGCGGCGAACGATCGCGCGGCTCGTCTCGAGCGGCCGGTCGTGCCCGAAGTTCTGCCAGAGCCCGAGCGAGACAGCGGGCAGGAGCAGGCCGCTGCGCCCCGACCGGCGGTAGCGCATGTCGTCGTACCGGCTTTCCGCTGGGACGTAGGTCACGCGCCGAGACTAACGGTTGCCGAAAGACGTCTTCACCGCGTCGCGTGCCGCTGCCTGGTCTCCGTAAGCGGACGCGCCCCGGCTCGCGAGCTCGTGCGCCGTCGACACCAGCGCTCCGTACGCGGCGGCCGCGAGCAGGCTGCCCGTCGAGACACGGCGCACGCCGGCCGACTCGAGCTCCGACAGGGGCGGCGTCCCGGGCAGCGCGAGCACGTTCACCGGCAGGCGCACCGCCTCGACCACGGCCGCGATCTGCGCGAGCTCGGTCAGCCCGGGCGCGTACACGACGTCGGCCCCGGCGTCTCGATAGGCGCTCAGACGGGCGATCGTGTCGTCCAGGTCGTCGACGCCGTGGAGGTGGTTCTCGGCGCGGGCGGTCAGCACCATCGGCTCCGCGAGGCGATGCGCGTGCCCGGCCACCTCCGCCACACGGCCCGCCGCGACGCCGACGTCCTCGATCTCGTCTGCCGCCGGGTCGTAGTCCTCGACCGAGAAGCCTGCGGCTCCCGCCTCCGCCAGTTGCGCGACCGTCTCCCCCACACCGCCCGGATCGTGCGGGTAGCACCGTTCGCTGTCGACGTTGAGGGGCACGGTCGTGGCCTCCGTGAGCAATGCGACATGCGCAACCAGCTCGTCCCGCGACACCGTCTGGTCGAGCTTGCCGAGCGACCAGGCGAACCCCTGGCTCGTCGTCGCGAGCGCCTCGAAGCCGGCCGATTCGAGCAGGCGCGCCGAGCCGACGTCCCAGGGGTTCGGCATCACGAAGAGCTCTTCGCGCTCGTGCAGCGCCCGGAAGCGCGCGCGGCGGCTGGCGACGGTCACGCCGACCATTCTGACCCGTCGGTGCGAAGATCGACGCGGTGGAGATCGACGTCGCAGTCCTCGGCCGGGTGGGGATCGACCTCTACCCGAACCAGCTCCGGACTCCGTTGCGTGAGGTGCGGACCTACACGCGCTTCGTCGGCGGCTTCGCCGGCAACGTCGCGACCGGGCTCGCACGTCTCGGATCGACTCCCGCGATCGTCTCGCGCGTCGGCCCCGATCCGCACGGCGAGTTCGTGCGCGACTTCCTCTCGGGCGAAGGCGTGGACGTGCGCTTTCTGGCCGTCGACGAGCGGCTGATGACCCCGCCGACCTTCTGCGAGGTCTGGCCGCCCGATCGCTTCCCGATCACCTTCTACCGCTATCCCACCGCGCCGGACTGGCAGCTTTCGCCCGAGGACTTCGACGCGGCCGAGGTGGCCGCGGCACCGTTCCTACTCGCGACCGGCACGGGCCTCGCGCAGTCGCCGAGCCGCGAGACGACGCTCGGCGCGCTCGCCGCGCACGAGGGCGTGACGATCTTCGACCTCGACTGGCGGCCGACGCTCTGGGAGCGGGCCGACGACTACTCCGAGCTCGCACGCGCGGCTGCACGACATGCCGACGTCGTGATCGGCAACGAGGAGGAGGTCGAAGCCGCCGCGGGAGAGCCCGGCGCCCTGCTCGAGCTTGGCGTCCCCACCCTCGTGCTCAAACGCGGCGAGCGAGGCGCGCTGCTCTTCCACGACGGTGAAGAGATGGATGTCCCCGGCCATCCGGTCGACGTCGTCAACGGGCTCGGCGCCGGCGACGCGTTCGTCGCCGCGTTCGTGCAGAGCCTGCACGCCGGTCTCGCGTACGACGAGGCTGTGCGCCGCGGCTCGGTGGCGGGTGCACTCGTCGCGTCCCAGCTGGCATGCTCGGAGGCGATGCCGACGCTCGAAGAGCTCGAGGCCGAGCTCGCGTGAGCGAGCTCCTCCTCCGTCACGGCGACTGGGATGCAGTCGACCCCTCGTCCGCGTCGTGGCAGTACCTCTCGTTCCGCGTCGAGCGCCTGAGCGAGCGCGAGCAGGTCTCAGGCAGGACCGGCGGCGAGGAGGTCGCGCTCGTGCCGCTCGGCGGAAGGTGCGCGGTCGAAAGTGGCGGCGAGCGCTGGGAGCTCGGCGAGCGCGCGAGTGTCTTCGACGGCATGCCGTGGGCGCTCTACCTTCCGCGCGACAGTGAGTACACGCTGACCGCTCTCTCCGACGTCGAGGTCGCGGTGTCCGGAGCAGTGGCCGAGGAGCAACTCGAGCCGCGGCTCGTGCGGCCCGAGGACGTCGAGATCGAAGTGCGCGGCTCCGGCAACGCGACCCGCCAGATCAATCACATCCTCAAGCCGGAGTTTCCGGCTCAGCGCCTGCTCGTCGTCGAGGTCTTCACGCCGGCCGGCAACTGGTCGAGCTATCCGCCGCACAAGCACGACGAGGATCACCCGCCGGGAGAAGTGGTGCTCGAGGAGGTGTACTACTACCGCACGCAGACTGAGCCGCCCGGTGCGTTCGCCGTGCAGCGTCTCTACAGTCCGCGTCACGGACTCGACGTGACGGAGACGGTGCGCGACGGCGACATCATGCTCGTCCCGTACGGCTACCACACGACTGCCGCCGCGCACGGCTACGACCTCTACTACCTCAACGGCCTCGCCGGCGACCGCCGCTCGATGGCCGCGGCCGACGATCCGTCACTCGCCTGGATCCGTCCGGCCTGGCAGAAGCTCGAACCCGACCCCCGCGTGCCGCTCGTCACGCCGGACGGGCCCCGGCGTTGAACGCAATTCGTGTCGCGAACGCGCCGTGCAGCTACGGGGCGTTCGAGATGACGGTCGGCGTGCTGCCGCACGTTCCCGGCGCGGAGCGCGTCCTCGACGCGATCGCCGGCGCGGGCTACGAGGGAACCGAGCTCGGCCCGCCCCTCTATCTCGGCGATCGAGAGACACTGCGTCAGCGCCTCGAAGGTCACGACCTCGTGCTCGTCGGCGGCTACATCCCGTTCCGCTTCAGCGAGCCTGAGCACTGGGACGAAGATCTCGAGGCGATGAGCGGGACGCTGGAGCTGTTCGCCGCTGGCGGCGGCAGCGAGGCGAAGGCGGTGCTCGCCGACGCCGGCTCCGACGAACGGATCCGCTATCCCGGCCGCGCCGCGTCCGACCGATCGATCGGTCTCGACGACGCAGGGTGGAGGCGGCTCGCGGACGGAGTCGCGCGGGCTGCGGACCTTGCGCGCACGCGTGGCTTCGAGCCGACGTTCCATCACCACACGGCGACCTATGTCGAAGCGCCGTGGGAGATCGAGCGCGTGCTCGAGCTCACCGACGTGGGTCTGCTGCTGGACACGGGCCATCTCGTACTCGGCGGCGGCGACCCGAGCCAGGCACTGCGCGACTGGGGCGAGCGCATCAACCACGTGCACGTGAAGGACGTGCGAGCCGACGTCCTCGAAGGTGTGATCAGGGACGCTGCGGACATGCCGGAGGCGTGGCGCCGCGGCGTCTTCTGCGATCTAGGACGCGGCGACGTCGACCTGGACGGCTTCTTTGCGGAGCTCGGACGGTCGGGCTACTCGGGCTGGCTCGTGGTCGAGCAGGACATGGTCCCGCAGTCGGCCGCCGACGCAGCGGAGGCCGAGGCGGCGCAGGTGCGCAACCGGGAGTGGTTGCGCGAGCACGCAGACGTCTAAGCCAGCGGCCCATGAAATCGTTTGCGATCAAGGCGCAAAGCCGCACCGCCCCGAGCAGGGTCTGACCTCGGACATGTCCGAGGGACTGTCCCTGGGACATGGCTGCTAGGAGCGGGCCCGCTCGTAGGCTTGCCGCGCCGCGCGCACGGAGTCGACCTCCGACACCTCGGCCACCGGCACGTCCCACCAGCTCTCGTAGCCGGGCACGCCCTCGTAGCGGTCGACCTCGATCGCCAGCACCACGGTCGACTCCTCCCCCTTCGCCGCCTCGAGCCCGGCGCGAAGGTCGTCGACCGTTGCGCAACGGATGACCCGCGCGCCGAGCGACTCCGCATTTGCGGCCAGGTCGACGGGCAGGAGCGGCGCCGGCGAGGAGTCGCTGTCGAGACCGAGCGACCCGTTCCGGCGGTAGCGGTACTGCGTACCGAAGCCGTCCGTGCCGAGCGAGCGCGAGAGCGAGCCGATCGAGCTGAAGCCATGGTTGTCGACGAGCACGATCGTGAGCTTCAGACGCTCCTGGATGGACGTCACGATCTCGCTCGACAGCATCAGGTACGAGCCGTCGCCGACCAGGACGTAGACCTCGCGCTCGGGCGCGGCCATCTTGACGCCGAGCCCGCCCGCGATCTCGTAGCCCATGCACGAGTAGCCGTACTCGACGTGGTAGCCCTTCGGGTCGCGCGTCCGCCACAGCTTGTGCAGATCACCGGGCATCGAGCCGGCGGCGCAGACGACGACGTCCGTCGGCTGCGCAGCGTCGTTCACAGCACCGATCACCTCGCTCTGCGCCGGCAGCGGCGAATGATCCAACCCGTAGAGCCGAGCGACCTCCGCATCCCACTCGCGGTTCGCTGCCGCGGCCGCCTCGCGGTACTCGGGCGCAACCTCGTAGCCCGCGAGCGCCTCGACCAGCAGCTCGATCGTGGCCCGCGCGTCGCCGACGAGCGCGAGGCCACCTTGCTTCGCCGCGTCGAAATCGGCGATGTTCACGTTGACGAAGCGGACGTCGGGGTTCCCGAAGCCGGTCTTCGACATCGTCGTGAAATCGCTCCAGCGCGTGCCGACGCCGATCACCACGTCCGCCTGCGCGGCGACGCGGTTCGCCCCGAACGTCCCCGTCACGCCGACCGCGCCGAGCGCCGAGGGATGGGCGTACGGCATCGAGCCCTTGCCCGCCTGCGTCTCGCCAACGGGAATCCCCGTCTGCTCGACGAAGCGCCGCAGCGCGTCCGTCGCCTCGGAGTAGATGACGCCGCCGCCCGCGACGATCAGCGGCTGCCTCGCCGACCGGATCAGCGAGGCGGCCTCACCGAGCAAGGCGGGATCCGGCTGCGGACGCGACACGTGCCAAACGCGCCGCTCGAGGAAGTCCTCGGGATAGTCGTAGGCCTCGGCCTGGACGTCCTGCGGGCACGCGAGCGTCACCGCGCCGGTCTCGGCCTGGTTCACCAGCATGCGCATCGCCGACAGCGCGGCGGGGACCAGCTGCTCCGGCCGCTCGATCCGGTCGAAGTACCGCGACACCGGCTGCAGCGTGTCGTTGACGGAGACGTCGCCGCGCCCCGGCACCTCGAGCTGCTGCAGCACCGGGTCGGGGACCCGGGAGGCGAAGATGTCGCCGGGCAGGAGCAGGACGGGCAGGCGGTTGACGGTCGCGAGGGCGGCGCCGGTGACGAGGTTGGTCGCGCCGGGCCCGATCGAAGTGGTGCAGGCCAGCGTCGCGAGGCGATTGTTCATCCGGGCAAAGGCGGACGCCGTGTGCACCATCGCCTGCTCGTTTCGGGCCTGGTAGTAGGTCAGCAGCTCCGGGTTCTGGTAGAGCGCCTGCCCGATGCCGGCGACATTGCCGTGGCCGAAGATCCCGAAGCAGCCCTGGAAGAAGCGCTGCTCGACCCCGTCCCGCTCCACGTGCTGGGCCGCGAGGAAGCGGATGAGCGCTTGGGCTGCGGTGAGGCGGGCCATGGGTGAAACTCTCGCAGAAGGCGGTTGCCCCAGAAAGGAGCTTCGATGGCTGTCACGGTCCGGACCCTCCAGAACTTCGTCGGCGGCGAGTGGGTCGCTTCGACGAGCGAGAGCGCCCGCGCGGTCGTGTCGCCGGTGACCGGCGAGACGCTCGCCGAGGCGCCCGATGCAAGCGCCGAGGACGTCGACCGCGCCGTCGCGGCCGCACGCAAGGCCCAACCGAAGTGGGCCGCGCTCTCTGCCTGGGAGCGGGCGAAGGTGTGCCATGCCATCGCCGACCTGATCGACGAGCGGCGCGAGGATTTCGCGCGCGAGCTCTCGCTCGAGCAAGGCAAGCCCTACGCCGCCGAGGCGCTCGGCGACATCGACGAGACTGCGGAGAACTTCCGCATCGCCGCCGAGGACGTGAAGCGGATGGAGACGGCGATCATCCCGTCGCAGGACCCGGGCAAGCGCATCCTCACCTTCCGCAAGCCGAACGGCGTCTACGCGGGCATCACGCCGTGGAACTTCCCCACTCTCATCCCCGTCGAGCTGATCGCGCCCGGCATCGCCGTCGGCAACACGATCGTGCTGAAGCCGTCGGAGTGGACGCCGATCGCGATGGCGAACTTCATGCAGATCATGGCGGACGCCGGTCTCCCCGACGGCGTCGTGAACGTCGTCTACGGCGCGGGCGAGGTCGGCGAGCGCCTCGTTACCCACCCGGACGTCGACTGTGTCGGCTTCGTCGGCTCGCATGCGACTGCGGAGCGGATCGTGCGCGCAGCCGGGCTCAAGCGCTCCCTGATCGAAGCGAGCGGCAACGGCCCGGTGATCGTCTGCGAGGACGCCGACCTCGAACGTGCGGCCCAGGGAGCCGTCTTCGGCGGCTTCTTCTGCGCGGGCCAGGTCTGTTGCGCAACGGAGCGCGTGCTCGTGCACGAGAAGGTGCACGACTCGTTCCTCGACGAAGTACTGAAGTCGGCAGCCGACTGGCGGCTCGGCGACCCGTTCGACGAGTCGACGCTCGTCGGCCCCATGAACAACGAGCCGACCGCGGCCAAGATGGACCGCCATCTCGAGGACGCCGTGGAGAAGGGCGCGAATGTCGTGCTCGGCGGCTCGCGCGCGGGGGACCATCCCACGCGTCTCTACTACGAGCCGACAGTCGTGACGGACGTCGGCGTCGACACGCTCATCAACCAGCAGGAGACCTTCGGGCCGATCGTGCCGCTGATCCGCGTGCGCTCCGACGAGGAAGCGCTCGCGGTCGCGAACGACTCGCACCTCGGGCTGCAGGCCGCCGTCTACACCTCCAACCTGAAGCGCGCGTTCCGCTACGTCGACCACCTGCGCGTCGGCAACGTGGTCGTGAACGACTCGACCGACTACTGGGAGGCGCACGAGCCGTTCGGCGGCGCTTCGGGAACCCAGAGTGGCTGGGGCCGCATCGGCGGCCGCTACACGATGCTCGACATGAGCGACCTGAAGACGGTCGTGCTCGACGTCGGGGGGCTCGAATAGCGCCCCTCGCTGTCGGGCTCGTCGGTGTCGGCCGGATCGGAGTCGAGCACGCCCGCACGCTCTGCACACTCGACGGCGTTTCCCTGACCGTCGCCGACGCGGACCGCGACCGGGCCCGCCGCGTCGCCGCCGAGCTCGGCGTGGCGGCGGCCGAATCGGTGGAAGCTCTACTGGACGAGGTGGACGCGCTCGTCATCGCCACGGCGACACCCGGCCATGCACCGCTGCTGCAGCTCGCGGCCGCCGCCGGCGTCGCGGCGTTCTGCGAGAAGCCGGTCGCTCTCGACCTCGCGACCATGGACGGAGTGATCGCCGACGTCGCACGCGCGGGCATCCTCGTCCAGGTCGGCTTCCAGCGCCGCTTCGACGACGGCTTCCGCGCACTGCGCACCGCAGTGTCGAGCGGCGACGCCGGTCGCATCCTCGTCATGCGCGCCGCGACCCACGATCCGTCTCCTCCGCCGCGGGAGTACATTGCCGCGTCAGGCGGCATCTTCCGCGACCTGCACATCCACGACTTCGACGCGATCCGGTTCGTCAGCGGCGAGGAGATCGTGGACGTCTATGCGGCCGGAGCCGCGCTCGAGGCGCGGTGGTTCGCCGACTACGGCGACGTCGACGTGGCGGCCGCCGTCCTCCAGCTCGAGAGCGGCGCGCTCGTGATCGTCTCCGGCACGCGGCACGACCCGTCGGGCTACGACGTCCGCCTCGAGGTGTTCGGGACGAAGAAGACCATGGCCGCCGGCCCTGGCACTCGTTCCTACCGGGACTTCTGGGACCGCTTCGAGCCGGCCTACCGCAGCGAGCTCGGGGCCTTCGTCACCAGCGTCCGGACCGGTGACGAGAGCGCCTGCCCGCTCGAAGAGGCGCGCGCCGCCCTCCAGATCGCGCTCGCCGCGGACCGGTCGATCGCAGAGCACCGCCCGGTGGGACTAGCCAAGGCACCCCCTGACGGTTGAGAATCGGCTGAGCCAGCCAACCGGGAAAGGAGAGTCATGGAGAACGACCTCATCGAGGAGGAGTTGACCCAGCTCACACGCCGGGGCCTGCTTCTCAAGGGAGGTGCCGCCGCAGCCGGGCTCTCGGTGCTGGGTGTGCCGTCGAGGGCCCTCGCCGCCGGCGAGGCCACGATCAAGGTCGCCGTCGTGACGCACGGCGACACCGGCTCGTTCTGGTCGGTCTTCAAGAAGGGCGTCGACCAGGCGAAGAAAGACCTGAAGGGTCGCGGAGTGAGCGTGACGCAGGTGTACGCGGACAACAACGTCCCGAAGCAGGTCGCGGGAATCAATGCCGCGATTGCGGGAGGCGCGAAGGTGATCGCGACCTCGGTGCCCGATGCAAGTGCGCTACGCGATCCACTCAAGAAGGCTGCGTCGAAAGGCATCGAGATCATCACCGTCAACTCTGGTCTCGGCGCATTCGACTCGCTTTCGACGTACATGGTCCACGTCGGGCAGACGGAGACACTCGCCGGCAAGGGCGCCGGCAAGCAGTTCAAGAAGCTCGGTGCGAAGAAGGTGCTCGTCGTCATCCACGAGGCGAGCAACTCCGGGTTGCAGCAGCGTGCCACCGGTGTCAAGGCGGTGCTCGGGGCGAGCAACGTCAAGGTCCTGACGATTCCGGATGCGAAGAAGGACATCCCGGGAACGAAGGCCAAGGTCAAGGCCGCCTTCAATGCCGACAAGAGCCTGGACGGGTTCCTCGGTCTCGATCCGGACGTGACGATCCCGGTCATCCCCTCCTGCCCGAAGGGCACGAAGATCGGGACGTTCGACGTCGGCGGTGCGATCAAGCAGATCCAGCAGGGCAACATGGCGTTCGCGATCGACCAGCAGCAGTACCTGCAGGGCTACCTGCCGGTGGTCTTCGCAGTCCTCTACGTGACGAACCTGAACACCGTCGGGAACGGCGCGCCGGTGCTCACCGGACCCGGCATCATCAACAAGGCGAACGCGGCCCGGGTCGCCGCGCTCGCGGCGAAGGGCACTCGCTAGGACCGGTTCGCGGTGGGCGGTCCTCCGGGCCGCCCACCGACCGGTGAGATCGATGGCCGAGACCGTCGCTCCGAAGGCCCCGGCGGACGAACGCCTCGTCAGGGTCGGGCCGCTGGCCCGCCTGCTGACGCGGCCTGACATCGGCGCGCTGCTCGGCGCGATCGCGGTCTACTTCGCCTTCGGCTACTTCGCCCGTTCGGTCAACTGGCTTGGCGACCCGGCGATCGCCGCCGGCTGGACCGACCAGGCGGCGCAATACGGCATCGTCGCGGTGCCCGTCGCGCTCCTGATGATCGGTGGAGAGTTCGACCTCTCCGCAGGCGTGATGATCGGCAGCTCGGGCCTCTTGCTCGGGTACCTGACCACCTTCCAGGACCTGAACATCTGGCCCGCGATGGCGCTCGTGCTCCTCTTCGGCCTCGCCATCGGCTTCGTCAACGGCCTCACGGTGATCAAGACGAAGCTGCCGAGCTTCATCGTCACGCTCGCGACCTTCTTCATCCTCCAGGGCGTCAACGCAGCAGGGACGCTCAAGCTGACCGGGCAGACGGCGATCCAGAACATCGACTCGGCGAGCGGCTTCGAGTCGGCGCGCAAGCTCTTCGCGGCCGACCTGACCCGGTACGACTTCAAGGTCAAGGTGCTCTGGTGGATCGGCCTCACGATCATCGGTGCCTGGCTCCTGGCGAAGACTCGCTTCGGAAATTGGATCTACAGCGCCGGCGGCGAGCCGAACTCGGCCCGCAACGTCGGCGTCCCCGTCGCGCGCACGAAGATCCTGCTCTTCATGATGACCTCGGGCACCGCCGCGCTGATGGGCATCATCGAGGCGCTCGAGCTGCGCTCGATGCAGTCGGGCGAGGGCATCGGTCTCGAGTTCATCTTCATCATCTGCGCCGTCGTCGGCGGCTGCCTGCTCACCGGCGGCTTCGGCTCGGTGATCGGCACGTTCTTCGGCGCAGCGATGCTCGGGATGGTCCAGCTCGGCATCGTCGACTCGCAGTGGGACAGCAACTGGACCTTCACCTTCCAGGGCGGCATCCTCTTCGCAGCGGTGCTGCTCAACACCTGGATCCGGAGCAGAGCTCAGAAAGCGAGGTGACGAATGGCGCACCTGCTCGAAGCCGACAACATCTCGAAGTACTACGGCAACATCGTCGCCCTGAAGGACATCTCGACGTACGTGAACGGCGGCGAGGTGACGTGCATCCTCGGCGACAACGGGGCAGGGAAGTCGAGCTTCATCAAGATCCTCTCCGGCGTGCACCCGGCCGACGAGGGGCGGCTGCTCGTCGAGGGCGAGCAGGTGCAGTTCGCCTCACCCAGAGACGCCCGCGCCAAGGGGATCGCGACCGTCTACCAGGATCTCGCGATGGTGCCGCTGATGTCGATCTGGCGGAACTTCTTCCTCGGCGCGGAGCCGCGCAAAGGCTTCGGGCCGCTGCAGTGGTTCGACGCGACGAAGGCGAAGGGAATCGTGAAGCGCGAGCTGAGCGAGATGGGCATCGACATCCGCGACCCCGACCAGCCCGTGGGCACGCTCTCGGGCGGCGAGCGCCAGTCCGTCGCAATCGCGCGCGCCGTCTACTTCGGTGCGCGAGTGCTGATTCTCGACGAGCCGACCTCGGCGCTCGGCGTCAAGCAGGCGGGCGTCGTCTTGAAGTACATCCTCCAGGCCCGCGAGCGTGGTGTCGCGGTCATCTTCATCACGCACAACCCGCACCACGCCTACCCGGTCGGCGACCGGTTCGTGATCCTGAACCGCGGCCAGAGCCTCGGCACGTTCGAGAAGTCCCAGATCGACCGGCAGGAGCTCGTCCGATTGATGGCCGGCGGCGAGGAGCTGGCCGAGCTCGAGCACGAGCTCGAGGCGGCCAGAGCCGAGGTCTGACGCTACGCGACCTGAGGTCGCGTCAGCGCTTCCGTCGCGGCCGCCGCCGGAGCGGGCCGGCCGAAGTGGAAGCCCTGGGCGCCGTGGCAGCCGAGGCCTCGCACGATGCCCTGCTGCGCGTCGCGCTCGATCCCCTCGGCGACGAGCTGGAGGCCGAGCGCCTTGCCGAGGCCGACGATGCCCTCCAAGAGCGCCAGGTCGGCCGCGCCGCTGTCGATCCCGGCCGTGAAGCTGCGGTCGATCTTGACGATGTCGACGGGAAGCCGCTGGAGGTACGCGAGCGACGCGTAGCCGGTGCCGAAGTCGTCGAGTGCAAGCTTGATGCCGCGGCTCTTCAGCGTGCTCAGCTGCTGCTCGACGCGCTCGCCGCTTGCGACGAGGACGCTCTCGGTGAGCTCCAGCGTGAGCAGGTGCGCCGGGAGATCCGCTCGCTCCAGTGCGTTGTCGACGTGGTCGACGAACTCGGGATGCTGGAGCTGTCGCGCGGACACGTTGACCGCGATCGCCACATCACGCCCGAGGAGGCCGCGAAGCCGTGATGCGTACAGGCACGCCTCGACCAGCACCCAGCGACCGATCTGCACGATCAGCCCTGACTCCTCGGCGAGCGGGATGAAGTCGAGCGGCGGCAGCTCTCCGACGGTCGGGTGCTGCCAGCGCAGGAGCGCCTCGAGACCGACGACCTCGAACGGCTCGAGGTTGACCACTGGCTGGTACGCCAGCGTGAACTGTTGTTCCGCAATCGCTTCGCGGAGTTCGGCAATGCGCTTGAAACGGTTGAGAGCCGCTCGGTCGAGGTCGTCGTCGTAGAAGGCATAGTCGGCGTCACCGTTCGCCTTGGCGCGATACATCGCGGCGTCGGCCTGCTTGAGCAGCTCGGTGCCGACGCTGCCGAGCGCAATGCCGACGCTCGCGGTCAGCAAGAGGTGTCGGCCGGCGACGTCGATCGGCGCGGTGATGCGCTCGAGCAGACGTTCCGCCACGATCGCCGGCTCCGCCGGCTCATGCACAGATGTGAGCAGAACGGCGAACTCGTCGCCCCCGAGACGCGCGACCGAGTCACCGGCGCGGATCACGCCCTTGAGACGCTCGCCGAGGATCGCGAGCACCTCGTCGCCGACCGAGTGCCCGTACTGGTCGTTGATCTGCTTGAACTCGTCGAGGTCGACGAAGATGACCGCGGTCCCGGGCTCGCCCTCGGTCCGGATCGAGACGGCGTGCTCGAGCTGCTCGTGGAAGAAGGCGCGGTTGGCGAGGCCCGTGAGCGGATCGAACAGTGCCTGCAGGCGGAGCTGTTCCTGCAGTTCCCGCTCGGCCGTGATGTCGAGGAGATAACCCTGCAGGTAGAGCGGCTCGCCGTCGTCACCGAGCACGACGACGCCGTCGTCGCGGACCCAGAGGATGCTGTCGTCTCGCGAGACGAGGCGATACTCGATGCTCAGCGGCTCGTGCGTGCGATGGGTACGGGCGTGCGCCGTGAGGACGCGGTCGCGGTCGTCCGGGTGCAGCGTCCGGACGAAGAGATCGGGATCGTCGCGCCACTCCTTCACCGTGTAGCCGAGCAGAGGCTCGATCTGATGGCTCGTGAAGATGTTGGAGCTCGACTCGTCCAGCGCGTCCACGTAGACGACGAGGGGAAGCTGCTCGACGAGCGTGCGATAGCGGCGCTCGATCTCGCGCGTGTCTGCATCCACCGTCGCAGCGATGGGCGCGCCGTTCCTGCCGCAGGCGTCCACCAGGACGAAATCGGGTCAAGAGGGCGACAAGCGGTCACCCCAAAGGGTGATTCGGCTAGGGGCAGTAGGTCGCTCCGGGAACGCTTGGGCGTTCGAAGAAGGTTCCCACGGCGCCGTTATGTCAGCGCCCGATGATGCGAAAGCGGTCGACGCCGAGCCGAAGGCTGCGCGAGCGACCGTCGTCGCACTTGACCAGGATCTGGACCTGATCCACGTGTTGGACGGTGCCGCGAAGCACGACGCCGAACCGCCGCTCCGCCAGCTCGACCCGGTCACCCTTGTCGGGCAACACGTCCCTTGTGTGCTCTACGGTCTGCGCGGCCCGCTCCAGGGAATCGGCAAGCGCCCTCGTCCAGGAGCCGAGGCCGTCCTCGGTGTCACCGCTGATCCGATTCTGGGCCCGGATCGCCTTGGCCAGCGCGACGTCGAGCAGCTCACTCCGCTCGGGCTCGGCCTCGCCGCAGGCGACCTCCCATTCGTCGGACTCTCGGGTCACGACGAGTCGCCGGCCGTCCGGAATGTCGAAGCTCCACCGCATGCTCCCCCCAGAGCATTGACTGGGCGTTCAATCAGTCAGAGTCATCGATGCACACCGGGCTCCAGCCTTGCGGTGTGCCTCAGCGGGCCGTACCGTCCCTGAGCCGCTCGAGGCCGTCCACGATCAGGTCGAGGCCGAGCTCGAACGCGCTCCCGCCCTCACGGCCGGGCTCCATGTGCTGCCTGGCGTGCTCGGTGAAGTGCGGGTACTCCTCGGCGAAGTCGCCTCGAAGAAAGCTCGCCGCAACGTCCTCGAACTTCGACTCGTCCAGCGAGCGGTAGTTCAGGATCTGTTGCGTATACCCCACGACGTAGCTCTCGATGATGTGGTACGCGTGGTAGGTCAGGTCGCTGGAGAAACCTGCTCCGCGCAGGGTGCCGAGCAGCGCGTCTCCACGCCGCAGCCGGGCCGGGCCGGGCTTCTGGGTCGTGACGAGGTTGGACGCCCAGGGGTGGCGCAGGAGCGTCTCGTGCACCGAGATGGCGCTACGGCGGACCTCGCTCTTCCAGTCGCCGCCGGCCGACGGCACGACGAACTCGGTGGCAGCGGTCTCGACGATGCCGTCCAGTAGGTCGTCCTTGTTGGCGACGTGGTTGTAGAGCGACATCGCCTCCACGCCCAACTCCTGGGCCAGGCGTCGCATGCTGAGAGCGTCGATGCCGGCTTCGTCCGCCAGGGAGATCGCAGCGGCCAGGATCCGCTCCCTGCTGAGCGGGATCCGGGGCTCGGTCTTCGTGCCGCTCTTCTTTGCCACGGACACAAGGTAACGTACAAAGTAAGTCTCGGCCAGTCGCTTGACACACTTACGCCGTACGTGTAGGCTTACACCGTACGCTTACGCCGTAGTCAGCCGGAGGTCATCATGCTCACCAGCGATCCTCATGCCACGCTTCTCCTCGTGCACGAGCGTGTCTGCCGCCTGCGCGACGAGGCGGCAGCCGAGCGTCTCGTCCGTCCTCGGACGCGCCGCGCCTTCGCCGCCTGCCTGCGCTGTGTCGCGAACCGCCTCGACCCTGCGATGGCCGCGCGATGAAGGCCGTTCTTCACACGCGGTACGGCCGGCCCGCCGACGTGCTCGAGCTCGGTGAGGCCGAAACGCCGTCGATCCAGGACGACCAGGTGCTGGTGCGCGTCCGCGCGTCCTCCGTCAACCCGGTGGAGTGGTACCGCGTGACCGGCCCCTACTTCGCCCGCTTCGAAAGCGGCCTGCGCAGACCGAAGAGCCCACTCCTCGGCGGGGATCTGGCAGGCCGGATCGAAGCTGTGGGCCGCGACGTGAAGAACGTCCAGCCCGGCGACGAGGTGTTCGGGGCGAGCGCCGGCTCGTGGGCCGAGCACGCGGCCACACGTGACATTCGGCTTGCCCCGAAACCGGGGAACCTCTCGCTCGAAGAGGCCGCGGCCGTACCGGTGGCGGCGGTCACCGCGCTGCAGGCCCTGCGCGACAAGGGGCAGGTGCAGCCGGGACAGCGAGTGCTGATCAACGGCGCCTCGGGAGGTGTCGGAACCTTCGCCGTCCAGCTCGCGAAGGCGTTCGGCGCGGACGTCACCGCCGTCTGCAGCACGAGGAACGTCGAGCAGGCCGGCTCTCTGGGCGCGGACCGCGTCGTCGACTACACGCGCGAGGACTTCACGCAGCTTGCCGAGCGTCACGACCTCATGCTCGACATCGCCGGCAGCCGCTCCTTCTCGGACTTCAGGCGCGTCCTGACCCCCGAGGCGACGGTCGTGCTCGTCGGCGGAAAGATGTCGTACCGCGGGCTCGGCCCCCTCCCCCACCTCTTCGCGACGATGCTGGCGTCGAAGGGGCGCAGCCAGAAGGTGACCTTCTTCGTCGCGAAGATCACACGCGAGGACCTCCTGGTCGTGAAGGAGCTGATCGAGGCGGGCCAGGTGGCACCCGTGATCGACAGGCGCTACCCGCTGGGCGAGGTTCCCGAGGCGCTCACCTACTTCGGCGAGGGACACGCGCGCGGCAAGGTCGTCGTCACGGTCTGATGCCTGTTCCCATAGATGGGAGCTACGGCCGTTTGCGTCGAGCTCGACGCAGGGCGTCCAGGCGCCGGCGGTCGCGCTTCGTCGGTCGTTCTCCGAAGGCTGGACTGGAAGCATTGCCGAACTGACGCTCGAGCCTTGCCTGCTCCCGCTCCCTGATCGACTCCGGCGTCTCCACGTAGAGAGCGGCCGCAACCGCCGCCGGGCCGCGCCGGTCCGCGATGCCGGCGACGTTCACGGTGCGCTTCTCCGACCGCATTGTCACCTGGATGGTGTCGCCTGGGCGAACGTCCTTGGAGGGCTTCACGCGTTCCCCGTTCAGATGAACGCGTCCGCCGAGCACCGCAGCGGTTGCCGCGCTACGGGTCTTGAAGAAGCGTGCCGCCCAGAGCCATCTGTCGAGTCTCGTCTTCCTGACCTCCGAATTTGCCGACGCCGGTCTACCGCATCATGCGACGAATCCCCACGAGTCGCGCGCCATACGCAGAGCGCCTGAGGGAGACGACCTGCACACGAGTGCCGGAATGCGGGGCGTGCACCATGCGCCCGCGGCCGACGTAGATACCGACGTGGCCGAGCCCGTAGAAGAAGAGCAGGTCGCCGGGCTTCATCCTCGAGCGCTTCACCGGCCTGCCCTGGTCGTAGAGCGCATACGAGCTGTGCGGGAGGTCGAGGCCGAGCCGCCCGTATGCCCAGTAGACGAGGCCGGAGCAGTCGAAGCCGCCGGCGGGCGACGTCCCTCCCCAGCGGTACGGGACGCCGACCTCCCTGACGGCGAGTGCCGCCGCCCGCTCGCCTAGCGTCCGCTTCGCGGAAGCGCGAGCAGGTGCCCGCCGGTCCGGTTGCGCCGATGCCACAGCGGGCGCGCAGCAGAGCATGGTCGCGGCGAAGGCGACCGCAAGCAGGCGGCTGCGGGAGGGGGCGGGCACTGAGGGGAAAGGGGCGGGCCGCAGAAAGGAGGATGCGCAGCCCTGGGCCTGTTCGTGACCGTCCGATCCTAGCGGGGTCGCCGCATGCGTCCTCCCCCGGAAGGGGGAGACGCACCGACCGGTCGGTCCGGGCGGCGGTAGGGCCTTGACAGACGGGTCTGCACCTGCGAAGGTCGTTGTTGCCAAGTCCCTGTGGGCCCTCGGGTTCGCAGGGACGTGGCATTTCTAGGGAGAAATTCTCCGGGTCGACGGTGCGGCATATGCGTCATCCGTCGGAGTCCTGCGAAGAACGGCGCGTTGTGGATCGTCCCCGAGACCTGACCGACGCCCCGGCACCGCGCGTTGCGCGCAGCGTGTGTCGCATCCGTTAGACACTGTCAGAAACGCCGTGTACGTCACGCGGGGCGGGCTTGCCTGCTCACATGCTGAGCTGACATGGATGAACGACCGAATCCGTCGCAGAAGCGCCTCACCGGCGTTCTGAGGAGCTGCGCCTAAGGGGTTTCTTGCTCCTCGAGCGAGCGCTGACCTAGGCCCTCGAGTCGGTCAATCGAACGAGCGGCGCGAGTCGGCCTCCGAGCTTGGGCAGGTTGCCTGGCCCCCTCTGCGGATCGGTTTTCCGGCGCTCGGTGGACGGGTAGGACAGGAGCCGACGGAACTTCGAGATGGAGGTGGTTGCTGTGGCAGAGGTAGAAGAGTCGATTGAGGTGAACGCGCCGTTGCAAACGGTGTACAACCAGTGGACGCAGTTCGAGGAGTTTCCGCGGTTCATGGAGGGCGTCGAATCGGTCCGCCAGCTTGATGACACGCGTCTGCATTGGGTCGCCGAGATTGGCGGCCGGCGCCGCGAGTGGGATGCCGAGATCACGTTCCAGGAGCCGGATCGCCGGGTCGCGTGGCGCGCGGTTGACGGGAAATACAACTCCGGTGAGGTGACATTCGAGCCTCTTGCTCCCGATCGCACGCGCATCTTCGTGTCGATGGTGTACGACGCTGAAGGGATCATCGAGAAGGTGGGTAGCGCTGTAGGCGCCGACGATCGCCGGGTGAAGGGTGACCTGGAGCGGTTCAAGAGGCTTGTGGAAGAGCGTGGAATCGAAACGGGCTCGTGGCGCGGGAAAGTGCACGAGGGCGACGTCCAATCCGAGCGTGGACGCGGCCAAGAAGATGCTTTCGACGCGGATGACAGAGCAATGCCCGACACGGGCGGGAGGTCCGAAGCTGTGGACAGTGCAGGGACTGGCGCCGATGACGAGCAGGCGCCGCTGCTCGCGCCTCGAGATGCGGAAGACCTGCGCCAGCGCTGGCAGAGCGTGCAGATGCGCTTCGTCGACGAGCCGCGTGAAATGGTCGGAGAGGCCGATGATCTCGTCGACGAACTCATGCAACGCTTGATGGCCGGCTTCAACGAGCGGCGTTCGCTCCTCTCGCAGAGGTGGGAGGAAGGCGAACAGGCATCGACCGAGGAGCTGCGCGTCGCTCTCACCCGCTACCGCTCCTTCTTCAACCGCCTCTTGTCGACATAGCCTCGTTACACGACGCAGGCTGTGACGCCGCGCGACACGGCGCAGCGTCGCTGCATTTTCCGACACGCACGGGCGGGGGCCGCCAATAACTTGGCGGGCCCCGCCAACTTGAAGGCTCTAGCGCAGCCCGAAGAAGCCCAGGAGCGCAAGAACCACGACGACGATCAGGATGATCCAGAGGATGCTCACTACCCACCTCCTTTGACTCGTCATCAACGAGAGATCGCGGTGTCTGGTTACGGGCGACCTGACTCTCGTCCCGGTCGAAGCGTCGCGTCCCGTCGGCGAGCCGGTAGGTGTAAGGGACGATCGGCTAGGAATAGCAGCGCATCTGGTGCGAGCCGAGCGGGGGTCTGGGTCTGTGATCCGTCTCAGGACGAGTTTCGCTGGGGTTGTTGTCGCCGCCGCCTTGGTGGCTGCTTCGTCGGCGTCGGCTGCGCCGCCGCTGCCGAACAGCATCGCGTCGATCGGCGACTCGATCACACGCGCCGCCGACGTGTGCTGCTGGTATGGCGACCATCCGGCCCAGTCGTGGAGCACGGGCGGGGGCGCGTTCGACGAGATCAACAGCCACTACGCACGAGCTCAAGCGCGTCGATGACGAGCGTCCTTGATTTCGAGGCGCAGTTCTCGAAGGCGATGCACGTGCTCGCCGCGGGACTGCCGGCCAACGCGCATGTGTTCGTCAGCAGCATTCCGGACATCCACCAGCTCTGGACTTTGTTCCACGACGACGTCGCCGCGGAGCTGGTCTGGAGCGCTGCCGGAATCTGCCAGTCGATGCTCGCGCTGAGCAACAACGCCGCAGGCCGGCAGGCAGTCATCGAGCGCGAGTACGCCCTCAACGAGGTCCTCGCCAATGTCTGCAGCCAGTACGCGTTCTGCCGTTTCGACGGCAACGCGACCTTCAACTACAAGTTCAGCACCGGCGACGTCAGCGGGCTCGACTACTTCCACCCGAGCCGTTCCGGACAAGCGAAGCTGGCCTCGCTGACCTGGCAGAACTCATGGTGGGCAGGTTCCTAAGACGCTCAACGACGATGAAGGGAAGGCCCCGTTTCCGGCGGCGCTAGCTGGAGTCGGAGTGCCAGAGCGACGGAATCGTGCTGGAGCTCCACTTCGGCGTCGCCGGCCCGAGGCCGGATCGTACGCGCGTGAACCGGGTCGGCGTCCTGCCGGCCCACAGGAGCTCCCCTTCGCTCCAACGCCCCGGAAAACGCGCCCACGGGGGTAGCGGTGCTGTGAGCTCCACGAGCTCGAGCGTCGCCTTCGCGGCCGTCGGATCGAGTAGACGCACGGTGCCCGTGCGGTCGGTGATGCCGCTTTGGACGGCGTTGACGATGCGACGTGCCTTTGTGCGGTCGGCAGCCGCGACGTTTCTGTAGACACAGCGCAAGAACTGCGTCGGCGACGAGATCGGCTCAAAGTAGTTCGCATGCGAGCCGAGTGCGACGTACACGACTGGGTGCATATCGCGATGGCGTACCCTCGCCCACGGCCGAATCGTGCCCGAGCAGTGCTGGCTGTAGGCGGCGAAAATCGGGCGTAGCTCGTCGTCGAGCGCGACCGACACCGTTTCCCAATCCCCTTCGTGCGCCTGCCAGAGCCGCTCGGTGCGCGAACGCCAATCGTCGAGTGCGTAGAACAACCAATAGCGGAGGAGGTACTTCGGCCTCACAGTGATGCCTGCCGGAAACGGCGTTCTCGCCGGGACGTCGATAAGGCGGCCGTAGACGGAACCCTGCTTCCAGTCGCTGAGCGACGCGGACGCCTTCGTGTAGCACCGGGCGCCGTTCTCCAGCGAGCACGGCAGATTGAAGCGGTAGCAGGGGCTGAAGCTGCAGCCGACAGTGTTCGTCGGGAGCGACGCCGTCGGGCGCGTCCAGGTCCCGCGAGCGCTTTGGTTCTCGACTCGCGCTAACTGCAGGAAACGCTCGACTCGACCCGGCGCCCAGACTTCGCTGCTGTGGAAGTAGAGGATCGGCATGTACTGCGCCAGCAGCGCCGAGCGTTCCGCCACGGTGAGCGGAGCGGCTGCCGGCGCGGGAGCGGCACTGGCAGAGAGGACGAGCGCGGCTCCTCCGAGCGCGAGCGTCTCCCAGGCAAAGCGACGTCGCCGAGTTCGTACGGCCATTCGAGGAGGATATGCAGCGCCGCAAGCGTCGCGACGTTCGACGCGTATCCGGACCCACGGTTCCGCCGTTAGCAGGCTGACCACTTTCGAGGGAGGCGTGTTGACGGCAACAAAATCGACGGAGCAGGTCCAAGAAGCGGCGAAGCATCCGTCGCGAGAGGCGCGCGAGAAGGCCGACACTGGCAGCGGCTGGTATGCGTGGCTAGCGCGGAGCGGGTTGGTCGCGAAGGGGATCTCGTTCGGGATCGTCGCCGCGCTGGCGATCGGCGTCGCCGTAGGCAGCGGCGGGAAGACGACGAGCCGGCAGGGCGCGCTCCAGACGCTCGCGCATCATGTCTGGGGCAAGGTACTTTTGATCGTGCTCGCGGCCGGTTTCGCCGCGTACGCGTTGTGGCGGTTGGTGCAGGCCTTCGCCGAGCGCGCCGACGACAGCGGGGAGAAGGCGGCCCTGAAGAAGTGGGGGAAGCGCGCCGGGTACATCGGGCGCGCGGCGATCTACGCGAGCCTCTGCGCCACGACCGTAAAGCTCCTCGTCGGATCGGGCGGCGAGGAGTCGCAAAACGAAAAGGCACATAAGACGACGGCAGCTGTCTTCGACTGGCCGGGCGGTCGCTGGATCGTCGGGATCGCGGGCCTCTGCATCATCGGCGCCGGGCTCTGGAACCTCTACCGCGGCGTCGCCAAGAAGTTCGAGGACAGGTGGCGCATCGGCCGGATGAGCGAGGCGGAGCGCAAGTGGGGTGCGCGCGCTGGCGTGGCGGGGCACATCGCCCGCGCCATCGTCTTCTCTCTGATTGGCATCTTCGTCACGAAGGCGGCGATCGACTACGACCCGAAGGACGCGATCGGCTTCGACGGAGCCCTGCAGAAGCTCGCGAACGCCGACTACGGACCGTACCTGTTGGGGATCACCGCTGCCGGGCTGCTGTGCTACGGGGTCTTCTGCCTCGTCGACGCGCGTTTCCGCGACGTCTCGACGAATGCGGGCTCCTCTAGCCAGCGGTCGCAACGCCGGCGCGAACGCGCAACCGCGACGGCGCAGCACCGGACGTCGTAGCGGCCACGCGGCGTGTTGTTTGCGCGCGGCGGCTCACACGATCCGCGTGCCGTGCCGCTCGTCGGGCGCCGTTACGGCTGACATGTCCGACCGCAGGCGCGTCGAATGTGATCGAAATGGAGCGCCAGAACACGACCGTCCGGGACGTGTGCGCTCCCGCTCGTGGTCACGAGCACGTCCGTGTGGCCCAGCGCGGGAACGCATACCGGTAGCTCGACCGGGGGGCGCGTTCCACCAGGGTCGACGCTGCCACGGCGGGTTTCCTCCGTGCTCGCAAGCACTCGTGGTCGTCCTGAGCGCGGCCCGCGAGGCGCTCAAGTCGATCGAGCTCGCGCTGCCAACGACCGCCCCCAGCGATTCTCCCGCAGCGAGGACGGCGCAGACAATCAGTCCAACGGCATAAGTCGTGAACAGCACACGATGCGATTTTGAAGGCGCGTGTCAGGCGTCCCTCGCCAGCCGGAGGACCGATCCGATCCGAAGGTCAGCTCGTGTCCGAGGAGGGCAAGCTGGAGCACGATCGCGAGGACAACGAACTACGTACGCGCGAGGAACGCGACACGGATAGAGCTGGCTCAATGCGCCGTAGGTACATGCCGCGGATCTGTGGCACCGGCGAACCCGTGTCAGCGATGCTCGTCGCGAGCCTTGCCGTCTGCAGCTCGTCCGTCATCACGGCCCAGGTGATCACACGCGACGAGTAGTACGCGGCGAACGTGCTAGTGATCGGGCGGCATAGCGCGCAAGATCGGTGGATGAGCTCGATGCCACCATGCATCCCCTGGAGCGCGATCTGAGAACCACGAGACGGTCGCCCGAGGCCTGGACACAAGTGGGTCTCGATGCCGACTCAGCGCTCGCGCTCCTCAGTTCCCTGAGGTTCGCTCAGTTGGGAAGCACGTTAGGTAGCACGGCGCGCGGGTGCGCTTCCTCGGTGGCGTCATCTTTGCGAGCTAAGTTCGTTCGACCCCGAGACCGGCCGATGCTCGGTCTGCCGGCCGGCTGGCTCGCGTGGCTTCGTCGCTAGGCAAAGCGAACTCCCGCCGCGTCGCATCCGGCGGGAGCTCGTTGGTCGTCCCCCTGCTCTCTGCTAGCGCCCGGACGGGATCAGCACGCGGTTGATGACGTGGATCACGCCGTTCGACGCCGCCACATCTGCCTTCGTGACCTTCGCGGAGTTCACGAAGACGTTCATGCCCGACATCCGAATGCGCACGCTCTTTCCGCTCAGCGTCTTCGCTGTTGACAGCCTTGCGACGTCGGCCGCGGTCACCTTCCCCGACACGACGTGATACAGCAACAATGCCTTCAGCTTTGCCTTGTTCTGCAGCAACGCGTTCAGCGTCTTCTTTGGCACCTTCTTGAAGGCCGCATCCGTCGGGGCGAATACGGTATACGGGCCCGCCTCCTGCAGGGCGCCGACGAGACCGGCGCGGGTCAGAAGCTTTGCGAGTGTTTTGAACTGCCCGGCCGCAACTGCGGTCTGGACGATGTTGGCCTCGTCACGCGTCCGGGCCGTCGCCGTGCCTGCCGCAACTGACAACACAACCGCCAAGAGCGCGAGAACCGCGATGAACTTGGTCATTCCAACTCCTCCGTTTCAAGATTGATGGTCAACGGGCGCCGGCGGGCGCGGGCCGCATGCCCGACCGCCGAGATGCGGTGAGCAGCGAGCCGATGCCGTAGACGGCCGCGAGGCCGACGAGGCCGTAGGCGATCCGGCTCACGGTGTTCGTCTCACCGAAGTCGAGCCCGCCGCAAATCCACGCGACAAGGTCGAACTCGGCGACGGCGACGAGACCCCAATTGAGACCGCCGACGAGGACGAGAGTGCCGGCGAGAGCATCGAGCTTCTTCATCTGTACACCTCCTGTAGAGATACTGTTTGCCGGAGAGTACGTGACGCTGAGCAGTCTGTCAAGCTTCTGTCCAGGTGCTGTATAGTGAGGACGTGAGCGAGAGCAGTGGACTGCTGCGAATCGGCGAGCTGAGCCGACGCTCGGGCGTGAGCCCCGAGCTTCTCCGCGCGTGGGAGCGCCGCTACGGCCTGCTCGAGCCGATTCGCTCGCGGGGCGGGCTGCGCCTCTACTCGGCCGCGGACCTCGATCGTGTCCGCGCCATGCAGCAGCACCTCGCCGAGGGCCTCGCCGCGGCGGAGGCTGCTGCACTCGCCGCCGAGGCCGAACCTCGCGCCGACCAAGCCGTCGCGTTTTCGCCGGCCGTCGCGAGACGGGATCTCGACGCGTGCCTGTCGCGGTTCGACGAGACGCGCGCACACGCCGTGCTCGACGAGCTGCTCAGCACGGCGACGCTCGACTCGATCCTCGCCGACGTCCTGATCCCGTTCCTGGGCGAGCTCGGCGAACGATGGGAACGAGGGGAGATCACAGTCGCGCAGGAGCACTTCGCCTCGAGCGTGTTGCGGGGGCGGCTGCTCGGCCTCGCGCGCGGCTGGGACCGTGGGAGCGGGCCCCGCGTGTTGCTCTCTTGTGCGCCGGGCGAGCGGCACGAACTGGGCTTGATCGCTTTCGGCCTCGCCCTACGAGCGCGGGGCTTCCGGATTCTCTATCTCGGCGCCGACACGCCGATCGATAGCGTCGCCCAGGCAGCGCGCGCTGCGCGCCCGCACGCCGTCATCGTCAGCGCGGTCAGCGCCGAACTGTTCAACAAGATCGCGGGCGCGCTCCGTGAGCTCGCCGCGGAGTACCCCGTGTATCTCGGCGGCGCGGGCGCGACCGCAGTCGGAAGGGAATTTCCGACATTGACGGGTGACCCCGTCGAGGAAGCTGACCGCTTCGCGGCACTCACGCAGTGAGGCGGCGCCACGCGCAGCCGGAGCTCGACGGGTGGCGCACGATGAGGGCGCGCTCCGACGAGGGCACCTTTGAATCGGACGAGCGAGTGCGTGTCGCCGGACCGGTGGTGGAGTTCAGCGAGTACGGGGCGCGCGTTCTCGCGGATCGCTATTGGCTCGAGGTGTCACGGGCCAGCCGCGGGTTCGTCCGTCGCCGCGACACATCGCGCGGGCTCGAGCTGCGGCTGCTCGGTCGCGGGCCGTGCCTGCTCAGCTTCGACCCGGCCGAGCACACGAGCGACCTGGACGAGGTCCGGTGCCGGTATCCGATCGCCGGCGGCCTGCTCACGCGGCAGCCCGGTGGGGAGCTGAATCTCTCGCAGTCCGGTTCGCAGCCGGCCGAATTACGCGCGACGGTACGGGCCTTCGTGCCGAGATGGAGCGGCAGCTTGTACGAGCAGGTGCAGCTGCGCTTCCATGTGGCCATCAGCAGGCGCTATTTCAAACGGCTGATTGCGGAGGCGTCGTGAAGGTCGCGGTCCTCGGCGCCACCGGTTTCATCGGACGCACGCTCCTGCCCGCACTTGCCGGGGAGCACGACGTCGTCGCGGTTTCGCGAAGGGGTGCCGGGCTCGAAGACGACCGGGTCAAGAGCGTGACGGGCGACGTCACGGACCACTCGGCGATGTGCAGGGCCCTCGACGGCATCGACGTCGTCTACTACCTCGTTCACTCGCTGGGCGCATCCGACTTCAGAGAGCGTGACAAGCGGGCCGCCGCGACCGTCGCGACCGAGGCGGAGCGCGCCGGGGTCTCCCAGATCGTCTATCTCGGCGGGCTGGGGGACGATCGGTCCGACCTCTCCCCGCACCTGCGCAGCCGTGCCGAGACGGCCACGACGCTCGAGGAGGGCGCCGTCCCCGTGACGACGCTCCGCGCCGCGATGGTGGTGGGGCGCGGAAGCGCCGGCTTCGAGACGATCGTTGCGCTGGTCGACCGGTTGCCGGTGATGATCGCGCCCAAGTGGGTCTCGATGCCGACCCAGCCGATTGCGCTCACAGACGTCATCGCCTATCTCGCCGGAGTCGCCGGCCATGACGGTGCGATCGGTGAGACCTTCGATCTCGGTGGCCCGGACGTCCTCACCTATCGCGAGATGATCGAGCGCATCGCGGCACTGCGCGGTCGGCGACGCGCGATCGTCGAGGTGCCGATCCTCAGCCCGCGCCTATCGTCGTACTGGCTTCATCTGGTCACACCGGTGCGCGCAAGCCTCGCGCGTCCTCTCGTCGAGGGTCTGCGCAACCCGACTGTCGCGCGCGACAACCGCATCCGTGAGCTGCTGCCGCGGGCGCTGACAACGTTCGACGCTGCGGCCCGCGCCGCGCTCGATCAGGTGTAGGCCTGCTCGTCGCCAACCTGCTCGACGAGTTCAAAGAGCCGTGGCTGATCAGCCGCCCCAATACAGAGGCGATCTGACCATTCTGTGACAACAGCCACGGCTGCGTTGCCAGCCCGAGAACAGAAACGCTGCTGAGCAGCGAGTTCGGAATGGAGCTAGCCGGACTCGAACCGGCGACCTCCTGGGTGCGATAACGTCGAATCGTCATAGCGTGACGCTCGAACGACGCTGCTCACCCCGTTTTGACGTGATCTCAGTTCTGCCGAGTTCGCTCAGTTTGGTAGCACCGTGAGTAGAGCGGGTTTGATGCACTGACGGAGCTCACGTCGACCGCACACGCGAGGTCACGGCTGGCTGTCGTTTCGCTGCGAGTTCTCCGCCTGCGGTGCGAGACCGGCTACGCGGCAGCCGCTGAAGTGCTCTGCTCTCCGAGCGGGAGCTAACCTAGCTAGAAGCGCGACGTCAAGCCGACCTTCACGTACCCCTTGCGCAGGTTGCCCCGTCGGTCAGCTCGCGGCGGCGAGAAGCGCCTCGGCTTCGCGCACGTAACGCTTCGCGCCAACCGACCGGTAGAACGCGAGCGCTTTGGTCAGGTGAACGTCGGCCTCGACGCGCCGACCGTCAGCTACGAGCTGCGCCGCGGCCCGGAGATGGGCGCGTGCGGCGTTCGTCCTTCGACCCTCTCGATCGCTGCGCTCCGCGAGATCTTTGAAGTTGCCGTTGAGGATGTCAGCCGCATCCGTCTGCCTGCTCGCGACGCTCTCGACGAATCCTTTAAGAGCATCCGCGATCCCGACCTCGTCTGCGACCCACGCCGCGCCAATCACCATCCACGGCTCGCCGCGACCGTCGGCGAGCGCGCGCACGAGCTCGTCGGCAAGCGCCTGCGCCTGCTCGAGCCTCCCGAGCTCGACCAGCACCCGCAGGCCGTCCGTGAGCACGGGCAAGTAGGCCTGCGGGTCGGCGGCAGCGCGCCCGAGCCGGAGCGCCCTGTCGACGTCGATGAGTGCACCCTCGTCGTCACCGCGTGCAAGGCGGACGAGGGCGCGCTCGGCGCGCATCGAGGATTCGTAGTAGTGCGGATTTCCAGCCTCGCACTCGGCGAGGAACTCGTCGGCGTCGCGCACGAACTCGTCCCACTCCCCCGCGACGTACAGCTGGTCGACGACGACGCCGCGCGAGTAGCGCACGACGGCTGCATTGCCGAGCCGTTCGCCCGTGCGGACAGCCTCCCGGAAATACTCCATCGACCGCTGGAAGTCGAAGGTCGCAACGCAGGAACCGAGATTGTTGTAGGCCCGCGCAGCCTCGGGAGACTGGACCGCGAGCGCGACCTCTATGCTGCGCTCCAGATCGGCGAGGCCGCTCTCGTCCCCGAGTTGGTACTTGGCCACACCAATGTTGTTGAGTGCATGAGCCTGTAGCTCCGGGATTCCCAGCTCATCCGCAAGCGCAAGCGCCTCGGTTCCGGACTCGATTGCCTCTTCGGTGTCTCCGGCAAGCATCCGGTAACGCGCAACCTCGCTCACAACGCGCGCCTTCGCCACAGACGCCGGCGCATCGGCGACCAGTTCGCGCGCATGCTCGAGGTGCTCGTGCGCGCGCTCGCGTTGTCCGCGATGCCACCAGAGCTCGCTCAAGCGTGCGGAAGCCTCGGCAGCGCCCTCCCGGTCACCGGCAGCGAGCAACGAGTCGTGCGCCTGCTCGAGCGTTTGTTCGCGCGCCTCGTCGCCGGCGTAGTACTGCGCAGACGCAAGACCGAGCAACAGTCGTGGCCGCTCAGTGTCATCCGGCCACAGCGCGACGGCATCCGAGAAGTAACTCACCGCTGGCCCGAACGCGTTCAGCGCGTAGGCACGCTGGCCGGCGTCTCGGAGCGCGAGCCGAGCGGGCTCCGCGAGGTCCTCGCCCGGCCGGCCGGCGGCGCGCGCATGTTCGAGGGCAGCCCGGTAGTGGTGTGCGAGCATCTCCGCGTGGTCCTCGGTCCGCCCGAGTGACGCGAGCCACTCGGCCGCCATCCGATGCTTCTCGGCGCGTGCCGCACGCGGAATCTGCCCATAGGCGACGTCCCGGACGAGCAGGTGCCGGAACGCGAACTCCTCCTCGCCTTCGACGGACGAGCGCCGCTCGCGGCGCACGAACTCCTTCCGCTCGAGTGAGTGCAGCGCCGAACGCGCCGCGTCGCCCTCGCGATGCAGCGCGCCAAGCCAGAAGACCTTGCCGATCACCGCTGCGTCCTGAAGCAGCTCCTTCTCCTGGAGCGAGAGCCCATCGAGCCGCGCCGCGATCACCCCGTGGACGCCCTCCGGGAGCGTCACCTGCTCGACCGAGCCGCGCTCCTCGTAGAGCCGCGCGAACTGCTCCGCGTATAGCGGGTTCCCGCCGGCGTGCTCGAGCAGCGCAGCCTGCGTCTCGGCCGGCAGGAGAGCCCGCTCCAGCAATGCCCCAACGAGGCGCGCGGTGTCGTCGTCGCGAAGCGGCGAGAGCCGGATCGTCGTCGCGTTCAGCTTCCCACCGCCCCACGCCGGCCGGCGCTCCAGCAGTTCTGGACGAGCGGTCGCGACAACGAGGAGCGGAACGGCTTCGCTCCAGTCGACCAGGTAGTCCACGAAATCGAGCAGCCCATCGTCGGCCCAATGCAGGTCCTCGAACGCGAGCACGAGCGGACGTTCCTCGGCGAGCGCCTCGAAGAAGCGGCGCCACGCGGCGAACGCTTCTTCACGACGGTCTCCGGGGCCCGAGCCGGCGCCGAGCCCGGCGAGCGGCCGCAGGTGCGTCTCGAGCCAGTCGGCCTCATTGCCCGAAACGAGCTCGCCGACGGTGCGGCGAAGTCGACGCTCGGCCTCGACGGCCTCGTCGTCCTCACGGATCCCGGCGTGCGCCTTCACCATCTCGCTCAGCGCCCAGAAGCTGACGCCGTCTCCGTATGGGAGCGAGCGTCCCTGCCGCCAATACGTGAGAGTGTCGCCGCGGTCGACCGCTTGGAAGAGCTCGTAGACGAGGCGGCTCTTGCCGATCCCGGGCGCGCCGACGAGCGTGAGGAGCTGAGGGGACCCCTCGTCCTTCGTCCGCTCGAGCGCGGCGACGAGCACGTCGAGCTCGCGGTCGCGCCCGAAGAGCGGCGCGGTGCCGTGCTGACGGACGTCCACGCCGAACCGCGACCGCGCCTCGAGCGCCTCCCACACGACGACAGGCTCGGCCTTCCCCTTCGCCTCAACTGGTTCGCACGCCGCGTACTCGATCACGTGCCGCGTCGCGCGATAGGTCGTCTCGCCGACGAGCACGCCGTTGACCGGCGCGGCCGACTGCAGGCGCGCGGTCGTATTGACGACGTCGCCCGACGCCATCCCCTCGCCTGCCTCCGGTCGGGCACCGAGCGCGATCAACGCCTCCCCCGTGTTGACCGCGATCCGAACTTGCAACTGCTCCTCCTCGCGCACCCAGTCGCGGATCGCCAGCGCCGCCCGTACTGCCCGCTCCGGATCGTCCTCGTGCGCCGCGGGCGCCCCGAACAGCGCCATCACGGCGTCGCCGATGAACTTCTCGACCGTGCCGCCATGACGCTCCAACTCCTCGCGCAAGCGCGCGTGATACGGGGAAAGCAGGCCGCGCACGTCCTCCGGATCCATCTGCTCGGCGCGGGATGTGAAGCCGACGAGATCGGCGAAGAGGACGGTGACGACCTTCCGCTCCTCCCGCGTTGGTATCGACGCGGCGTCGAGCGCGGCACCGCAAGCACCGCAGAAGCGGAAGCCCTCCGGATTCTCCTGCCCACAGAGCGCGCAGAGCACACAGGAAGCGTAGGCCCCAATGACCGCGACTTCTAGGCTGTTCGCGTACGCGCGGGCACGCGCTTCGTGGCTGGGGAAACCTCCCGGCTCCCGAGATCCCTCCACCGGCACGGACGCAAGCCGCCCGGACGATCGCTCCGCGAATGGAGCTAGCCGGACTCGAACCGGCGACCTCCTGGGTGCGATAACGCCG
>DASTZS010000030.1:0-39542 GCA_035764165.1 Gaiellaceae bacterium | reverse complement strand
CCGCTGACGTACAGCCCGGGCTGCGGCCCGCCGCCGATCACGAAGACGCGCGTGCCCACAGCCACCACCGCAAGCCCGTGCCTGGGCGTCGGCAGGTCGGGCAGCCGTTCCCAGCGGTTCGACGCCGACCTGAAGGCATAGACCGAGGCGATCGTCCCCGCTGGAGCCTCGCCGCCGACGGAGACGAGCCGTCCCGCGACCGCCGCCGCGCCGGTTCCTCCCCGCGCCTCCGGAAGAGGAGCGACCGCATGCCAGGAGCCCTCGAACGCCTCGACCGTCGTCTGATTCGTGTCGATGCCGCCGAGGCGTCCGCCGACTGCATAGACCTTGCCGCCCAGTGACGCTGCCGCAAGATGCTCGCGCGGCGTGGGCCCTGCAATCTCGCTCCATCGCCTTCGGCGCAGGTCGAATACGAACGCGACCCGTGCAAGGGTGCCGGCACGGCGCACGCCTCCGACGATGTAAAGCCTTCGACCCGCGACCGTGGCGCCGGCGGCGGCGCGCGCGACGGGCAGCGGTGCGAGGGCCCGCCACTTCCCGCCGGCCAGCATGAACGTCGACCGCAACGTCCCGCCCGTGCCGTAGCCACCGACGACATAGAGGCGCCCCCGATAGGAAGCCGCCATCGCGTGGTTCACAGCCACCGGCAGGTCGGGCCCTCTGCGCCAGCTCCGTTTCGCGGGCGAGTACACATCGACGCGACGTGACGAGGATCCATCCGCGTTGTAGCCGCCCACGATGTAGATCTCGCCGCGAACGGCCGCGCCTGCGACCTCCGTGCGCGGAAGCGGCAGCTGCGGACCGCTCTGCCACGACGCCGCGGCCGCGAGCAGCTCGGCAATCATTCGACGAGCAAGGTTAGACCCTCGACTGCGCGCACCTCGACTTCCTCGCCGGGCACGAGCGGCCGATCGGAGCGCGCTTCCCAGAGCTCACCCGCCACCCGCACCTGCCCCGGCGCGCTCACCCTTGCCCGTCGACCGACGAGCGCGTCGACACCGACCGGTGAGCGACGTCGTTTCGACCACTTGAGCAAGACGAGCGACTCGGTGACGTCGAGCACGCCTCCGGCGACGACGGCGATGACGCCCCATGGCGAGGGAAGCACGAAGATCGCCAGCAGGATCGCTCCGAGCAGGAGCATCCCGCGGGCTACTACGACGCGGAGGCAGCCGGGGCTGCGCCCGCCGGCTCGTAGTCCACGAGCTCGAGGTACACCATGTCGGCGGCGTCGCCCGGGCGCGGGCCGAGCTTCACGATGCGCGTGTAACCGCCCGGCCGGTCGGCGAACCGCGGTGCCACGTCGGCGAAGAGCTGGTGGACGACGTCCTGTGAGCGCAACTCGGCGAGCGCGAGCCTCCGGGCGTGGAGATCGCCGCGCTTGCCGAGCGTGATCATCTGCTCTGCGAAGGGCTTGACCGCCTTGGCCTTCGCCTCGGTGGTCTTGATTCGTCCGTGCTCGATCAGCGCCCCCGCCAGGTTGGAGTAGAGAGCCTTGCGGTGCGCCGAGTCGCGCCCCAGCTTCTTGCCTGCCCGACGGTGACGCATGGCTAGTAGTCCCTCCGGTTGCGTTCGTGGATGCCGCGGTCGCGAGCACCAAGCGAGACAAGGACGCAGGGAATGCCCGGGCTATGTTGCCCGGGCGTGACTGAGGACGCAGGATCGCGCAGCGTGATCGCGGGCGCGGTGCCGCGAAGTGCGGCCGGCAGGGCCACTAGATGTTGTTCCCGCCTTCGTCGCCGCGGAGCGTGAGGCCGTGAGCGGCGAGCGTCTCCTTGACCTCCTCGACCGACTTCTTGCCGAAGTTCGGGATCGCCGCCAGCTCGTTCTCGGTCTTGACGACGAGATCGCCGATCGTCTCGATACCGACGCGCTTGAGGCAGTTGTACGAGCGCACGCCGAGCTCGAGCTCCTCGATCGGGAAGTTCTCCATCCCGTGCGCCAGGGGCATCTCGGGCTGGGCGCCGTCGCCGCCGGGAGCGGCAGCGGACTCTCCGAAGCCCTCGATCCGGTCGAGGTCGGTAAAGATGGCGAGCTGCTTGATCAGGATCTCGGAGGCCTGCGCGATCGCGTCCTTGGGACTGAGCGAGCCGTCGGTCGTCACGTCGAGGCGCAGCTTGTCGTAGTCGGTGCGCTGGCCGACGCGCGCCGCCTCGACGTCGTACGCCACGCGGCGAACCGGCGAGAAGATCGAGTCGATCGGGATCACGCCGATCGTATGCTCGGGCCCACGGTTCAGCTCGGCGGGCACGTACCCGCGGCCGCGGCCGATCGTGAGAGTCATCTCCAGCTTGCCCTTGTCGGAGAGGTGTGCGAGCTCGAGCTCAGGGTTGAGGATCTCCAGCTCGGCGGGCGACTCGATGTCCGCGGCCTTCACCGCGCCGGCGCCGCGCTTTGCGACGTGCACCTCGATCTCGGGCGAGTCGCCGTGAAGCCGGCAGACCAGGTTCTTGAGGTTGAGGATGATGTCCGTGACGTCCTCGCGGACGCCCTGAAGCGTGGTGAACTCGTGCGAGATCCCCTCGATCTTGACCGAGGTGACCGCAGCGCCCTCGAGCGACGAGAGCAGCACGCGGCGCAGCGAGTTACCGAACGTGTAACCGAAGCCGCGGTCGAGCGGCTCGATCTCGAAGACGCCACGCTGCTCGTCCAATTCCTCGTGGACGATCTTCGGGATCTGAAACTCCATCAAGCTTGTGCGAGTAGCCAATGCGATTCCTTCCTTACTTCGAGTAGAGCTCGACGATGAGCGATTCCTGGACCGGCGTGTCGATCTCGTCACGCGACGGCCACTTGAGGATCTTGCCGGTCAGCCCGTCGTGGTCGGCTTGGAGCCACGGGGCGACGGAGGCGGTCAGGTCGGTCGCGTCGCGGATGACCTGCTCCGCGGAGGAGCCGGACACAACCGTAACGACGTCGTCCGGCTTGACCTGGTAGCTGGGGATGTTGACGCGGCGGCCGTTCACCTGGAAGTGGCCGTGGCGGACGAGCTGGCGCGCCTGCGCGCGCGACGCCGCGAAGCCGAGGCGGTAGACGACGTTGTCGAGGCGCGTCTCGAGCATGCGCAGCAGGTTCTCGCCCGTGACGCCCGTCCCCTTCGCCGCCTTCGTGTAGTAGGTGCGGAACTGCTTCTCGAGCAGCCCGTAGTAGCGCCGCGCCTTCTGCTTCTCGCGCAGCTGCAGCAGGTACTCGGACTGCTTGATGCGGCCGCGGCCGTGCTCACCCGGCGGATACGAGCGGCGCTCGATCGCGCACTTCTCGGTCAGGCACCGCTCACCCTTGAGGAAGAGCTTCATGCCCTCGCGGCGACACTGCTTGCACTTCGGTGACGTGTCGCGAGCCATCAGACACGCCTCCGCTTCCGCGGACGCACGCCGTTGTGGGCCTGCGGCGTCACGTCCTTGACGCCGAGGATCTCGAGACCGGCAGCCTGCAGCGAGCGAATCGCCGTCTCGCGACCCGAACCCGGTCCCTTGACGAAGACCTCGACCTTCTGCAAGCCGTGCTCCATCCCCTTGCGGGCGCAGGAATCGGCGGTCACCTGGGCGGCGAACGGCGTCGACTTGCGGGAGCCCTTGAACCCGGCCGAGCCGGCCGACTCCCACGCGATCACGTTGCCGTCCTTGTCGGTCAGCGCGACGATCGTGTTGTTGAACGACGTCTTGATGTGCGCCTGTCCGATGGCGATGTTCTTGCGGACGCGGCGGCGCGTGCGGCCACGGGCCGCTGTTTTTCGAGGAGGAGCCATTTAGGTCTTCGCCGTTGACTTCTTGCCGCGGCTCACAGTCTTGGCCGGGCCTTTTCGGGTACGGGCATTCGTGCGGGTGCGCTGGCCGTTGACGGGAAGGCCGCGTCGATGACGGATCCCGCGATACGCACCGATCTCGCCGAGGCGCTTGATCGCCTGCGAGCGGTCACGGCGAAGATCGCCCTCGACCTGCAGGTTCTCGTCGATGTAGCCGCGCAGCTTCGTGACCTCGTCGTCCGTCAGGTCGCGGATCTTGGTGTCCGGGTTGAGGCCGAGCGCGGCCGCGACCTTGCGCGCCGTCGGCTGGCCGATGCCGTAGATGTAGGTCAGCCCGATCTCGAGCCGCTTCTGGTTCGGAAGGTTGACTCCCGCGATTCGTGCCATTAGTGCTCCTTCCAGTGATGCTGTCGAGTCTCTGGATCGCGAGCACCAAGCCAGAGGCTGCGCTCGTTCGCAGCCAAGGCTGAGAGCCTTGGCAAGGGCGAGGGTGGGCTCTGGCGCCGCGTGATCGCGGGCCAGAGGCCGACGAGTATTGCCGGAAGGAGCACTAGCCCTGCCTTTGCTTGTGTCGGGGGTTGGTGCAGATGACCATGGTCTTGCCGTGCCGCTTGATCACGCGGCAGCGCTCACACATGGGCTTGACTGATGCTCGAACTTTCATCTCTTCCTATCTGTGCCTGTAGGTGATTCGGCCGCGGGTGAGGTCGTACGGGGAGAGCTCCACCTTCACCTTGTCGCCGGGGAGGATGCGGATGTAGTGCTTTCGCATCTTCCCGGAGATCGTGGCGAGCACCGAATGCCCGCTTTCGAGCTGCACCCGGAACATCGTGCTCGGGAGCGCCTCGGTGATCTCTCCTTCCATCTCGATCTTCTCTTCCTTGTTGGCCATTGCCTTTCTTGTCTACGCACGGAAACACGGCGGGAGGGCCCGCCGCGAGCCGGTCATGGTAGCAAACCGGCCTTTTCCCGCGACTTCGCCGTCGTGAGGATCCTCGGTGCCCCTTCCTCGCTCACGGCCACCGTGTGCTCGAAATGGGCGGCCAGGGAGCCGTCCTCGGTCGAGATCGACCACTCGTCGTCGTGGAGGTAGACCTCGGGGCCGCCGGCGGTGATCATCGGCTCGATCGCGAGCGTCATGCCCGACTGGAGCAGCGGCCCTCTCCCGGGCTCGCCGAAGTTCGGGATCTGGGGCTCCTCGTGGTAGGAGCGGCCGACCCCGTGGCCGACGAGCGAGCGGACGACGGAGAAGCCGGCGGCTTCGACCACCTGCTGCACCGCATGAGAGATATCCCCCACGCGGTTGCCGGCCCGGGCCTGCGCGATGCCCGCTGCCAGCGCTTCCTTGCCGACGTCGAGCAGGCGGTGCGTTTTCGGATCGATCTCGCCGATGGCGAACGTGTAGGCGCTGTCGGCCACGAGCCCGTCGAGGGTGATGCCGACGTCGACCGAGATCAGGTCTCCCTCTTCGATCCGGTGTGCGCCGGGAATCCCGTGCACGACCACCGCGTTCGGCGAGATGCACGTCGCCGCGGGGAAGCCGCGGTACCCCTTCGAGGTCGGAACGCCCCCATGCTCGCGAATGAACTCCTCGGCGATGCGGTCGAGCTCACCCGTCGTGACCCCCGGTTGAGCCTGCTCGCCCAGGAGCGCGATCGTCTCGGCGACGAGCTCGCCGGCCCGGGCCATACCCTCGACCTCCTGCGCTGATTTCCGAATGATCATCTGGTTCGTCGCGCGCGGGAACCTCCCGGTTCCCCCGAGCCCCCTCCCCTGGTCCGCTTCGCGGACAGACGACTGCGTCGCCTCCGAATGATCATCTGGGTCGTCGCCACCGAATGATCACGCCGCCGGCACCTGCTCGAGCGCAGCCTGGATGTCGCCGAACACCTCGTTCTCGCTGCGATCGCCGCGGACGGGCACGAGGTTGCCACGCGTGCGGTAGTACTCGATCAACGGCTCCGTCTCGCGGTGATAGTTCTCGAGCCGGCGCTGGATCGCCTCGTCGGTGTCGTCTGCGCGGCCTTCGAGCTCTGCGCGACGCCGCAGCCGCTCGAACGCGACCTCGTCCGGGATCTGCAATGCGAACGCGACGCTGAAGTTGCGGCCGATGTCGGAGAACATCGAATCGAGCGCCTCCGCCTGCACGGTCGTGCGCGGAAAGCCGTCGAGGACGAAGCCGGCTTCCGTGTCGGGCTGGTCGAGGCGGTTGCGGATCAGCTCGATCATCAGATCGTCCGACACGAGGTCACCACGGTCGTAGACCTCCTTGACGCGCTGACCGAGCTCGGTCCCGGCCGCCATCTCCTCGCGCAGGATCTCGCCGCTGGCGATATGAGGTATCTCGTACGCCCCCGAGATCCGCTTTGCCTGCGTGCCCTTCCCCGCACCTTGCGGGCCCAGGAGTAGAACGTTGAGGGCTATTTGAGGAAGCCCTCGTAGTTGCGCATCATCATCTGCGACTCCATCTGGCGCATCGTGTCGAGCGCCACGCCGACCACGATCAGAACCGACGTCCCTCCGAGCGCACGTGACGTCGCCTGGGAGAAGCCGCCGTACTTGATGAAGAGACTCGGCAGGACTGCCACCGAAGCGAGGTAGAGCGAGCCGGGCAGCGTGAGCCGAGTCAGGACGCGGTCGAGGTACTGCGCCGTCGGCGGACCGGGCCGGATGCCGGGGATGTAGCCCCCGTACTTGCGCAGGTTGTCGGCCTGGTCGACCGGGTTGAACTGGACCGCCGTGTAGAAGTACGTGAAGACGACGATCAGAGCGCCCTCGAGCCCGATGTAGAGCAGCGATCCGTACGAGAAGTGCGCGTTGATCCAGCTCTGCGTCGCCGGGAAGAACTGCGCGATCGTCGGCGGGAACGCCATCACGGCTGCGGCGAAGATCACCGGGATGACGCCGGCCATGTTCACGCGCAGCGGCATGTAGGTCGAGCCGCCCGCGGTCTGGCGCCGTCCGATCATCCGCTTGGCGTACTGAATCGGGATGCGCCGCTGCCCTTCCTGGATGAAGACGACGGCTGCGATGATCGCGAGCGCGACGAGCGGGAAGAACAGCCGCTCCATCGTGCCGCCGTTGTACCAGGCTGCGATCCCGGTCGGCGCGGAGGAGAGGATCGAGGCGAAGATCAGCAGCGAGATCCCGTTCCCGACGCCACGCTTGGTGATCAGCTCGCCCAGCCACATCAGAAGCGTGGTGCCCGCCGTGAGCGTCACCACGATCAGCACGATCCTGCCGGTGTTCGCGTCGAGGTTGCCGGCACGCTTGAAGAGATACGCGTAGCCCGTCGACTGCGCGGCCGCGAGGCCGACGGTCAGGTAGCGCGTGTACTGGTTGATCTTGGCGTATCCGGACTCGCCTTCCTTCTGCAGCTGCTCGAGCTTCGGGACCACGACCGTCATCAGCTGCAAGATGATCGAGGCGGTGACGTAGGGCATGATCCCGAGCGCGAACAGCGCGAACTGCGACAGTGCGCCGCCCGAGAAGACGTTCAGCAGTCCGAGGATGGTGCCGCCGCGGCCGTCGAAGTAGTCCTTGATCGTCTGCGAGTCGACGCCCGGCGCCGGAATCCACGAGCCCAGGCGGTAGAGCGCCAGGATCATGAACGTGAAGAGCACGCGCTTGCGGAGCTCGGGGACGCGCCAGGCGTTGGCGAGCCAGGAGAGCATCTACTACTCCTCCTCTGGCGCCGCGGGAGCCTCAGCCTCTGCGGCGGGCTCTGCCTCGGGCTCGGGCTCTGCCACAGCCGCAGGCTTCGGCTTCGCGTGCGTCTTGTGCTTCTTCGGCTTCGGCTCGCGGAGGAGCGAGACGGTTCCACCCGCCTGCTCGACCTTCTCGCGCGCCGTCGCCGAGATCGCGTGCACGCGCACGGTCAGCTTCTTCTTCAGCTCGCCGTTGCCGAGCAGCTTCACGTCCGTCTTCGTGTTCTTGAGCAGCCCCTTCTCGACGAGTGTCTCGGGCGTGACCTCCGCGCCGTCGTCGAAGCGGTCGAGCGAGCCGACGTTGACCGGCGCCGTCGAAGTGCGGAACGGCCCGATCGGCATCGCGTCCTTCGAGGTCGCGCCTCGCTGCTTGCCGACGCGCATGTAGATCGGCATCTGGCCGCCCTCGAACCCGGCGCGCATCTTGTGCGACCCCGCGCGCGACTTCTGGCCCTTGATGCCGCGGCCGGAGTAGCGCCCCTTGCCCGAGCCGATACCGCGGCCGACGCGCTTGCGGTCCTTCCGGCCCTGCGCGGGCTTGAGCGAAGAGAGGTTGAGCTCGTCAGCCATTGTCGACCTTCACCAGGTGGCGCACCTTCCGAAGCATGCCTGCGATCACCGGCCCTTCGTCGTGCTCGACGCTCTTGCCGATCTTGCCCAGGCCGAGCGCGCGCAGCGTGCCGCGGTGCTTCTGGGACTGGCCGATCTGGCTACGAACCTGCGTGATCCGGATTTTCGCCACTCGTCGTCTCCTCCGGCTCGGCCGGAGCCTTGTAGGGGAGCACCTGCGACACGGTCAGGCCGCGCATCTTCGCCACCTCGTCGGGGCGGCGCAGCCGCTTGAGGCCGTTCACGGTCGCCTTCGCCATGTTGATCGGGTTCGTCGTGCCGAGGCTCTTCGCGAGGATGTCGCGGATCCCGGCGAGCTCGAGCACCGCACGGACCCCGCCGCCGGCGATGACGCCGGTTCCCTCGCTCGCAGGGCGCAGCAGCACCCGCGCCGCGTCGGAGCGGCCGAGGATCTCGTGCGTGATCGTCGTGCCGTGCTTCGGCACCGTGAAGAGGTTCTTCTTCGCGTCGTCGACCGCCTTCGTGATCGCGAGCGGCACCTCGCGCGCCTTGCCGTAGCCGACCCCGACGCGGTCGACCTCGTCGCCGATCACGACGAGCGCGGTGAACGAGAATCGGCGGCCGCCCTTGACGACCTTGGCGACGCGGTTGATCTCGACGACGCGCTCCTTGAGCTCGCGGCTCTCCTCGCGCTCGATCACCTGGCGCTCGACGGGCGTGAATTCAGGTCTCGTGCTCAAGCGGTCACCTCCGACCAGATCGTGTTCGCTGACCGCGAAAAGCAAGCCAGGCTAGGACGCGGGGAGGGCGCGTACCCGGAGGCTACGGCCCGGACCGAGGACGACGGCTGGCGCAGCTTTGCAGCGTGGCAGCGGACGCGAGCTGGGAGGCAGCTAGCCGCCATTAGAACTGGAGTCCTCCCTCGCGTGCTGCGTCGGCGAGCGCCTTGACGCGCCCGTGGTAGAGGTAGCCGCCGCGGTCGAAGACTGCTGCCTCGATCTTGGCCTCCTTCGCGCTGGCGGCGAGCCGCTTGCCGACCTCGGCAGCCTGCTCCTTCTTGTTGCCCTTGAAATCCTTCACCTGGAGCCAGTTCGCCGATGCGAGCGTCTTGCCGGAGCGGTCGTCGACGAGCTGAGCGAAGATGCCGCGGTTCGAGCGCGTGACGACGAGGCGCGGCCGCTCGGCCGTTCCCGCAACCTTCCCGCGCACCCGCTTGTGCCTCCGCTCACGCGCTTTCCTGACAGTAAGAGCCGGCATTACGCGCGCTTTCCAACCTTCCGCCGCACGTACTCGCCCTGGTAGCGGATGCCCTTGCCCTTGTAGGGCTCAGGCGGTCGCACCTTGCGGATCTCGGCGGCCATCTGGCCGACCTGCTGCTTGTCGACGCCCTTGACGACGATCTCGGTGTTCGACGGCACCTCGAACGTGATGCCCTGCGGCGCCTTCAGCACGACCGGATGCGAATAGCCGACGTCGAGCCGGAGATCCGACCCCTGCAGCGCCGCGCGGTAGCCCACGCCCTGTAGCTCGAGGCGCTTCTCGAATCCCTTCGTCACGCCCTCGACCATGTTCGCGATCAGCGTTCGCGTGAGACCGTGCAGCGCACGATCGTCGCCGCGCTCGGTCGGACGGGTGACGGTGATCGTGCCCTCGGCCTGCTCGACCTTCATGCGCGCCGGCACCTGCTGCGAGAGCTCCCCGAGGGGGCCGTTGACCATCACGCGCCCAGGCGAGATCGAGACGTTGACGCCCATTGGCAACTCGATTGGCTGTCTTCCGATTCGACTCATGTCTCGACTACCAGACGAAGCACACGACTTCGCCGCCGATTCCCTTCTCCTCCGCCGTGCGCGAGGTGACGAGGCCGTTCGACGTGGACAGAATCGCCACACCCATTCCGCCGAGCACGCGCGGCAGACGATCCTTGCCCGCGTAGACACGGCGGCCGGGCTTCGAGACCCGCTTGAGGTCGGTGATGATCCTCTCGCGGCTCCGGCCGTACTTCAGCTGGATGACCAGGGTATCGAAGCTCTCGCCCTTCTTCACGTGGAAGTCGGAGATGTACCCCTCCTCCTTGAGGATGCGCGCGATGCCCTCCTTCAGGCGGGAGGTCGGCATCTCGGTCGTCTCGTGCAGCGCCTTGTTGGCGTTGCGGATGCGGGCGAGCATGTCGGCGACTGGGTCAGTGAGCACGGTTCACCAGCTCGATTTCGTCATGCCCGGAATCACGCCCTGGTGCGCGAGGTCGCGCAGGCAGATCCGGCAGAGGCCGAACTTGCGAAACACGGCGCGCGGGCGACCGCAGCGGTTGCAGCGTGAGTAGTTGCGCACGCGGAACTTCTGCGGCCGCTGCTGCTTGATCCGAAGTGATGTCTTAGCCATGGATTACTGCTGCTCCCTTCCGTCCGCCGCGAACGGCATGCCGAGACCGCGCAGGAGCGCGAGGCCTTGCTCGTCCGTTTCCGCGGAGGTCGTGATCGCGACGTCGAGGCCGCGGACCTGCTGGATGTCGTCGTAGTTGATCTCCGGGAAGATGATCTGCTCGCGAATGCCGAGCGAGTAGTTGCCCCGTCCGTCGAACGAGCGGGGGTCGAGCCCGCGGAAGTCGCGGATGCGCGGGAGAGCGATGGCGATGAGCCGGTCGAGGAACTCGTACATGCGCGCTCCTCGCAACGTCACGCGGGCGCCGATCGGCATGCCCTCGCGGATCTTGAACTGGGCGATCGACTTGCGAGCACGGCGCATCTGCGCGCGCTGGCCGGCGATGATCGTCAGCTCCTCGATCGCCGAGTCGAGCTGCTTTGCGTCGGTCTTCGCCTCGCCGACACCCATGTTCAGGGTGATCTTCTCGAGGCGCGGAACCTGCATCAGCGAGGAGAGGCCCAGCTCGTCCTTCAGCTGCGCGCGCAGCTCAGACTCGTACTGCTGCTTGAGGCGCGGCGCGTACGACGCGCGGGCTGCTTCCTTGCGGGCTTCGCGTACGCGGGTACTCACAGGCCACCTTTCGTGACGATCGTGCGCGACAGCCGCGAAACGCCCGGTGCAGCGCCCTGGCGCATGCGAGCTGCGCGGAAGATGGCCGTCATCACCGGTCGATCTCCTCACCGCAGTCGGCGCGCTTGCACACGCGCACCTTGACCTGCTCGCCGTGCGACTCCTTCTCCTTCATCCCGACTCGCGTCGGCCGGTTGCAGACGGGACACACGATCATCACGTTCCCGACCGGAAGCGGCGCAGGTTTCTCGATCACGCCGCCGGGCGTCATCCCCGCGGCACCCATCCGGCTCGTGTTCTGGATCGGGCGCGGCTTCGTGTGCCGCTTGACGAGGTTGAGGTTCTCGACGATGACCTTCTGCTCCTTCGGACGCGCGTCGATGACGCGGCCCTGCTTGCCGCGGTCCTTGCCGCTCAGCACGTGAACGAGGTCGCCCTTGCGGATGCGCATGGTGTGCGCCATCACAGGACCTCCGGCGCGAGCGAGACGATCTTCATGAAGTTCTTCTCGCGCAGCTCACGCGCCACCGGCCCGAAGATGCGCGTGCCTCGCGGGTTGCGCTGGTTGTCGATGATGACCGCGGCGTTCTCGTCGAACGCGATCGACGTGCCGTCCTCGCGGCCGTACGGCTTGCGCGTGCGGACGACGACGGCCTGGACGACCTCGCCCTTCTTGACCGTACCCTGCGGCGCGGCCTGCTTGACGGTGCCGACGATGATGTCGCCGACACGCGCGTAGCGGCGACCGGTCCCGCCCTTGACGCGGATGCAGAGCAACTCGCGGGCGCCGGTGTTGTCGGCCACGCGGAGTCGTGACTCCTGCTGGATCACTTGGCAGCCTCGACGATCTCGACGAGACGCCAGCGCTTCGACTTGGATACCGGACGCGTCTCGACGATGCGGACGACGTCGCCGACGTTCGCGCTGTTCTGCTCGTCGTGCGCGTGGAACTTGACACTGCGCCGGACGACCTTCTTGTAGCGCGGATGTGCCTTGATCGAGTCCACCCGCACGACGATGGTCTTGTCCATCGCGCTCGAGACGACGACGCCGCGTCGCTCCTGCCGACGCCCGCGATCCGACTCGGGCTTGGGCAGCCGCGTGATCGGCTTGCGCTCAGCGGGCCGCTCACGCGTGACCTTCGGGCGCTGGCGTCGCTGCGCGCGGGGCAGGCGCTTCCCCTTCTTCTTCGGCTCCGACTGGGGCGCCGGTGCCGCTTCCTCGGCGGCAGGCTCCTCGGCGGCCTCGGCCTCCGCTGCAGACGCTTCCTCTGCTGCCAGCTCTTCCGCAGGTGCCTCCGCCACGGGAGCCTCCTCTTCGGCTGCCGGCTCCTCAGAGGGCGCATCCGTGGCCGGTGCCTCGGGCGTGACCTCCTCGGCACGGGCTTCTGCCACCGGCTCTTCGACCGGTGTCTCGGCTGCGGCCTCTTCGACCACGGGCTCCTCCGCCACAGGGGTCTCCTCGGCCACGGCCTCGGGCGTCGCCTCGTCCTTCTTCTTGCGCGTCGTCTTCTTCTCGTCAGCCATCAGTGCTGTGCCGCCTTTGCTTCGCGCTCGTAACGCACGGTCAGGATGCGCGCGATCTCGCGCTTCGCCAGCTTGAGGCGCGCGCTGTTCTCGAGCGCACCCGTCGCCGACTGGAAGCGCAGGTTGAAGAGCTCCTGGCGCCGGTCGTGCAACGCGTTCTCCAGCTCCTCGTCCGTCATGTCCCTCAGGTCTTTAGCTCTCAAAGAGATCAGCCTCTCGTTTCACGAACTTCGTCTTCACCGAGAGCTTCGTCCCAGCGAGGCGAAGCGCTTCCTTGGCAAGCGGCTCCGGCACGCCGGCGAGCTCGAACATCACGCGGCCCGGCTTCACCACCGCGACCCAGTGCTCCGGCGAGCCCTTGCCCGAGCCCATCCGTGTCTCGGCGGGCTTCTGCGTCGTCGGCTTGTCGGGGAAGACGTTGATCCACACCTTGCCGCCGCGCTTGATCTTGCGCGTCATCGCGATTCGGGCAGCCTCGATCTGACGATTGGTGACCCAGCCGGTCTCGAGCGCCTTCAGGCCGAAGTCGCCGAACTGCACGGCGGTCTGGCCCTTCGCGTAGCCGCGGCGACGGCCTCGCTGGTACTTGCGGAACTTCGTCTTCTTCGGAAGAAGCATCAGCGATCACCATCCGACCAGATCGTCCGCGCAGCCGGCGAAAACCAAGCAGCGCAAGCACGCAAGGAGCGGTCGTAGCCAGAGGCTACGGGCGCGACCGAGGACGCAGCGATGCGCCGGTTTGCAGCCGCACTGCGCGTGCGAGATGGGCGAATGGTGGTCGCCATCACTCGTCAGCCTTCTCTTGCCTCGTCGGGTCCTCGGTCTGCTGCTTCGGCGTGGTCGAATCGGGCGCGTCGGCGACCGGTGGTGGGGTCGTCTCGACCTGCGGCTCGACGGGCGGCTGCTCGCGACCTTCCGCGGACTTCGCCGCCTGATCGGTGCGCGGCCGCTCGACGTTGTCCTGCTTGCCGGCGCGGCTCTTCGGCGCACCACCGGACCCACGGCCGCGGCCCTGACCCCCACCGCGGCCCTGACCGCCGCCACGGCGCTTCGGCCGCACCGGGCCGAGGCCCTCGCGGTCCCGCTGGCGGTCGCGGCCACTCTCACGCGAGGCACCAAGGCCCTCGACGTTCGCGCGCCGGCGCCGGGCCTGATCCTGTTCGCCGAGACGCACGTCCTTCTCCGTGTCGAGCCCGCCGTAGCCCTCCGGCATGATCTCGCCCTTGTTGATCCAGACCTTCACGCCGATGCGGCCGAAGGTCGTCTTCGCCTCGACGAATCCGTAGTCGATGTCCGCGCGAATCGTATGCAGCGGGACGCGACCCTCGGAGTACGCCTCCGAGCGGCTCATCTCGGTACCGCCCAGGCGGCCGCCGCACTGAATGCGCACGCCCTTCGCACCGGAGCGGATGCCGGATGCGAGAGCGCGCTTCATCGCGCGACGGAAGCTGACGCGGTTCTGGAGCTGCTCGGCGATCGACTGCGCGACGAGCTTCGCGTCGAGCTCGGGGCGCTTGATCTCGTTGATGTTGATGTGGACGTTCTTCTTGGTGATCGCGTGCAGCTCTTTCCGCAGCGCGTCGACCTCGACACCCGACTTGCCGATCACGATGCCCGGGCGAGCCGTATAGATGTCGACCGTGATCCGCTGCTTGTCCTTGCGGATCAGGATGTCGGACAGGCCCGCATGCGAGAGCTTGTTGACGATGTGCTCCCGGATCTTGATGTCCTCGATCAGGTACTGCGGGAACTCCTTCTTGCCCGTGTACCAGTTGGACTTCCAGTCGTGGATGACGCCGACGCGCATACCGCCGGGATGGACTTTTTGACCCATTTACGCCTTCTTCCTGGTGGTGGCTGCGGTCGTCCGCTTGCGCGCGGTCGCGGTCTTCTTCTTCGAAGCGGCTGCCGTCTTCTTCTTCGCCGGCGCGCGCTTCGGCTTCGGCTCCTCGGCCGTCCCCGCCTGTGCCGGTTCGGGCGGCGACGCCGGTGCGGCGACCAGCGGTGACTCGACGAGCGTGACGGTGATGTGGCAGGTGCGCTTGCGGATCCGGGCGACGCGGCCGCGCGCACGGGCGCGCCAGCGCTTCATGACCGGGCCGCCGTCGACGTACGTCGCCTTGACGTAGAGGCGCTCCTCGGCGATGCCGTGGTTCGCCTCGGCGTTCGACACCGCCGACTGGAGGACCTTCTGCAGCACCTCTGCAGCCTCCCGCGACGTGAACGCGAGCACCGCGCGCGCCTCGGGCACGCTGCGGCCGCGGATGTGCTCCGCGACGAGCCGCGCCTTGCGGGGCGACATGCGCACGTACTTCGCCTGTGCGCGAACTTCTCTCGGTGACTCGACGGTGCTCATCAGGTGCGCTTCTTCACCTCGGTCTTCCGGTCGCCGGAGTGTCCGCGGAAGGTGCGCGTCGGGGCGAACTCGCCCAGCTTGTGCCCGACCATCTGCTCGGAGATGAAGACGGGCACGTGCTTGCGGCCGTCGTGGACGGCGATCGTGTGCCCGACCATCTCCGGGAAGACGGTGGACGTGCGCGACCAGGTGCGGATCATCCGCTTCTCGTTCTTCTCGTTCATCGCCTCGATGCGGCTCATCAGCCGCTCCTCGACGAAAGGTCCCTTCTTACTGCTGCGGCTCATTCGCGATCACCTCCGAAAGGACGCAGGGAGCGCTCGTAGCCGTGGGCCACGGATGCGACCGAGGACGCGGCGACCCGACGGTTTGCAGCCGCGATGTGAGTACGAGGCGTGAGTGTTGGGCTTGCCATTACCGTTTCTCCTTGCCGCGCCGGCGGCTGCGGACGATCAACTTGTTGGACTCCTTGTGCTTGCTCCGCGTGCGCTTGCCCAGGGTCGGCACGCCCCAGGGCGTCACCGGGTGACGGCCGCCCTTCGACTTCCCCTCGCCGCCGCCGTGCGGATGGTCGACGGGATTCATCGCCGAGCCGCGCACCGCGGGCCGCTTGCCCTTCCACCGGCTCCGCCCTGCCTTGCCGCCGGTGATGTTCTCGTGGTCCACGTTACCGACCTGGCCGATCGTGGCGCGGCACGTCAGCGGCACCCGGCGCATCTCGCCCGAAGGAAGGCGCAGCACGCCGTAGCCCTCGTCCTTGGCGACAAGCTGCACGCCCGAGCCGGCGCTGCGCGCCATCTGCCCGCCCTTGCCCGGCTTCAGCTCGACGTTGTGCACGAGCGTTCCGGTCGGGATGTTCTCGAGCGGGAGCGCGTTGCCCGGCTTGATGTCCGCCCCGGGCCCGGACTCGACTGTCGTGCCGACGCGCAGGCGCGCCGGCGCCAGGATGTAGCTCTTCGCCCCGTCCGCGTAGTGGAGCAGGGCGATGCGCGCGGAGCGGTTGGGGTCGTACTCGATCGCGGCGACCTTCGCGGGCACGCCGTCCTTCTGACGCTTGAAGTCGATCACGCGATAGCGGCGCTTGTGGCCGCCGCCCTGGTGGCGCGTCGTGATCCGGCCCTTGTTGTTGCGGCCGCCCTTCTTCGTCAGCTTCTCGGTGAGCGACTTCTCGGGCTTCGACTTGGTGATCTCCTCGAAGGTCGAGACGGTCATGAACCGGCGGCCCGGAGAGGTCGGCTTGTACCTGCGAATGGGCATCAAGCGTGCACCCCTTCGAAGATCTCGATCGAGTCGCCCGGCTTCAGCTGGACGATCGCCTTCTTCCAGCCCGGCCTCAGGCCGCGGTGCATGCCGCGGCGCTTCGGCTTCGGCTGCACCTTCGAGATGTTCACACGGACCACGGTGACGTCGAACAGCTCCTCGACGGCCTGCCGGACCTGCGTCTTGTGCGCATCGGGATGGATGCGAAACGAGTAGGTGTTGCTCCCTTCGATCTGGGCGTAGCTCTTCTCCGACACGACCGGAGCCAGCAGCACCTCGTTCGGATGCAGGCTCATTGCGTACTCCTCGCTGGGGAAACCTCCCGGTTTCCCCCTGCCCCTGGTCCGGTGACGCGGACCGGCGCCTTCGTCGCCGGATGCAGACTCATGAGCTCGCCTTCGCTTTCACGAGCTCGAGGGCGCCCTCGGTGACGAGCACGGAGCGTGCCCACACGAGTGCCGCGACTTCGAGCTCTCCCGGGGTCGTGACGACGACCTTGTCGAGATTGCGGAAGGACTTGACGACATTCTCCTCGTCGCTCGCGACGACGACGAGCGGAAGCTCCTGGCCCCACCTTTCGAGTAGCCCGGCCGCGGTGCGGGTCGAGGGCTCGCCGAAGCTCGAGCCGTCGAGCACACCCAGCGTGCCGTCGGCGGCATGCCGCGACAGCACCCCGCGCAGCGCAGAGCGCCGCGTCTTCCGGTTGACCTTGACCTCGAAGTCCCGCGGCGACGGCGGGAAGGCGACCCCGCCGCCGGTCCAGTGCGGAGCACGCGTCGTGCCCGCGCGGGCTCGACCCGTGCCCTTCTGGCGCCACGGCTTCGAACGTCCGCCGGAGACGAGCCCACGACTCTTCGCGCCGCGCGTGCCGCGCCGGTCGGCGTTCATCTCCGCCCTGACGGTCTCGTGCACGACGTGCGGCTTCAGCTCGGCGCCGAACACGGACTCCTCGAGCGTCAGATCCTTCGCCTTCTTGCCGGCGGAATCGAGGAGAGGTGCCTTCGGGGCAGCCATTAGCGGTCCCCTCCCCGCTGAATCGTGCGCGCGAGCCGCGAAACGCCGGACGCAGCGAGAGCGAGCGTTGCAGCCCGCTCGCGTGTGCGAGGCAGGCGGATGGGGGCCGCAACCATCACTTGATCTCCTCTCGGACTTCGACGAAGCCGTTCTTCGGCCCCGGCACCGCGCCCTTCACGAGCAGGAGGTTCTCCTCCGGCACGACCTCGTGCACGACGAGACCGATCTGCGTCACGCGCTTGCCGCCCAGCCGCCCGGCCATCTTGATTCCCTTGAACACGCGCGAAGGTGTCGCCGAGGCTCCGATCGAGCCCGGCTTGCGGATGTTGTGCGAGCCGTGCGTCTTCGGGCCGCGGTGGAACTTGTGCCGCTTGATCGTGCCGGCAAAGCCCTTGCCGTGCGAGATGCCGCTGACCTTCACCTTCTCGCCAGGCTGGAACGCCTCGACCGTGACGTTCTCGCCGACGACGAGCTCGCTCTGCCCCCGCAGCTCGAGCAGGCCCCGGAAGGCCCCGTTGACGTTGTTCTTCTTCAGGTGCCCGAGCTCGGGCTTCGAGACCTTGCGCTCGGCGGCCTCGTCATAGGCGATCTGGACCGCGTCGTAGCCGTCCGCGTCCGCCGTCTTCACCTGCACGACGGGACACGGCGCTGCCTCGATCACCGTGACGGGCGTGACGACGCCCGTCTCCGGATCGAAGACCCGCGTCATGCCCAGCTTCTTTCCCACGATCCCCTTCACCGACGGTCCTGCCGGTGACATTGGTGGATGCTTCGTTCGCGAACACCAAGCGATGCAAGGACGCAGGGAGGGGTCGGGCTTGACGGCCCGACCCCGACCGAGGACGCAGCAGCGCGCCGCGTGCTCGCGGGCGAGGCGCCGCCGAATGTCGCCGGTAGGGCCGTCATAGCTTGATCTCGATGTCGACGCCGGCCGGCAGGTCGAGGCGCATCAGCGAGTCGACCGTCTTCGGGGTCGGCGAGTGGATGTCGATCAGCCGCTTGTGCGTCCGCACCTCAAAGTGCTCCCGCGAGTCCTTGTCCTTGAACGGCGACCGGATGACGCAGTAGACGTTCTTCTCGGTGGGCAGCGGCACGGGACCGGTGATGGTGGCGCCGGTTCGCTGGGCCGTCTCGACGATCGACTGAGCCGACTTGTCCAGCTGCTGATGGTCGTAGCCCTTCAGCCTGATGCGGATTTTTTGAGCCATCGGAGCGAACCGGCGCCTTTCTACTTGATGATCTCGGTGACCACGCCCGCACCGACGGTGCGGCCGCCCTCGCGGACGGCGAAGCGCAGACCCTGATCCATGGCGATCGGCTGGATCAGCTCGACCTCCATGTTCGTGTTGTCGCCCGGCATGACCATCTCCTGGCCTTCCGGGAGCTTGATCGCGCCCGTCACGTCCGTCGTGCGGAAGTAGAACTGCGGGCGGTAGTTGTTGAAGAACGGCGTGTGGCGGCCGCCCTCGTCCTTCGAGAGGACGTACACCTCGGCCTTGAAGTGCGTGTGCGGCGTGATCGAGCCGGGCTTGGCCAGCACCTGCCCGCGCTCCACCTCCTCACGCTTGACACCGCGCAGAAGCGCGCCCGCATTGTCACCCGCCTGGGCATAGTCGAGCGTCTTCTGGAACATCTCGAGCCCGGTGACGACCGTCTTCTCCACCTTGGGATGGATGCCGACGATCTCCACCTCGTTGCCCGACTCGATCTTGCCCTGCTCGATGCGGCCGGTGACGACGGTGCCGCGACCGGTGATCGTGAACACGTCCTCGATCGGCATCAGGAACGGCTTGTCGACGTCGCGCTCGGGCTCGGGAATGAAGGAATCGACCGCCTCCATCAGCTCGAGGATCTTGGGCGTCCACTCGCCGTCGCCCTCCAGCGCCTTCAGCGCGGAGACCTGGATGACGGGGATGTCGTCGCCGGGGAACTCGTACTTCGAGAGCAGCTCGCGCACTTCCATCTCGACCAGCTCGAGCAGCTCGGGGTCGTCGACCATGTCGGCCTTGTTCAGCGCGACGACGATCGACGGCACCTCCACCTGCCGGGCGAGCAGGATGTGCTCGCGCGTCTGCGGCATCGGGCCGTCTGCAGCCGACACGACCAGGATCGCGCCGTCCATCTGGGCGGCGCCCGTGATCATGTTCTTGATGTAGTCGGCGTGCCCCGGGCAGTCGACGTGTGCGTAGTGGCGGTTCGCGGTCTCGTACTCGACGTGCGACGTGTTGATCGTGATGCCACGCGCCTTCTCCTCGGGAGCGTTGTCGATCTCCTCGAAGCTCTTGACCGCGGTCGTGCCGCCGACACTCTCCGCGAGCACCTTCGTGATCGCCGCCGTCAGCGTCGTCTTGCCGTGGTCGATGTGACCGATCGTGCCGACGTTGAGGTGCGGCTTCGTGCGCTCGAACTTCTGCTTGGCCATGCTTCTCCTTCCCTATCTCTTACGCGTCGCTCGTGACCAGCTCGGTCGCGATCGACTGCGGAACATCTTCGTAACGGTCGAATTGCATCGTGAACTCGGCTCGCCCCTGCGTCATCGAGCGCAGGTCGGTCGCGTAGCCGAACATCTCCGCGAGCGGGACGACGGCCTTGATCACCTGGGCGTTGCCGACGGGCTCGAGGCTCTCGACGCGCCCGCGCCGCGAGTTGAGGTTCCCCATCACGTCGCCCAGGTAGTCCTCCGGCGTGATCACCTCGACGGCCATCACGGGCTCGAGGAGCTTCGGCTTGCCGCGCTTCATGGCCTCCTTGAAGGCCATCGAACCGGCCACCTTGAACGCCATCTCGCTCGAGTCGACGTCGTGGTACGAGCCGTCGACGAGCTCGATGCGGATGTCGACAACGGGATACCCCGCGAGCACCCCGGACTCCATCGCCTCCTGAATACCGAGGTCGATTGCCGGGATGTACTCCTTCGGGATCTTCCCGCCGACGATCTTGTCCACGAACTCGTAGCCGTCGCCGGGATCCATCGGCTCGGCGTTGATGACTGCGTGTCCGTACTGGCCGCGGCCGCCGGTCTGGCGGACGAAGCGGCCCTGGATCTTCTCCGCCGGCTTGCCGATCGTCTCGCGGTAGGCGACCTGCGGCCGGCCGACGTTCGCAGCGACGTTGAACTCGCGCTTGAGCCGGTCGACGATGATCTCGAGGTGTAGCTCGCCCATGCCGGCGATCAGCGTCTGGCCGGTCTCCTCGTCGCTGCGGACGCGGAAGGTCGGATCCTCTTCCGCAAGGCGCTGCAGCCCCTGTGAGAGCTTGTCCTGGTCGGCCTTCGACTTCGGCTCCACGGCGACCGAAATCACCGGGTCCGGGAAGGTCATCGACTCGAGCTTGATCGGCGCCGTGTCGGTCGCCAGCGTGTCGCCCGTGGTCGTGTCCTTGAGGCCGACGCCGGCCGCGATCTCGCCCGCGCCGATCTCCTCGCGCTCCTCGCGGTGGTTCGCGTGCATCTGGAGGATGCGGCCGATCCGCTCGGTCTTCCCGGTCGTCGTGTTGAGAACGCGGTCGCCGGCCTTCAGCTGGCCGGAGTAGACGCGGAAGTAGGTGAGCTTGCCGACGTACGGGTCCGACATGACCTTGAAGGCGAGCGCCGAGAAGGGCTCGTCGACGGCCGGACGGCGCGAGAGCTCGTGCTCGGTGCGTGGGTCGATCCCGTGCACAGGCGGGACGTCGAGCGGGCTGGGCAGGTACTCGATCACGGCGTCGAGCAGCGGCTGCACGCCCTTGTTCTTGAAGGCGGAGCCCAGCAACACGGGCGTGATCTTGTTCTGCAGCGTCCCCGCGCGCAGGGCGCGGCGGATCATGTCCGGCGTCACGGAGTCCTCGTCCATCAGGTACGTCTCGGTCAGCTCGTCGTCGAACTCGGCGATCGAGTCGATCAGCTGGTGGTGGTACTCCTGCGCCTGCTCGGCGAGCTCGGCCGGGATCTCACCGGTCTCCATCTTCGTGCCGAGGTCGTCCGACCACGTGATCGCCCGCATCTCCACGAGGTCGGCGACGCCGCGGTGGTGCTCCTCCTGGCCGACGGGCAGCTGGACCGGCACCGGGTGAGCGCCGAGGCGGTCGACCATCGACTGCACCGAGGCAAAGAAGTCCGCGCCGGTGCGGTCCATCTTGTTGATGAAGGCGATGCGCGGAACGCCGTACCGCTCGGCCTGCCGCCAGACGGTCTCGGACTGCGGCTGGACGCCCGCGACCGCGTCGAAGACGGCGATCGCGCCGTCGAGGACACGGAGGCTCCGCTCCACCTCCACGGTAAAGTCCACGTGCCCGGGCGTATCGATAATGTTGATGCGAAAGTCGCGCCAGAACGCCGTCGTGGCCGCAGACGTGATCGTGATGCCGCGCTCCTGCTCCTGCGCCATCCAGTCCATCGTCGCGGCGCCCTCGTGCACCTCGCCCATCTTGTGGGTGCGGCCGGTGTAGTAGAGGATCCGCTCGGTCGTCGTGGTCTTGCCCGCGTCGATGTGCGCCATGATCCCGATGTTGCGCACATGGTCGAGGGCGACGCCCGTCCTTTCCTTCGTCGCCACCGCTACCACCTGTAGTGGGCGAAGGCCTTGTTGGCCTGCGCCATCCGGTAGACGTCGTCCTTGCGCTTGAAGGCGCCGCCCTGCTGGTTCAAGGCGTCGAGAATCTCGTTCGACAGCTTGTCGACCATGCCCTTCTCGCGCCGCTCGCGCGCGTAGTCGACGAGCCAGCGCACGGCAAGCGTGCGTGCGCGCCGCTGCGGCACCTCGACCGGTACCTGATAGTTCGCGCCACCGACGCGGCGGCTCTTGACCTCCAGGACGGGCGTGACCGTCTTCACGGCCTGCTCGAGCACCTCGACCGGCGGCTTGCCCGTCTTTTCGCCGATGCGGTCGAGCGCGGCGTAGACGATCTGCTCGGCAGTCGACTTCTTCCCGCGCGTCATCACTTTGTTGATCACCTGCGTGACGAGCGGCGAGTTGTAGACGGGATCCGGCTCGACCGGCCGGGCCTGGACGTCGGCACGGCGAGGCACTATGAGCCTTTCTTGGCGCCGTACTTCGAGCGCCCTTGCTTGCGGTCGGACACCCCGGCCGCGTCGAGCGCCGCGCGGATGACCTTGTACCGGACGCCCGGCAGGTCCTTGACGCGGCCGCCCCTGACGAGGACGACGGAGTGCTCCTGCAGGTTGTGGCCCTCGCCCGGGATGTAGCTCGTGACCTCCATCTGGTTCGTCAGGCGGACGCGCGCAACCTTCCGGAGAGCCGAGTTCGGCTTCTTCGGGGTGTGCGTGAACACGCGAGTGCAGACGCCCCGCTTCTGCGGCGCCCCGCCGAGGGCAGGGGTCTTCGTCTTCCCCTTCTGGAGAGCGCGACCCTTGCGGACGAGTTGGTTGACGGTGGGCATGAACCTCCTGGAAAGTGTCTTCTCACACAACAACGGTCGGCGGGGCCGATGGCCCTGCCAACCGGACGAGGCATGGTAGCGAAAGCCGACTGGGCCTGCAAACGCTGAATCCCGCTCCTGGAGCGGAACCACGCGGCCCGCCGGCGCGTCTTGCCCATCACTTGGGCGATTGATTTTCCTACTTTGAAACGCTAGTGAGACCAACCGAACGCCACTACAGTGAGTCGGCGGGTTTCATCCTTCCTGCGGCAAGCGAATGACCACCGTACTGATCGGAATCAGCGTGGGGTTGGGCGCCCTCGTGGTGTTCCTGCTGGCCCTGCTCGTGGTCCGCTGGCGCTCGGACAACTCGACGGACGAGCGCGTGGCGGAGGTCGTGGCCACCCTCAACGCCCGCATGGACGAGCTCGGGAGGGAGCTGGCCGGGGCGCTCGAGCGGGCCGAGGAGGAAGGGCGCCGGAGCCGCATCTTCGGGGAGCTGGCCGGGTCGATCGACCTCGACGAGGTGCTCTCCCGGACGCTCGAGGCGGCGGGTGCGCTCGAGGACGCCGACGCGGCGCTCGTGATGCTCCCCGATCCGCAGGGCGGCAAGCCGCTCGTCGCGACGCTGGGACTGTCGGTCGAGGAGGCCGAGCGACACGCGATCACCGGGCCGCCGGACGGCCGGCTGGCCCGCTCGATCACGATGTCGTACACCTATCCGGAGCTCGAGCGCGAAGCGGGCGAGGAGGAGAGCGTCATCAACGCGGGCCTCGCGGTCCCGCTGCCCGGCGAGACGGCGACGCTCGGCTACCTGACCGTCTTTACCCGCCGGCGGGGACACGAGTACTCGGAGGACGACGTGAGGCAGCTCGAGACGCTCGCCCTGCGCGCCGGCCCGGCGATCGAGAACGCGCGCCGCTTCCGCGAGGCGCGTCAGCTCGCCGACCTGGACGCCCTGACGGGGCTCCACAACCGCCGCTACTTCCACGAGACCCTCGCCCGGGAGTGCGCCCGCGCGCACCGCTATGAGCGAAAGCTTTCGCTGATCGTCTTCGACCTCGACGACTTCAAGGAGGTCAACGACCGCATCGGGCACCTCGCCGGCGACACGGTGCTGGCCGAGGCGGCCGAGCGCGTCCGCGACGTCGTGCGGACGGCGGACATCGCCTGCCGGGTGGGCGGCGACGAGTTCGCGGTCATCCTCCCCGAGTCGTCGCTCGACGATGCGGATCAGCTCTACCGCCGGATCCAGAACGCGATCTCGTCGCGGCCGCTCGGCCAGGGCGGCAAGCTCTACCTCTCGGCCGGCGTCGCCGAACTGAGGGCAGAGGACGATCCGGTCGCCTTCTTCCAGCGGGCCGACGACGCGCTCTACCGCGCGAAGGAAGCGGGCAAGGGCCGCGTCATGACGGCGAACTCGCCGCGCCTCGGACCGGCCTGAGAGACACGTCCGAGGGACAGTCCCTGAGCCGTGGCGGGACGGGACAGGTCCGAGGGACAGTCCCTGAGCCGTGGCCTACGAGGTCAGCGCGAGGAAGGGCAGGTAGTTGGTGAGGTCGACCTCGCCCTGTTCCGGGAGCTGGTCCCGCCAGCAGATCGCCTCGGGGAACGCCGCCTGCTGCGCGGCGGCGAGCCAGACCGGATAGCGCTCCTCGCGCGCCTGCGAGATCAGGGCCGCGCGGATCCCCTCACGGACGTTCCCGAGGGGAAGCGTCCCGAGCGGGAGCGGCGGTCCGAGCGGGCGAACCTGCACGGTGCCGAGCGGCGACCAGAGCGCCGACCAGCGGCCGGAGGAAAGCGTCATCAGCTTCGGCGGCGCGACCGACTCGACCGCGTAGCCTGCCCGGCGGCCGGAGAGCCACGACGTACCGGACTTCGCCTGCACGAGTCGCGCCTGCAAGTCGCCGTACGTGTCCTGGAAGTCCGCGATCTGGCGGGCGCTCGGCCCGCGAACGTGGAACCTGCTCTGGATGCGCACCCGGCGCAGCTCGTCGCCGATGATCCCCCGGGCCACCGACAGACTCGTCCCGGCGTCGGCGATCGCGGCGAGGTACGCGCTCCGCGAGCCGCCGAACCGCGCGCTGACGATCGAGCGCTCTGCGGCCAGGATGTCGCTGTACCGCACGTTTGCCGAGCGCTGCGTGAGCGCCCGGGCGAACGCGTTCGAGAAGGCGAGCTCGGGATCGCCGGTCAGCTTCAGGATCGGGTTGATCTGCGACCAGCGAACCGCCGTGTGGTCGAACTGGCAGCGCAGCCCGGGAGACAGAATCAGCTGTCCCTCCGTCCGTGAGCGCACGAAGCCCTTTCCCGCGGCTCGCGGACCGTCGCAGAGTGACGGGCTGCGGGTCCACAGATACACGCACGCCGCCCGCGCCTTGGCCGGATCCATCTCCCCCGGCGTCGTCTTCCACTCCGCCCAGCCCCACGACCAGATCCCGCTGAACTTCATCTCGTTCGCGACATAGCGAGCAGCGAGCGCCTGCCACTTGACGGTGCGGAACCAAGCCTTCGCCTCGAGGCCCTCCCTGCCCCCGCTGCCCTTCGTCGTCTGGAAGCCGAGGAAGATGCCGAGCTTCGAGACCGGAATGCTGATCTTCGTGAAGTCGAGGATGCCGTTGCGGAACGCCTGCCGGAGGGTGCGGCTGCCACGGATCGGCCCCTGCTTGTGGATCAGCGGCGCCGGGAAGTAGACCTCCCTGACGATCCCCGCGACATCGGCGACCTGCCGCCACCAGTCGCCGGCGACTCCGTCGGTGTAGGGCTTCGCGTTGACGAGGAGCCACGGCTGCGCGCCGCGCTGGCGTAGCGTCTGGAGGAAGAGGAGGACGTTCGCGCGGTACTGCGCGTTCGTCTTCGACCAGGGGACGGCGAGCCACGAGCCGAAGAGCTCGTTCTCGGCGATGACGGGGTTGGAGCAGTCCATCGCCTGTGCGGCGTACTCGTAGAACTTGTTCGCCTTGTCGACGATCGTGGCCGGATCGGCGGGAACGCTCGGCGTGCCGACGCGGCGGTTGAGATAGAGGTCGAAGTAGGCGGTCTGCGCGCCTGCTGCCCGCAGCTTCGGCGGGTAGATCTGGTTCGAGGCGAGAGCGACGACGCCCGGTCTCGCGAAGAGGTTCCAGAACGGGACCGAGCCGTCCGCGAAGTCGAGCCAGATCGGCGTCTTCGAGAAGAGCGCGCAGTTCGCTTGCAGCTGCTGCGCAGGCGCGCTCTTGCCCCCTGTGAGCGCGAGCGCGACCGCGGCTGCGACGAGGACCCCGAGTCGTTTCACCCGCAAAAGAGTAGCCTCGAGGACGGGCGTCCTAAAGAAGGCTTTACGAATACGCAGGCCGTAGCTAGCTTTGGCCTCGTGCAGCGGAGGAGGATCGCGCTCGCGCTTGCCGTGACAGCCGTGCTCGCCGCCGTCGTCGCGGCAATTGCAGCAGGCTCCCGAGGAGGCGGCCCTCTCGCGCGGACCGCCTCACCGACCTGGGCGGACGTAGCTCCGATCTTTGCGGAGAAGTGCGCGGGGTGTCACACGCCGGGCGGCATCGCACCGTTCTCGCTTCGAAATCCGCGGGCTGCGGCAGCGCACGCGAACGGCATCCTCGTCATGACGCAGCTGGGACGGATGCCGCCGTGGATGCCGGGCCGAGATTCTCCCGCCTATCTCGGGCAGTCGCGGCGGATCCTCACGGCCACGGAGAAGAAGCTTGTCGCTCGTTGGGTGCGCGGCGGAGCGCGCATCGGAAACGGGAGTCCCGTCAAGCCGGTCGGCGGGACGACGAATGCGCCGGGCACGACGATGGTCCTGGCACCGGCGAAGCCGTACCTGCCGAGAGCCGCCGGCGGCGGGCTCGACGACTACCACTGCTTCCTGCTCGAGCCGCGCCTCGCCCAGAACTCCTACGTCACGAGCGCCGTGATCAAGCCGCAGCGGGCCGGCATCGTCCACCACGTGATCCTCTTCGAGGCAGCGGGGGAAAACGCCGTCGACGCGCGCCGCCTGAACGCCGCCTCCGGCGGCAAGGGCTGGACGTGCTTCGGTGGGCCTGGCCTGTCCGAGACGCATCCGACCGCAGATTCGGCGTCGAACGACAGGCTCGGCGCGCCGCCCTGGATCAGCGCGTGGGTGCCGGGCCACACGACGAACGACACTCCGGCTGGGACCGGCGTCCTCGTTCATGCCGGCGCCGCGATCGTGATGCAGGTCCATTACAACCTCATCCACAAGGCGCAGCGGGACCGGTCACGGGCCATCCTTCGCTTCGCGCCTGCGACGACGAAGCTGACCCCGCTGAACACGATTCTCGTCCCGGCGCCCGTCGAGCTGCCCTGCCCGCGCGGCGTGAAGTCGGCGCTTTGCTCGCGCGAGGTTGCGGTGCAGCAGGAGATCCGGAAGTACGGCTACAACGCCGCCTTGATCCCGTCCGGCCTGCTCTACCTCTGTGGCAAGTCGCTCGACGACTACCCGAGTTCGCCTGCGAGCGTCAAATCATTGTCGACGACGTGCGACCGCCGGGTGAACCGGCCGCTTCGGATCTACGGCGTTGCCGGCCACATGCACACCCGCGGCTTCGACATCCGCGTCGAGCTGAACGGCAAGACCTTGCTGCACATCCCGCGCTGGAATTTTCACTGGCAGGACGCGTACTACCTCGAGCAGCCCGTGGACGCGAACATCGGCGACACGATCCGCGTCAGCTGCACGTTCGACAACTCGAAGATCAAGCAGCCGCTCGTGAACGGCAGGCTGCTGAAGCCGCGCTACGTGCTCTGGGGCGAAGGCACGACCGACGAGATGTGCCTCGGCCTGCTGCAGGCCGCCGACCGCTAGAGAAGGGTCAGACCCCGAGGGGTCTGACCCTTTCCCGACCTAGACGTCTTTGTCGAGCGGGGAGTCCACTTCCGGGATCTCCTCCGCCTCGATGTCCGACTTGCCCGTGCTGCCGCCGTCGTCGACGCCCGGCTCGCCCCCGAAGTCGAGTCCGAGCGACTCGAGGTCGAGGCCGTTGCCGCCGTCGGAGTCGATCTCCTCGAGCGCTGCGAGCAGCTGCTCTTCGGTCGCCGGCCGCATGTAGGCAGAGGCCGGGACCTTGTCCGAGGGGCCGATCTCGATGCCGCGGTACTGCTTCAGGCCGGTGGCCGCCGGGATCAGCTTCCCGATGATCACGTTCTCCTTCAACCCGAGCAGGCGGTCGACCTTGCCCTCGATCGACGCGTCGGTGAGCACCTTCGTCGTCTCCTGGAAGGACGCGGCCGAGAGGAAGGACTCGGTGGCGAGCGACGCCTTCGTGATCCCCAGGATCAGCGGCTCGAACGTCGCCTGCTCCTTCTTCTCCTTCTTCACGCGCGCGTTCTCGCGGTCGAGCACCGTCTTGTCGACGAGCTGGCCCGGCAGGAGATCCGTCTCGCCCGCGTTCTCGACGCGCACCTTCTTCAGCATCTGGCGGACGATCAGCTCGATGTGCTTGTCGTGAATCTCGACGCCCTGTGACTTGTAGACCTTCTGCACCTCGCCGATGAGGTACAGCTCGGTCTCGGTGTAGCCCTTCAAGCGCAGCAGGTCGGCCGGGTTCAGCGACCCTTCGTGCAGCGGATCGCCCGGCTCCACGGCCTGCCCCTTGGTGACGAGCAGACGCGTGCGCCGCGGCAGCTGGATCGCCTTGGGCTCCTCGTCTTCTTTCAGGTCGTGCGGGATGATCGTGACCTTCGGACCACGCTCGGTGTCCTCGATGTCCACCTTGCCGCCGACCTCCGCGAGCACGGCGGCACCCTTCGGGTTCCGGGCCTCGAAGATCTCGACGACACGCGGGAGGCCGTGCGTGATGTCCGCGCCGGCGACGCCGCCGGTGTGGAACGTCCGCATGGTCAGCTGCGTGCCCGGCTCGCCGATCGACTGCGCCGCGATGATGCCGACGGCGTCGCCGATCTCCGCCATCTCGCCGGTGGCCAGGAAGGTGCCGTAGCACGTCCGGCACACGCCGAACTCGCTCTTGCACTTCAGGACCGACCGGACAGGCAGTGGAACTTCCTGCGCCGCGTCACCGAGCGCCTCCACGATCTCGTCGAGGACGATCGGCGTCAGCTCCTCACCCTTCTCGGCGACGACGGTCTTGCCCGGCTTGCCGGAGGCGAGCGGCTTGTGCACGTCCTCCGCCAGCGTCCGTCCGAGGATGCTCTTGTTAGTGCCTTCCGCGACGAAGATCGGCAGCTCGACGAACTCCTTCGTCTTGCAGTCCTCCTCGCGGATGATCACGTCTTGCGAGACGTCGACGAGACGCCGGGTCAGGTAGCCCGAGTCCGCAGTGCGGAGCGCGGTATCGGCCAGACCCTTGCGGGCACCGTGCGTCGAGATGAAGTACTCGAGCACCGACAGGCCCTCCATGAAGTTGGCCTTGATCGGGCGCTCGATGATCTCGCCCTTCGGATTCGCCATCAGGCCGCGCATGCCGGCGAGCTGACGGATCTGCTTGGACGAGCCTCGCGCGCCGGAGTTGGCCATCATGTAGATCGGGTTCAGCTCGAAGAAGGTCCGCTCCATCGCGTCGGCGACGGTGTCGGTTGCCTCCGTCCAGATGTTCACGATCGACTCGTGGCGCTCCTCGTCGGTGATGAGGCCGCGCTCGTACTGCGCCTCCACCTTGGCGACCCGCTCCTCGTACTCCGCCAGGATCTCTTCCTTGTCCGGCGGGATGACGATGTCGTTCTTCGAGATCGTCACGCCGGCCTGGGTGGCGAACTTGAACCCGAGGCTCTTGATCGTGTCGAGGACGGTTGCGATCGAGTGCGCCCCGTACTCGTCGACGAGCACCGCGATGAACGCGTCCAGCTCGCGCTTCGGCAGCGTCCGGTTGATGTAGTCGTGCAGCGGCTCCGCGGGGTCGTAGCTCTCGATCGCCTCGATCAGAGCACGCTCGACCTCCGCGTTGAAGATCACGCGGCCCGGCGTCGTCAGCAGCAGGTCGCCGTTCCAGCGGAACTCGATCGGCTGCTGCAGGGTGACCTGCTCCGCGTCGAGCGCATGCTCCACCTCTTGCTCACTGGCGAACCGCTTCGGGCGCGGATCGAGATCCTCAACCTTCGTCTTGTCGAGATCGGTCTCGCAGTACGTCAGGTAGTAGGTGCCGAGCACCATGTCCTTCGTCGGCGTGGCCAGCGGGCGGCCGCTCGCCGGTGAGAGGATGTTGTTCGAGGAGAGCATGAGGATGCGCGCCTCGGCCTGGGCTTCCGCCGACAGCGGGAGATGCACGGCCATCTGGTCGCCGTCGAAGTCCGCGTTGAACGCATGACACACGAGCGGGTGCACCTGGATCGCCTTGCCCTCGACGAGCACCGGCTCGAAGGCCTGGATGCCGAGGCGGTGCAGCGTCGGCGCCCGGTTCAGCAGCACCGGATGCTCGGCGATGACCTCCTCGAGGACGTCCCAGACCTCCTCGGTCATCGAGTCGACGTACTTCTTCGCCGCCTTGATGTTCTGGACGGTCTTGCGCTCGACGAGCCGGCTCATGATGAACGGCTTGAAGAGCTCGAGCGCCATCAGCTTCGGCAGGCCGCACTGGTGCAGCTTCATGCTCGGACCGGAGACGATCACCGAGCGGCCGGAGTAATCGACGCGCTTGCCGAGCAGGTTCTGGCGGAAGCGGCCCTGCTTGCCCTTGAGCATGTCGGAGAGCGACTTCAGCGGCCGGTTGCCCGGGCCTGTCACGGAGCGTCCGCGGCGGCCGTTGTCGAACAGGGCGTCGACGGCCTCCTGGAGCATCCGCTTCTCGTTGTTGACGATGATCTCGGGAGCGCCGAGGTCGAGCAGGCGCTTGAGCCGGTTGTTCCGGTTGATGACGCGCCGGTAGAGGTCGTTGAGGTCGCTCGTGGCGAAGCGGCCACCGTCGAGCTGCACCATCGGGCGCAGCTCCGGCGGGATCACCGGCACGGCCTCGAGGATCATCCACTCGGGACGATTCTCCGAGGTGATGAACGCGTTCACGACCTTCAGGCGCTTGATTGCGCGCTGCTGCTTCTGGCCCTTCGAGGTGCGGATCGTCTCGCGCAGCGACGCGGCCTCGGCCTTGAGGTCGAGGTCCTTGAGCAGGTCGCGGATCGCCTCCGCCCCCATGCCGCCGCGGAAGTAGACGCCGAAGCCGTACGGCGAGCCGAAGCGGTCCTTGAGCTCGCGGAAGAGCTGCTCGTCGTTCACGATCAGCTTCGGCTCGAGGTCCTTGAACAGGAGCCACGTCTGCTCGAGGCGGTTGACGGAGTCGACGGACGCGTCGCGGGCGTCCTGGCGCCGCGACTCGATGTCGAGGTACATCTCCCGTACCTTCAGCGCCCACTGGATGATCGCGTCCAGATCCTCCTTCTGGATCTTCCCGTCGGTGCGCAGGCAGAGGTCGTTCGTCAGCTCGCGGATGTCCTGCTCCCCGTCCCACGTGTCGACGACGTCGGCGAGCAGCCCGTTGCCGAGCTCACGCGCGCGGTCGAGGTTCTTCATGTCGACGCCGGAGACGAACGACGCGTCCTCCTCGGCGATCTCGTCGCCTTCGAGCAGGGCATCGAGAATCCGGTTGATGTGCTTCGAGATCGCGCCCTTCTTCGAGCCGGTTGCCTTCGCCTGCTGCTTGAAGAGCGGCTCGAGCCCGTTCAGGGTCTGCTCCGCCGCGACGGCGACGTTCTCGAGCTCACGCGGGGTGAGCTTGCGGTCGTCGCGGATGGCCGCGTTGCGGACGAGCTCGCGGATCTTCTTCGAGTCCTCGGTCGTGATCTGGCCGACGAGATCGGGGAACATCTTCCCGGCGAGCCCGCGCGCCTCCTCGAGCGGCGGCACGGCCTGCTCCTCGGCCCAGTTCGAGAGGCCACGGGCCCAGAAGTCGTCGTCCTCGTCGAAGCCCTTGTCCTTGCCCTTCGAAAAGTACTCGCGGCGTCGCTTGAGGCGGTCCTCGAGTGCCGCGAGCGCCTCCTCGCGGTCGACTTCGATCCGCTCGCCCTCGGCCTTGACCTTGTCCTCGAGGTCGTTCAGGTCCTTCTTCCGCGCAGCGACGTCGACCGCCGTGACGATCGAGGCGGCGAAGTACAGGACCTTCTCGAGCTCGCGGGGCGCGATGTCGAGCAGGTAGCCGATTCGGCTCGGCACGCCCTTGAAGAACCAGATGTGCGAGACCGGCGCCGCCAGGTCGATGTGCCCCATGCGCTCGCGCCGAACCTTCTGCCGCGTCACCTCGACGCCGCAGCGCTCGCAGATGATGCCCTTGTAGCGGACGCGCTTGTACTTGCCGCAGTAGCACTCCCAGTCCTTCGTGGGCCCGAAGATGCGCTCGCAGAAGAGACCGTCGCGCTCAGGCTTGAGCGTGCGGTAGTTGATCGTCTCCGGCTTGGTCACCTCGCCGGAGGACCAGTCGCGGATCTGCTTGCTGGACGCAAGCCCGATGCGAATGGCGTCGAATTCGTTGATGTCGATCAGCGCGCGTCACTCCTTCTTACTTCGAAATTTGCCCGTGCGTGTTCCATAGAGCGCCTAGCTTTATCCCTTAGTCCTCTAGCTCAACTTCGCCTTCGGCCAGCGCCGGCGCTTCCTCGCCTTCTGCTTCCTCGTCATCCGAGACCTCGACGTCGTTCAGATCGCCGAGCGCCTCGTCGTTCGGCAGCGCCATCTCGCCGTCCTGATCGATCCGCTCCTGTCCTTCCTCCACCTCTTCGGCTGTCGGCGGCCGCGCGGCGGCGCGCAACGAGCCGGGTGATAGGTCGATGCCGAGCTCCTCGGCTGCGCGGAGCAGCTCGTCGTCTTCCTCGCGCACCTCGACCGTCGTGCCCTCGTCGGAGAGGACGTTGACGTCGAGCGCGAGCGACTGCATCTCCTTCAGCAGCACCTTGAAGCTCTCGGGGATGGACGGCTCGGCGATGTTCTCGCCCTTCACGATCGCCTCGTACGCCTTCACGCGCCCGACCGTGTCGTCGGACTTGATCGTGAGCATCTCCTGCAGCGTGTACGCGGCGCCGTAGGCCTCGAGCGCCCACACCTCCATCTCGCCGAAGCGCTGGCCGCCGAACTGCGCCTTGCCGCCCAGCGGCTGCTGGGTGACGAGCGAGTACGGGCCTGTCGAGCGCGCGTGGATCTTGTCGTCGACGAGATGCAGCAGCTTCAGGATGTACATGAAGCCGATCGTCACCTTCGACTCGTACGGCGCCCCCGACTTGCCGTTGAAGAGCCGGACCTTGCCGGAGACCTTCCGCCCGACCGGCCGGTTCTGGTCGACCAGGAACTTGATCGGCGAGTCGGGGTTCGACTCGGCCCACTTGACGAGGGCCTCGTCCACGTCCTCCTCGGTCGCACCGTCGAAGACCGGCGTCGCCACCGGATGCGGGTTCTCCGCCGCGATCGGCTTGGACGCCATCCCGTTCGGGCCGGCTCCGTCCTCGGCGAAGACCCCGTGCGCCGCCGCCCAGCCGAGATGCGTCTCGAGGATCTGGCCGATGTTCATCCGGCTCGGCACGCCGAGCGGGTTGAGCACGACGTCCACGGGCCGCCCGTCCTCGAGGAACGGCATGTCCTCTTCGGGGACGATCTTGGCGATCACGCCCTTGTTCCCGTGGCGGCCGGCGAGCTTGTCGCCTTCCGCGATCTTGCGCTTCTTCGCGACGTAGACGCGCACGAGCTCGTTCACGCCCGGCGAGAGGTCGTCTCCGGCCTCCCGCGAGAACGTCTTCACGTCGATGACCTTGCCGCCCTCGCCGTGCGGAACCTTCAGCGAGGTGTCGCGGACCTCGCGCGCCTTCTCCTTGAAGATCGCGCGGATCAGCTTCTCCTCCGCCGTCAGCTCGGTCTCGCCCTTCGGCGTGACCTTGCCGACGAGCAGGTCGCCGGAGCTGACCTCGGCCCCGATCCGGACGACGCCGCGGTCGTCGAGGTCCTTGAGCGATTCCTCCGAGCGGTTCGGGATGTCGCGCGTGATCTCTTCGTCGCCGAGCTTCGTCGAGCGCGCGTCGATCTCGTACTCGTGGATGTGGATCGAGGACAGCACGTCCTCCTTCACGAGCCGCTCCGAGATGACGATCGCGTCCTCGAAGTTGTAGCCCTCGAACGGCATGAACGCGACGAGCAGGTTCGCGCCGAGCGCGAGCTCGCCCATATCTGTCGAGCTCCCGTCCGCGAGCACCTGCTCCGCGCTGACCTTCTCGCCCAGCGAGACGATCGGCTTGTGGTGGATCAGAGTGCCCTGGTTCGACCGCATGAACTTCGTCAGCGGGTAGTCGTCCTTGCCGTCCTTCGTCTCGACCGTGATGTGCCCGGCGTCGACATCGACGACGGTGCCCGCGCGCTGCGAGAGCACGACGTCACCCGTGTCGATGGCGGCGCGGTACTCGAGCCCGGTGCCGACGATCGGTGCCTGCGTGATCATCAGGGGCACGGCCTGCTTCTGCATGTTCGCGCCCATCAGCGCGCGGTTCGCGTCGTTGTGCTCGAGGAACGGGATCAGGGCCGTCGCGACGGAGACGATCTGCGCCGGGGCGACGTCCATGAACTGGATGTCCTTCGGGTTGGCTGTGACCGCCTCGCCTTCCTTCGAGCGGCAGAGCACCTGCTTGTCGAGGAACTTGCCCGTCTTCTCGTCGACGAGGGCGCTCGCCTGGGCGATGGTGAACTGTGCTTCCTCGGCCGCGTCGAGGTAGATGATCTCGTCGGTGACCTTGCCGTTCACCACCTTGCGGTACGGCGTCTGGATGAAGCCGAACTCCGACACGGTCGCCATCGACGCAAGCGAGCCGATCAGGCCGATGTTCGGGCCTTCCGGCGTCTCGATCGGGCACATGCGCCCGTAGTGCGTCGGGTGGACGTCGCGCACCTCGATCGGCGCGCGCTCCCGCGTCAGGCCGCCCGCGCCGAGCGCCGACAGGCGGCGACGATGGGTCAGGCCCGAGAGTGAGTTCGTCTGGTCCATGAACTGCGACAGCTGCGAGGAGCCGAAGAACTCCTTCAGCGCCGCCACGACCGGACGAATGTTGATGATCGTCTGCGGCGTGATCGTGTCGACGTCCTCCGTCGTCATCCGCTCGCGGACGACGCGCTCCATGCGGTAGAGACCGACGCGGAACGCCTCCTGGATCAGCTCGCCGACCGTGCGCAGACGGCGGTTGCCGAAGTGCTCGTACTCGTCGAGCTCGGTGCGGATCGGGTCGCGCGAGAGCACGATCGCATCCGCGGCGTAGTCCTTCGAGTCCTCGGGCACGCCGAGCGCGTGGGGCAGCTCGACGAGCCTCTTGACGAGCGAGAGGATGTCCTCGGTCGTCAGGACGCGTGTGTCCTCGGGGACGTTGACACCGAGCCGCTGGTTGAGCTTGTAGCGGCCGACCTTCGTCAGGTCGTAGCGCTTGGGATCGAAGAACAGCGCCTTGAGCAGGTTGCGCGCGTTGTCGAGCGTCGGCGGCTCACCGGGGCGCTGCTTCTTGAAGACCTCGATCAGCGCCTCTTCTTCACGCGTGGACGGGTCCTTCTCGAGCGTGTTGACGATGAAGATCGAGTTGTCGAACAGCTTGAGGATGGCCTCGTTCGAGGAGGTGTCGAGCTTGAAGTGAGTCGACGGATCCTCCTCCGGGAGCGCCCGGAGCAGCGTGGTGATCGGCAGCTTGCGCTTCCGGTCGATGCGGGCGTAGACGATGCCCTTCTTGTCGATCTCGAGCTCGAGCCACGAGCCGCGCGAGGGCATCAGGTTCGCCGTGAAGACCTGCTTCGTGGCGTCCTTCGGCTCCATCAGGTAGGCGCCGGGGCTGCGGACGAGCTGCGTCACGATGACGCGCTCCGTGCCGTTGATGATGAACGTGCCCCACTCCGTCATCATCGGGAAGTCGCCCATGAAGACGGTCTGCTCCCGGATCTCGCCCGTCTCCTTGTTGACGAAGCGGACGGTCATCGAGAGCGGAGCCTGGTAGGTCAGGTCCTTCTCACGGCACTCCTTGATCGAAAACTGGGGCTCGCCGAACTTGTAGGCCCCGAACTCGACAGCGAGGGTGCCGGTGTAGTCCTCGATCGGCGAGATGTCGTCGATCGTCTCGCGGAGGCCCTCGTCGAGGAACCACTGGAACGAGGCCTTCTGGATGTCGATCAGGTTCGGTAGGTCGAGGACGTGCTTGAGACGCGAGAAAGTGGTGCGCGCGCTAGGCGCAGCGACCTTGGTGGTCAAGAGATGAAGCCTCCCTTAGAAATACGGTGCGAGAACTGGAACGGCGGGCAGACGGGCGTGGACAGCGGTAGAACGGCGCAACCCGCCAGGGTACCCGAGATCCCCGCTTCTGCGCAAGGGTACCCCTGCGGAGTCCGCCGAATGCTGGGGGCATGGTACCGCCTGGCGCCCGGAAACGCCAGGGGCGCCTCGGAAGGCGCCCCTGGAAGAGCCGGATGCCCGCTTCGCTAAGGGCTCGAGGTGGTCGTCGTCGTGGTGGTCGTCGCCGCCTGGGGCGAGCCACCGGCGTGGAGCTGGCGTAGAACAAGGGTCTGCGGCCCCGTCTGGCCGGCTGCGGCGCACGACCACGCCTGCACGCTGACCTTGCCGTTGACGCTGAGGTTGGCAACCGTGCCCACGAGCGCCTTTCCGCGCGGGCCGGAGGCCTTGGTCACGTTGAGGGCGATCGTCCCGCCCGTCACGGTGCCCTTCAGGTTGAGTGGGCGGCACTTCGCCTTCGAGCCGTGCGTCCCGGACTTGCCCGGTCCGCTCGAGGTCGACGTCGAGGTCGACGTGTTGGGTCCGTGGCCGGGAGGCGGCGAGGCGAGCGCAAACGAGGCTGCGATACCGGCTGCGAACACGGCCAGCAGAGGGATGAAGCGCTTCATGCAGGATCTCCTTCGGGAGGGTGGGTACGCCGAGTAGATGAATCGGCACGCCGGTACCTGCACTTTGCCGCCACATACCCCTCGAAAAGGGGAAAAGCCGCCTCGGCGGCTCTCCCCCTCGTTCTGGCCTGGCCTATTTGACTGAGCTGAGTGCTCCCCAGCCAGGCTGAAGCCCGGCACGGGAGCACGTTTCGGTTGAGGTCACTTGACCTCGACCGTCGCCCCCGCCTCTTCGAGCTGTGCCTTGATCGAGTCGGCCTCGTCCTGCGGGACGCCCTCCTTGACCGGCTTGGGAGCCGAGTCGACGAGGTCCTTCGCCTCCTTCAGGCCGAGCCCCGTGATCGCGCGGACGACCTTGATCACCTGGATCTTCTGGCCGCCGGCAGCCGTGAGCACGACGTCGAACGCCGTCTTCTCCTCGGCCGCCGCGCCGTCCCCTCCGCCGGCGACGGCGCCGGGTGCGGCGACCGCGACCGGAGCGGCGGCGGTGATGCCCCACTCGTCCTCGATCTTCTTCTTCAGCTCGACCAGCTCGAGGACGGACATCTTCCCGAGCTCGTCGAACACCTTGTCGGTCGCGCTAGCGGCCATTACTGCTCCTCCTCGTTCGTTTCAGTCTGGGTTTGGGCTGGTTCGTCACTTTGTGGCTCTGAGCCACTTGCTTCTGCGCTCGGTGTTTCCGCCGCTTCGGGAGCGGCCTCCGGCGCAGCTCCCGCGGTTTGTGGCTCCGAGCCACTTGCTTCATTTTCCGATGTGTCGCCCCCCTCACGGAGCTGCTCGATGCGGGCGTCGATCAGCCCGTACAGATCCCGCAGCGGCGCCGTGAACAGTCCGACGATGGCGGTCAGCGGCGACGTGACGGCGCCTAGCACCTGGGCCCGGAGCACGTCCACGGGCGGCAGCTTCGCAAGCGACTCGATCTCGCCGGCCTCGATCGGACGGCCCTCGAGCAGCCCGCCGCGCACCTCGAGCACGCGTGTGTCCCGGGCGGCGTCGACGAGGGCCTTCGCGACCGCAACCGGATCGCCCCCGGATTCGAGGAACGCGATCGCGGTCGGGCCCTCGAGCATCGCAAGCAGCGCCTCCGCCCCCGCAGCCTCGGCCGCACGGCGGGTGAGCGTGTTCTTCACGACGGCGAAGCGGGCGCCGTGCTCGATCAGCTTCGTGCGCAACTCGTCGATCTGCGGCATGGTCAAGCCGCGATAGTCCGCGACCAGCAGCGTCTCGGTCGTGCGCAGCCGCTCGGTCAGGTCGGCGACCACTCGCTCTTTCTCGTCTTTCTTCACCAACTCACCTCCTCGAACGAATCGAGCCCGCACACAGGCGGGCTCGCTGAAGGAGGCGACAACCTCTTCACCGATCCGCCTCGGGAGGGCCTCTGCCTTGCGGCTGCCTCCTGTCTCAGGCGACGGGCTGTACTTACGCGGGTACTGCTTCCTGCGCTTCCTCCAACTCTTCGACGATTCCCTTGGTCTTCTGGGTGTCGACCCGGATGCCTGGGCCCATGGTAGTCGCGACCGTGATCTGCCGGATGTAGCGGCCTTTCGCGGCCGACGGCTTCGCGCGGACGATCTCGTCCACGAGCGCGGCGTAGTTCTCGACCAGCTGGCGCTCGCCGAAGCTCTTCTTGCCGATCGCGACGTGAACGTTCGCGCCGCGGTCCGTTCTGTACTCGAGCTTGCCGGCCTTCGCGTCGCGGACGGCCTTGGCCACGTCCATCGTCACCGTCCCGGTCTTCGGGTTCGGCATCAGCCCGCGCGGGCCGAGGATGCGGCCGAGCTTGCCGACGTTGCCCATCTGATCGGGCGTCGCGATCGCGACGTCGAAGTCCGTGAACCCCTCTTCGACGCGCTTCGCGAGATCGGCCGAGCCGACGATGTCCGCGCCCGCCTCCTGTGCCTCGCGCGCTTTGTCTCCTTCGGCAAAGACGGCGACACGCTGCTCCTTGCCGGTGCCGTGCGGAAGCGAGATCGTCCCGCGCAGCTGCTGATCGGCGTGGCGAACGTTCAGGCCGAGGTTGAAGTGCGCCTCCACGGTCTCGTCGAACTTCGCCCCGGGCGCCTCTTTTAGCAGCTTGACCGCCTCGGCGGGCGTGTACAGCTGCTCGCGGTCGATCGTGGAACGGAAGTTGCGGTAGCGCTTGCCGTGCTGGGTCACAGCTCGACCTCCACTCCCATGCTGCGCGCCGTGCCGGCGATCACCTTCATCGCCTCGTCGACGTCGCGCGCGTTCAGGTCCGGCATCTTCGTCTCGGCGATCTGGCGCACCTGCTCACGGCGGAGGCGGCCGACCTTGTCCCGGTTCGGCTCGGCCGAGCCCTTTTCCAGGTTCAGCGCCTCCTTGATCAGCACCGCGGCGGGCGGCGTCTTCGTGATGAAGGTGAAGGAGCGGTCCTCGTAGACCGTGATCTCGACCGGGGTGATTCGGCCGTTCTCCTGCGCGGTCTGCGCGTTGAACGCCTTGCAGAACTCCATGATGTTGACGCCGTGCTGGCCGAGCGCGGGACCGACCGGGGGCGCCGGGTTGGCCTGCCCGCCCGGGATCTGCAGCTTGATCAGTGTCAGGACCTTCTTCGCCATCTCTTCCTATCAGTCGATCTTCTTGACCTGGTCGAAGCCGAGCTCGACCGGAACCTGGCGCTCGAAGATGTCGACGAGCACCTTCAGCTTCTGCGCGTCGGCGTTGACCTCGACGATCTCGCCGTCGAAGTCGGACAGCGGTCCGGAGGTCACCTTCACCGACTCGCCGAGGGAGAACTCGACCTGCGTGCGCGGCCGCTCGGCCGTCTGCGCCCCGGTGTGGAGGATGCGGGCGACCTCGGGCTCCGAGAGCGGGACGGGCTTCGAGCCCGCGCCGACGAAGCCGGTCACGCCCGGCGTGTTCTTCACGACCGTCCAGGCGTCGTCGTTCAGATCCATGTTCACGAGCACGTAGCCCGGCAGGACGCGCTTCTCGGCCTGCACCTTCTGCCCGTCCTTCGTCTCGATCACCTGCTCGGTCGGGACGACGACGCGGCGGAAGCGCTGGCGCTGCCCCATCGACTCGATCCGGTGCTCGAGATTGGCCTTCACCTGGTTCTCGTGCCCGGAGTAGGTGTTGATCACATACCACTGAAACATTTCGGGTTCCTCGTTATCGCAGCAGGACGTGCTGCACGACGTATTTCCAGACCTCGTCGTTCAGCCAAAGGAAGGCGCCGACGATGACACAGGCGACG
>DASTZS010000029.1:0-3990 GCA_035764165.1 Gaiellaceae bacterium | reverse complement strand
CGGATGCAGGAAATCTCCCGCGCCGTCCAGGAGGGCGCCGCGGCGTACCTCAAGAAGCAGTACACGACGATCGCGGTCGTCGCAGTCGTGCCGCTGCTGGCGATCGGCTTCTACAACGAGCTCGGCTGGGGCACGGCGATCGGCTTCCTCGTCGGCGCCCTGCTGTCCGCCGCCGCGGGGTTCATCGGGATGAACGTCGCGGTTCGCTCGAACATGCGAACGGCCGAGGCGGCGCGCGAGGGGATCGGCCCGGCGTTCCGGGTCGCGTTCCGCGCGGGCTCGGTCACGGGCCTGCTCGTCGTGGGTCTCGGCCTGCTCGGCGTCGCCGGCTACTACGGGATCCTCACCGAGGTGCTCGACAACTCGCCCGAGTCCGCGGTCGACGATCTGATCGGGCTCGCCTTCGGCGGCTCGCTGATCTCCGTGTTCGCACGTCTCGGCGGCGGCATCTTCACGAAGGCCGCCGACGTCGGCGCCGACCTCGTCGGCAAGATCGAGGCTGGGATCCCCGAGGACGATCCGCGCAACCCGGCGGTGATCGCCGACAACGTGGGCGACAACGTCGGTGACTGCGCCGGGATGGCGGCCGATCTGTTCGAGACCTACGCGGTGACCGCCGTCGCGGTGATGCTGCTCGGCACGGCGTTCCCCTCGGGCGAGCTGTGGCTGTACCCGCTCGCGCTCGGCGGCATCTCGATCCTCGCGTCCGTGATCGGCACGTTCTTCACGTGGATCGGCAAGGGCCCGAACGCGATCATCAACGCCCTCTACATGAGCGTGATCGTCGCGACGATCCTCTCGGCGATCGGGTTCATCCCCGTCACGCTCGCCTTCGACGACGACCGTTTCTCGTTCTGGCAGCTGTACGTGCCGGCGCTGATCGGCCTCGGCGTGACGTTCCTGCTGGTTGCGATCACCGAGTACTACACGGGCTCTCGCTGGCATCCGGTGAAGAAGATCGCGGAGGCCTCGCAGACCGGTCACGCGACGAACATCATCGCCGGGCTCGCGTACGGCATGCAGGCGACGGCGTTCCCCGTGATCGTGATCGCGGCTGGCGTCGTCGGCGCCTACTACGCCGCGGACGAGTCGATCTACGGGATCGGCGTGGCGGTCATGGCGCAGCTCTCGATGACCGGCCTGATCGTCGCGCTCGACGCCTACGGCCCGGTCACCGACAACGCGGGCGGCATTGCCGAGATGGCGGACATGCCCGACTCGGTGCGCGGCGTGACCGATCCGCTCGACGCGGTCGGCAACACGACCAAGGCTGTCACGAAGGGCTACGCGATCGGCTCCGCCGGTCTCGCGGCGCTGATCCTGTTCGACGAGTACGTGCGCGGTCTCGCGGACGAGGGGCTCGACGTGACGTTCGAGCTCCAGGACCCGTGGGTGATCGCCGGCCTGTTCGTCGGCGGCCTGATGCCGTTCCTGTTCGCCTCGCTGGCGATGACGGCCGTCGGCCGGGTGGGCGGCGAGGTCGTCGAGGAGGTGCGGCGCCAGTTCCGCGAGGATCCGGGGATCATGGCGGGGACGTCGCGGCCGGACTACGCGACCTCGATCTCGATCGTCACCGGCTCCGCGATCAAGAGCATGCTTGCGCCGGCGCTCATTCCGATCGCCATTCCCATCGTCGTCGGGATCATCAAGCCCGAGATGCTCGGCGGCCTGCTGATCGGCACGATCGTCACCGGGCTCTTCCTCGCGATCGCGATGACCTCGGGCGGCGGCGCGTGGGACAACGCAAAGAAGCTGATCGAGGACGGCGCCTTCGGCGGCAAGGGCTCAGAGGCCCATGCCGCGGGCGTCACCGGCGACACGGTCGGCGACCCCTACAAGGACACCGCCGGGCCGGCGATCAACCCGATGATCAAGATCGCGAACATCGTCGCGATCCTCCTGATCCCGATCATCGCGTCGATTCACGGCTAATGGAGCGTGGGGGAACCGCATGGTTCCCCCACGAGCCCCCTCCTTGGGTAGTCGGCCAGCAACCCGTTTGAGGGAAAGACAGATTCTGTCTTGCACAAGTGGCCGTCTGGTGACTACAGTCCGGCCGTTCGATTTGCCGCGTTGACGCGGCCTCCAACAACCCAGGGGAGAGACCTGATGCAGAGGAGAGTGCGAGGTGCGCTCGGCGCACTCGTAGCGATCGCGGGAACACTCGCGGTCGTGGCGGTCGCGTCCGCCGGGGCGGGCGGCTCGACCGAGAACCCGTCCGGCAAGACGCAGCGGGGGACGGGCGCGGGCGTGTACATCGTCCAGCTCGTCGACCAGCCCGTCGTCGCCTACGAAGGCGGGATCGCCGGCCTCCCGGCGACGAAGCCCGAGAAGGGAAAGAAGATCGATCCGAGCTCGCCTGCCGTGACCCGGTATGTCGGCTACCTCGACGGGAAGCATGCCGAGGCGCTCGGCAAGGTCGGCGGCCAGAAGGTCTATGACTACCGCTACGCGTTCAACGGCTTCTCCGCACGCCTCAGCGAGGACGCCGCCGCGAGGCTGGCCGAGATGGACGGTGTCCTCTCGGTCGAGAAGGCCGTCGAGGTGACGATGGACACGGCGACGACGCCGGCGTTCCTCGGCCTCACCGATGGCGCGGCCGGGCTCTGGACGGCCCCTCGCAACATCAAGGGCGAGGACGTGGTCATCGGGATCATCGACAGCGGCATTTGGCCCGAGAGCAAGAGCTTCACCGATCGTGACTCCAGTGGGAAGCTCGTCTACCAGCAAGTCCCGGGCCTCAACATCAAGTGCGCCTCCACGGAGACCGTGACCGATGGCTCCTGGGACGCGAACCTGTGCAACAAGAAGCTCGTGGGTGCGCAGTTCTTCTGCGAGAGCCGCGGCTGCGAGACCGTGCTCGACCACGAGTTCATGTCTCCGCGCGACTACAACGGTCACGGCACCCACACTGCCTCGACCGCCGGCGGAAACCAGAGCGTTCCCACGACCGGTGCAGCGGCTGTGTTCGGGAGCGTGAACGGCATCGCGCCGCGCGCCAGGATCTCCGCGTACAAGGTCTGCTGGGACAACGGCGCGGGCGGGTGCGGGGCAAACAGCGGTGACAGCGTCGCCGCGATCGACCAGGCAGTCGCCGACGGCGTCGACGTCATCAACTACTCGATCAGCGGGACCAGCACGAACTACCTCGACTCCGTCGAGGTGGCGTACCTGTTTGCCGCCGACGCCGGCGTCTTCGTCGCGACGTCCGCCGGCAACAGCGGGCCGACCGCTTCGACGGTTGCCCACATCAGCCCGTGGCTCGCGTCCGTCGCGGCCGGCACGCACAATCGCTCCGGCTCGACGACGATCACGTTGGGCAACGGCGCCACGTACTCGGGCGCCTCGCTCACGAACGGCGTCGGCCCTGCGCCGATCGTCCGTGCTCAGGACGTCGGTGTGGCAGGTGCAGACCCGAACCTGCTCCGCCAGTGCTTCTCCGACCCGGTCGTGCTCGATCCGGCGCTCGTGGCGGGGAAGATCGTCGTCTGCGAGCGCGGCGGCACTGCTCCGGCCAACGCGCGTGTGGACAAGAGCCTCGCCGTGAAGAACGCAGGCGGCGTGGGCGTGGTCGTGGCGAACGTGGTCGCGGGTGCGTCGATCAACGCCGACCTCCACAGCATCCCGGCGATCCACGTCGACAACGTCGCAGGCGCAGCAATCGCGGCGTACGCGCAGACGGCGGGTGCGACGGCCACGATCGCACAGGCGACGGTCAATGCGAACGAGCCGGCACCGGCCGTCGCGGGCTTCTCGTCGCGTGGCCCGAGCATCGCGGGCGGCGGCGACATCCTGAAGCCGGACTTCATGCTTCCGGGACAGGACATCGTCGCGTCGGTCGCACCGCCTGGGAACGACGGCAAGGACTTCGACGTCTACAGCGGCACGTCGATGTCGAGCCCGCATGTCGCCGGTGTGGCCGCATTGCTGACCCAGGCGCATCCCGACTGGTCGCCTGCGGCGATGCGGTCGGCCATGGCAACCACGGCC
>DASTZS010000028.1:0-90497 GCA_035764165.1 Gaiellaceae bacterium | reverse complement strand
CGTTGTCCTGCCACTCGATCAGCGCCCAGAGCGGCGTCAGCACGGCCATCCCGAACAACCACGCGGCGACGTGGAACTTCAGCCGCTCAATGCGGAGAACGCCGCGATCGGCGGGCGGACGCACGAAATAGACGCCCAGGGACACCCCCCAGACAGCGAAGCTCAGCTTCAACCGGCGCACCCGCACGGCGTAGCGCCGCGACGCCAGGTGAAGCTCGTCCGGCCGGGTCGGGCGTGCCGCGCCGGTGGCTCCTCCAATACCCGGTGCTCGTCCCTCGTGAGCATCTCGGTAGGCACACGAATCACCTCCTTCCGAGCCAGGGCAAGCCTCGCAGGCCGGCACGCGCGCGCCATCGGGGAGACTTCGGAACCCGAACACGGGTTAGTACCGAAGCACGCGATCAGGTCGCCGCGCCCGGTACACCGGGACGCGCCGAGTAAACGCATCGGGGGAGGGGGCGGGGCCGAACGCGTACTTTGCCGCAGCATGAATCGGGCGCCACCCGATGCTTGCGACCGCCAGATCGGGCAATCTCATTGCGAGAGGGGGCGTCATGGTGATCCAGGCGCATCCAAAGGCGCGTCGCGGAGCGGCACTGCCGAGGCCGGAGCTTCGGCTGATCGACTCGGGACGACGCCGCGCGCAGCTCCACCTCTTCACATTCGTTGTCGGGAACGCACTCTTCTGGACGCTCTGGGGCGCGGTGTCGATCTCGACGGACCGCTGGTACTGGTGGCCAGTCGCGCCGTTCGCCGGCTGGACGCTCGTGCTCGCGCTTCACCTCTGGCACGTCTACCGGAGCCTGCGCGGCTGAGTACGACGGACGTCATCAACCGGGCTCGCCGCGGCAAGATCAATGAGGCGCAGCGGTTTGCGCCCGACACCGGCGCGACCGTCGTGCTCAGCGACCACCTGGCGAAGCGCTTCGGCGACATCCTCGCCGTCGACGATCTGAGCTTCGCACTAGAGCAGGGCACGGTGACCGGCTTTCTCGGCCCGAACGGCGCCGGAAAGACGACGACGCTGCGGATGCTGCTCCACCTCGTCCAGCCGACCGCCGGCGAAGCGCTCGTGTTCGGCCGCCGCTACCAGGATCTCGAGCGCCCGTCGGCGCGCGTCGGCGCCGTGCTCGAGGCGGCTGACTTCCATCCCGGGCGCTCCGGGCGGGACCATCTCTTTTCGCTCGCGCTGGCGCTCGGAAGAGACGCCGACAACGGCCACTGGTTCCTCGGACGCGAACGGGCCGCAGCCAAGCGCGTGGATGCGGTACTCGATCTCGTCGAGCTGGCCGGCGCCGCGCGACGCCGTGTCGGAAGCTACTCGCTCGGGATGCGACAGCGGCTGGGGCTCGCGGCTGCCCTGCTCGGAGACCCGGAACTGCTGATCCTCGACGAGCCCGCAAACGGCCTCGATCCCGAGGGCGTCCGCTGGCTACGCGACTTCATGCGGAGCTTCGCGGCCGAGGGAAAGACCGTCCTCGTCTCCAGCCACGTGCTTGCCGAGGTCGCGCAGACGGTCGACCAAGTCGTCATCATCAACAAGGGCAAACTCGTCACCTTCTCGCCGCTCGCCGACCTGACCGCGCGGCTCACCGGCACCGTCCGCGTCCGCGCGCCAGGTGCACACCGGCTGCAGGCGAACCTGGAAGCAGAAGGCATCCGCTCGACGCTGCTCGACGGCGACGAGCTGCGGGTCGAGGGCGTTCCGAGCGCGCGCGTCGGCGAGCTCGCCTTCCGTGCCGGAGTGCCACTGCACGAGCTGGTACCCGAATCGTCGAGCCTCGAGGACGTCTTCCTCGAGCTGACCGCGGAAGAACCGTCATGACAGACCAACTGCTCGCTGAGCTGCGCAAGATGCGGTCCACGCGCACCAATCTCGGCCTGCTCGCCGGCATGGTCGCGCTCATCCTGTTGACGGTGCTGCTCACCGGCTTCGTCGCCAAAGCGCCCGACCTCACTGGACACGACAATCAGCACGGATTGATCTCCGCCGGCACCGCAGGCGCCCTGTTCGCCGCGCTGATCGGCGTGATGGCGATCACAAGCGAGTTCCGGCACGGCACGATCCGCCCGACCTTCGTCGTCACGCCGCAGCGAACACGCGTGATCGCCGCAAAGATCATCGCCAGCCTCGTGATGGGAATCCTGTTCGGCCTCGCCGCCATCGCCCTGTCATTCGGACTCGGCTACGCAATCCTCGCGATCCGCGGCATTCCGCTCGAGCTCGAGACGAACCACATCGTCTGGCTCATGCTCGGCACGCCGGCCATGACGGCCGCCTGGGCTGCGATCGGCGTCGGCCTCGGCGCGATCGTGCGCAACCAGGTCCTCGCCGTGATCGGGCTGATCGTCTGGGCGATGCTGATCGACAACCTCCTGGTCAACCTCGTCCCGAGTGTCGGCAGCTACACGCCTGGCGCTGCCAGCGCTGCGATCATCGCCGACCCGGCCGACTACGTCCTGGGGGCGGCCGCCGGCGGTCTACTCCTGCTCGGCTACGTTGCCGCCTTCGTCGCCATTGGGTCACTCCTGGTCGCGCGCCGCGACGTCACCTGACGGCAGCCGGCCCGGCCGGCCGGGTGAGGAAGGCGGTTAGAACGACGACATGCCGAGTCGCGACTAGGGGATGACCTCGAATGCGCGCATCATGTCGTTCTCTTCGTGCTCGAGGATGTGGCAGTGCCAGACGTACTGGGGGTTGGTGACGCCGGGTGGGAGCTCGATCGTGCCCTCGTCCGGCAGCTCGAATCTGGCCCGGATGCGGGTGACCTGGCCGGGGTGGGCCTGAACCGTGTCCTTAAGGCCGTTCTCGTTGGCGGCGGCGGACACGGCGGGTCCGGTGTAGGTGATCGCCTGCGTCTCGGCGTCGTAGGAGGCAATGTCAAAGGGTCGTCGGTCGATGACCTCGAAGGTCACGAGGTGCAAGTGGATCGGGTGTGTGTCGGCTGTGGTGTTGACGAGCAGCCAGTCCTCGACGGCGCCGGCGGCCGGTTTGGTCGTGACGTCGGGCAGGTGCGTTTGCGCGTCGAGGTAGGCCGCGTCCTCGAGGTTGAGGTTGATCGGGGCGTCGGTGAGCGAGTCGATCGTCTCCGACAGGTGCTGCACGCGCGTAACCGTCGGCTCGGGTAGCGGGGGCAACGCCGGCAGCTGCAGGTCGCCTGCCGGGGTCGTGTCGTCGGTCCCCTGCAGTGTCCGGTTGACGCGGATCTTGAGCAGCTGCGACAGCGTCGCGCGCCCGCCCATCGGGTACGGCGCCCTGGCGTTGTTGGTGAGGATGAACGAGCGGTTCTGCTGGCCGGCGAAGTCGACGATCAGATCGGCGCGCTCGCCGGGGGCGATCAGCAGCGCCGTCATGTGCGCGGGCGCGCGCAACAGACCGCCATCGGTGCCGATCTGCGCGAACGGCAACGGTCTGCCGCTGTTCTCCTCGGCGAACTGGAGGTTGTAGAGCCGCGACTGGGAGCCGTTGACGATCCGGAGCCGGTAGCGACGGGGCTCGACGTCCACGAACGGCCAGATCTTGGCGTTGACGACCGCGACATCGCCGAAGAACTCCGGCATCCACTCCGGGTGATATGCGGTCACGCCCTGTGTCGGGTAGAACATGCTCCCGTCGGCGTTGAAGGTCTTGTCCTGCAATACGAGTGGGAGCTCGTACGGGCCGGCGGGCAGACCGAGCGGATTGCCGGCCTCACCCGTGTCCTCGTCGTCGCGGATGAAGTAGATGCCGGCGAGACCCGCGTACACGTTCGTGCGCGTGTTGCCGAGCGCGTGGTCGTGATACCAGATCATGCTGGCGCGCTGCTCGTTGTAATACGTGAACGTGTCGGTGATGTAGTGCGGGCCTCTTTCGCCGCCCGCGGTGAACCACTGCAGCGGCGTCCCGTCGAACTGCGGATGATTCTCGCCCCCATGCAGGTGCGTGACGATTGGGACCGGCTCGCCTGGCAGGACGGCACCCATGATCGTGGGATCGTTGGGCAGGAACGCGTTACCGAGCTCGTTGCGCCACTCGATCGTCACCGACGTCTCGACGGTGTCGTTGGGCCGCCTCGTCGCCTGGATCGTCGGCCCGAGATAAGGCAGCCCCGCCTGCGGACCCTCGGACCAGTAACCCCACGTCCTTGTCGCTGGCAGGTCCGGGTGGAACTGCCACGTCGTCGACTCACGCGCGGCGATCCTGAAGCTCTTGCCCCCTCCCCGTCCGTCCAGCACCGGCGGCACCGGCAAGGGCTCACGCCACTTCCTTAGCCTCGGCGTGGCGCCCACCGCGGCGGGCGCTGCCGTCGCAAACGACGCGCGACCAACCACGAGCCCGGCGCCGCCGATCGCTCCTCGCTGGAGAAGCTGCCGTCTCGTCAACATGACGCTCTCCCTTCCATCCCGCCGGAACCCGTTTCAGTGCCGGAGGCCAATTCGTTCCACCTCCTGTCGGGTACTCGCCCAGGCAACCACGTCGGGGACGCGTGCACATCGGGAATCGACCGCAACCGTCCTGCGGTGAACTCCGGTACGCCCTCGGGCCGACGAACCGGTCTACGTGGGCTTGAAATTCTCGCGTGAAGGCGTCAGGAATCGAACCCGGGAAAGTCTCCGCTGCTCGAGGCGCCTACATGCTCGTCGTCCGCCTCGCGGGCATCGCCTCTGACGCTCCGCGCCTCGGCGGAACGCGCGCGCTCCCGCTCGCCGCGACTCTTCTGATCTCCACTAGCCATCAGCCCGTCACGGCCTCTTTGATGTGACTCTGGCCGCGGGCACGGGCAACACCATTTTCTGCTGGGCTAGAGACGGTCGCAACGATGCCAGCCGCTAGGTCGTGAAGTTTCATCCGCCGACTACGAGCTTGACCGCGCATCTTCACGAAAGCCTCTTCTGGGCTGATCGCCTCACGCTCGGCAAGGATTCCCTTCGCCTGCTCGATCACGACACGCGAGTCCAAGGCGGTCTGCAGCTGGATCGTGCGCTCGAGCAGAAAAGCGGCCGCGTCATTCGGCTTGTCGAGTAGGGCCGCCAGCAGGGTGTAACTCCGCTCACCGAAACCGATCTGACAGGCATCGAGCCCGCCATCGCTCAGCCAGACTCCAACCGCGTCGAACAGCCCAACCAGCTTCGTGGCGGTCTCGCTGTCCAGCCTGAGTTCCACTTCGGTCGAGGAGCTGCCTCGGTTAAGCGTGGCCGAAAACTCTCCGCCCAGTGCGGCGATCAGCCGTTGTGCGTGTGCCGTGCTCGGGGTGCGAACCCTGATGACGTCCATCTGTTTTCCTTCCGTCGGTACTGCCTTCCGCGTCTAAGCGGGAGCGATCGACGGGAGCAAGGTCTAGGGCTCGCCGGGCGCAACTACTTGAGAACGGCCGAGACCACAGTAGCCGTTCTTTGCCAGTGTTGAGGGCTTCTCCGAAATCCCACGCAACCAAGGAAGCCGCGAAGGGAAAACCCGGGCGTATCCGGTTTGGGCCGAACTCCGTTAGGTGAACGACCGAACAACTGGCCCTGGACCTAGGCCGCATACAGAGAAGGGACGGGACTAGTTATGGCTACTGATGCTCTACGGAGCACGCGCAGCTCATCGCGCTCGGGTGTTATCGCACGCCTGACGACCGAAACGAAGCACGCGTTCAAGACAACGGAGTTTTGGGCGATGGTCGGGATCGTCGCGGGCATCCTCATCGCCTCGGCGGTTGTCGGCCAAGGTGACGGCAACGGAAACGGCAATGTCGACGCATTCCCGGCCGTCCGCGCCTGGCTCTACATCGCAATCGTCGCTGTCGGCTACATGGTTAGCCGGGGCCTGGCGAAGGCTGGAAGTCGCGAGCCCTACTGGGCAGACGAAAGCGACCTACCGGGCGGCGACAAGCGCTAAACGCAATAGACGAGCGGCCTTCCTGTATGCGGGGAGGCCGCTCCTCCTTTCTGGAGACACGGGACGCGCAAGCGTCGCCAGATATCTGGCGACGCTTGAAACGGAGATTGCGAAACGGCTTGAAATCGCTTGAGTGGAGGCGGCGGCCCGGTTGAACCGAACAACCTTCCGGTCGCTCCCCAGTCACGCGAACCGAAGCAGCGTGCTCTGGCTAGAAGTGCGAGGTGAGGCCGGCGCCGCTCGCGTCGCCCTCGCCGTCGACGGACGCCTCCTCGGCAGCTCCGCCGTCCTGCGCATTCTCGTACCAGGAGTAGGCGTACTTGCCGTCGTCGAGCTTCTTGGCGAACTTCGTCAGCTTGAGCGGGTGGAAGGTGTCGCACATGACCGCGAGCTCGTGCGTCTCGTGCATGCCGATGCTCTTCTCCGCCAATCCCGGCTGCGGTCCGTGCGGCAACCCGGAGGGATGCAACGTGATCGAGCCGACCTCGACCCCACGTCGCGAACCGAACTTGCCGGAAACGTAATAGATCATCTCCTCCGACTGCAGGTTCGAATGGTGATACGGAATCGGCACCGCAAGCGGGTCGAAGTCGAGCTTGCGCGGGCAGAACGAGCAGATCACGAAGTTGCGCCCCTGGAACGTCTGGTGTGACGGCGGTGGTTGGTGGATCCGGCCGGTGATCGGCTCGAAGTCATGGATCGAGAACGTCCACGGATAGAGGTACCCGTCCCACCCCACCACGTCGAAGGGGTGGTAGTCGAGGACGTAGGTCTGGTAGCCGCCGCGCACGCGCACCTTGACCGGGAACTCGCCCTTGTCGCGATGCGTGTTCAGCTCAGCCGGCGGATGGAGGTCGCGGTGGTAGTACGGCGCGCCTTCGAGGATCTGGCCGTACTGGTTCCGGTAGCGCTTCGGGATCTCGATCATCCCGGGCGACTCGAAGACGAGGTAGCGCTGCTCGCCCTCACGCCGGAACCGGTAGGTCGTCCCGCGCGGGATCACGATGTAGTCGCCCTCCTTGTACGGGACGTTGCCGAAGATCGTCTCGAGCGTCCCCGTGCCCTCGTGCACGAAGACGACCTCGTCGCCCTCCCCGTTGCGGAAGAAGTAGTCCATCTGCTCCTTCGGGCGTGCCAGCGAGATCTCGACGTCGTCGTTCCACATCAGCAGGCGCCGGCCGGTGATCTCGTCGCCCTCCGCGTCGACGTCGTACGTCTTCAAGTGCCGGTGCGCGTGCGCGTCGGGCACCCATTCGTCGCGCTTGATCTCCTCGAAGTTGCCGACCTTCATCACGCGGCACGGCGACTGGAGGTGGTAGAGGATCGACTCCATCCCGACGAAGCCCTCCATGCCCATGACCTCCTCGGTCAGGAGCGTGCCGTTGTCGCGGAACTGCGTATGCCGCTTCGGAGGTACGGAACCAAGCCGCTGGTAGAAGGGCATGGCTAGAGGATATCGGCGGCCAACCGCGCGAGTCTGGTGCCGACGGCAGGAGCGAACTTGAAGCCGTGTCCCGAGCAGGCGGAACCGACGACCACGCGCCCGCGACGCTCGAGGACGAAGCGTTCGTCGGGCGTCGTCGTGTACATGCACGTCTCCACCGCCACGGGCTCCGGATCGGCGTCGGGATGCATCCGCCCAACCCACTCCGTCACGCGCTCGACGAGCGCCGGGTCGGGCCTGCCGAGGTCGTCCGGGTCGGCGTCGACGCCGCCGTGGTGCACGCCGGCCTTCAATCCGTGGACGGGATCATGCAGTGTGTAGAGCGCGTGTCCGCGCGTCACCGGGTCGAGCTCACCCAGCGACGGCAGCGGCTCTCCGTCGCGATGGAAGTAGGCGATGGTCTCGCGCGTCGTGCGCAGCGAGAGGTCGGGGAAGAAGCGCTTCGCCCACGCGCCCGCGGTGACGACTACGGCGTCGGCCTCCACCTGGTCGAGCGAGTCGATTCTCGTGCCTTCCTGGAGCCGGGCTCCATGCGCTCGGGCCGCGTCGACGAACGCACTGCGCGCGAGGTCGGCGCGCACGATCCCGGCGTCCGGTTGGAAGAGAACCGTCCACCCGTCCGGAACGCCGATCGGCCAACGCCGGCGCGCCTCGGCCGACCCGAGGAGCTCGTAGCGTGCGCCCGCGGCGTCAAGCGCATCGCGGGACGTCTTCTCCGGGGCTCCGACCACCTCGACCAGGCCGTTGAGTTCGAGCAACTGCAGGCCCGACTCCTGCTCGAGGCGCCGCCAGCCGTGGAGTGCTTCCTGCGCCAGCTCAACCCATTCGACTTCCGGATAGGCGAGCCGGAAGATGCGCGAGCGCCCGTGACTCGACCCGCGCTCGTGCCCGAGCTCGAACTGCTCGACGAGCAGCACGTCACGGCCCTCCTTCGCGAGCACGTATGCCGTGGCCGAGCCCATGATCCCCGCTCCGACGACGACGACTTCTGCCTGCACGCCGCCTATCTTCTCAGCGCAGTGGCAAGGCGATCTCGAGCTGTTCGTCGTTCCCGGGGCCGCGGAGGTAGATCTCGCGCGAGGGCCCGTCCGGCTCCCGGCCCTGCTCCTTCGCCCAGCGGTACACCGCCTCGTACGCGCCCAGGATCTCGGGGAAGTCGCACTGGCTGCCGCTGATCTCGACGAACGCGACCTCGCCGGCCGGGAGCGTCTTGTCTCCCACCGGCTTCGGCACGCAGACCTCGACCGGGCCGTCCTCCTCCGCCGTGACGGCGCCGTGGTAGAGGACGAAGGGCAGCCCGCCCTCGGCGGCGCCGAGCTGTTCGAACGTGGACGTGATGTATGACATCAGCTCGGGGACGAGGACGCGCTTCGACCGGCTGACGTAGCGTTGCTCCTCGACCTGCTTGGTGAGGACGTCGTACATGAGCTCCTCCTTCAGGACGCATTTCACGTAGCGGAGAACGCGGCGGCGTTCGGCGAAGTCCTCGGCGACCTGGCGCTCGTAGTCCTCCAGCCGGTCGACGCTCGGCGCACGGAGGAAGGCGCGGATCTCTGCCAGCGGCATGCCGGCCCGCCGCAGGAGCGCGATCAGCGTCGCCTCGTGCAGTTGGTGAACGGCGTAGTAGCGGTAGCCCGAGTCGGGGTCGACCCACGCGGGCGGGAGCAGGCCTTTCTCGCCGTAGAGGCGCAGCGCCTTCTGGGAGAGCCGCGAGGCGGAGGCGAACTCGCCGATCGGCATCAGGTTCTCCATGTCGACGCTCACGATGATGCTTGTCCCTCGGGCAGAGTCAAGCGATCGCGCGCGGACAATGGAGCTCCGGCCGAAGCTGCGGCGCCCCGGCCGGAGCTCAGTCGTTACTTCTTGCGGTGATGAAGATTCTTGATGTCGCGGGCTTGCTGTGGAAGCGCTTGACAGCGCGGGTACGAGTGGTGGTCGAGGCCGTCGTGCTGCTGCTCACGACCGGCAGCGGCTCTCGACCCGCAACCGAGCTCGCACTGACCGCCCCCCGCGGCCGTCAGCGCCGCGAACATCAGGGATCGTGTTAGGAGCCTCGGGCAACCCGGTTTCTGAGGACGCCGATCCCCTCCACCCCGAGCTCGACGACGTCCCCCGGCTGCAGCCAGCGCCCGTCGCCGTGCTCGAGGATGCATCCTGTTCCGACGGTGCCCGAGCCGAGGACGTCGCCGGGCCGGAGGTGGGTGTTGCGCGCCGCGTGAGCGACGATCGCCTCCCACGAGTGCTGCATGTCCGCGAGATTTCCGCGTGAGCGCTCTTCCCCGTTCACCCGCGCGACCATCACCCCGCTCGAGCCGTCGAACTCGTCGGGGGTCACGACCACCGGACCGAGGCTCGTCGCGAAGTCCTTGCCTTTCGACGGGCCGAGGCCGACCTTCATCTCCGCTCGTTGCAGATCCCGTGCGGACCAGTCGTTCATGATTGTGAACCCGCCGATCCGGCCTTCCGCACCGATCACCGCTGCGACCTCGAGCTCGTAGTCGAGCTCCTTCGTGTCCGGCGGCCGCGGGATCTCGTCCTCTGGACCGTAGATCGCAGCCGGGTTGGAGAAGTAGAAGACGGGGATTTCGTACCACTCGGGCGGCACCTCGAGCCCACGGGACGCGCGTGCCGTCTTGACGTGCTGCTCGAAGGCGTAGAAGTCGCGTACCGACGGCGGGTGGAGAACCGGCGGCCTGAGCTCGACCTCTGCAAGTGGGTACTCCGCGTGGCGGCGTGCCCTGCCCCCGCCGGTGAAGAACGCCTGCAGCGTCTGGGCGGCGACCTGGACGACCGTGTCGCCCTCGACGATCCCGGGCCAGCCGCGCTCGAGCTGGAGGTCCCGCGGAGTGAACATGCAGAGTCTCATGACAGTCCCGTCACACTTTCGTCTCTGTGCCTGGCACCGGGGTGAATTCGCCTGGCACCGGGGTGAATTCGCCCCGCTTGCAGGGAGAACAGTGAAAGTCTTGCGCTCGTCGTCACAGTCTCGTTTCGGTGCCTGGCACCGATTTGGGGTCGCACCACTAGGGCTCCGTGTGGACGATGACGTCGGCGATGTCGGGCCGCACCTGTCGGATCCGCTCTTCGATCTCGCTGGCGCGCGCATGCGCCTCGGCCAGGGGGCTCGCAGGATCCAGTCCGAGCGTGACGTACGCAAGCACGCCGTCGCCCGTCGTGACGAAGCGCAGCTCTCGCGGCTCCTGGCCCGTCACCTCGCGCACGATCTGCCGCACCACATCGCGCTCCGCAGCGTCGTCGTCGATCCGCGTCCCCGCACCCTCCTCGGCGAGCGGCTCGATATGCGTCTGCACCGCGTCGACCTCCGGAACCGCAGCAGTGATGGCGTCCTCCACCTGGTTGGCGACCTCATGAGCGTGCTCGAGGCTGACTTCTCCCGGTAGCTTCAGGTGCAGCGACACCTCGGTGCGCCCACCGACGTCCAGCACGCTGACGTTGTGCACCTCACGAACGGAGGGAACACCGAGAGCCGCCGCGTGGGCGCGCTCGCGGATCGCGGCGTCGTCCTCCCTCGGCTCGACGTGCACGACGACGTCGCTACCTGGCAGCGCCGCGTTGAGCGCCTCCTCGACCCGGTCGGCGGCCGCATGTCCCTGCCCCACCGCGGCACCCGGCGCGACGCTGATCACGACGTCCATGAACTGACGCGGGCCGGCCTGGCGCATGCGCAGTCGCTCGAGCGCCACCGGTGGCTCGATGCCGGCAATCGCAAGCCGTGCCGCCTGCTGCGCGTCGGCGGGCGCACGGTCCATGAGCACGTCGACATTTCGCTTCATCAGCCGCGCCGCGGCGAGGAGCACGAGCATCGCGACGAAGAGCGCAGCGGCCGAGTCCGCGCGCCTCTGCCCGGCGTGCACGAGGATCAGCCCGACGAGCACCGCGAACGATCCCGCCAGGTCGCTCGCGAAATGCAGCGCGTTCGAGGCCAGTGCCGCGCTGCGGTATCTCCGCGAAGCGCGCCAGAGGACGAGAGTGCGGCTGAGGTCGACGGCGATCACGATCCCGATGACGAGGAACGCGTACCACGTCGCCTCGACGTGCGACTCGCGGCCGCCGACGAGGTGCGTGAGCGCACGCCACGCGATGAACCAGCTGGCCGCGACGAGGATCGTCGCCTCGGCGAGCGCGGCAAGGTGCTCCGCTTTGCCGTGGCCATACTGATGCGACACGTCGGCCGGACGCACGGCCACGCCGACTGCGAAGAAGGTGAGAAGGGCCGCGACGAGGTCGGTTCCCGAGTGCAACGCCTCCGAGACGAGGCCGAGGCTGTGCGCAGCCAGTCCCGCGCCCAGCTTGAGCGCGATGAGCAGGATCGCCGCCACCACCGAGACGAGCGCGGTTCGCCGCTGCGGATGCACCTGCCAAGTAAAACGGAAGAGCCCGCCGAGGCGGGCTCTTCCGGTCTCTGGTGTCTCAGATAGCTACGAGCTGGCGATGTCGCCCTGGAAGTGCTCCTTCAGCGTGGTACCGGAGCCCTTCCCACGATCCTGCCACTTGCGCACGAGCAACCGCGGGCGATTGGCCGCGCGCGCGGGCGCCGTGTAGTTGAAGTTGAACTTGCAGTCGGTGCTGTTCGTGGCACCGTCACACGTGAAGACGGCACCTGCGCCGAAGAACGTCGTGACGAAATCGTTCGTGAAGCACGCAGCCACACAGGTTGCATTCTTATTGAACGTCCCGCCCGTAATGGTGCCTTCGAGATAGCCCCCAAAACGGCCGGTGACTCCGGCACGAATCAAGTGGCCGTGCTTGCTCTTGTTCGCCGGGCAGTTGCCTGGACTCGTTCCGGCGATCGTCGTGAACGTCCCCTTGCTGACTCTACGCAGCCTGAACGTTCCGTCGCCGTTGTCGTGCACCTGGTAGGTGCGATTCTCGTTCAGCGTCGCCCACGCTCCACTGCCGTCGCAGCGATTGTCCGTGTTCGTGAGCGTGAAGCTGAACTTGTTCTTGCCCTGTTTCTTGCCCTTGCCTTTGTCGCCCGGATCGGCGAGGCCTGTCGCAGCCAGCGTCAGCAACCCCACGAGCAGGACGAACGGAATGATGATGCGGCGCATCGGTATTTTTCCACTCCTTTGCTGGGTTTTCCTGTCCGTGGAGTAGATGCCGCCGCCGCCGGCCTCTTGCGGCCTGCCGGGGGACCTCGGTGCCTCTGGCGGCTACCTAGTGCCCCTTCCAGCACTACATTCCTGCTTCTGGCCCGCGATCACACGGCGCCAGAGTCCACCCTCTTCTGCCAGCAAGGCAGCCCAGCCTTTCTTCGGTCGAGTGCGGCCTCTGGCTTGGTGCTCGCGACCCAGAAGCTAGACGGCACTACTGGAAGGGGCGCTAGAGATTGCCGCGCAGAGCCTGTTCGCGCTCGATCGCCTCGAAGAGGGCCTTGAAGTTGCCCTCGCCGAACCCGCGGGCTCCGTGGCGCTCGATTACCTCGAAGAAGAGCGTCGGCCGGTCCTGCGCGGTCTTCGTGAAGATCTGCAGGAGATAGCCGTCCTCGTCACGGTCGACAAGGATGCGCAGCCGGCGCAAGTCGTCCCAGTCCTCGCCGATCTCGCCCACCCGAACACAAGCCTCTTCGTAGTACGCCTCGGGCGTCGAGAGGAACACGACGCCGCGGTCCTGCAGCGTCTCGACCGTGCGCACGATGTCCTCGGACTGCAGCGCGACGTGCTGCACACCGGGGCCGCCACAGTACTCGAGGTACTCCTCGATCTGACTCTTGCGCTTGCCCTCCGCGGGCTCGTTGATCGGAAACTTGATCTTCCCTTCGCCGTCCGCCATCACCTTCGACATCAGCGCCGAGTACTCGGTGTGGATCTGCTCGTCGCCGAAGTGGATGATGTTCGTGAACCCCATCGTCCGCTCGTAGAACTCGACCCAGTAGTCCATCCGGCCGAGCTCGACGTTGCCGACGACATGGTCGATCGACTGCAGGCCGACACCGGTCGCGGGCTGCCCATTCGTCCTCGCAACCTCCTGGAAGCCGGGCAGGAAGGGACCGGAATAGTCATTGCGGTTGACGAACGTGTGGACGTTGTCGCCGTAGGTCGCGATCGTCGCGAGCTCGACGCGCCCGAACTCGTCCTGCACCCAGTGGGGGTCGCGGACGCCGCGGGCGCCGCGGTCGACCGCCTCGCGGTAGGCATTCGCCGCACTCGGAACCGTGAGCGCGGTGTCCTTGACCGCGTCGCCGTGCGCGCAGGCGAACCGCGTGATCTCGCTGTCTCCGCGCAGGCCGCTTGTGAGCACGAAACGGATGTCGCCCTGCTCGAGCACATATGAGGCACGATCGCGAACGCCTGTCTCCGGACCGGCGTAGGCCGTCTGTGTGAAACCGAATGCGTGCTCGTAGAAGAACGCGGCCTGCTTCGCGTTGCCGACGTAGAGCTCGAGGTGGTCCCAGCCGTCGATCGGCATGAAGTCGGCGTTCTGCCCCATCGAGGGCGAAGATTACTCCGCCGGCAGCTCGGGGGGCACCCGTCGAGGAGAGAGGGCGATGCCGCCAGCGATTGCGAGGCCGCCGAGCACCTGGACGGTCGTGATCGGCTCGGAGAGCACGACGAGCGCGACGACGGCGGCGAGGAACGGCTGCAGGTTCACGAAGAGGGCCGCGCGTGACGGGCCGACGCGATCGATCGCGGTGAACCAGAGCAGATTCGTGATCACGAGCGGACCGAGGACGGCGAAAGCGAACCCGACCCAGACGAGCGTGGAGAGGTCGAAGCTCTGGTCTGCGAGCTGGCGCGAGCCGGCGAGCGCGAGCAGCGGGGTGACTGCGAGGAGAAAGACGGCGCTGAGCCTGAACGGGGAGTGCCGCCGCATCAGCGGGCCGATCGCGACGGAGTACGCCGCCCAGGTCACGGCGCCCGACACGGCGAGCGCGTCGCCCTTCAGGTTCGCGGACAGGCTGCCCCCCGAGCCGACCGCCACGAGCGCGACGCCGGCGAAGGAGAGCAGGGCGGCAAGCCAAAAGCGCAGGGCGAGGTGCTCGACGCCGCTGCCGCGCGCGAAGAGCGCGGTGAAGATCGGGAGAGTCCCGAAGAGGAGCGCGACGGTGGTCGCGGTCGTGAATCGGAGCGCGTAGACGAAGCTCAACTGGTTCGCGAAGAGCACGAGCGTTCCGAAGACCACGAGCGGCAGGCTGCGCCGCTCGATGCGCAGCGATCCCTCCCAGGCGAGCGTGATGGCGGCGAAGATGAGTCCTGCACACGCATAGCGGACGGACGAGTACGCGAGCGGACGGAAACCGTGATCCAGGATGTACTTGGAGACGGTGAAGTTGAGCGCCCAGAGGCTGACCGTCGCGAGCAGCATCAGATCGGCGGTCGGGCGGCGCACGAGAGGCGCACAGTAATGGGCGGCGGATCCCTCGAACGAGGGAGAGGAGCGCACCTGGAAAGCCGACTCCTACAAGGTGCCCCTGCGCACCGTCTGTTGGCTTTCGCTTGCCGTCGTCGCGGGCTCGACGATCGGCTTCAAGCTCGCCCTCCCCGGGTCCGATTCGGCACCCTCCGCCGCCCCTGCGCCGGCAGCCGCAGCGGCCTCAGCCCCCTTCAGCTTCGCGCCGCCGAACGGCCGGCCCGTGCACGCCGTCGGGCTCGACACGGGCGGACCGCTGATGCCGGGCCTCAGGTCGCTCTCCTCGGCCGAGGGAGCGGTGGCAGCGAGCGAGAGCTCGGCTCCGGCCGCGGATGCGCCGGAGGCCGCCTTCGACTCCGAGTACTCCGCCGAGCTGCGGTTCCTGGCCCTGCCCGGGGTCACCGACCCGCCGCCGGCGAGCACGACCCAGACCGAGACAACGACGACGCCCGCCGCTCCCGTCGGTCCGCCGCCGCAGATCACGGACGTCCACACGATCTCGCTGACGCCGTTCTCGGCCACGATCGCGTGGCGGACCGATGTTCCTGCCACGTCACGCATCGCTTACGGGCTCGATGCACCGGTCCTCTGGACCGGCCCGAGCGCCGGCACGACGCAGCACCAGGCCACGCTCACGGGTCTGACCTTCTCGAGTTCGTACCAGCTCGCGGTCACCGCCGTGAACGGCGGCTCCCAGGCGAGCGTGGCGCAGTTCGTCCTCACCACGCCGGCGCTGTCAGGCCCGGTGCACATGACGACGTCCGACGGCGCCGTCCTCCTCAACGGCCAGCCGTTCTTCCCGAAGCTCGTCTGGGCCCAGTGTCCCGACGCCGTCGCGGGCAACCTGGGCGTCGGCATCGACCTCTTCATGGGCAACGGCTGCGGCACGGGCGCCGAGCTCGCAACCTGGGTCGAAGGCAGGGCGTTCGTGCTCGCAGACGCGCGCGGGTCTGCGGCAGCCCGCGCCGGAACGGTCGGCACCCACCTGCCGGACGAGTGGGACACGCATCTTCCCGCCGATTTCTCCACCGCCGACGCATTCCGGGTCATCCCGCCGATCGCGGGCTCGGGACCCCGTTTTCTCACCCTGACGAATCACTTCTACAGCCGCGCGAGTGCGCTACCGCAGGGAAAGGCGATGTACCCCGCGCTGGCTGCGAGCGCCGACGTCCTCGGCTTCGACCTCTACCCGCTGCAGAACTGGTGCCGCTTCGACAGCTTCGGCGACGTGTTCGACTCGCAGCTCGACCTCGTCGCGCTCGGCCGGGGAAGGCCGACCTTCCAGTGGATCGAGGCACGACGCATGGACTGCATGGGCGCCGAGCTCGACCCGACGCCGGAGACGGTCCGAGCCGAGGCATGGCTCTCGATCGCCGGGGGCGCGCATGCCATCGGCTACTTCCCCAACAACTGGAGCTTCCCCGTCGGCGAGGAGATCGCCCGCACGAATCACGAGATCCAGACCCTCGCACCCGCTCTCGTCGAGCCGCCGCTCGCCGCGAGCGTCGACCTCGGCAGCCCGGTCAAGGCCGGCGCCCGTCAGCACAACGGAGCGGTCTACGTCATCGCCGTGAATGCGAGCCGCGCCGCCGCCACCGCCTCCATCAACGTGCCGGCGCTCGGCGACCGGGCCCTGCACAGCCTGGACGGTTTGCACACGGTGACCGCAGCCGGAGGGTCGTTCAGAGACTCCTTTGCGCCGCTCGAGGTTCGCGTCTACATCGCAGCGCCGCCCGAGGGGTAGTTAGGCTTCCGCCGATGCGGGAGCCGACGAGAGAAGACATCGACGCGCTCGTCGGTCCGGCGACGCCGCATTTCGCCCCTCAGATCCGCGCCCGCGTCGAGGAGCTCGTCTCCTCGCTGCCGGACTCGCATCCGGTGAAGCAGTACGCGAAGCAAAAGATCGAGCTGCTGGAACGACTCGCCTTTGCGTCCTCGAAGGCCGAGGAAGGTCCGCGCGAGCCGAGGTCGAGACCGGGCTGGGCCGAGATCCCGAGTGCCGCGCCCGCGGACGAGCCGCTCCCCGGACGGAGATGAAGCTCGAGGGCCGCTCCGTCCTCGTGACGGGCGGGACACGGGGAATCGGCAAAGCGATCGCGCTGCGACTCGCAGCCGAGGGTGCCGGCAAGGTGGCGCTCGGGTATCTCCGTAACGACACGGCAGGCGAGGCGGCGGCAGAAGAGCTGCGTGCGGCCGGCGCGGAGCCCGTGCTCGTGCGCGGCAACGTCGCCTCGGAGAAGGTCGTGGCCGAGTTCGCAGCCCACGGCCCGTATGCAGTCGTCGTCCACAACGCCGCGACGGGCGTGATCAAGCCCGCGCTCGAAACGGAGGACAAGCACTGGGACTGGACGCTCGGCGCGAACGCTCGCGCACTGCTCTCGCTCACCCGCGCGTGCGCGCCCGACATGGAGCCCGGCTCCTCGATTGTCGCCGTTTCCTCGCTCGGGTCGCAGCGCGTGCTGGAGAACTACGTGCTCGTCGGCACGTCGAAGGCTGCACTGGAGTCGGTCGTGCGCTACCTCGCCGTCGAGCTCGCGCCGCGTGGCATCCGGGTCAACGCGGTCTCGGCCGGCGTCGTCGAGACGGAGGCGCTCGACCATTTCCCGAACCGCGAGGAGATGCTTCGCGCCGGCAGGTCCCGCACGCCCGCGGGACGTCTCGTGGAGCCCGACGACGTTGCCGGCGCAGTCGCCTACCTCTGCTCCCCCGACGCGGAGATGGTCCGCGGGCACACGCTGATCATCGACGGCGGCTACTCGCTGCTCGCCTGATGGAGCCGACAGAGCACAACCGCCGCGCCTGGGACGAGATCCACCGGCGGCGCGCGGAAGCGCTTGCCGGGGAACGCGGCCTGCCGCCGCAGGTGCGTCACGCGCTCGCGGATCTGGGGAAGAAGCGCGTGCTCGACCTCCAATGCGGGACCGGCGAGTCGACGGCGCAGCTCGCCGAGCTCGGCGCGATCGTGACCGGTGTCGACTCCTCCGGCCAGGCGCTCGAGGCGGCCCGCGAGCGGTGGCCTTCGATCCTGTGGGTCCAGGCAGACCCTCAGACGTTGCCGGCAGAGCTGCGGCGCGGACGCTTCGACCTCGTCTATGCAGGGCTCGGATCGATCCTGCAGATCTCGGACCTCGAGGCGTGGATGCGCGAGATCGCAGCCGCTCTGCGTTCGGAGGGGGAGCTACTGCTCTTCGAGGAGCACCCGGTCGCGCTCTGCGTCGACGGGCTCATGCACTGGCGCGAGAGCTACTTCGCGGAGGGATCGCGGCGCCTCGGACAGATCGTCAACGCCGCGACACGCGCCGGGCTTCAGCTACAGGCCTTGGAGGAGTACCCGGCGCGCAGCGACGGCTTTCGCCGCCACGATCCGCGGATTCCCGGCACGTTCCTTCTCTACGCCCGCAAAGCCTGAGTCGTTTGGCAAACCCTGTGTGCGGGGACGGCTGACCCATGGCTCTCCCCGTCAGCATCATCCTGATCGCGGTCGGTGCGATTCTCGCGTTCGCCGTCAACCAGACGGATCCGAATCCGCCCGTCGACGTCGACGTCGTCGGCTGGATCCTCATGCTCGTCGGCATCGTCGGCCTCCTGATCTCCCTGCTCCTCTGGGAGCGCTGGGGGCCTGGCTACTGGGGCTGGCATCGCGGGCCTTACGCGGCCGCGCCGCCGCCCGGTGACGGTCCCTACCCGCCGAGACGACGAACGGTCGTCGAGGAGGACGAAGCACCGCCGCCCGGTCCGCCACCCGGGCCGCCGCCCTAACCGGCGAGCCGCGCCAAGGCGCCGTCGAGCTCGGCGTCCGTCAGCGTGAACGGAGGCGCAGCTTGCACCAGCGTGTCCGGGATCGGAATCACGAGGACGCCCGCCTCGAGCGCCCTGTCTGCATCTCCCTCCACGGCGCGGAGCAGCCCCTTGCCGTGCCACCCCGCCCTCTCGAAGCGCTCCGAGAGCTCCGCGACGCGCGGCAAGAGCTTCGGCACCTCCGCAAGCACCACGAGCGCCGCCGCGCACGCGAGCGGACTGCCACTGTGCGTGTGCGTGTAGACGTCCTCCGGACCGAAGTCCCAGGCATGCTCGAGTCCGCCGCGCACAAAGAGCGCCGCGGAGATCGGCAGACCGCCGCCGAGCGCTTTGCCGACGCAGATCACGTCCGCCACGTCGGCACCTGGCCACAGCTCGCCGATGCGCCCGAGCCCGGTGAAGATCGCATCCACGACGAGGAGTGCGCCGGCCTCGTCGCAACGCTCTCGCAACCGGGGGAGGAAGTCGTCGGAAGGAACGCGCGAGCCCGCCCGCCCCTGCACCGGCTCGACGATCACGACCCCGGCGTCGTCCGGCAACGGGCCTGGGTCCTCGCCGTACGGCCGGCGATGAACAGGCCCTGGCAGCCAGGGCGCGAACGGCTCGCGAAAGCGCTCGAGCCCGGTCGCCGCGAGCGCGAGCAAGCCGGTGCCGTGATACGCGTCGTCGAAGGCGACGATTCCCGGTTTGCCGGTGGTGAGCAGCGCAGTGCGCAGCGCGATCTCGACCGCGTCCTCTCCGGTCACGCCGAGCTTCGCCGGCCACGGGAGCGCGTCGCGCAAGCGCTCCGTGACCTCTGCTTCGGCAAGGTCGCCGAGTGCGTGGACGACGGGAGCGGACCCGATCGCCTGCCTGATCCTGGGGTTGCCGTGGCCGAGCACGGCGACCCCGAAGCCGCCGGTCAGGTCGATGTACTCGCGCCCGTCCGCGTCCCAGACGCAGCACCCTTCCGCCTTCGCCCAGACCACCTAACCGGTGGCGCCGTTCCGGCCGAGCAGCCGTCCCACGGTGTCCGCCGCGATGTAGCCGGCGACCTTCGGGTTCTCCTGCAGCCTGCGCAGGGAGTACTCGTACCAGTGCCGCCCGAACGGGACGTAGATGCGCAGCCGGTGACCTTCACGCACGAGCACGTCGCCGAGGTCGGGCCGTACGCCGAGCAGCATCTGGAACTCGTAGTCGTCCCTCGCCAGCCCGCGCTCGGCAACGAGGCGGCGCCCCTCGTCCAGGAGCCACTCGTCGTGCGTCGCAATGCCCACGTGGCCACCCGCATCGAGCAAGGCCTCGAGCGCGTCCACGAACGCGCTGCGGACCTCCTCGAACTCCTGGTAAGCGATCTCGGCCGGCTCGAGGTAGATCCCCTTGCAGAGCCGCACGCTCGGCTGCAGGTCGCGAAGCGCCTCGATGTCGTCGCGCGTTCGTCGCAGCATCGCCTGCAGCACGATTCCAACGTTGTCGTGGCCTCCCTCGCGCAGCTCGCGATAGAGACGAAGTGTGTCGTCAGTCGTCGACGAGTCCTCCATGTCGAGGCGGACGAAGTTTCTTCGTGCTGCGGCGTCTTCCACGACGGCGCGGAGATTCTCCCGGCACAGCTCGTAGTCGAGCTTCAGCCCGAGCGCCGTCAGCTTCACGCTGACGCCGGAGTGGAGACTGCAGCGCTCGATGTCCGCGAACACATCCTGGTACGCGCGCACGATCGCGGCCGCCTCTTCCTCGTTCGTGATCTCCTCGCCGAGGACGTCGATCGTCGCCCGTTTCCCCTCGGCGTTCAGCCGGCGAACGGTCTCGCGCGCGTCTTTCAGCTCGGGCCCGGCGATGTAGCGCTCGGAGAACTTCTGCACGAGCGGGCGCGGGACAGCGGGAAGCAGGCGGACGATCGCGCGGTCGAGGAGCGCCAAGGCGGGCCTAACTACCGCTCGCGCATGAAGCCCTGCCGCGCCGCAGAGACGAGCGCGACGGCTTCCGGGAACAGGACGCGCATGGCATCGCGGAGCGCGATCGCCTGCTCGTCCGCGGTCCCGGACGGCTGCAGCTGGGAGAGGGCGGCCGCGGTCAGCTCGACGGCGGTGTTGAGCGTGAGGGTCGCGAACTGCTCGCGCTGCGCCTCCTGCACCGATTCCGCCTGCTGCTCCGCAAACTCGCGCAGCCCGCGCAGCAGATCCTCCGGGTCGCCTCCGAGTGGGAAGCCGAAGCCACCTTCCATGCCGGACAGCATAGGGAACGGCCACCGGTTAAGGTCGCGGCCGTGGAGGTGCGGGAGCTGCCACGGATGGACCCGCCGAACGTCCTCCTGTTCGCCGGGACCTACGCACTCGCACTCGCGTCGTACGGCTTGCTGTCGACGCTTCCCGACACGCACGACAGCCTCTGGGTCTTCGTGGCGGCCCTCGTCTTCCTGGTCGCGTACGGCGCCGCGTCGTGGTTCCTCCTCCGGGAGGGATGGTGGATCCCAGGCGGCCTCGCCGCCGCATTGGCGGTAGCCATGGTTCCCGCGGTCGCGGTCGGCCTCTTCCGGCTGGTCGGCGTCTGGGATAACGCCTTCCCGCTCACGACGTTCAACGGCTGGGCGGTGGCAGCCGCCGTGTTGACTGCACTCGCCGGACTTGTTGCCTTCGCGCTCACGCGCTTCTCGTTCCTCCTCGCGACCGTGGCCGGGTCGTTGATCGCGACTTCGCAGCTCGTCGCCGTGGCGGGACACGGTGCGAGCGGCGACGAGCGTGCGACGGCCGCCCTTGCCTGCGGCGGGCTACTCGTCGTCGTCGGCATCTTCCTCGACGCGTTCGGCCGCCGCCGCGACGCATTCTGGTTCCACGCCCTCGGTTGGTTCAGCGCAGGCGCGGGGCTTGTCTTCTTCACCCTCGAGCCGAGCGGCGACCCGAACCGCGGCTGGATACCGATGCTGATCCTCGGCACCGTGCTCGTGCTCGTCTCCGCCCCGATCCGGCGCGCGACGTGGGCCGTGTACGGCGTGCTCGGCTACTACGCCCCGATCGTCCACTTCCTGCAGCAGGGTCTGAACGAAAACCGGTGGACGTTTGGGCTGGCGCTGCTCGCCGTCGCGCTCAGCATCTTCGTCACCGGGATGCTGCAGCAGCGATTCGGGGCGGCATGGGGACAGCGGTTCGTACGGCGTCCCCCGCCCGGAGTGGCGCTCATTCCCTGAACATCCCCTGCTCGAGCCAGGCGCCGCCGTCGATCGTGAGCACGTCGCCGGTGACGTAGCCCGCGAAGTCGGAGACGAGGTACGCGCAGGCGTTGGAGACCTCTTCCTCGCCGCCGAAACGCCTCAGCGGAACTCTGCGCAACACGTAGTCGCGCATCTCTTGGGTCGGCCAGAGCCGCGTCCGCGTCTCGTCCGTGTCGATCGGACCCGGCGCGATCGCATTGACGCGGATGCCGTGCTGCGCCCATTCGACGGCGAGCGTCCGAGTCAGATTCACGACGCCCGCCTTGGCCGCCGCGGAGTGCACCGTTCCGGGACCGCCGGTCCAGGCGTACGTCGCGACGAGGTTGACGATCTGGGCGTTGTCGCCGCCTCGAGCGGCGACCCGACGGCCCAGCTCACGCGAGCAGAAGAAGGTGCCGTCGAGGACGATGCCGACGACCGCGCGCCACCCGTTCGGCGAGAGATCCTCGGCCCGCACGAGGAAATTCCCGGCGGCGTTGTTCACGAGCGTCGTCAGCGGACCAAGCGCCTCTTCGGCGGCGTCGAACGCCGTGGCGATCGCCTCGGGTTCCCGCACGTCGGCCTGGACGGCGAAACCCGGCCCAGGTAGCAGCCCGACGGTCTCGTCGAGCGGCTCGCGCCGGCGACCGAGCACGGCCACGTTCGCGCCGAGCCGGCCGAGCTCGAGCGCCATCGCGCGGCCGAGTCCGCTGCCGCCCCCGGTCACGAGCGCGACACGGCCCGCGAGGCAACCTTCCGGAAGCATCAACCGAGGTCGAGCTTGTAGTTCAGCTCGACGTCCCGCGTCAGCTCGTCGATCGCCGGCAACGCGCGCCGCAGTGCACCGGCGACGTCACCTCCTGCACCGAGCGAATCGAGGTAGGCGGGCGACGCCAGCCGCGGCCCGTCTGAGACCGGGGCGGCGGCGCTCTCTTCTGCCACCTCGACGAGCGCGGCGATCGAGGCGGCTTCGCGTATGCGCGCGCGGTTCGTCAGAGGTGTCCCCTCGTCGTCGAGCGCGAGCCAGCCGTGCGTGTCCTCGGCTCCTCCGAACGCGCAGAGGTACACCCTCTCGCCGGACCCGGGCTCGACGGCGATTACCGCGACGACCGCCTCTGACGGCGCCGCGAACCGAGCTGCAGCCTCCGCGATCCGGCCGACGTCCTCGCTCAGCGCCACTGCGCCAGCATAAACTCGGCCCCGTGGCAGAGGCCGTCTCCGCGCGGACGCTCTTCGCGCCACTCGGGCCGACGTACGATCGTTACGCGGCGTTGCTGTCCTTCGGCCAGGATCCTCGCTGGCGTCGCTTCCTCGTGTCCCGCCTGCACGCCGGGCCGGGCGACACCGTCCTCGACGTCGCGACAGGGACGGGGGCGGTCGCCCGCGAGCTGCTGAGACAGAAGGCCTGCGCGGTGGTCGGGCTCGACCAGAGCCCGGAGATGCTCGCCCAGGCACGCCGCCGCCTCCCGCCGTCCGTCGAGCTCGTGGAAGGGACGGCTGAGCAGCTGCCCTTCGAGGACGACTCGTTCGACGGGCTCACGTTCACGTATCTGCTCCGCTACGTGAGCGATCCGCCCGCAACGTTGCACGAGCTGGCGCGAGTCGTCCGGCCCGGAGGCACCATCGCCGGGCTCGAGTTCGCTCTACCGAGAGGGCCCTGGCGCCCGCTCTGGGAGCTCTACGTCCGTGTCGGGCTTCCCGCCGCAGGACGGGTCATCTCGCCGGGCTGGCGCGAGGTCGGCGACTTCCTCGGGCCGAGCATCCGGAGCTTCTACGCACGGTGGCCGGAAGAGCACCTGCTCGAGCTCTGGCGCGCAGCCGGCATCGCCGAGGTCAAGTCACGGCGCCTCAGCCTGGGCGGGGGGATCGTCACCTGGGGACGCCGTACGTGACGGGCAGCGTCCGTCCGGCGTTCTACGCGCTCGCCCCCGGCGGCTGGCGCGACTACGTGACGCTCCTACACCCGCCCTACACGCTGTGGCATCTCTCGTACGTGGCCATCGGTGCGGCGCTTGCGCCCGAGTGGCGCCCCGGCGTGCTCGCCCTTGGACTGCTCGCGTTCTTCCTCGGGATGGGCGTGAGTGCACACGCACTGGACGAGCTCCACGGCCGGCCGCTGCAAACGCGAATCCCCGACCGCACGCTGGTCGCGCTCGCTGCCGTCTCGCTCGTCACGGCCGCGGCAATCGGGATCGGCGTGGCGCTCCGCACAAGCCTCTGGCTGCTCGCCTTCGTCGGTGCGGGCGCGTTCGTCGCGGTCGCGTACAACCTCGAGCTCTTCGGCGGCCGTCTGCACGGCGACCCCTGGTTCTCCCTTGCCTGGGGAGCCTTTCCCGTGCTCGCCGCGTACGTCGCTGCCGCCGAGACCCTTCGCGTCGAGGCCGTCCTCGCAGCGGTCTTCGCAGCGCTGCTCAGCCATGCTCAGCGCCGTCTGTCGACACCGGTGCGGCTGGCCCGTCGCCGCGTGCGGAACGTCTCGGGGCGGATCGAGCTGGTGGACGGCACGGTTCTTCCGATCACGCGCGAGACCTTCACCGCCGAGTCCGAGCGGGCCCTGAGAGCGCTGGCAGCGGCGAGTGTCGCGCTGGCCCTCGCCCTCGTCCTCGTGCGCGTAACCTGAGGCCGTGCAACTCGCCACGATCGCGCAGATCGTCTTCGCCGTGTCGGCCGGCCTCGCCGCGCTGTCGCTGCTCGGTGCGGTGCTCGATCGCCTGCACCGGCGCACCCTGATCTTGCTGGCGGCCTTCAGCGGCGTCGCGGCGCTCGTGACCTGGGTCGCATACGGCGTCCGGCTCGAGACCGACATCGCCGCAGCCGCCGGCGGAATGACCGTTGCCTTCGTCGCACAGCTCGCGGCCGTGAGGCTCGACGACCTCCTGCGCGCGGCGCGGCGGGTCGACGACCAACTGGCGCGCGCGCAGGCCCGGCTGAACTCATTGATCGCGCGCGAAGCCGAAGAGCGGAGCGCCGAGCTCGAGCGAACGCTCGCACGCGCGCGGGCGGACTCCATCTCACTCCTCGCGGAGCAGGAGCGGCGGCTCGCCGAGGAGAAACGCACGGAGGCTGCGGAGCGTTCGCGCGCGGCACAGGGTGAGCTCGGCCAGGCGCTGATGCTCGCCCAGCAGCAGGTGGACGCGCGGCTCGCTGCGTGGGGCGACGATCTCGAGCGCGCGCAACACGCAGTCGGCGACCAGCTCGCGCAGCTCGGGCAACGCCAGAAGCAGCTGATTGCGGAGGCCGAGGCCAGAATCGCCGCCGACGCCGCCCGACTCGAGGGAGAGAGCGAGGAACAGCGCGCCAGCCTCGTGCGCGTGCGTGACGAGATCGCGCGCGCAACACAGGAAGCAGTCGAGGCGGGGACGAACGAGCTCGAGGCGTATGCGTCCGATCGGCGACGCGCATTGCACGAGCTCAACGAGCGGATCCGCAAGCGCGAGCGCCAGATCGCGGAGCTGATCGAACGCGAGGAGCAGGACGCGCTGCGTCGCATCCAGGCGGGCTTCGCCGACGTCGAGCGCCGCCAGCTCGAGCAGCTCGAACGCATTCTGTCTCGGGCGACATCGAGCTACTCGGATGCTGCGACCCAGCAGTTTGCGGACACGGTCAGGGCATCGCGCGAGGCGGCCGCGACTCGACTGTCGCGCGAGCTCGACCGTGCCGTGCAGTCGTTCGCCCGCGAAGCGCAGACGGTGCTCGCGGAGCGGCTCGCACAGGTCGGCGACGCAGGCGTGCAACGGCTGGAGCGTCGACAGGCCCAGGCGGAGGAGGGGCTCGCACGCCAGCGCGCCGAGGCGCTCGAGGCGTTGGAGGCGCGTCTGATGCAGGCGGAGCAGGAGCTGCGGCGGCGCCTGGAGTCGCTTGCCGCCGACGCCGAAGCGGAACGAGCGGTGCTGGATGCACGCCTCCGCGAGCTGGCCAAACGGGTCGACCAGACACTCGCCAGGAGCTAGCCTCCCGTTTCAACTCGAGGATCCCGGCAAACAAACTCCGGCAGGGTTCGTCTATGAAACGGCGAACGGAGCACACCGTGAGTGAGACGACCGAGATCATCGAGCCGAACGGCGGAGAGCACTCGAAAGTCGAGAGCTGGCGGCTCCACGTGTTGATGGAAGCCGGCTACCCACTCGCGCTCGCCGAGAGGCTCGCGGGGAGCGAGGCCGACCTCCACCGGGCAGTCGAGCTCGTCGGCCAGGGCTGCGCACCCGAGACCGCCGTCGAGATTCTGCTGTAGGGCTCGACGGACCCTAGGCACTTCGGGCTCACTCCGCGTGGCATGCTGACCGCGCGATGTCCAAGGTCGAAGCCAGCCAGTACGGCGACCGCAAGGTCTACTCCGTCGGGTCGTTCAACCGCGGCGTCGCAGAGTGGCTCCAGCGTCTGCCGACCGTCTGGGTCGAAGGCGAGGTGACCGAGCTGCGGCGCAATCCGCGCTGGCAGTCGGTGTTCTTCACCCTCAAGGACCCGACCGACGGAGCGTGTCTCGGAGTGACGATGGCACGCGGCCGGTTCGACGGGCTGAGAGTGGACCTCGCCGACGGCGAGCGCGTGCACGTCTTCGGTCGCCCCGAACTGTTCGAGGCGCGCGGCGACTTCCGCATGCGCGCCCTCTCGATCGAACGGTTCGGCCTCGGCGACCATCTCGCTGCCCTCGAGCGACTGAAGAAGAAGCTGGGCGCCGAAGGCGTCTTCGACCGCAGCCGTGCGCTCCCACGTTTTCCGCGACGCATCGGGATCGTCACCGGCAACGACGCGGCAGCGAAGCAGGACATCCTCTCGACGATCACCGCTCGTTTCCCGGCGGCACGCATCGTCGTCGCCGAGACGTACGTGCAAGGACCATTTGCAGCGACCGCGATGATCGAGGCGTTGCGCGGCATCGCCGCGGCCCCGGAGGTAGACGTGATCGTCCTCTCGCGCGGCGGCGGCAGCTTCGAAGACCTGCTCCCGTTCAGCGACGAGCGTCTCCTGCGTGCGATCGCCGCGTGCAGCGTGCCCGTCGTGTCGGCGGTCGGCCACGAGCAGGACACGCCGCTCTGCGATCTCGCCGCCGACGCGCGCGCGTCGACTCCCACCGCAGCTGCGCGCCTCGTCGTCCCCGACGCGACAGAGCTGCTCGAACAGCTCGCGCGCAGCCGCGCCGGCCTCGGGCGCGGCGCGCGCACACTGGTGGACCGGAGGCGCGAGCGCCTGACCCATGCGCACGAGCGCCTGCGCCGTGCGCCGGCACTCGCAGTCGAGCGCAAGCGCGCGCGGCTCGACCAGGCCGCAGGCCGTCTGCGCGCTCTGTCGCCGCGCGCGACGCTCGAGCGCGGCTACGCGATCGTCCGCGCCCAGGAGGAGATCGTCCGTTCGGCGGATGCGGTGTCGACGGGTGAGCAGATCGTGGTCGAGGTCGCAGACGGCCGCTTCGGAGCACGCGTCGAGTGAGCGCCGAGCCCACGTTCGAGGAGGCCCAGCGGGAGCTCGAGCAGATCGTCGAGCGTCTCGAGCGCGGCGAGGCGGAGCTCGACGAAGCGGTCCAGCTCTGGGAACGCGGCGAGGAGCTCTACAAGCTCTGCGCCGGCAAGCTCGACGCGGCGCAGGGCAAGATCGAGGAGCTTGCGCGCCGCGTCGAGTCGGCCAGGCCTTAGGGGCTGAGCCTGAAGGGCGGATACTGGTCGGTCACGAGCGCAAACGCGTATCCCGTGACCCGGTTTCCCCAGCGCATGACGCCGACGACGAAGTCGAAGAGCCCGCGGGGATACCGCCCCGTGAAGAGGATGGCGAACCACGCGATGATCACGCAGACGACCGCCGCGAGCCCGAGGAACACGAGCACGATGTAGTGCGGAATTGCGAGGAACCACTTCACGAGTGGCAGCCAGCGATTGAGCCCTTGCCGTGCGTCGGGATACGGGAAATCGAGCCGCACCGACTGGTGCTCGTCCGTGGACGGATAGCGGTCGTCCAGCAGGCCGAGGTAGACGAAGACGCGGTTCTCGAAGCGCAACAGCTCGAGATTCCAGTCGTACCACCAGCGCGGGTACTTCTGGCGGAAGACGATCATCAGCAGTGTGGGCAGGAAGAGGACGCCTCCACCGCCGGCTGCCATCCAGCCACCGTTGTAGTTGTCGCCCCAGCCTCCTCCCCACCCGTTGCCCAGCAAGGCGAGCACGATCACGATCGGGATCGCGACGATGATCCTGAACGCCGTCGTGAGGCGGTCGAGGTCACGGTCGGGATAGTCGACCGAGAACTCGACCGGATATGCATCGCCGCCTGCTGTGTATGCCCCTGATTCCATCTCGTGCCGACCTCCTGCTCGCGAGTGACCCGAGCCTACTCCGGTTCCGGACGTCCGAGAAGCCGTCCGAGCTCGACCAGGTCCTCGCGTGCCCTACTCGGATCGCCGGAGAGAGCAATCGTCTCGAGCTCGGGCGGGGGTTCGACGACACGCCCGCCGAAGACAACACAGCGGACTCCGGCAGCGCGGCAGCGTTCCGCAACTTCCTCGGCAACCTTGCCGTGCGCCGTCGTGGCGTCGAGGGTCCCCTCGCCGGTGACGACGAGGTCGTAGCCGGTCGGATCGAAGCCGACGAGTTCGAGGAGGAGAGGCGCGCCGGGCAGCAACTCGGCGCCGAGCGACGCAAGCGCGGCGCCGAGCCCGCCCGCTGCGCCCGCCCCCGGCTCGTCGGCATGGGCGCTGATCTGCTCGATGCCGAGGAGCCGCCGCTCGAGCTCGACGGCGTCCTCGGGAGACGCGCCTTTCTGTGCGGCGAACACCCGTGCCGCGTCGACGAGCGCGACATCGACGTCGTAGGCGACGCGCGTTCGCGCGGGCAGCTCGTCGAGCACCTCGAGCAGCCCCGCACCGCCGTCGACGTTCGCCGTTCCGCCGAGACACACGAGCAGTTCGGGGGGAGTGCCGACGGCGGCGATCAGCTCACCGAGCCCGCGGCTCGACGCCGCGAACGGATCGAGGTGCGCGGGATCGAGCGGAATCGCCTCTGCGGCTTCCACGGCCGCGATGCCGTTCGGCAGCTCGAGCCAGCGTGCCTCGCGCAGACGACCGAACGCGTCGTGAACCGTCGCGGTGTGCCACTTCCCACCCAGCGCCGTCTGCAACACGTTCAGCGAGTCGTTGCCGCCGTCTGCCAACGGCAGCTCGACGGCATCGGCCCACGTGCGCAACCCTTCGGCGAGCGCCGCCGCCGCCTCGGGTGCCCCGAGGACGCCTTTGAGGCTAGCCGGACATGCGAGCACGCGGCTGCGCGGCATCTTCCTCCGACGGTGTTGTCTCTGCGTGTGCTTCGGCCCCCGGCGGCTCGGCCTTCGACGCATCCGGCATCACGCGCAACATCGCAACGGACAGGCCTTCCCGCGCGAGGAAGATCAGGCCGACGCCGATGCCGACAGAGGCCTCGATGGCCTGCAGCCCGAAGCCGAACGCGATGCCGCGCGCCTTCGCGACGCCGTAGTACGTGAAGAGCGGTAGCGCGACCGCCGCCTGAACGAGTCCGACGTTTCCGGGCCACAAGGGAAAGATCGTCGCGACGTTCATCAGCACGAGGACGAGTCCGGCGGCAGGCAGCGGCTCGTGGATGCCGAAGGCGCGCATCGCGGTGTACACCGCGAACAGCTGGCACGTCCAGCCGAGCAGTTGGAACACAAGCGCCAGAGCGGCGGCTGCGGGCCGCCGCATGACGCTCAGCCCGTACCGCGCCAGGCGCACGACCTTCCGCACCGCGCCAAGTCCATCCTCGACGCCTGCGAAGTGGTCGCTGCGCGCACCCATCACGGCAACGGTGAAGAGGATCACGCCGACGATGACCACGACGATGAGGCTCGTGACGGCCCAGTCTGGAACGTGTGCAGTCAGCATCACGTACACGACGAGGCCGATCACCGCGACCAGGTCGAAGACCCGGTGCGCGAAGACGGTTCCGAGCAGCCGCGCCCAGGCGGCCCGTCGGCGCATGCGCCGGGTCAGGACGGCGACGCGCGCGAGCTCGCCGATGCGACCCGGCAGGACGGCGTTCGCGAAGAGCCCGACGCAGAACGCCGAGAAGACGAGCATGAAGTTCGGGCGCGGGCCTTCCGCGAAGGCCTGGACGATGATCGTGCGCCACGCCATCGCGCGGACGAGCACCGAGAGGAGGTTGAGCCCGACCGAGGCGGCCACCCAATGCCACTCGACTGCCGTGAACGCGTCGCCGACTGCGCTCCACGCCGGACCGCGCCACCACAGGAGCGCGATCACGCCGGCCGCGGCGGCGACGACGAACGCCGCGCGGGCCCATCCGCTGCGCACGAAGGTCACGAGGCGGACGACACCTCTTCGTAGATCTCCACCAGCCTGCGCCCGATGTCGTGCCAGGAGTAGCGCTCGACGGCGAGCTCTCGTGCGCCGGTCCCGAGCGCAGCCCGGCGCGGCTCGTCCTCGAGCAGGCCGACGACCGCTTCGGCGAGAGCACTCGCGTCGCCCGCCGGAAAGGAGACGCCCGCCGCCTCCGTCATGACTTCACGGTAACCGTCGATGTCGGACGCGACGACAGGCGTCGCACAGGCGAAGGCACGGGTGAGCACCATCCCGAAGCTTTCCCCACCGAGCGACGGTGCCACAAGGGCCTTTGCGCGCAAGAGCTCCGCTGTGAGGTCGTCCTGGGAGAGGAAGCCGAGCACGTCGATGCCCTCGTCCGACATCCGCTCCCGGGTGAGCAAGAGCCTCACGGCGAGAGGTTCGGCGCCGGCGATGCGCAGGCGCGCCCCTGTACGGCGGCGGATCTCCGGCCAGGCCCGCAGGAGCACGTGCAGGCCCTTCCGAGGCTCCTGCCGCCCGGCAAACAGGATTTGGAGCTCCCGCCGGTGGGGATCGGCCGTCGGGGGAATCAGGACGCCGTTGGGCAGGATCTCGTAGTCTCCCGGCAGCCACGCAGCCGCCGATTCGCGCGCGTGCGGCGAGACCGCGATGCGGTGGTCGAGGCGTTCGGCGAGGAAGCCCCAGACCGGCATCGCGGGCTTCATCCAGCCGAGCTTGCCGTGCGCATGAAAGGTCGCGACGACCGGAACCTTCGCATGCGCGAGAGCCGCAACGCAGATCGCCGGCGTCATCGGCTCATGCAGGTGCAGGACATCGAAGCGTTCGCGTTCGAGCGCACGCGCCACGCGTCCGGCAGCCCGAGGCGAGAGCACGATGTTCGGCAGCGTCCCGTTCGCAGGGACGATCACGGAACGGCCCACGGGGATGACGTCCGGCGGCGGCGTGTCGTGCCGCCCCGAGCGCGGGTGGAGGACTCGCGTGAAGCTGCCCGGCGGGTCGTTGCCGATGATCGTGCGCGTGTCGACACCTTGGCGGCGCAGGGCGTCGGCCTGGAGCTCGGCGTGCTCGACCACCGCCCCCCAGAAGGACCACGAGTAGGGGACGACGATGCCCACCTTCATCGCGCCGGAGGATACGGAAGCCAAACTAGACTCCATGCATGGAAGGTCTCGCCGAGCTGCACACGCACCTCGGCGGCTCGGTGGCCTCGGACATCCTCTGGAGCCTCGCTCACGAGCAGGGCATCGCCCTGCCGGTGAAGGATTTCTGGGAGTTCGACCGGCTCGTGACCGTCTCCGACCCGCGAGGCGTACCGAACCTCGACGCGCTCGACCACATCTACCACTGGACGGAGCTGATCCAGTCGAGCCCGATCGCCGTCGAGCGCTCGGTACACGCGGCGATCGGCGGTGCCTATCGCTCGCAGGGCATCACGACGCTCGAGCTCCGCTTCAACCCGATGAAGCGAAATCGCGGCGGCGAGCGTGACCTCGACCACATCATCCTTGCCGCGATTCGGGGTCTCGACCGCGCGAGCCTCGAGTATCCGCAGGTGCGCGCGGGTCTGATCCTGATGATGGACCGCACGTTTACGGCCGAGCAGAACTCGATCATCGTCGAAAAGGCGATCCGCTGGGCGCCGCGCGGAATCGTCGGCGTCGACATCGCCGGCCCGCGCCCCGGCGGCGGGCGATACGACTACCGCCAGGTCGTGCCGATGGTCGAGGAGGCGCGAGGCGCCGGGCTCGGTGTGACGATTCACGTCGGCGAGGAGGGCGGCGAGGTCGGCCGCGAGGAGATCCGGGAGGTCGTCGAGTCGCTCAGGCCCGACCGGATCGGCCACGGGATCCTGGCTGCCGGCGATGCGGAGCTGATGTCGGCGCTCCGCGACGCGGAGATCGTGCTGGAGATCTGCCCGACGTCGAACCTGCTGACGAAGGCGCTGTCGGACGAGGAGGCCGTACGGGAGACGTTCCGGGCGTTCGTCGAGTACGGCGTCGAGTTCACGATTGCCACCGACGGGCCGGAGATGATGCGGACCCACCTGAAGGACGAGCTCGAGCTGCTGCGGCGAATCGGGGCGCTCGACGAGGAGGAGCTGGCCGAGGCGAACCGCCGCGGTCACGAGGCGAGCTTCCTCGGGCAGAAGGCTCTGAGCGGCCGGCCGAGGGTGTAGTTCCAGGAAATACACCTTTCGGCCAATGGTCAGGAAGCGCTTGGCCGTCTAGTTTCGTCGCCATGTCCGAAGAGTTGCGGGAGTCCCCTCCGGCGATCACCGAGCGGCAGCGCCAGGTCATCGAGCTGATCGCGGCCGGGTGCTCGAACGACGAAGTCGGCGAACGCCTCGGCATCTCCCCTCGAACCGCGAAAGCTCACTCCGATGTCCTCCGGCAGAAGCTCGGCGTGACGCGGCGTCGACACATCCCGGTGGCGTATCGGGCCCTCACCGGGGAGGACCCTCTCGCGCGAAGCCTCGAATCGGCTGCGGCCGATAGCGGGGGCTGACGGCACCGTGCCTGCGGCCCATCCGGGTTGCAGGCACGGCCCAGCTAGCCGCATAAAGTTCGGATTGCAGGACGCTACTGTGACTGTGGTCACTGAGTCACCGCACAAGAAGGGGAGCGGTGGAAGAGGCGCAGGCAGGCCAATCTGGGGCGTTGAGTCGACGAATCATCGAGCGACCGCGCCTGACGCGGCTATTGGATGGCGCCCAGGGCCGTCGAATTCTTCTCGTGGCTCCCGCTGGCTTCGGCAAGACGACGTTGGCGAGGCAATGGATCGAACAAGGACGGCGAAGTGTCTGGTTTAGAGCTACGCCGGCTTCCGTCGATGTGGCAGCGCTTGCCCTCGGCCTCAGCTCCGCTCTTGAGGAGATCGCACAGGGCGTCAGCGAGCGCTTGCAGGAGCGCCTTGGTATGTCGCACTCACCTAATTCAGAGGCGCAGGTCCTCGGACGTCTACTCGCTGACGACCTTGCGGCGTACAGCCCAGATGCTTGGCTCGTCATTGATGATTACCACCATCTCGCGAGCGAGCCCGCTGCAGAGACATTCATGGAGTCATTTGCCGCGCACGCGACCGTACCGATGTTGCTGACGAGTCGCATCCGTCCGAATTGGGTGTCCGCAAAACAACTTCTCTACGGCGAGGTGGCGGAGTTCGGGCGCAACATTCTCGCAATGACCCATGAAGAAGCGGCGCTGGCAACGCCCCCGGACATCCAGCCCGGAACTCTCGCGGGGCTGGTCGCTCTAGCTGAGGGTTGGCCTGCGGTGATCGGGCTGGCATCGCTTGTCGCGTCCCCTCTGCACTTGTCGGGACGTGAAATGCCTCAAGCACTGCATGCGTACTTCGCGGAGGAGCTCTACCAGGGGCTTGACAAGCGCTTACAGTGGAGTCTGGCCCAGCTATCTCTCGCCTCGACAATTGATGAGGATCTTGCAACGAGACTCTTCGGCGCGAATGCAGCAACAATCCTTGGTAAAGCTCATGAGCGTGGATTCCTGAATAGAGACGGCGAAGCGTACGAGCTTCATCCGCTTCTTCGACAGTTCCTGAGAACGAAACTGCCAGATGCGAAGGAAGAGGAGGTACTCAAGACCGTTGAAACGATTGCTCGCTCTGCACTTCAGCGGTCAGCGTGGGACGAGGCGTTCCTGCTTGCAAGCGAGTTCGAGCTTCAAGCGTTACTAACTGAACTCTTAGAGCGGTCGCTGGATGATCTCTTGGCGAAAGGGCGGCTCGCCACCCTTCAGCAGTGGCTTGACCAAGCACGACGGACAATTCCAGGTGAAGAGGTCGTCCCCCTTGCAGAGATCGAACTGGCGTTTCGACGGGGGCGGAGAATCGAGACGGAAGAGAAGGCAAGGCGGCTAGCACGTCGTCTGCCTCAACACCATCCGTTCGCCTCGCGTGCATTGTTTCGAGCTGCGCAAGTCGCTCAGCTCGACGATCGACACGATGAAGCGTTTGCGCTTCTCACCGAGGCTCGAACGCGTTCGACCACCACGGCCGATCTACGCCGCTCACTATGGAGTCGTTTCATCACTCTCACCGATCTTGAGGAGCCTGAACTCGCGGCCGAGACGCTGGCAGAGCTTGAAGGTCTGGCACCCGAGTCAATCGAAGACACGATCCGTCTCAGCCAAGGGCCGCTGCACTACGCCGTGCGCTGGGGCGGACTACGCGAGGCTCTCGATCTCAATCGCGATGCCCTCCGCCTGCTCGACAAGAGGACGGATCCGCTGGTTCGAACGGGGTTCTTGCAGTCTTATGGCACGGCGCTGGCACTAGCAGCGCGTTACGAGGAGGCACGCGACTCCGCCGAGCGACAACTCGCAGAGGCGGAGCGTTGCGGTCTTGATTGGGCTAGACCGCATGGCCTGGAATTACTAGGTCTTGCCGAGATCGGCCTTAGAGAGTTTCGCAAAGCGGAGCGAACACTGCGGGATGCCTATGAGCTGGCTGACCGTCTGGAAGATCATCATGCTCAGGCGAATGCACTAGGCCTTCTCGCCCGAATCCCGCTTTCGCAGGGCGATCCGTCGACGGCGCTTGACACGTTGAGGCGCACACGTGCGCGCGCAGCGAGCCCGGGAATGGAAGCTGAGCTCCGCTCCCTGCGTGGGTTGGCGCTCGCGGCTGGTGGCAACCCGGTAGAGGCTGCCTACGAGATCCGGGCCTCTGAATCCCTGAGCGTACATCTCGAAGCACGCTGCCTCAGGGCTTATGCAAGCGCGATCGCCGCTCGCGAAGAGGGCGATGACTCCCACTTTTTGAAGTGCATGTCAGCCGCTCTGGCGGAGTCGCGTGTCACGGGGAACCTCGACTCTCTGGTCACGGCATATCGCGCGGTCCCTGCGATTCTGAAGGCGATTGCAGAACTCGAGATTGGACTCGACGACTTCTTGCTGCAACCGATCGTCAGCTATGACACGAAGCTCGCATCAAAAGCCGGACTCACTCCGATCCCAAGAAGTCCGACAAGCCACGATTCGCTGACTGAGCGCGAGAAGGAAGTGCTAGCACTGCTGCGGCGCGGGCTCTCCAATCGGGAGATTGCGCACGCGCTATGGATCGCGGAGTCGACCGCAAAGGTGCACGTAAGACATATCTTTGAAAAGCTTGGCGTACGTTCCCGGACGGAAGCCGCGATGTTCTTGCTCGATGGAGACAGCTAGGCCGTAGCGGCCTCGAGTGCGGACTGTTCGGCGCGTTGTGTCTCGACGCTGAAGTCAAAGCGACTACCTGCGCGGTAGTCCTCGCTTGCACCCGCAAGAATCGCCTCAAAAGCGGCAACCACTGCGGTATCAAACTGGCTCTCGACGGCTTGGGCGAGTCGGAGCCGCGCGACTCGAGACGGCATGGCGTCTCGATAGGGTCGGTCGGAAGTCATTGCGTCGTATGCATCAGCCACCGCAATGATTCTCGAAAGACGTGGAATGTCGTCGTCGCCCAATCCATCGGGATAGCCAAGTCCGTCCACTCGCTCGTGATGATGGCGCACGATGAGTGCAATTTCGGCGTAATCTTCAACCTTCGAGAGGATCCGCTCCCCGATAACCGGATGCTCTTCCATCTGCCTCCGCTCTTCTAGCGTGAGCGCGCCAGGTTTTTCCAGAAGACCTGCCGGAAGCCCGACCTTACCGATGTCGTGGACGAGCCCGCACAGATGCACCAGACTCTGCTCACGCTCGGACAGCCCCATCCTAATTGCGATGTCTCGAGAATAGATCGCTACTGCGGCAGAGTGGCCGGCTGTGTAGCGATCTCGTGCATCGAGGGTAGCGACCAAGGCTGCAGCGAATGAGAGATTGGCACGCTCAAGACGTTCGTTGGCTTCCCCGAGATCCTTAAGAGCATCCTGCTGTTCGCGATACATAACAGAAAGCCGCTGGGCGGCGAGTGCCGGAATAAAGAACAGTGCGGCGCTCCACGGTGTGAATGCGATGTAGCTGTAGGCCAGCAGTCCGACGAGAGACGTGTAGAGAGGAATGCCCGCCAAGGCGATGGGGCCAGTGGTCCTCGCCAAATCCCGGATTGACCCAGTTCCGCGAAGAACCAGTGTCGTGCCGTTGAGGATGAAGTCGAGCGCGAAGTCCACAACCGCAGCTGCAGACGTCGCTGCAATTATCCTGCCGAAGGTATCACCGCCGGAGCCCGCTACGTGGAGCGCCGCGATGCCAGCCAAACCTCCGATAAGTGTTCTGTTCGCCGTCCATATCACCCACCTCGTATAAGGCCTGCCGAAGTCAGGAATGACCGTTATTGCGCCTATAAGCGCGGCCGGCAGAGGTCCAAATACGACCGCCACAAATAGGAGCGGCAGAAAGACAACGGAGAGCTGAAGGTTGGCCGTGAGCCTTACGGTTTGGCGCTCGGCGACGAAGGCGAGGAGAGCGAAGCCCAAGAGCGGCCAGGCCGGGCCCGAATGGGGGAGCAAACCCGTGGTCGCTAGCAGGCTTCCAACAAGCACAAGGCTGACGAGGCCTAGCAGGCCTGCATAAAGCCCCACGGCTGAAAATCGGCTGAAAAGCCCGCCTGGAGCCTTGAAAACTCTGCTGGTATGTGCGTAAACTCGCAGCGCCGTCAGTCCCCCGAACGAGGGAGTCCCCATGCGTATTGCGCCTCGCGTGATCGCCGCGCTCACCGCCGCCGTGTCAGTGGCGACTGTGGCGGGACAACTCAAGGCTTGGTAAAGCCCGCGTAGCTTCTGTTTTCCACACGATGTGGACATCCCCCTGTTGAGGGATTTCCACAGCTCAGTGGAAAACGGAATACAGGGGCTGCGCTAGGCGATCAGGCCGCGTCGGAACCCGACGGCGACCGCGTGCGCCCGTGAACGGGCTTGCAGCTTTGCGAGCAGGTGCCGCACGTGGCTTTTCACCGTCTCCTCACTCAGGAAGAGGCGGACTCCGATCTCGCGGTTCACAAGCCCGTCGGAGATCAGCTGCAGCACCTCGATCTCACGCATCGTGGGCTCCTGCTCCAACTCGCGGAGAGGCCCACTGAACGGGATGACCTCCGCGGTTCCGCTCTGACGCTTGGCAGCAACCGCCTCGAAGCGGCGCTGGTGGTCCATGTAGCGGCTCAGGATCTCCTTGCGCTCTGCGGCGTCCATGTCTGGGCTATCGGCCGCATGGCTAAGCCGCTTTAGCGGCGGGTCTTACCCCGATCGAGGGATTGGCCTGGAGCGCTCCTTGCCAGGCTTGGCCGGAGTGGCGCCCTCGTCCGCAGAGGCCGGTGTGTGGCGCTTCGAGACCCGCACGCGCTCCAGGGTCTCCTGGTCGACGTTCAGAGGGTGGTGGCAGGCAGCGAGGTGGCCCTTGCCGTAGTCCACGAGCGGCGGCTCGACCTGCTTGCAGATGTCGGTCATGTAGCGGCAGCGGGGATGGAAGCGGCAGCCCGAGGGGGGGTCGATCGGGCTCGGCACGTCGCCCTCGAGGACGATCCGCTCCCGCTGCTCCGCCAGGTCCGGGTCGGGGATCGGCACGGCCGAGAGCAGGGCCTCGGTGTAGGGCATGATCGGCCGCTGGTAGAGGTCCTCGGCCGGCGAGAGCTCGACCAGCTTGCCCAGGTACATCACCGCGATCCGGTCGCTCACGTGCCTTACGACCCCGAGGTCGTGGGCGATGAAGATGTAGGTCAGCGAGAGCTCCTTCTGGAGGTCGCCCAGGAGGTTCAGCATCTGGGACTGGATCGAGACGTCCAGGGCCGAGACGGGCTCATCCGCCACGATCAGCTTCGGGTTCAGGGCCAGCGCGCGGGCGACGCCGATCCGCTGCCGCTGGCCGCCCGAGAACTCGTGCGGGAACCGGTTGTAGTGCTCGGGCGAGAGCCCCACCTTCTCGAGCAGCTCTTGTACCCGCTGGCGGCGCTCGGACTTGTCGACCCCATGGATCTTGAGCGGTGTGCCGATGATCGAGCCGACCCGCTTGCGGGGGTTCAGGCTCGCGTAGGGGTCCTGGAAGATCATCTGCATCTCGCGCCGGAGAGGCCGGAGCGAGCGGGAGCCGAGCTTCGAGATGTCCCGGCCGCGGAAGACGACGTTCCCCTCGGTCGGTTCGAGCAGCCTCACGATCGTCCGGCCCAAGGTCGACTTGCCGCAGCCCGACTCACCGACGAGTCCGAGGGTCTCGCCCTCCCGGACGGCGAACGTCACGTCGTCGACCGCGTGGACCGCCCCCACCTCTCGTTGCAGCAGGCCCTTGCGAATCGGGAAGTACTTCTTGACATTCTTGACCTCGACGAGCGGCTCGTTGCCGTTCGAGCTCTCGCTCACGCGGCCTCCTCTTCGCCGAGGAGCGTCGACTCACGCAGCCGGCGCTTGTCGTCGACCGAGAGCCAGCAGCGGTCGAGATGCTTCGGATCCTCGACCCGGTTCTCGAGCGATGGCTCCTGCGTGCACTTCTCGAAGGCATGCGGGCAGCGCGGGCGGAACTTGCACCCTGGCGGCATGCGGATCAGCGACGGCGGCGTGCCCTTGATCGAGTGCAACCGCTCCTGCTTCGGACGGTCGAGGCGCGGGATCGAACCGAGGAGGCCCCACGTGTAGGGGTGCTGCGGGTCGTAGAAGAGCTCGCGCTTCATCGCCCGCTCCACGATGCGCCCGGCGTACATGACCACGATCTCGTCCGCGATCTCTGCGACCACCCCGAGGTCGTGGGTGATGAGGATCACGGCCGAGTTGAACTCGTCCTTCAAGCGGTCGATCAGCTCGATGATCTGTGCCTGGATCGTGACGTCGAGCGCCGTCGTCGGCTCGTCGGCGATCAGGACGTCGGGGTTGCAGGCGAGGGCCATCGCGATCATCGCGCGCTGGCGCATCCCGCCTGAGAACTCGTGGGGGTAGTTGCCGACCCGCTCCTCGGCGTTGGGAATGCCGACCTGCTTGAGCAGCTCAACCGCGCGCCGGCGCGCCGCTCCCTTGTCGGCACGCTCGTGGATCTGGATCGCCTCGCAGATCTGCGCACCGATCGTGTAGACCGGATTCAGCGAGGTCATCGGGTCCTGGAAGATCATCGACATCTCGTTACCGCGCACGTCCTCGAGCTCGTCCTCGTTCATCTGCAGCACGTCGCGGCCCTTGTAGAGCACCTCACCGCCGAAGCGGGCGTTCTTGTCCCGGGTGAGGCCGAGCAGCGTCATCGCGGTCACGCTCTTGCCGGAGCCCGACTCGCCCACGATCCCGAGCACCTCGCCACGCTGCAGCTCGAAGCTGACCCCGTCGACGGCGTTCACGACCCCGTCCTCGGTTGCGAACTTGACCTCCAGGTCCTTGACTTCGATCAGCCGCTCGGCCATTAGTCCTGACCGCTCCGTCGCGGGATGCCCGGGTTGCGAGCGCCAGGCGATGCAAGGACGCAGCGAGCGGACGCGGCAGCGCGCCGCGTGCTGGCGGGCCGAGCGGTGGATGGGGTCGGCAGGACCACTAGGTAGGGCGAATCCTTGGATCGAGCCACGCGTAGAGGACGTCCACGACCACGCTGAAGCCGACGATGAAGAACGTCGCGTAAATCGTCACGCCCATGATGGGCGGCAGGTCGAGGCTCTGGACAGAGTCGGCAGCGTACTGCCCCACCCCCTTCAGCTGGAAGACGGTCTCGGTCAGGATCGCGCTGCCGCCGAGCACCGCGGCGAAGTCGAGCCCGAAGAGCGTGACGATCGGGATCAGCGAGTTCCGCAGGACGTGCTTGACCAGCACACGCTTGTACGGCACACCCTTCGCCTTGGCGGTGCGGACGTAGTCCTCGTTGATCGTGTCGAGGATGTTGGAGCGCAGCACACGCCCATAGAAGCCGATGAAGAGCACCGCTAGCACCCACCATGGCATCAGCAGGTGCACGAACCACTGCCACGGGTTGTCGGTTATGCCCACGTACTCGGCGTCCGGGAAGATCGAGAACGGATGGCCTTCCGCGAAAAGGTAGCGGGCGATCAGGCCGAGCCAGAACACCGGCATCGAGATGCCGATCAGGGCTAAGACCGTGATCACCCGGTCCGACCACCGCCCTGCGGTGATCGCCGAGATGAGGCCGACGAGGATCCCGAAGCCGAGCCAGATGATCCCGGCGCCGATGCAGAGCGAGAACGTCGCCGGCATGCCCTTCTTGATCTCGTCGACGACGTTCAACTGGCTCGAGTAGGACTTCAGACTCCCGGTGAAGAGAGAGTCCATCATCCCCCAGTACTGCTTGTAGAACGGATCGTCGAGGTGAAGCTTCTCGCGGATATCCGCGATGTTCTGGTCGGTCGCGAGCTTCCCGGCGATGCGCTGCGCTGGATCGCCGCCGGGGATCTTCACGAAGATCAGGTACGTGATGAACGAGACCGCGACGAGCACGAGGAACGCGCCGATCAGGCGCCTGATCACGAACGTCAGCATCAGTGCTCGATCCTCACCTTCGCGCGCGGGTCGAGCGCGTCACGCAGCCCGTCGCCGAAGACATTCAGCGAGAGCACGGTGAGGACGATCGCGATCCCTGGGATGATCGCGAGCCACGGCGCTGTCGCGATCCTCGACTGGCCGTCGGCGATCAGCGTCCCCCAGGACGGGTTCGGCGGCTGGACGCCGGCGCCCAGGAAGGAGAGCCCCGCCTCGGTGAGGATGTTGTTCGCGATGATGAGCGTGAAGAACACGAGCACCGACGACGCGACGTTCGGCATCAGCTCGCTCGCCATGATCCGGAGCGGGCTCGCCCCCTGCGCGGTTGCGGCCTCGATGAACTCCTTCTCGCGCAACGACAGGATCTGCCCGCGCAGCGGTCGCGCGATGTAGGGGATCAGCACGAAGGAGATCACTCCCGTCGGAATCCAGAGGCTACCCGCTTGGATGTTGATCCCGGCGTGGTGGAACCCGTTGATCGACAGGGCAGTGCCCAGCGCGATCGCCAAGAGCAGCACGGGGAAGGCCCAGATGAGGTCGAAGAAACGCGAAAGGATCCAATCGACCCAGCCGCCGTAGTAGCCGGCCAAGAGCGCGAAGATGAGTGCGAACAAGGTGCAGATGAGCGCTGAGCCGATGCCCACCTTGAGCGAGTTCTGACCGCCGTAGAGGAGCCGCACCGCGACATCGCGACCCTGCGTGTCGGCGCCGAAGACGTAGCGGCCGCCGGCGTGCCAGAGCTGAGGCCCCACCGGTATCCCGCCGGCCTTGAAGCTCGTGTTGTCACCGCTGCCGGTGATGCCGCCCTTCGAGACGATGTCGACCTTCTGCCCGTCGCGAACGAAGGTTTCGCCGAGGTGGTTCTCGTTCGGCGTCGTGTGCGCCACGTGCCGGGCGTATGGGCCCGCCAGCATGCAGGCGACGACGATCAGGACGAAGAGGAAGAGAAAGGCGAGCGCGACGAAGTTCCGGCGCAGGCGTCGCCAGGCGAGGAACCAGGGGCTCCTGCCCTCGATTGCCCCTCCCTCGTCGGCCGCGAGCGCCGCCGCCGTGTCGAGCGAAAAATCGGTGGTGGTCTCCGTCGCCACCTGGCCATCCTTCCTTCTCTCCCTACCGCCCGAAACCCGATCAGGAGGGAGGGCGCCGGCGGTCGGCGCCCTCCTCCCGAGTGCTTCCTACTTCTCGCAGCTGAGACCGAAGTCCCACTGCCCGAGCACGTGGAACGAATAGCAACTGAGATCCTGCTTGGGACCGAAGAAGTCAGTTGCCGAGCGGTTCATGTAGGCGATGGTGGTCGCGTAGGTGACCATGAGGTCCTTGTCCACCTTCGCCCACCGGTCGTTTACCTCTGAAGTCAGCTCCGTCTCCTTCTTCAGAGCCTCGATCTCCTTGTTCACGGACGGCACGTCGACGTTGCCCGGGTTGTTGTTGTGCGTCTTCGTGATGCGATTCCCGTTCAGCAGCACGTCGAACCAGTCGATCGGGTGCGGGTAGTCCTGGTACCAGTCGGTGAAGCCCGCCTGGGCCTTCGTCGCCTGGTTCCCGATCGTCGTGAAGTAGACCTGGTGGCTCAGCAGGTGCAGCTTCGGCTTGTAGCCGATCTTCGACAGCTGGCTGGCCAGGTACTCCGTCGACGCCTTCGACGGATCCTCGTTCGGCCCGTAGACGTCGACGGTCGCTCCCGCAGTCCCCGACTGCTGGACGAGCTGCTTCGCCTTCGCCAGGTCGAACTTCCAGTGGTCGATCTTCTTGTACTGCGGGTAGTCGGGCGGCAGGAAGTTCTGCGTCGGCCGGCCGAGTCCGCCGTACACGCCCGAGATGATCGCGTTGCGGTCGATTGCGTAGTTGACCGCCTGCCGCGCCTTGATGTTGTCGAACGGCGGCAGCTTGTTGTTCAGGAAGTAGTAGTAGGTGTTCGCAGCCGTGTAGATCTTCAGCTGATCCTTGTACTTGGACTGCGCTTCCGGCAGGCGGTCGTTCGGAACGACCTGGAAGTCGTAGTCCGCCTTGCCGCTCACGACCTGCTGATACGCGGCCACCGGGTCGGTGATGATCTTGCCGACGACCTTGTCGGGATTGCCGCTCGGCATCGTCGGAATCTGGTTGTTGTAGTTCGGATTCCGAACGACCGTGAAGCTCCTGCTCGGCACGTAGTTCTGGATCATGTACGGGCCGGTCGCGGGAATCCCCTTCGTCGACTGATCGCTCGGCGGCGTGTTCGCCGGCAAAATCGAGGCGAACTGGGTCGACAGGATGTAGAGGATGTCACCTTCCGGATGCTCGAGCGTGATGTCGATCGTCCGGTTCGCGTCGTTCGTCACGATTCCGGTGATGTGACCCTTCTTCGTGTCGGCGAACTGGCTCGCGCCCTTGATCACCGTGAAGAAGCCGACGCCCGGCGAATCGACTTTGAACAGACGCTCGATCGACGCCCGGAAGTCGCTCGCCTTGACCGGCGAGCCATCCGAATACTTCAGGCCGTCACGGAGCTTGAAGCTGAGCTTCGTCCCGCCGGCCGAGACCTTCGGCATGCTCTCCGCGAGGTACGGGACAAGAGTCGCGCCCTCCGCGCCCGATACGTGCTTGTAGCCGAGCAGGCCTTCGTACACGTACCAGTTGATCTGCCAGGCGGCCACCGTGTAGGCGAGCGCCGGGTCCATGTAATCGGGGGCGTCCCAGATCACGCGCAGCACCGGATAGGTCTTGCCGCTGCTACCCGCGTTCTCGCCGCCTCCCTCTGACGACTTGTTGCCGCCGCCGCCGCAACCCGCAGCGAAGACGGCGAGAGCCCCGGCGAGTGCGAGCACGCCGACCGCCCTGAACACCTTCCATCTGCTTCTCACTATGCAACTCCTCCCGTTGGGTCTGCCACGGCGGGCGGGAACCCGAACCCCCCTCGTCCGCGCGCGGATCGTTGATTGTTACAGACGCCTTTCGGTCTCCGCCGTTAGTACGTTGGCTCACGAAAGGCGGATCAGTCGCCGGCGCTGAGCCTTGAGATCGGGCGGCTCGGCCTCCTCGACAACCCCGTCCACGCCCTCGCGCTGCGTGGAGTGAAGGATGCGGCCGTCGCCGAGCCAGAACGCGATGTGCGTCGCCGCCTCGGCGCCGTACGTGACGAGGTCTCCTCGCCGGAGCTCCGCCTCCTCGACCGGCGTCCCCGCTTCCTCCTGCTGGTCGGCGTCCCGCGGGACGAGTCTCCCGAGCCAGCGGTACGCCATGTGCACGAGGCCGGAGCAGTCGATGCCGCGTTCCGTCATCCCGCCCCACAGGTACGGGGTGCCGAGATAGCGGTAGGCCTGCTCGACGACGTCGCCGTCGAGACCCGCGATCTCCTCCTCGCGCACCCAGCCCGGGTAGTCGTACGCCGTCCGGATGCGCGCCCAGCCGTCACGCCGCTCGTCGACGTGGACCGGCTCGCCCTGGAGAATCTCCGTGACGCGTTCCGCGTCTTCACGCGGATCGGCACGGACGGCCGCCACCTCGACCGAGCAGATGACATCCACGAGAGTTAGAGCGTGCCCTCTGCCAACAACTTGCGGAATGCGGGGTACTGGCCGAGCTTCCCGACCGTCACGAGCGTGTCGCCGCGCTCGACGGTGTCGTCGGGCTGCGCACCGGTGACGGGCTCCGGCTCGCGCAAGATCGCGATCACGGTGATACCCGTCTTCGCGCGGAAGCCGCACTCCGCGAGCGTCTTGCCGATCAGCGGACTGTCGTCCGGAACCTGGACCCACTCGATCGTCAGCTCGCCGAGCGCAAACTCGAGATCCTCGACGATCTTCGGGCGCTCGTACGCGCCGCCGACGACGGCGCCGAGCTGGCGTGCCTCGTCGTCGTCGAGGCGGATGACGGCCGACGGCTCCTCGTCGTGCTCATGGCGGAAGAAGTAGATCTCGCGGACGCCGTCGTTGTGCAGCACGATCGCAAGGCGTCCGCCTTCCGACATGCGAAAGCCGTACTTGACGCCGACGCCGGGCAGGCGAGTCTCTTTCAGATCGACAGGCACTAATCCCTCGCGGCCAGTGTAGGGGCTGCGAACAGACGGCGGCCGATCCATTTGGACTCCTTCATCAGGATCACCCCGATCGTCGCGGTGGCGAGGACGTAGAGGCCGACGAAGGCGGTGAGATCCGCGCGGACGGCCTCGCTGAGGCGCGTGTTGCCGCTCGCGAGCTGCGCGAGGATGATCGTGAACTCGCCGTGCGCGATCAAGGCGACGCCGGCGTTGAAGCTCTGGCGATGCGAGAACCGCCCGACGATCCCGGCGAGGTAGCCGGCGCCCGTCTTCGCGACGACGGTCAGCGGCACGGCGAGGGCGAGCAGCCAGCCGAGGCGTCCGAGCGCGCCGACATCGATCGCGAGACCGAAGACGAAGAAGAAGAGCGCGGCGAAGAGATCCCGAAAGCTGAAGAAGCGTTCCTCGATCTCCTCGCGCACGCTCGTCTCGGAGAGAACGACGCCGGCCATGAGCGCACCGATCGCCTCCGAGAGGCCAAGCTCCTTCGCGAGCGCGGCCATCCCGACGAGGAGGGCGAAGGTGGCGAGCAGGAAGATCTCGCGCGGCAGCCAGTCGAGCAGGCGGTCGAGCGGCTGCGAGAGCCAGCGCGAAGCCGCCAGCGAGGCGAGCACGAAGGCGGCGACACTGGCCACCTTCCCGACGGCTGCGGCGCCGGTCTCACCACCGGTAGCCGCGAAGCCGAGCACGAACGCAACGACGAGGTCCTCGAAGACGAGGATGCCGAGGATGAGGTCGGTCTCTTCGTCGGCGAGACGGCGGAAATCGATCAGTCCCTTTACGGTGATCGCGCTCGAAGAGACGTACACCGCCGCGGCGAGCACGAGCGCGCCGAAGCTGAAGCCGAAGGCGACGAGCCCGACGAGAAGTCCAGCCGCGCCGTTGACGACGAGATCGACGGTCCCGCCGAGCCCGACGTGCCGGCCGGTACGCCGTAGCCGTTCGAGGCTGAACTCGAGGCCGAGGAAGAAGAGCAGGAAGACGAGCCCGAGCTCCGCGACGAAATCGGTCACCTCCGAGGGCCGGATCAGGCTCGTGACGTGCGGCTCGTTCGGGCCGAGCAGGATCCCCGCCAGTAGGTAGGCAGGGATGGCGGAGATGCCCAGGCGGCCCGCGAGCAGCCCGAGCGCACCGAGCAGGAGGACGGTGAGGGCGAGCTGCGAGAGGGTCATCTGGCGGGGCGATCCTTGCAGACGAACGTATGTTCGCCTAGGCTGCCGGCATGCAGCTCCGCCTGGACGCCGCCGACAGGCTCGTCGAGCTCGTCGAGGAGCGCCGGGGGCCGGTCTACGTCGAGGAGGCGGCGCGCCGGCTGTTCGCGCTGCGCCACGTGCCGATGGGGCTGGCGCGTTCACTCCTCGAAGAGGTCGTCTCGGAGGACACGCGGCTCGCCTGGCGGGGAGATTCGGTCGGCCTGAGCGATCCGCCCGGCGCCGAGATCCTGCTGGAGCACGCCACCTTCGTCGTCGTCGACCTCGAGACGACAGGCCTTCGCCCCGGACAGTCACACATCTGCGAGATAGGCGCCGTGCGGGTGCGCGAGCTCGAGCTCGCGGACGAGTTCCAGCTGCTCGTCGATCCCGGGGTGCCGCTCGGCCGGGTCGTGAGCGATCTCACCGGCTTGCGCGACTCCGTGCTGCGCGGGCAGCCGCACCCGGGCATCGCCGTCCGCCGCTTCCTCGAGTTCGCCGGCGACGCTGTCCTCGTCGCGCACAACGCGCGGTTCGACCTCGCCTTCCTCGACCGCGAGACCGAGCGCCTCACCGGCGCACGGCTCGCGGGACCCGTCGTCGACACGGTCGGGCTCGCCCGTCGCCTGCTGGACGGACGGACGAGCCGTGCAGGACTCGCCTCGCTCGCCAACTTCTTCGGCACCGAAGCGAGGCCGTGCCACCGCGCGCTCCCCGATGCGCAGGCGACGGCCGAGATCCTCGTGCTGCTGATCGGCCTGGCGCAAGAGCGCGGCGCACGCACCGTCGCCGACCTGGTCGATCTCTCTGCTCCTCGCGTGCGCAAGGTGTACGCGAAGCGGACGCTCGCGTTCGGCGCGCCGACTGCTCCCGGCGTCTACCTCTTCCGCGACCGGCACGATCAGGTGCTCTACGTCGGCCGTGCGCGAGACCTGCGCGCGCGCCTGCGCTCGTACTTCCGCACCGATCGCCAGCGACCGGCGGTCGAGGGTGCGCTCGGCGCGCTCGAGCGGATCGAGTGGCGAGTGACGGGCTCCGAGCTCGAGGCCGCGCTCGAGGAGCTCCGGCTCCTGCGCGAGCTGCGCCCGGTCGCGAACGCGAGGAGCGCGCGCCCCGACCGCTACGTGTACCTCCGGCGGCGGGGCGACACGCTCGTCTGCACCCAGACGCCGACACCGCTCGGGCCTCTGCGCAGCCGCGCACGGGCACGCCTCGCGTGTCGCGCGCTCGACGGGGCCTGCGAGGAGGAGCTTTCTCGTCCTGAGCTCGCGCTCCCACGGCTACGGGCGCGACTCCGCGATCTCGCCGACTGCCGGCGTTACGAGGATGCGGCGCGCCTGCGCGACCGCATCGAGGCGCTACAGCAGCTCGTCAAGCAGCTGAGGCGAGTCGAGCGGCTGCGACGCCTGCGCGCGTGCGTGCTCGTCCCTGCCGCGGACCCGACGTTCGTACGGGCGGTGTTCGTCGCGGGTGGCCGCGTCGCCGCGATCCGGACGCTGCCGCCGGGCGAGGGCGCGCGCCTGGAAGTCGAGGCTGGATTGGCCGCGTCCAACTTTGTGGCTCAGAGCCACGTGCGAGCCGAAGACCTGGACGAGCTGCTGGTCGTCGGTACGTTTCTCCGCCGCCCGCCGCCGGAGCTGCGCGTGGCACCGCTCGAGTACGCACAGATCCTCAAACAAGCGGCGGCTCTTCGACCGGCTCTGGCAGCGGCGGCTCCAAGACGGACGGACGCTCGCGCGGCCTGAGCCGCCCGGCTTCGATCTCCTCTGCCCAGTGGCAGGCAACCTCGTGTCCGCTCGAAAGCTTCCGCAGAGGCGGCACCTCCTCGCGGCAGCGGGTCGGCTGCACGAACGGACAGCGGGTGTGGAATCGGCACGCCGCGGGGGGATTCGCCGGGCTCGGGAGGTCGCCTGCGAGGAGGATCGCCTCGCGCTGACGCTCGACGACGGGATCCGGAATCGGCACGGCGGAGAGAAGCGAGATCGTGTACGGGTGCAGCGGCCGTTGGTACAGCTCCGCGGCGGTCGACACCTCGACGATCCAGCCCAGGTACATGACGGCGATGCGGTCCGAGATGTGCCGGACGACGGCGAGGTCGTGCGCGATGAAGAGGTACGTGAGTTCGAACTCTTCCTGCAGCGTCTCGAGCAGGTTGATGATCTGCGCCTGGATCGACACGTCGAGCGCCGAAACTGGCTCGTCGGCGACGATGAAGTCCGGGTTGACCGCGATCGCCCGGGCCAGACCGATCCGCTGCCTCTGTCCGCCCGAAAACTCGTGCGGGTAGCGGCCGGCTGCGTCTTCGGGAAGACCGACGATCTTGAGGAGATCGCGCACGCGAGTGTTTGCCTCACGCCGCGTGGCCAGGCCATGGGTCTTGAGCGGCTCGCCGACGATCCGGCCGACGCTATGCCGCGGATTCAGCGACGCGTAGGGGTCCTGGAAGACCATCTGCATCCGCCGCCGCAACGGGCGAAGCTCGTTCTCTCCAAGGGCGGAGATGTCGCGCCCTTCGAAAAGGATACGTCCGGCGGTGGGCTTGTAGAGGCGCAGGATCGTGCGTCCGACGGTTGACTTTCCGCAGCCCGATTCGCCGACGAGCCCCAGCGTCTCGCCGCGTTTGATCGTGAGGGAGACGTCGTCGACCGCGCGGATATCCCCGACGTGGCGGTCGAGCACAATGCCGCTCTTGATCGGGAAGTAGACCTTGAGGTGCTCGAGCTCGACGAGCGGGCCGCCCCCGTTCGTGCTGATCGTCATGCCGTCGCCGCTTCTCGCGTGCGGTTCCATTCGTCGACCGAGACCGGGTTGAAGCAGGCGACCATGTGCCCCGGCTCGATCTCGACCAGCTGCGGCACCTCCTTGGTCGAAAGGTCGACCTCGTAGCGGCACCGCGGCGCGAACGGACACGCGGCCGGGGCGTTGAGCATGTTCGGCGGAGCGCCCTCGATCGGATGCAGTCGCGCCCGCCGCCCCATGTCGAGCCGGGGCACGCTCTGCAGGAGCCCGAGTGTGTACGGATGGCGCGGCGAACCGAAGAGCTGCTCGGCCGAGCCGGTCTCCATGAACATGCCGGCGTACATCACATTCACGCGCTCGCACATGCCGGCGACGACGCCGAGGTCGTGCGTGATCAGGATCAGCGCCGCGTTCTCCTCGGCGACGAGCTCGCGGAGCAGGTCGAGGATCTGCGCCTGGATCGTGACGTCGAGCGCGGTGGTGGGCTCATCCGCGATCAGGAGCTTCGGCTCGCAGGCCAGAGCCATTGCGATCATCGCGCGCTGGCGCATCCCCCCCGAGAACTGGTGCGGGTAGTCGCGGAGCCGCGCCTTGGCGCTCGGGATGCCGACGCGGTCGATCAGCTCGACGGCCCGTGCCTCGGCCTGTTTCCGGCTCATGTCGAAGTGGGTCTCGAGCGTCTCTCGGATCTGCCGCCCGATCGTCAGGACCGGGTTCAGCGAGGTCATCGGATCCTGGAAGATCATGGCGATCTCACGACCGCGCGTCTTGCGCAGCGCGCGGTCCTTCTGGGTAATCAGATCCCGCCCTCCGAAGATGGCCCGCCCCGAGCGAACGCGGCCGTTTCCCGCGAGCAGGCCGAGGATGGCGAGTGACGTGACACTCTTACCGCAGCCGGACTCGCCGACGATGCCGAGCGTCTCCCCGGGTGAGATCGCGAACGAGATGCCGTTTACCGCGTACACGATCCCGCGGCGCGTCGTGAACTCCACTCGCAGGTCTTCGACCTGGAGGAGGGGTGCGCTAGCGGTCACGCAGCTTGGGGTCGAGTGCTTCGCGCAGACCGTCGCCGATCAGATTGAAGCCGAGCACGAGCAGGACGATCGCGAGCCCGGGAATGATCGCGAGGAACGGGGCGGCCTGGAGGTAGTCGTTCACGTCCGTCAGCATCGTCCCCCATTCCGGCGTCGCGGGGTCCTGCGGCCCTAGACCGAGGAAGCCCAGACCGGCCACGTCGATGATGGCCGTCGCCATCGCGAGGGTACCCTGCACGATGAGCGGCGAGACCGAGTTCGGCAGGATGTGCGAGAAGAGGATCACCCTGCGCCGCACACCGACCGCGCGCGCCGCGAGCACGAAGTCGTTTTCCTTCTGGGCGAGCACGGAGCCGCGGAGCAAGCGCGCAAAGATCGGAATGTTCACGACACCGATCGCGACCATGATCTGGTACAGCCCCGGCCCCAGCATCGCCACGATCCCGATCGCGAACAGAAGCCCCGGGATCGCGAGCATCACGTCCATGCAACGCATGATCACGCCCTCGACGACGCCGCCCACGTAACCCGCGACCGCGCCGAGGACGAGACCGACCGCGAGGCCGATCCCGACCGAGACGACGCCGATCAGGAGCGAGAAGCGCGCCCCGTAGACGATGCGCGTGAAGACGTCGCGGCCGAGGAGATCGACGCCGAGCAGGTGGTGCAGCGAAGGCCCCGGCGGAATACCGCCTTCCTTCAGCAACGAGAGGTTCTGGTCGAGCGGGCCGTACGGCGCGATCAGCGGCGCGAAGATCGCCGCGATGGCGAAGATCAGCACGAGCACCGCTCCCGCGATCGCAGTCGGGTTCCGGATGAGGCGGTAGCGCGCCTCGCTCCAGAGCCCGCCGGTCGGCGCCTCGAGGATCTCGGTGGCTTCGAACTCGGCGATGCTCACGAGTAGCGGATCCTCGGATTGATGATCGCGTACGAGATGTCGACGATCAGGTTCACGAAGACGAAGACGAGCGCGAGGAACAGGATCCCGCCCTGGAGCACCGGGTAGTCGCGGCTGAAGATCGCATCGCGCAGCCAGGAGCCCATGCCGGGAAAAGCGAACACCGTCTCGGTCAGCACGGCGCCCGAGAGCAGCAGCCCGGTCTGCAAGCCGATGATCGTGGACACCGGCAGCAGCGCGTTCCGCAGAATGTGCCTGCGGTCGACCGTGTACGGCGCGAGCCCCTTGGCACGCGCGGTACGGACGTAATCCTCGTTCTGCACGTCGAGCACCGACGCGCGCGTGATGCGCGTGATCACGGCCAGCGGAATCGAGCCGAGTGCGATCGCAGGCAGGACGAGGTGCTTGAGGACGTCCCAGAGCGTGCTCCAGTCCCCCGTGATGATCGCGTCGAGGATGTAGAAGTTCGTCGGGTGCTTGACGTCGAGCGTCACGTCGATCCGGCCGACGCTCGGCAAGATGTGCCAGCGCACGGCGAAGAGATACTTGAGGATGATCGCGAGGAAGAAGATCGGGATCGAGATCCCGATCAGCGAGCCGACGAGGGTTAACTGGTCGAAGACGTGCCCGTAGCGCTTCGCCGCGAAGAACCCAAGCGGAATCCCGAAGACGATCGCGAAGAGCATCGCGGCGATCGAGAGCTCGATCGTCGCCGGGAATCGCTGCCGGATCTCGGACGCGACCTTTCGGTGCGAGGCGACACTGACGCCGAGGTCGCGATCGACCGCCGTCGTCTTCACGTAGGTGGCGTACTGCTGCCAGAGCGGCTTGTTGAGGCCGTACTTCTGCCGGTAGGCCTGCACGAGCGCAGGTGTCGCACGCTCACCGAGCAGGGCCTCCGCCGGGCTACCGGGAAGGGCCCTGATCCAGAAGAAGATCAGCAGAGAGACCCCGACCAGAATCGGGATCAGCAGCAGTAGCCGGCGGACGACGTATCGAAGCAACTCAGTCGTCCGCCGGCGTTCTGCTCAGTTCCTACTGCCCTCCGATGGAAACACCCTCGAACGGATCCGTTCCGACCGGGCTGGGTATGTAGCCCTTGACGTTCTTCTGGAATCCGAGCGCCGGGCGCGAATGCGCGTACGGCACCGCAGGCAGGTACTTCATGATCATGATGTTCGCCCGCTTGTAGAGCACGATGCGCTTGGCGAGGCTCTTCTCCTTCTCGGCTTTCGAGAGGATGTTGAAGATCGCCGCGTTGCGGAACCCGAACTGCGGGCTGAACGTCTGGAAGAACGTGCCCAAGAAGTTGTCCGGGTCGCCGAAGTCGCCCGTCCACCCGATCAGGTTCAGGTCGCCGGCCGTGCCGTCGTTGACGTGCTTGACGTAGTCCGGCCGCCAAGGCGCGCTGTGCGCCGTGACGCTGAAGCCCGAGTTCTCGAGGCTGGCCGCAAACGCTTCGAAGTTCCGCTTCGGGTCAGGCATGTATGGCCTGGAGACACCGGTCGGATACCAGAAGTCGACCTTGCAGGGCACGTGGCAGCTCGACGAGTTGAGCAGTGCCTTCGCCTTCGTCGGGTTGTACGGGTACTGCGTGACTTTGTTCGTCCAGCCGAACAGCTGCGGCGGCTCGAACTCCTTCGCCACCTGGCCGCGGCCGGAGTAGAAGGATTTCACGACCGAAGCACGATCGAGCCCGTAGGCGACCGCCTGCCGCACCTTGAGGTCGTTCATCGGCGAGCCGGGACCCTGGTGGATCGTCACGTACGCGACGTTGAACGACGGCCTGTTCAGGACCTTCAGCTTCGGGTTCGACTGGATCGTGCCGATGTGCTCCGGCGCGACCAGGTCGTAGCCCTGGACCTCGCCCGTCTGCAGCGCCTGCAGCCTGGCGGAGTTGTTGGAGATCGGCCGGATGATCAGCGTCTTGAGCTTCGGCTTCGGGCCCCAGTACGTCGGATTGGCCGTCAGCACCACCTTCTCCCCCACCGTCCACGACACGAACTTGAATGGCCCCGTGCCGGTCGGATGGCTGAACGCATACGAGCCGGTTGGATAGAAGGTGCCGTTGCGCAGCTCGCCGTTGTTGGCGCCGTACTTCTTCAGCGCGGTCGGGCTCTGAATCGCGAACGACGAGATCACCTGACCAGGCAGGAACGGGCCAGACGGCGTCCGGAGATGGATCGTGACGGAGTACTTCCCGTGTGCCGTGCAGCCGACGTAGAGACTCGGTGACAGGTCGGCGCTCTCGTTGTGCTTGAAACCGCCGAACACCGTCTGCCAGTAGTACGTCGCCGAGCCGTCCTGGAATGGGCCCGTGAAGTTGTACTGGCGGTTGTAGTTGTAACAAACAGCCGCTGCGTTGAACGGCGTGCCGTCGTGGAACTTCACGTTGTGTCGCAGCGAGAACGTCCAGTCCTTCGCGTTCTTCGAGGTCCACTTCTTCGCGAGTGCCGGTGCGACGAGCGTCGTTCCGGGCTTCAACTTCACGAGTCCCTCGAAGACCTGCTCCGTGATACGGAACGATTCGCCGTCCGACACCAACGCCGGATCGAGGTACGTCGGATCCGACGCACCCGCGAAGACCATCGTCACCGCCCTTGATGCTCCGCCTGCAGTGCTCGCAGCGACCAGCACGAGCAGCGCAGCGAGAGGCAGGGCCAGCCTGCTCAAATTCCCCCTCACCCAAACTCCTTTCGTCGTCCCGCCTCTCCAGGCGGACGCACAAGTATGAACAGAAGGTAAAGCCTTCCTCAAGCTATGACGCATTTACCTCGAAAACGATGGACGTCGCCCAGAACGATTGAGGGCGCCCTCCGGGCGCCCTCACTGTCCGATCAGGGTTCTCGGCCCGCTACTAGGCGGCGAGAGAGATGAGATCTCGAAGAGCCGAGAGTCGCGCGAGGGCCTGGCCTTCGAGCTGCCGGACCCGCTCGCGGGTCAGGTCGAGCTCGTGGCCGATCGCCTCGAGCGTCCAGGGCTCGCCCTCGAAACCGAAGCGAAGCTCGAGAATACGCCGCTCGCGCTCGGGCAGGGCGTCGAGCGCCCGGCGAACTCCCTGGCGCCGGAGCGACTCCTCCGCCTCGTCGAACGGGTCGGCCGCCTCGCGGTCGGCGAACAGGTCGCCCAGCTCGCCCTCATCGTCCGCGCCGACCGTCTGGTTCAGGGAGACCGAGGCCTGCGCGGCGCCGAGCGCCTCGTCGACGTGCTGGATCGGGAGGCCGGTCGCCTCGGCGAGCTCCTCCTTCGTCGCTTCCCGGCCGAGCTCGACCTCGAGCCGGCGGGCCGCCCGTGAAAGCTTCTGCTGCCGCTCGACCACGTGGACGGGCACGCGGATCGTCCGGGCATGGTTGGCGACGGCACGCTGGACGGACTGGCGGATCCACCAGGTCGCGTACGTCGAGAACTTGTAGCCACGCCGCCAGTCGAACTTCTCGACCGCGCGGTTCAGGCCGAGCGTGCCCTCCTGGATCAGGTCCAGGAAGGGGACGCCGAGGCCCCGGTAGCCCTTGGCGATGGAGACGACCAGCCGCAGGTTCGACTCGATCATGCGCCGCTTGGCGACGGGGTCGCCCCGCTCGATCGCCTTGGCGAGGGTGACCTCCTCCGCGGCGGTGAGCAGCTTGTGGCGGCCGACGTCGGCGAGGAAGAGCTGGAGGCTGTCGGCGGAGCCGGAGAGGGTATGGGTCTCGGCCGGCTTCTCGGGCTTCTCCTCCTTCTCCGCTTCCTTCTCCTTCGCCTCGCCCTCGGGCTGGCGCACCTCGAGCCCGATCCGCTCGAGCTCGCGGGTCACCTCCTCGATCTCGGCGTCGTTCAAATCGTGCTCGAGCGCGAACGCCTCGAGCTCGGCGGCTTCGAGGTGGCCCCGCTCCTCCGCGCCCTCGACGAGCGCCTTGGCCTGGTCGGAATCAAGCAGTTCGTGCAGCTGATTTTGTGTCAAGTGTCCCTTTCGAATCCTACTTTGTGATCTGCGGCCAACCTTCGCACTGTAGGTCGAATTCCCTCTTCTTTCCAGGGAGAAGCGTCCCTGAGGGGCTTCAAACCAGCAACGAGACCGCGCCCTTTGTTATTCCGTCGCCGCGGGCTCTTTGGGTTGCGCGCGAACCGGAAACTCGAACTCGATCTTGTCCTCGTCGTTCAAGACGAGCCGGGCACGAAAAGGTTTGCCGTTCCGCGACCGGAAGCCGGAGAGTACTTCGCGGGTCCGACGTTCCTCGATCAGCTGACGGGCGATCTCGGGCGTCAGCGTCCGGCCGGCGACCCGTTTCCAAATCACAAAACCGCAGCCGACCTCCTCCCGGCTCTTCCAGCTCGTGCAGCCGTAGGCCTTCGAGTTCTCCTTGATGATCTCGCCGGTCTCCGCGCCACAGCGTGGGCAAGGGCCGAGCTCCACCCGCACGGGGCGGAGCTTCTCCTTGTCCAGGGCCGCGATCTGGTCGACGGTTTCCTTCGCAAAGTCCGCGATTCCCTTCATGAACTTCTTGCGATCGCCGCGGCCGTGCTCGATGTCGGAAAGCTTGTGCTCCCAGTCACCCGTGAGCTCGGGAGAGGTCAGCTTGTGGTCCTCGAGCATGGTGACGACCTGAATCCCCTTCGGCGTCGCCTGTAGGTCCTTGCCGACCCGCTCGATGTACTCCCGCCGGATCAGCGTCTCGATCGTCTCCGCGCGCGTGGCCGGGGTGCCGAGGCCGGAGTCCTTCATCGCCTCGCGCAGCTCCTCCTCATCGATGAGCTTGCCGGCGCCCTCCATAGCCGAGAGGAGCGTCGCCTCTGTGTAGCGAGGCGGCGGCTTCGTCATCTTGTCCTCGATCTCGGCCGCGATGCAGCGCACAGTCTGACCCTGCTGGAGCGCCGGAATCTCCCCGCCCTCGGACTCGTCCTCCGACTGCCGCTCGTGGTCGGGCTCGATGCCGTAGACCGAGCGCCAACCCGCCTCGAGCGTGATCTTGCCGCGCGTCCGGAACCGCTCCTCCTCCACGATCGTGATCACGGTGGTGCGCGCGTATCGCGCCGGCGGATGGAAGACGGAGAGGAAGCGCTTTGCGATCAGGTCGAACACGCGGCGCTCGTCGGGCGAAAACGCCGCCAGGTCCTTCTCGATGTCCGTGGGGATGATCGCGTGGTGGTCGTCGACCTTCGCGTCGTTGACGACGCGGCCGAGCGGAAGCTGGTCGAGCGCGAGCACGTACTCGGCGGCCTTGCGGTAGTCCTCGATCGGCTGCAGCGTCGCGGCGGTCGGCTTCAGCTGGGCGACCATGTCCCCCGAGAGGAAACGCGACGACGTACGGGGATAGGTGATCGCCTTCTTGCCTTCGTACAGGGACTGCGCGGCCTGCAGCGTGCGCCTGGCGGAAAAGCCGTAGCGGCGGTTCGCATCGCGCTGGAGCGAGGTGAGGTCGTAGAGGAGCGGCGCGCGCTCGGACTGTTCTTTTCGTTCGACCTTTTCGACAACGCCGTCGGAGCCCGAGACCTTTTGGACGATCTCGTCGGCGCGCGATAGCGCGCCGAAGATCCGCGTCTCGTCGCCCTCGAACCAGAGCCCCTGATACGGAGGCTGGAAGGTCGCGTGGATGAGCCGGTAGGGCTCGGGCACAAACGCCTGGATCTCCTGCTCGCGCTTGACGATCATGCCCAGGGTCGGCGTCTGCACGCGGCCGAGCGAGACGACGCCACCGACCCAGGCGCGCCCGCGAATCGTCGCTGCGCGGGTCGCGTTCATGCCGACGAGCCAGTCCGCCTCGGAGCGTGAGCGGGCCGCTTCCTCCAATGACTGCATCTGGGGGCCCGGGCGGAGCTTCTCGAAACCTTCCCTGATCGCCTGCTTCGTCATCGACGAGATCCAGAGGCGCTCGACGGGCTTTGGAGCCTTCGGGCTCGTCGCCGACTTGCCGAAGACCGACTCGTACACGTACGCGAAGATGAGCTCGCCCTCGCGGCCGGCGTCGCAGGCGTTGATGATCTTGTCGACGTCCTCTCGCTTGAGGAGCGTCTCGATCAGCTTCAGCTGCTTCTTCGACTTCGCGTCGCGCGGAACGAGCTTGAAGCCGTTCGGCGGGACGATCGGCAGGTCGGCCATCCGCCACTTCTTCCACTTCTCGTCGTACTCCTCCGGTTCGGCGAGCTGGACGAGGTGGCCGACGGCCCAGGTGATGATGTAGTCGTCGGACTCGAGAAAGACGGCTTCGTCGCGGGTCGTCCGCGTCTTGGTCTTCGATTTCGCCGCCTCGACGACCTCCTCGTTCGTCGGCTCTTCCGCCTTCTTCTTGCCACGCTTCGGCTTGATGTCGTCGAGCTTGCGACGCTGAAAGACACCGTCCAGCGCGCCCGCGAGATCGCGGCCGACGGAAGGCTTTTCTGCGATGACGAGCGTCTTGGCCATGGAAAACACCATAGCGGCCCCCTCGAGCCGGGCCCGGGCCGGGATATTTTGGTGGGATGCGGCCGAGTCCCTTCTACTCGACGGTTGCCATGGTCTCCTGGCCGGTGGTCAAGGGCCTGTTTCGACTTCGTGCCGAGGGCCGGGACAACCTCCCCGCCGAAGGCGGCTTCGTGCTCGCCGCCAACCATGTCTCGAACTTCGACCCCTGGCCGCTCGGGCTGCCGCTCTGGCCCGACCGGTTCCTGCGCTTCATGGCGAAGTCCGAGCTCTACTGGTGGCCGCTCGGACTGATCATCACCGCCGGCGGCGGCTTCCCGGTGCGGCGTGGTCAGCAGGACGTGGAGGCCATGGCGACTGCCGTCGACCTGACGCGGGCGGGTGGGGTCGTCGCGATGTTCCCTCAGGGAACGCGGGAGCGAAAGGGCCTCGTCAAGCGTTACCAGCCGAAGTCGCACACGGGTGCCGCGCGCATCGCGCTCGAGGCGGGAGTCCCGCTCGTCCCCGCCGCGATCTCCGGGACCGACCGACTCTCGCGCCTCGGCCCTCTGCGCGTCCGCTACGGCAAGCCGATCCCGGTCGAGGACCTGAAGGACCTGGACGAGTCGGCTGCCGCGCGCGTGGCGACCGACCGCTTGATGGCCGAGATCGAGCGGCTTGGTGAGAACCTGTGACGCGGCCGCTCCTCGTGATCGACGGTGACTCGCTGACCCACCGCGCCTACCACGCCCTGCCGAAGTCGCTGCGGCGGGCCGACGGAAAGCCGAGCAATGCCCTGATCGGCTTCTCCAACTTCCTCCTACGGCTCTGGCAGGCCGAAGCACCGAGGGCGGTGCTCGTCGGCTGGGACACGCTGTTCGTCCCGACGTACCGCCACGAGCTCTTCGCCGGCTACCAGGGGGGCCGCGAGTTCGACCAGGAGATCCTCGACCAGCTCGAGATCCTGCCCGACTTCGTGCGCGCGTTCGGCTTCGCCAGCGCAAAGGGCGCCGGGTACGAGGCCGACGACTTCCTCGCCGCGGGCGTCCACGAGGAAGAGGAGCGTGGGGGCACGGCGCTCGTCGTCACCTCGGACCGGGACGCCTTCCAGCTCGCGAGCGACCACACCACGATCCTGCAGCCGACGAGGGGCGTGAGCGAGCTCGCGCGCGTCGGCCCCGCGGAGGTGCGGGAACGCTACGGCGTCGAGCCCGAGCAGGTGCCGGACTTCATCGCGCTGCGCGGGGACCCTTCGGACAAGCTCCCGGGCGCCCGCGGCGTCGGCCCGAAGACGGCAGCGAGCCTGCTGGCCGAGTACGGGACGCTGGCGGCGATGCTCGAGGCCGGGCGCTTCGAGGCGCAGGCGGAGGAACTTCGGATGTACCGGCGAATGGCGACACTGGACGCCTCCGCCCCCCTACCTCCCCTCGAAGATCAGACGCCGCAATGGGCGGAGGCGTCCACCTTCGCCAGGCAGCTCGGCCTGAACGCCCAGGCGGACAGGATCGCCGCCGCAGCGACATAGGAGCGATCCGCCGATCGACGTCCTGACGCATCCAGCGCTCGCGCGCCTGCATCCGACCTTCGGCCACCCCGAGTCCACCGAGCGTCTCGTCGAGCTGCTGCGAGCCTTCCCGGAGTGGCGTGAAGGCAGGCCCGCGACGAAGGAGGAAGTCCTGCGGTGCCACACGGCCTCACACGTCGAACACGTCCTCGCCGTCCACGAGCTGACGTGGCTCGATCCCGACACGCCGGCGACGGGGACGACGGCCGAGGCGGCGTTCCTCGCGGCAGGCACCGCGATCGAAGCGGCGCGGACTGGTGGCTTCGCGCTCGTCCGGCCACCGGGACACCACGCGCTCAGCAGCCGTGCAATGGGCTTCTGCATCTTCGACAACGTGGCCGTCGCAGCACGCGCCGCACAGGCAGACGGCGACCGCGTCGCAATCGTCGACTACGACGTCCACCACGGCAACGGAACACAGGAGATCTTCTGGGACGACGAGAGCGTCTTCTTCGTCTCGCTCCACCAGTGGCCGTTCTATCCGGGCAGCGGCGGACCGGACGAGCAGAACGAGACGACGTTGAACATCCCGCTGAGCGCGGGCGCGGGCGACGAGGAGTACCTCGACGTGTTCGAGGACACGGTCATGCCCGCGGTGGCGCAGTTCGCTCCCGACCTCCTCCTCGTCTCGGCCGGCTTCGACGCGCACGTCGAGGACCCACTCGCGCACATGCGCGTCAGTGCCGAGGGGTTCCGCGAGCTGAGCAGGCTCTGCACCGCACTCGCGCCGCGGATCGCGGCCGTGCTCGAGGGCGGCTACAACCTCGAGACGCTGCCGGGCCTCGTCGGGGCTGCACTGGAGGGCTTCTCGTCGGGAAACGCGACGACCGGCTGAGAGCCGGCCGTCGAACGAACGCCATCAGGTTGATTCGCCACGTTCGCTCCGAGGGAGCGTCATCAAACCTTACGAGTGGAGTATCGGCAGGCCGCCCCGCCGAAGGCATCGCCCGCGCCGGGGGAAGGGCATCACCCACGATGGGTGAGTCAGCCCCGGGCGACCGAGAGCGCCTCGAGCGCCTCACGGCGGGAGGAGACGCCGAGCTTCCTGAGCAGGCTCTTCACGTGCGAGCGAACCGTGTGTTCGGAGATGAAGAGGCGCCTGGCGATCTCCTCCGTCGCGAGATGCTCGTCCAGGAGGAGGAGCACCTCGAGCTCGCGGGCCGAGAGCGCAGCGGCAATCGAGTCGGGCACACCCGACCCCCGACCCCGGCCCGAACGCACCTGCTCGAGCAGCCTTCGCGCGACCGCGCCCGAGAGAGCCGCCTCTCCCTGCGCAACCCCTCGGAGGAAATCGACGATCCGCTCGGGCGGCTCGCTCTTGAGCAGGTAGCCGGCGGCTCCGCCGCGGATCGCGCCGAGCAAATTCTCCTCGGTTCCCGACGCCGTCAGCACGACGACCTCGCACTCCGGGGCGGCGTCACGGAGGCGCGGCAGTGCAGAGAGCCCGTCGAGTCCCGGCATCGAGAGGTCGAGCAGGATCAGGTCGGGCTGGAGCGCCCCCGCCTGTTCGATCGCCTCCTCGCCGTCGGCCGCCTCCGCGACCACGTCGAAGTCGTGTTGCCTGAGCAGGCCCGCCAGGGCCGAACGGGTCAGCGGGTGGTCGTCGACGATGAGGATTCGCTCAGCCATCAGTGTTTCAACGCTTATCGGTCGTCGGGGATCTGCCGACAAGAGTGAACGTGCGACAAGACGGCAGAGACGACTTCCAGGCCTGGCTGTGGGGAGAGATCCTCCTCTTCGGGCTGCTCGGCTCCTCGCTCGCCCTCTTCCTCTCGAACACCGACCTGCAGACCAGATTCTCGCTGCCACAGCTCGGGCTCGTCCTCCAGACGGTCATGACCTTGGCCGGCGGGCTCATCGCGCTGCTCGCCGGCATCCGGTTCGCGGTGGAGGGCCGGCGTCTCGACCTCCTGCTCTGCACCGGCTTCTTCGTCCTGTCGCTCTCGATCGGGGCTTTCGGCGTCGCGCCGCTCGTCGGCGGGCAGCCGCTCCACCGGTCGGAGGCCTGGGCAGGGGTGATCGGACGGCTGCTGGGTTGGGCGTTGGTGGCCGCGGCCCCGTTCGTGCGTGGGCGTTCGGGTCCCCGCGCGCTCGCGAACACAATCGTCGCGGCCTCTCTTGCGCTCGGATTCATCTGGTTCGCGCTGCGGTCCTCTGCCGGGACGCTCCCGCCGATCGACCCTCATTCGGAGACGCCGGGCCTCCTCACCGGCTCGCTCGCCGCACAGGCCCTGCTGAACCTGCTCGGCGTCGTGGGTTTCGGCAAGCGCTTCTACGAGCGCCGGGAGGACCTGGACCGCTGGCTGGCGCTCGGCTCGACGCTGATGTTGTTCGCGTCGCTGCACTACGTGTTCACGCCGGTCCTGGCCGCGGGCTCGGTCTCCCGCGGTGACGCCTTGCGCCTGCTGGCGTACGGGCTCCTCCTCGCCGGCGCGTGGCGCGCGATCAGCTTCGCCGAGTTCGGCCGTGCCGTCGCGGAAGAGCGTGCCCGCGTGGCACGCGAGATCCACGACGGCCTTGCCCAGTACCTCTTCGCCGTCTCGACCCACGCGACGATGCTGCAGCGTGGTGCGCCGCAGGAAGAGACGCTCGCGAAGCTGAAGGAGGCCGCGGATGCCGCGCAGCAGGAAGCGCGGTTCGCGATCCTGGCGCTCTCGACCGCTGCCGGCAACGCGCCGTTCGACGCGGCACTGCGCCGCTACATCGAGTTCCTTACCGCCGACGGCGAGCTCGAGGTCGATCTCGAGATCGACCCGAACGTCCGCCTCGCTCCCGACGAGCAGATCGAGGTCTTCCGCATCGTGCAGGAGGGTCTCGGCAACGTCCGCAAGCACGCAAACGCCAGACGGGCGGAGGTCGTGATCGGGCTGCGCGAGGAGGAGCGGTTCGTCTCGGTGCGCGACGACGGCGACGGGTTCGACGGCGAATCCGCGGCGGCCGGCCAGGGGCTCAAGAACATCCGCGCGCGAACGAAGACGATCGAGGGCGGCTTCACGCTCACGTCGAAGCCGGGTCGCGGCACCGCGCTCGAAGTCGTCCTGCGTACATAGTCCGCCCATGAATGATCCGGTCGCGCTTTGCGCCGGCGCGGTCGCGGACTGGCATGCGGCCTGGCTGACGGCACTCGGACTCCGCTGGGAGACGGACGCCGGCGTGTGGCGGGCGCTCGACCGGCCGCCGGCGATGTACTTCAGCTCGATCACGCTGCGGCCGGATCTGCGGCAGGAGGCGGTCCTGGACTCGTCGGCAAGCGTCTGCGACAACTGGCAGTCGCTGTCACTCGAGCGGTTCGGCTTCAGCGTCTGGCGGACCGAGCCGTGGTTCCTCCGCAAGCCCGCTCCGGTCTCGGCACCCGCCCCGCCCGAGCTCGAGATCGTCCGCGTTTCGACCCAGCGCGAGGTCGAGGAGTTCGAGGCGGTCAGCGTGCAAGGCTTCGAGCACGAGGGCGCCTCGATTCCTCCGGGCACGATTCATCCGCCCTCGGTCCTCGACGAGCCTCGAATGGCGATGTTCACGGCCCGCGTCGGCGGACGCGCGGTCGGAGCTGCGATGGGCTACACGTCGGAGGATGCGGTCGGCGTCTTCGGCGTGACCGTGGTGGCGTCCGCGCGTCGTCGCGGCTACGGCACGGCGCTGACGTGCGCAGCGATGCTGCCCGAAACGGGCCTACCCTCGGTGCTCGCACCGAGCCCGGAGGGCGTACCCATCTACCTGCGTCTCGGTTACACCCGCGTCGGCGAGCTCAGCATCTGGACTCGTACTAGTGGGTGACCGAGAGCAGCAGCTCGTCCTCGGAACCGCCCTTGACCATCACGGTGCGCACGTTGCCGACGCCACGCGCGTAGTACTTGTGCTCGACGATCCCCTTTTCCAGCGGCGTCCACTCGCTCGTGGCGAAGGGATGGTCGAAGCTGCCGAAGGGAACGGTCACCGCTCCGTTCGTGTCGATCACCTTCGCCATGTCCTCGGCATGGCCGACGTAGTACTCCTGCCGGTACACGTCGCCGACGTGCGGGCGCGCCTCCATGATGATGCCCGCCTTCGCTCGGTCGACACCGGCTTGCCAGGAGCCGTCGCTGCGGACCCACTTGCCGTTGACGTAGTCGAACGAGTCCTCGCCGAGGTACCAGACGTTGCCGTCTGAGTCCTGGGCGTACCAGTCCCAGGTCTTCTCCTCTGGCTTCCCGTCAATCAAGACCTGGTCGAGGACGACCGTCGCGTCGATGCCGAGGATCGTCTTCGTCTTGTGCGTGACGAGCACCGTGACCTTCTGCGGCGCGCCGTCGGACTGGCCCGTGTAGGTGAACGTCGTTCCCGGCTCGAGCGGGAAGAACGGATGGTCGATCCGATCGACGAAGTCGACGGGCGGCGGCAACGTCGGGATCGGTGGCGACGCGGTCCTCGTGTTCGAGGTCGAGCGGGAGACTGCGAACGCGACGATCGCGGCCACGAGCCCCGCGACCACGACGACCGCCGCGATGACGATGCGTCTGGACATGTTCCCCTCCTTGTCTGCCCGGAGGCTACGAGGCCGGCGTGAGAGAACGATGAAACCTCCTCAGGGCCGGCCGGGACCTGTGACGCGGCGATCGCCGCGTGGCGTCTTCACGAATACCTGCCACGAGTAGAGCGCGAAGAACGTCGTCCGGTCGGCCGCGATTCGTCGGGCGTACCGAAGAACGGCATCGACGTACGAACGCGACGGGTTGTAGTGGTGAAGCGCAGTTCGCACGTTGCGCGCCGCCCCGGATGCACGGAGGTAGTTCGCAGCCCCGAGGATCGCGTCGTGCGCATCGTGGACGTCGCCGCCGAGCCCGTAGCGACGCCAGGTCGCAGGCATGAACTGCATCGGCCCCTGCGCCCCGGACGCACTGGAGCTGCGCAGCTTGTCGAACTTCGTCTCGACGAAGTTCACGGCTGCCAGCACGTTCCACGGAACGGCGAATCTCTTCTGTGCCTCGCGGTAGTACGAGAGGAGCATCGGCGCGGGCAGCGAGCGTCCTGTCTTGATCGTGCGCGCGGCGATCGGAGGCGTCAGGCGGTGAAGCTCCCGGTGCGCGGTGAGGAGATCGCCCGCCGTTTGCGCGAGCTTGCGCGGAAGCAGCGAGAGCACACCGCGAGAGAGACCGTTGTTGCCCGCAAGGAGGCGATAGATGCGCTGCTGGTAGAGCGCGAGCAGGACGACGTCGTCGGGAGCGGGTTGGGACTTCGGGCGCCAGAGGGCGATCGCCTCCTCCAGGTCGGCACTCGTCGTCTGCAGCGCCCGCGCGAGAGCGACCCGCCCACGCGGAACGGGAGCGCCGGGCGGCGGAACCGCCGCGTCCGCGGACGAGGCGACCACCAGCGTCAGCACGAGACCGGCGACTACGACGGTTTTCACTTTCGCGCGCACATCATGCAGCTCACGCGGCGCCGCTGAATGAGAGAAGCCCCGCGAGCCGGGGCTTCTCGGTAGCAGGCCTGTAAGGCGGACATATGCAAGGCTGCCAGCGCACACCGCAGTTGTGATGCCTTCCGCCGAGGTCAGCGGTTCGCGCCGCGGGAAGACTCTCCGCGAGCGGAGACCTCCTGCCCCTCCGCGTCCTCGGTCAGCACGTGTCGGCCTCACCCGTCCGCGCTGGCGTGGACAAGTACGACCCCGACAACCTGTTCCGGATGAACCAGAACATCACGCCGAGCAAGCGGGCCGGCGAGCCCGCGCTCTAGCCAGGCACTCTGGAACGCAGGATGCTCGCCGTCAAGCCCCCTCGGCGTTCGGGTTCGCAGGAGTTGACATCCCCGGGGTGACCGCGAACTCGCGCTCGACCTCGTCGACCAGCCGTTCGTGCAGATCGAGCAGGCCGCGGAGAAAGTCGACCACGAGCAGCAAGTACTTGGCCCGGTGCGGGTATCCCCTCGCCGTGCGCTCCGAATCGTCGAGGCGCTCGCGGAGGTCGCCGATGTCGTCGCGCAGCGTCGCCATGCTCACGCGCGTGACCTCCTCGCCGACGAGGTCGCAGATCAGCAGCCTTAGGAGCGCGTCGCTCTTCACCGGCGTGACTGCAACCGGCGTATGGGCGTACTCGCTGAGCGCGTCGAGGCCCTTGTCCGTGAGGGTGTAGACCGTGCGTTCGCGGGTCTTGCCCGGCTCCTTGCGGGCGTCGAGGTAGCCGAGACGAGCGAGCCGCTTCGGCTCGACGTAGTACTGGCTCTCGCCGGCCCAGTCGAGGATCCGGCCACGACGGGCCATGCGCAACAGGTCATGGGCCCCGGCGCCACCGCGACCGACCAGGCCGAGGATCTCGTGCGAGAAGAGGGTCAGCTCCTCGTTGACTAAGCTACGGGACATAGTCTATAACTACGGATCGTAGTCTAGCCGAAGGAAAGCCGCCCATGACCACAGCCTCATCCGCCGTCGTCACAGGGAGCGCGTCGCGCTGGGGGCCGCTCTGGGGCGCCCGCCCCGCCGACTGGGCGCTCAGCGAGGACGGGCAGCTCCCCACCTACGAGGCAGCGCTCGAGCGGACGGGACTCGAGCCCGGCCAGCGGGTCCTGGACGTCGGCTGTGGCGTCGGCGCCTTCCTGCGCCTGGTCGCCAATCGCGGCGGCGAGCCGCACGGGATCGACGCCTCCGAGGCGCTGGTCGCCTTCGCCCGCACGCGTCTGCCGGCTGCGGATCTGCGCGTCGGCGAGATGGAGGACCTGCCCTGGGACGACGACACCTTCGACCTCGTCACCGGCTTCAACTCGTTCTTCTTCGCCAACGACATGGTCGCCGCCCTGCGCGAGGCCGGCCGCGTCGCGAAACCCGCCGCGCCGGTCGTGATCCAGGTCTGGGGCGCCCACGAGCGCTGCGACCTCGAAGCGATGAAGCAGATCGCGCGGCCCTTCCTGCCGCCGCGGCCACCCGATGCGCCACCCGATCCCGACCTCTCCCAGCCCGACGCGCTCCGAGCCCTCGCAACCCGGGCCGGCCTCAGCCCGGAGGCGGAGTTCGACACAAGCTGGGCGCTCGAGTACCCCGACGCGGAGACCCTCGGCCGCGCCCTCGTCGCCGTCGCCGGCCTCGCCATCCTCGCCGGCCCCGAACGCGAGCAAGAACTGAAGACGGCGATCGTCGACGGCCTCGCTCCCTACCAGCGCGCTGACGGCAGCTACCGGCTCTCGAACGAGTACCACTATCTGATCGCCCGCGCGTGAGCTACTTCGCCGTCATCCGAGAAGCGGGCCCCGCCTGGACAGCCGCCACGCCCCGGATCAGCGACCGCTGGCGCAGCCGCTGGAGCTGTTCACGCCGACTCGAACCCAGCAGGGGCCGCCCATTCAGGCGTGGGTTTGTGCCGGCTAAGGCGAGGGGCCGTTCACCACGCGGCTGGCCGACGATGATCGCGCCGGTCGACGTCTGAGTGGGGCCGCGTCGCGCAGGGCGTTCAGGGTCTACAGCGCGATGAATAAATGCACCGCTTACGCTATGCGGGTCCCAGAAGCGCAAGGAGGGAACCATGTCGGAAGCAGGCTCGGTCGCCGACCACTGGGCGAAAGGCGACGTCTACACGCTGGTCCTCTCCGCTCTAGAGACGTCGTCGATACCTCTCGATTCGTTGACAGTCGAGGACCTCGCGCCGGTCGACCACTTCCACGCTAGGGGTTTTCCGGCCACGGTCGAGCTCGGAGACCGCCTGCCCGTCGGGGAAGGGGACCACATCCTTGATATCGGCTGCGGCCTCGGCGGGCCGGCCCGCTACTTCGCGCAACGCTTCGGCTGCACAGTCAGTGGGATCGACATCACCGCCCCCTTCGTCGAGGCGGCGACGAAGCTCACGGCGTTGGTCGATCTGAGCGACAAGGTCACGTTCGAGCGCGGCGACGCACACCACCTCCCATACGCGGACGGCCTCTTCGACGGCGCCTACAGCCAGCACGTCACGATGAACATCGCCGACCGCGAGCAGTTCTTCCGCGAGGCCGGGCGCGTGCTGAAGCCTGGTGCCTTCTTCGCGCTGACCGAACACGGGCTCGGGCGTGCCGGCGCGCCCCATCACCCCGTCCCTTGGTCCGAGGACGGGAGCGGCGAGTGGTTGGCGACACCTACGCAGACGCGCGACCTGCTCACCACCGTTGGATTCGTCGATGTCGAGATCGAGGACACCGGGCCGAAGTATCTCGAGGCCTATCGGAGCATCCTCGCGTTCGCCGAGCGTGGCGAGCTGCCACCGTTCGGGATGCACCTGCTCATGGGGAAGAACGCGCCCCAGAAGGTCCGCAACGCCGCCCGCAACATCGAGGAAGAGCGAACGCATCCCGTGCAGGTGCTCTGCCGAAAGCCCACGGCGAAAAATGCACGGTAAGGAAGAGGTCGATCCGCCGAGTCTCGCAAGGCACGGCGATTCCTCGTTAAGCAACCGCCTTCTGAGCTTCCAATACGCGCCCCATGCCGGCCGCAGTTTTGGCTCAACCACGCGGTTCAAGCCGAGAGGAAGCTGCTTGTTCCACGCCTTATGCGTAGGCCGTCCTTAACCATGTGATGCACCGGTGATGCACGGTGCTCCAACGAGGCAGATCTCCAAGAATAGGAAAAACCCTGCAAATCACAGGGTTTTTCCCTTAGCAGACCTCTAAGCCGGATTCTGTTTTCGGTGACCATCCCTCTGTGCAGCAACCCGGTCCCTCGGCGGGCCGCCTGATGACGGGACCTGTTTGCCTTGCACCGGACGGGGTTTGGCTAGCCGCCGTGTCGCCACGACGCTGGTGGGCTCTTACCCCACCTTTTCACCCTTACCTTCGGCGTCTCCGGAGAGAAGCTCGCCGCTGGCGGTCTCCTTTCTGTGCCACTTTCCGTCGGCTTTCGCCGCCTGGGTCGCCCCAGCGTCCTGCCCTGTGGTGTCCGGACTTTCCTCGAGCCCCGTAGCGCCCGCGGTCACCCGGCCTGCAGGTCGGATTGTAGCCGCGTCAGCTCAAGACTGATCGAACCGGCGGAGGTTCCGGACGTTCACTCGCCGACGGATGCCCTGGCCGAGCCGGCGCATCCTGAAGGTCAGCGCCCGCGTTCACCCGGCCTGCGTCCCGAATTGGACCTTCGACTTCTGCGAGTCGCCCCTCGCGCGCAGGCTCGAGTTGCACTCCGGGCAGGTGATCATCCCGCCGGCGTGCAACACGAACTCGCCGCAGACGAGACACTCGAGGCTCGCGCCCCGAAGCAACGCCTGCAGCTCCTGCTCGAGCGTGCGGTGCAGAGGGGCGACCTGGCTCACAGCTGCCGGAACACCCCCGTCACGCGGCCCAGAACCTGGACGTGGGCCGAGTAGATCGGCTCGAGGGCGTCGTTCTCCGGCTGGAGCCGCACGCGGCCGCTCTCGCGGAAGAAGCGCTTCACGGTCGCCTCGTCGGCGGACTCGTCGTCACCGGCCAGCGCGACGACGATCTCGCCGTTGCGGGCGTCCTGCGCGCGCTGCACGACCACGATGTCGCCGTCGAGGATCCCGGCGCCGATCATCGAGTCGCCCTTGACGCGCAGGAGGAAGTCGCCGTGGAGGGTCTCCGGCACGGCCAGGTGGTCCTCGATGTCCTGCTCGGCGAGCAGAGGCCCGCCGGCCGCGATCTGGCCGACAAGGGGCAGCTTCTCCACCGCGGCAGACTGGCCGCGCTCCCGGCCCACGAGCTCGACGGCCCGGGGCTTGGTGGGGTCACGCTTGAGCAGGCCGGCACGCTCGAGATTCGCCAGGTGGGCGTGGACGGTCGAGGGTGAGGCCAGCCCGACCGCCTCGCCGATCTCCCGCACCGTCGGCGGGTAGCCGTGTTGGTCGACATAGTCGACGAGGAAGTCCCAGATCTCCTGCTGTCGTCCCGTCAGCATCTCGCCTCCAGGGGTCGGGGTCGCGGTCGAACGTGTGTTCGACAGGCAGGGTAGAGATCCTGCCGGACGACGTCAAGCCCCAGGGTCTGGTCTCACTCGAAAGACTGACGCCCTCGGGTTCGAGGGCGTCGGATGCGCTGGAGAGGACTTGAACCTCCACGGCCTTTTAAGGCCACTAGGCCCTCAACCTAGCGCGTCTACCAATTCCGCCACCAGCGCCTGAGAGCCGGCGCATTGTAGCCGCGGCCAACCCGACTAGAGTCCGGCGCGTGCGTGATGTCTGTGCAGCCGCGGTCGATGCGGCGACCGGGGCTGGCGCCGAGTACGCCGACGCCCGCGTCGTCGTGAAGCGCAACCAGTTCGTCGCGACGAAGAACGGGCGGGTCGAACAGCTGACGGACTCGGAGAGCGAGGGCATCGGCGTGCGGGTCCTGCTCGGCGGCGCCTGGGGATTCGCGGCGAACCGGCGGCTCTCGGCGGCGGGCGCGCGTGATGCCGCGCTGCGAGCCTGCGCGTTCGCGCGCGCCGCCGCCGGCAGGCATGCACGGCAGCTTGCGCCCGTCGAGCCGGTCAGCGGCTTCCATCGGACGGCGGTGGAGCGCGATCCGTTCGAGGTCCCGCTCACCGACAAGGTCGCGCAGTGCCTGCGGGCGGACGAGGCGCTCGCCGGCCCGGACATCCTCGTGCGCCAGGCGATGGTGCGCGCGCAACGCGAGCACAAGCTCCTGCTCACCTCGGAGGGGACGGAGGTCGAGCAGGAGCTGATCGAGTGCGGCGCCGGCGTCGACTGCGCCGCGGCACGGGAGGGCGTCTTCCAGACGCGCAGCTATCCGAGCGCGCACGTCGGCTCGAGCTGCCAGTCGGGCTGGGAGTACGTCGACGGCCTCGACCTGGTGGGGCACGCACCCCGCGTGGCGGAGCAGGCCGCTGCGCTCGTCCGCGCCGACGAGTGTCCGAGCGGCGTCATGACGGTCGTGCTCGACGGCGACCAGGTCGCGCTGCAGGTGCACGAATCCGTGGGACACCCGACCGAGCTCGACCGCGTCTACGGCACGGAGGCGTCGTACGCGGGGACGAGCTTCCTGAAGCCGCACGACCTCGGCTCGCTGCAATACGGGTCTCCCTTGATGAACATCACGGCCGACCCGACCACGGAGGGCGGGCTCGGGAGCTTCGCGTTCGACGACGAAGGCGTGCCGGCGGAACGGGCACCCGTCGTCGAAGAGGGGCTGCTCACGGGCTTCCTCACCTCACGCGAGACCGCGGCCCGGATCGGCGCCGGCAAGGGCGGCTCGATGCGTGCCGACGGCTGGAACCGCATGCCGCTCGTGCGCATGACCAACCTCCACCTTGAACCGGGGGAGGGAACCGTCGACGACCTGATCGCCGACGTCGCCGACGGCCTGTACATGGAGACGAACCGCAGCTGGTCGATCGACGACAAGCGGCTCAACTTCCAGTTCGGCACGCAGATCGCCTGGGAGATCAAAGGCGGGAAGCTCGGGCGGATGCTTCGCGACGCCACCTACACCGGCATCACGCCGCAGTTCTGGGGCTCGCTCGACGCCGTCGCGGGCCGGGACGAGTGGCGTCTCTACGGACTGACGAACTGCGGCAAGGGCCAGCCCGGGCAGAGCGCGCACGTGTCGCACGGCGCGGCGCCCGCGCGGTTCCTGAACGTCCAGGTGGGCGTGCGGCCGTGAGCGCGCTCGAGATCGCGCGCGCCGCGCTCGACGCGGCCGGCGGCGAGGCGGAGGCCGTCGCGCACGTGGAGCATTCCGGCCTCGCACGCTTCGCCGGCTCCGAGGTGCACCAGCCGACCCTGATCGAGAACGCAATGGTCACGTTGCGCGTCGTGCGCAACCGGCGCGCAGGCGTGGCGACGACCAACAAGATCGACGCGGAAGGACTCGCCGAGCTCGCGCGGCGCGCAGGCGACGCAGCCCACAGCGCACCGCCGGACGAGGCGTTCCCAGGGCTTGCGCCTCCTGCCGAGCCGCCGCCCGTGGAGGGGTACGACGAAGCGACCGCGCAGCTCGGCCCGGAAGAGCAGGCACGACTGGCCGGTGCCGCGATCGAGGCAGGCGGCGACGCTCCGCTCTACGGCTTCTTCACGAGCGCCGTCTCGGAGCTCGCGGTCGCATCCACGACGGGCCTCTCCGTCGCCCAGCAGATGACGGACGCGACGACGCTCGTCGTCGCGGCGGAGGAGGGCTGGTCCGGCTACGCGGAGCAGACCGCCTGGCGCGCCGGCGCCATCGACCCCACCGCCGTCGCGCACGAGGCGGCGGACAAGGGCAAGCGCACCGCAGGCGCCGTCGAGCTCGAGCCGGCCGTGTACCGCGCTGTGCTCGAGCCTTACGCGTTCGCGGACCTGCTGGACTACTTCTCCCACGACTCTTTCGGTGCCCTCGGACTGCTCGAGGAGCGGAGCTACTTCGCCGGGCGACTTGGGCAGCGCGTGTTCGACGAGAAGATCTCGATCGCGGACGACGCACTCGACCCGTGCGGATTGCCGAAGGCGTTCGACTTCGAGGGGACGCCGAAGCAGCGCGTGGAGCTGGTGGAGGACGGCGTCGCCCGCGACGTCGTCTGGGACCGGACGACCGCAGCGCAGGCGGGCGGCGATGCGCAGTCGACGGGTCACGCCCCGCCTGCGGAGCTACGCGACTGGGGCCCGCTGCCGTCGGCTCTCTCCGTCAGGCCGGGTGACGCCGAATCCGTCGACGAGCTTGCCGAGCTCGTCGGCGACGGCTTGTACATCACGCGCTTGCACTACCTCGGCGTCGTTCATCCACGCGAAGGGATCATCACGGGGATGACCCGCGACGGGACGTTTCGCATTCGGGACGGCAAGATCGCGGAGCCACTCGTCAACCTGCGCTTCACCCTCGCCGTACCCGACTTCCTGCGGGACGTGCTCGGCCTGACGGCCGACGTGTCCCTCGTCAACTCGCAGAACTTCTACGGCGAGCGCTATCCGTACGGCGTGCTCGCGCCGGCGATCGCCTGTGAGCGGTTCGCCGTCACGGGCGTTGGCTCGAAGCCCGGGATCTGACCGCGGCGTAGTCGACGTTCCCGAGCGCGTCCTCACGCCAGCCTTCGAGCCGGCGCGACACGAGCCGCGCATCGACGACCCACGCAACCGGGATCGCGAATGCCGACGCGCGGAGGAAGCCGTCCAGCCGGCGGAGCTCAGGCGCCTGATCGGTCGCTGCGAGCGCGCGCAGCAGCGCGCCCCTGCCGGGAACCCCGTCGCGCAGCACGAGCTGCGCAGGGATCACCTCCGCTTGCGCGTACGCGGCGAGCACACGCCGGAACGACCCGTCGAGCTTTGAAGCCGCGTCGACGGCTAAACGCGGTCCGAGTCCGGCGTCGCGCCAGTCTGCGTACAGCACCCTCGCGCCGGAGCGGAGCACGGGATCGTCCGGCACCCCGAGCCGGACCGCGACACGCGGGAGCGATCGAATCGACCGCAGGGCGCGGCGGAACGCGGCCGGATCGGGTTCTCGAGCACCGACGAAGCCGTACGACGCCGAGCCCGGCAGCCCTGAAACGAGCTGCTCGTAGTCGCCGCGGTTCGCCGTCTCCGAATAGACGCGGCGCAACTTCGGGTTCGAGAGGCGAAGAACGACGACGTCGAGGCCGAGCAGGATCCGAGCACGCACGCTGTCGCGCAGCCGGGCATCGCGTTTCGCGGCGACCAGGTCGCCGAGCGGAACGGGAGCCTCGTCGAGCGTCCCCAGCAGGAACTCGCGCCGAGCGGCACGCGCGGGCAGGCGGCGAAAGACGACCGTCAGGCCGGGCCGGCGGACGACAACTCTCTGAGGCGAACCGGAGACGAGAGAGAACGGGCCCGCAACGAATCGCGGCGCGGTGGCGACCGAGGTGAGGACATACGGAAAGCGCGGCCACGGAAACGGGAGCCGAACTCGGAGCCTCGTGGCGGAGGTCGCGCTGACCCGCGTGCGGGCGAAGGCCCAGTTCAGCGACGACGCCGGCAGCCGCCGGAGGCGGCGCAGGGCAGCGGCGATGGCGGGAGCAGAGCGGCAGTCGAACTGCCAGTCGCGGAAGTCGCGCGACGACCACCCACGGCAGAGTCCAGGCGCGGGCCGGCCGGTGCCGGGGTCGAGTGTCAGCGGCGTCGCGAAGAGCGCGCGCGCGAGCGTCGTCTCGTCCCTGCCCTCCGCGAGGGCCGGGTCGAGCGGCCAGCGAAAGCCGGTGAGTGCGACGCGAACGACGTTCGCCGGGCCGGAGGCAGCGGGCGCACGAGCAGGCGGCGCCTGGGCGGAACCGCAGCCTCCGGCGGTGAGGCCGGCGACGAGCGCGAGCGCGGCTACTTCAACGCGTGGAAGAGCGCGATGCAGTTCGCGACGAAGAGGATTGCGACGACGACCGTGAGCCGCGTCAGGTTGCGCTCGACGATGTGCGTGCCGCCCTGCGACGCGGGCGTGAAGCCCATTCCACCGAGCCCGGCGTCCCGCCCCGAGTGCATGAGGATCAGGCCGCAGAGGGCGATCGAGATCAGAACCTGGATGACGGCGAGCGCCTGAACCATCGCGCGGCCAGGGTACCAGCGCCTAGCGTGCGACGATCTCGAGGATCGCCTCGATCAACTCGGCTGCGATCCGGTCCTTCGTCACGTAGCCCGCCGCCCCCGCTTCCCTCGCGCGGTCGACGTCCGTGCGGGAGTTGGAGCCGGTCAGCATGAGGACGCACGACCCGGGCCGTTGCCTGCGAATCTGTCTCGTCGCTTCGAAGCCGTCCATGATCGGCATCGCGATGTCCATCAGGATCACGTCCGGGTCGATCGACAGCGCGAGCTGGACCGCCTCGGCCCCGTCCCCGGCATGGCCGCTCACCTCCAGGCGGTCGTCGGTGGCCAGGATCGCCTCCAGCGCCTGGCCGAAGAGCCGGTGGTCGTCGGCGATCAGCACGCGGATCCGGTGGGGGGAATTAAGGGCGGCTTCCATGTCCGTTCACTTTGAAATGTGAACTGTTACGGTGAATTTGTGAAGGGGGACGACGCCCGGGAGCGGATCCAGAAGCTCCTGGTTACCGGTGACAACCGGCTGAAGCAGGGCGTCGACGCCGCAAAGGCGCGCGAGAGCTACGAGCAGGCGCTCGAAGCTGCGCGCGAGGCCGGGCTCGAGGACACGATTCGGCCGCTCGTCGAACTCAGGCTCGCCGACCTCGAGCGGCTCGCTCGAGGATCGTCTCCACCTTCTCCGCCTGCAGCCTGACGTCGTGGCCCTCGGCCGCGGCCCGCGCGAACGGGTTCGGTGACGGCAGCGCGGCCGCCGTCCGCAAGGCCTCGGCGAGCGCGTCCTCGTCGGCGGGGTCGACGAGGATCCCGGCGTCGGGAGGAACGAACTCCGGTGGCCCGCCGATGCGCGTCGCCACCACCGTCCGGCCGACGGCCATCGCCTCGAGCGTCGCCTGCCCGAAGGGCTCGATCAAGCTCGGCTGGCACACGACATGCGCCGCCGCGATGCGGGCGGGAATCTCGTCGTAGGGAACCGCGCCGATGAGCTCGATTCCCTCGCGCCCGGCGAGCCGCGGGCGCAGGGGCCCGTCGCCGACGAAGGTGAGCGTCCCCTCGCCCAGCCGCTCGAAAGCGGACGCGAGCCGGAGGACGTTCTTGCGCTGGATGAGCGAGCCGAGGCAGAGGAAGCGCGGCGGCCCCTGCGGCGCGGGCCGGACCGCGAAGCGCTCGAGGTCGACGCCGGAGTCCACGACCTCCGTCTTGCCCCTTGCCTCGGGCACCTTCGTCTCGAGCTCGCGCCGCAGGTAGTCGGAGACGGCGACGATCGCCGCGGCGCGACGCGCGACGAGCCTCGTGGCAGCTCGGATGCCGGGGAGCCAGCCGACGTTCCTGACGTCGCGGCCGTGTGCGGTGACGACGAGCGGCGCGCGTCCGGCGAGCGCTGCGATGAGCCCCGTCGGAAAGAGGAAGTGCGCGTACACGACATCCGGCTCGAACCGGCGCGACAGCTGGGACGTCGCCCGCGCGAGCCGCAGGTACTTCTGCTTGCCGCCGCCGCGCCGGTCGAGCACCGCGCGTTCCACTTCGTGACCTCGCGCGACGAGCTGCTGCTCGAGGCTGCGCACGAACACGCCGAGGTCCGGCGCCTCGGGTCCGGGGTACATCTGAGAGACGAGCAGGATCTTCAGCCGCGCTGCTGCCTGTCGTACGTGCCGAACTCCTCGCGAAGGGCGTTGCAGATCTCCCCGACCGTTGCGCGCGCGCGCAACGCCTCGCGCATCGGCACGAGCAGGTTGCCGTCACCCCCCGCCGTCTCGCGCACCGCGTCGACCGCGCGCGCCGCCTCATCGGCGTTGCGCTCCGCACGCACGCGGGCCGTGCGCTCGAGCTGTCGCTTCTCCGCCGCGGGATCGAGTCGGTCCAGTTCGATCGGCTCCTCCTCGCCCTCCGAGAACCGGTTGACGCCGACGATGACGCGCTCTCCGCTCTCGACCTCTTGCTGCCAGCGGAACGCCGCCTGCTCGATCTCGTCCTGCACGAACCCCTGCTCCACCGCGGCAACCGCGCCGCCGAGCTCGTCGATGCGCTCGATCAGCTCCCAGGCCTTCGCCTCCAGCTCGTCCGTGAGCGCCTCGATGAAATAGGCGCCGCCGAGTGGATCGGCCGTGTCCGTGCCGCCCGCCTCGTGCGCGATCAGCTGCTGCGTGCGCAGCGCGATCCGCGCGGCCCGCTCCGAGGGCAGGGCGAGCGCCTCGTCGTAGCCGTTGGTGTGAATGGACTGCGCACCGCCCGCGACCGCGGACAGCGCCTGGATCGCCACGCGCACGATGTTGTTCTCCGGCTGCTGGGCGGTCAGCGTCGACCCGCCCGTCTGTGCGTGGAAGCGCAGCGCCTGCGCGCGCGGGTTCGTGACGCCGAAGCGGTCACGCATGATGCGCGCCCACAGCCGCCTCGCCGCACGGAACTTCGCCACTTCCTGGAAGAAGTGGTTGTGCGCGTTGAAGAAGAACGAGAGCCGTTCGCCCAGCTGGTCGGGAGACAAGCCCGCCTCGACCGCCGCCTCGGTGTAGGCGATGCCGTTGGCGAGCGTGAACGCGAGCTCCTGCACCGCGGTCGAGCCCGCCTCGCGGATGTGGTACCCCGAGATCGAGATCGGATTCCACTTCGGGACGTGCTCCGCCGCGTAGGCGAACAGGTCGGTCGTGATTCGCATCGACGGCCGCGGCGGGAAGATGTAGTTCCCGCGCGCGATGTACTCCTTGAGGATGTCGTTCTGGACCGTGCCGCGCAGGCGGTCGCCGCTCACGTCCTGCTGCTCCGCGACCAGCTCGTAGAGCAGCAGGAGGAGCGCCGCCGGCGCGTTGATCGTCATCGACGTCGAGACCTCGCCCAGCGGAATCTGGTCGAAGAGCAGCTCCATGTCCGCGATCGAGTCGATCGCCACGCCCGTCCGTCCGACCTCCCCCACGGCGCGCGGATCGTCCGAGTCGTAGCCGAGCTGCGTCGGCAGGTCGAACGCGACCGAGAGGCCGGTCTGGCCGCGGTCGAGCAGATACCGAAAGCGCTCGTTCGTCTCCTCTGCGGAGGCGAAGCCTGCGTACTGCCGGATCGTCCACGGACGCCCGCGATACATGTCCGGGTACGGCCCCCGCGTGAACGGGTAGTCGCCAGGGGGCTCGAGCTCGTCGGGCGCGTCCTCGGCCGTGTAGACCGGCTTGACCTCGATGTCCGAGTCGGTCCGCCGCTCGTCGCCGGTGGTCGCCACGTGACAATCGTAGAGGGGAGCGGGACAATCGGTCGGTGGTCGCAGCGACCGTTGCAGCCGCAGCAGCATTCTCATGCCGCCCCGAGCCGGGCCTCGGGATTCTCACCTTCGCGCGCGCAGGCCGGCAGCACGTTCTCGATCTCTCGACGTGCCGGGATCGAATCGTCAATCCTCGGACGGTGAAGCCGCGTCCGCTGGTGTCACCCGATGGACGCGCGATCGCAAGGGTCGTCGTCACGCGCAACGGCGATCGCGGAATAGACGCGATCGTCGTTCGCAACCGCATCACGGGTGCGACGCGGACGATCTACCGCCTGCGACAGTCGTACAGCGGCATCCCGGCCGGCGCCCCTGGGCCGATCGTCCTCTTCCGCTGGTCCGGCGACGGACGGTGGCTCTTCTTCGCGATCGACCCGATGGGCTCTGCGTCGATCGCGGCGGACGGCCTGATGCTGCAGGTCGTGTCGGCGAGCGGCGGACGTCCGCACCGGCTCGGCCTGAGGCTCGCCTACGCGGACTACATGACATGGTGCAGCGGGCGGCTGGTCTTCACGGGCGGCGGCAACCGGCTCGCGACGACGAACAAGCGACTGCTCGTCGCCGCACCTCCTGCCTGGCGGACTCGACGGCTCGTAACGACGCCTGAACGCGCATGGGGTTCGGTGGCGTGTGCACCGAATGGGCGGTCGGTAGTGGCGCAGTCGCAGCCTCAGGTCGAGAACTACGACTTCTTCGCTACGCGCTGGCAGCTGTGGCGCGTTCAACTGGACGGCACGCGGCGGCGTCTCACCGTGCCGCCGCCGGGTTACGCCGACGAGTCACCTCGCTTCTCGCGCGATGGGCGCTCGGTCTTCTTCGTCAGGTCGCACGCAGGCCGAGGCAGCCTCTACGGGCTGCGAGGGCGAGGCCTCTCCGGTCCGCTCGTCCGGCTCGGCTATAGCCTCGGGTACTACGGCCACCGTTGCTGGTGGCTCGACGGCTAGCGACTACTTGTAGCGGTAGACGATTCGTCCGCGATCGAGGTCGTAGGGCGACAGCTCGATCTTCACGCGGTCGCCCGGGAAGATCCGGATGCGATAGCGCCGCATCTTCCCGGCCGCGTAGCCGAGCGTCTCGTGCCCGCCGTCGAGGGCAATGCGGAAATAGCCGTTCCGCAAGGCCTCGACGACTTCGCCGTCGAGCTCGACCTTCTGTTCCTTCTCGGCGACGGCGCGCCTACTGGGCGACGACGTTGATCGCCTCGGGGCCCTTCTGCCCCTCGCGCGACTCGAACTCGACCTTGGCGCCTTCGCTCAGCGACTTGAAGCCGTCGCCGGCGATGTTCGAATGGTGAACGAACAGGTCCTTGCCGCCGTCCTCGGGGGCGATGAAGCCGTATCCCTTGGAATCGTTGAACCACTTGACGGTTCCGGTTGCCACGTGTTTCCTCCCTTGCTTTCTTCTTCGAACAAGTAGAGGTAGGGCTTGAAGCGCGACCGGTACTCGTCCTTGGTTGACGAGAACACGGTAGCAGCCTGTCCGCGGAGGCGCGTTTCAGGCCGGAGTGGGAGCGGTGTCGCGGCGATCCTCGTCGGGGAGGAGCCGGTCGACTCCGGCGGCCGCATAGGCGTCGGGCCCGTCGAGCGTCTCCCGCTCCAGGAGCGCGAACGCGAGCGCGTCGAGCTTGGCGCGGTGGTCTCGCAGCAGCGCGAGGACATCCTCGTAGGCCTCGTCGACGATGCGCCGCACCTCCTGGTCGACGAGCTGCTGGGTCTGCTCCGACGGGGCGGCTGCGCCGGGGAAGAACGCGCTCCTGCCGTCCTGGGCCAGCACCGTGACCGGCCCGACCGCAGGGCTCATGCCCCAGCGGCCCACCATCTGCCTCGCGATCGACGTGAGCTGCTGCAGGTCGGACTCCGCTCCGGAGGTCAGCTCGCCGTAGACGAGCTCCTCCGCAGCACGGCCGCCGAGAGCCACCTTGATCAAGGTGCGCAGATAGGCCTCGTCGTAGCTGAAGCGATCGTCTTCCGGTGACGAGAGCGTGACGCCGAGCGCGACGCCGCGCGGGATGATCGACACCTTCCGGACCGGATCCGCGGCCGGGCTCATCATCCCGACGATGGCATGACCGGCCTCGTGGTACGCGGTGCGCTCGCGGTCGGCCGGGCTCAGCATGATCTTTCGCTCGGCGCCGAGCACGACCTTCTCGAGGGCGTCGTTCAGGTCGGCGGCGCTGACGCGTTCGTGTCCGCGCTTGGCTGCGAGGAGGGCGGCTTCGTTGACGAGGTTTGCGAGGTCGGCACCGACCATCCCGGGCGTGCTCCCCGCCAGACGATCGAGGTCGGCGTCGTCCGCGAGCGGGACCTCGCGCGTGTGCACGTCGAGGATCTTGTGCCTGCCGGGACGGTCGGGGGGTTGGACCGCCACGCGCCGGTCGAAGCGGCCGGGGCGCAGCAAGGCGGTGTCGAGGATGTCCGGCCGGTTTGTCGCCGCGATGACGATGACTCCGGTCGACGGATCGAACCCATCCATCTCCGTCAGGATCTGGTTCAGCGTCTGCTCGCGCTCGTCTCCGGCGCCGCCGCCGACCTGTCCCGTCGAGCGCGACCTGCCGATCGCATCGAGCTCGTCGATGAAGACGATCGCCGGAGCTGCCTTCTTCGCCTGACTGAAGAGATCGCGCACGCGTGACGCACCGACGCCGACGATTGCCTCGATGAACTCCGAAGCCGACATCGAGAAGAAGGGGACATCCGCCTCGCCGGCGACAGCGCGGGCGAGCAGGGTCTTGCCGGTTCCCGGCGGTCCGCTCAGCAGCACGCCGCGGGGAATCCGACCACCGAGCTTGCGGTAGCGGTCCGGGTTCTTGAGGAAGTCGACGATCTCGGTCAGCTCCTCCTTGGCCTCGTCGATGCCCGCCACGTCGTCGAAGGTGACCCGTTGCGAGGTCGCCTGATACCTCCGCGCACGGGAGCGGCCGAACGAGCCGAGGCCTCCTCGCCCCCGGCGCATGAGCAAGACGAGCAGCCCGATGAGGAGGATGGTCGGGCCGAAGCCGAAGAGCAAGGTCTCCCACCAGGCAGCGCCGCTGTCGAGCGGCTCGGCGTTGATCACCACCCCCTTCTCCTCGAGCAGCTGCGACAGCGCAGCCGTGTTCGCAAAGGACGGGATCAGCGTCGTGAATCGCACTGCGTTCTTCGAGTCGCTACCGGAAGGCGGGTAGCGCACGGGGCGTCTGAAGAGTCCCTGGAGCGACCCTCCCTTCGAGGTGATCCGCTCGACGTTGCCGTCGCGTACCTGGTCGAGGAACAACGGGCTGTAGGGGATGAGAATCCGTGGCGGCTCCGAGAGCGATCGGGAAGCGATCCAGTAGTTGAGGACGAACGCGCCCAGGATGAAGACGACGACCCACTTCCCGATCGGCCCGAGCGGGCGCTCGGGTGGACGCCAGCGCCGGCGGGGCGGCTCCGGGGCCGGGGAAACGCGACGCCCCCCGTCGTGCTCAGCCGTCGGAGGAGCCGCAGTCATGTCATTAGGCTGATTCGTATGCGGGTGACAGTCAAGCTCTTCGCCGGCCTGCGTGAGCGCGCGGGCTGGAACGAACGAGAGCTTCTCGACATCGAACGGCTCGCCGACGTGTGGGGGGCGCTCGACCTCGGCGAGGAGCCCCGAGGTCTCCTGTACGCCGTGAACAAGGAGTACGCGGACAGCGAGCATGTGCTCGCCGACGGCGACGAGGTCGCGCTGATCCCGCCCGTTTCCGGCGGCGCGTTCCTCCTCAGCGCCGGGCCTCTCTCGCTCGACGCCGCCGTCGACGAGGTACGCAGCGAGCGGGCCGGGGCGATCGCGACGTTCGTCGGGACGACGCGCATCGAGTCGCGCGGCCGCACGGTCCACCGGCTCGAGTACGAGGCGTACGAGGAGATGGCCGAGAAGGTCATGCGAGAGATCGCTGACGAGCTGAAGCGCCGGTACGACCTCTGCGAGATCGCGATCCACCATCGCACGGGGCAGGTGGACATCGGCGAGGCGAGCGTCGTCATCGCCGTCTCGGCTCCGCACAGGGAGGACGCGCTCGCAGGCTGCAAGGACGCGATCGACACGCTCAAGGAGCAGGTGCCGCTCTGGAAGAAGGAAATCTACGAGGGCGGTGAGGAGTGGATCGGACGCGGCTCCTGACCTTCGGCGGTGCGACCGATACCACTAGGCACAATGGGCGGGATGGAGCAATACCCACAGGAGTGGCGTGACTACGAGCCGATTCACCCGCGCGGCCGGGACTGGCGCGGCCTGGTGCGGAAGCTGTGGGCGCCGCTCGCGGCGGTCGGCGCGTTTCTCGCGAAGTTCGGCGTCGTCCTGCTCAAGTTCAAGTTCCTCTTCTCGATGTTCGTCTCGGCCGCGGTCTACGTGTGGATCGGCGGTTGGTGGTTCGGCATCGGACTGGTCGTGTTGCTCTTCGTGCACGAGATGGGCCACGTGGTCGAAGCGAAGCGCCAAGGGCTCCCGGTGACGGCGCCCCTCTTCATTCCCTTCATGGGCGCGTTGATCACGCTCAAGGAGATGCCGCACAACGCCTGGCGCGAAGCGAAGCTCGCGATCGCCGGCCCGTTGCTGGGCTCGCTCGGCGCGTTCGTCATCTACGTCCTCGGTGTCGCCTACGACTCGAACTCGCTCAAGGCACTCGCGTTCCTCGGCTTCTTCATCAACCTCTTCAACCTGCTGCCGGTCGTCCCGCTCGACGGCGGCCGGATCGTGGCCGCGCTGCATCCCGTCTTCTGGGTCGTGGGATTCCTCGCGCTCGTCGGGCTCGTCATCTGGCGACCGAACCCGATCCTGATCATCATCCTGATCTTCTCCGCCTCGGAGCTCTGGCGCCGCTGGCAGATGCGAAACCATCCCGAGCTGCAGGAGTACTACCGCGTGAAGCCGCACCAGCGGCTCATCGTCGGGATCCTCTACTTCGGTCTCGCGGTCCTGCTCGTGCTCGGGATGCACGAGACGCACGTTCCGCGCGACTTCTGATGGAAGACAGGCGAATCCTCTCCTCCGAGCAGGAGGCGGCGGATCTCGAGCGCCATGTGGCGATGATCGCGCAGGAGTTCCGCGAGGGCTTCGAGACGGTCGACAAGATCGAGGCTCCGGCGGTGACGATCTTCGGCTCCGCGCGTGTTCGCGAAGGTGATCGCGTCTACGAGCAGGCACGCACCGTCGGCAGGCTGCTCGCGGAACGAGGCTGGGCGGTCGTCACCGGCGGCGGTCCCGGCGTGATGGAGGCCGCGAACCGCGGGGCGAAGGAAGGCGGAGGGCTCTCCGTCGGCTTCAACATCCAGCTCCCGCACGAGCAGCGGTCGAACCCGTACCTCGACATCTCGCTCACCTTCCGGCACTTCTACGCCCGCAAGACGATGTTCGTGAAGGTCGCCGAGGGGTTCATCGTCTTTCCCGGGGGCTTCGGGACGGTGGACGAGCTCTTCGAGGCGTTGACGCTGATCCAGACGGGCAAGGTGTTCCACTTTCCCGTGGTGCTCGTGGACACCGACTACTGGGGCGAGCTGCTCGACTGGGTGCGCGGCGAGGTGCTGGCGGACGGAATGATCTCGCCCGACGACCTCGCGCTGCTGCACGTGACGGACGACGTGGAGGAGGCCGTCTCACGCGTCGTCGAAGCATCCGGGGACCGCTCCCTCGAGACACCGGCAGAGCCCGCCAAGGCCGACGCCCAGTGATCCCTGACTAGCCTTAGGGCATGAGGCTGCGCGACTTGCCCTCGGTGGACGTGCTGGCCGGCGCAGGCAGCGACCCACGGGCCGTCGACGCCGCGCGAAAGGTTCTCGCGCGTGCGCGTCTACAGATACAGGCCGGGGAGGATCCGGGCGACCTCGTCGCCCTGCTGCAGGCCGAGCTGGACGCAGCGCGGGCGTCACGCCTGCGCCGGGTGATCAACGCCACCGGCGTGATCGTGCACACGAACCTCGGCAGGGCGCCCCTGGCGGAGCGCGCCCTCGACCGCATTCGTGAGATTGCGCGCGGCTACTCCAACCTCGAGTACGACCTCGAGGCGGGGGGACGGGGTTCGAGACAGGACCATGTCGCGGACGCGCTGCGCCGGCTGACCGGCGCAGAGGCGGCGCTCGTGGTCAACAACAACGCCGCCGCCGTCCTGCTCGCCCTCGCCGCGCTCGCCGAGGGGCGCGAGGTGCTCGTCTCCCGAGGCGAGCTGATCGAGATCGGCGACGGCTTCCGCATCCCCGACGTCCTCGCACGCTCGGGGGCGCGGCTGCGGGAGGTCGGCACGACGAATCGGACGCGCGCCGCGGATTACGAAGTGGCGATCGGACCCGACACCGCCGTCTTGCTGCGCGTGCACCAGTCGAATTTCCGCGTGGTCGGCTTCACGGAGCAGCCGCGCATCGAGGAGCTCGCGCTTGTGGCTCAGAGCCACAAGCTTCCGCTCGTCGACGACCTCGGCTCCGGGGCGCTCCTCGACGTCGGCGACGAGCCGACGGCCCGTGCCGCCGTCGCCGCAGGTGCGGACCTCGTGTGCTTCTCGGGCGACAAGCTGCTCGGCGGTCCGCAGGCCGGGATCGTCGTCGGCCGTGCCGAGCTCGTCGAGAAGCTCCGCCGCCATCCGCTGCAGCGGGCGTTGCGCGCGGACAAGCTGACGCTTGCGGCGCTCGAGGCGACGCTCGCGCTTGCGCTCGAGGCGCCCGACGAGGTTCCGGTGCTGCGCATGCTGCGCGAACCGCCGGAGCAGGTGCGCGCCCGTGCGGGGCGACTCGCCGAGCTGGTCGAGGGACACGTCGAGGAGACGGCGGCCCGCGCCGGCGGTGGGTCGCTGCCGCTGACCGACCTGCCGAGCTTCGCCTGCGCGGTCGAGGAAGAGCTCGCGGCGAAGCTCCGCGCCTGCGAGCCGCCGGTGATCGCGGTCGTACGCGACGGGCGGACGCTGCTCGACTGCCGCACGCTCACGGACGACGAGGTCGAGGAGGTCGCGGAGGCGATTCGCCGATGCCGCTGACGGTCGGAACTGCAGGGCACATCGACCACGGCAAGACGTGGCTCGTGCGGGCGCTGACCGGAAAGGACACGGACAGGCTGCCCGAGGAGAGGACGCGCGGCATCTCGATCGACCTCGGCTACGCCCCGCTCGACCTGCCCGACGGTCGCAGGCTCTCGCTCGTCGACGTCCCCGGCCACGAGCGCTTCGTCAGGACGATGGTCGCAGGCGCCACGGGCATCGACCTCTTCCTCCTCGTCATCGACGCAGGCGAGGGAGCACGCCCACAGACGCACGAGCACCTGGCCATCCTCCGACTGCTGGGAATCGAGCGTGGCGTCGTCGCGGTCACGAAGGCCGACGCGGTCGATTCCGAGCTGCTCGAGCTCGCGCTCGAGGAGGCGCGTGAGCTCGTCCCGGGGGCGGAGGTCGTGGCCGTGAGCGCGAAGACCGGTTCCGGTCTCGACGAGCTGCGCGCCGCGCTCGCGCGCGCGGCGGTCGAGACGACCCGGGAGGAGGCACCGGCCCGCCTCTACGTCGACCGCGTGTTCACCCTGCGCGGAATCGGAACGGTCGCAACGGGCACGCTCTGGTCGGGACGCATCTCAGCGGACGACAGGCTGCGCGCGGAACCTGCCGCCCTCGACGTGCGCGTGCGCAGCGTGCAGGTCCACGACCGCGAGGTGGACGTCGCCGAAGCCGGCCAGCGCGTCGCGGTCGCTCTTCCCGGCGTCGACCGGCGCGAGCTCGCGCGCGGAGACGTCCTCACCGAGCCCGGCGCTTACACCCAGAGCTACCGCCTCGACGTGGAGCTCGAGGAGCTCGCACCCATACCGCCGCGCGCACTCGTCCATCACGGCACAGCGACGATGCTCGCCCGCGTCGTCCGTGCGGGCCGCTTTGCACAGCTCCGCCTCGACACTCCGGTCGTCGCGGCGCGGGGCGACCGCGTCGTGCTGCGCGCGGGAACGACCGTCGGCGGCGGCCGCGTGATCGACGCCGCTCCGCCGAGACACGCCGACCTTGCCCGTTTCGAGCGCAGCGCGCGCGGCGAGTCGATCCTGCACGCCCCGGTTCGCGCGGGCGAGGGCTGGCGATACTCCGACGAATGGCTCGACGCGCTCCGGGGTGACCTGGAACGCAAGCTCGAAGGAGCCGACCCGCTCGACCCCGGCGTCCCGGCGCCGACGGAGCCCTGGGAGGCACAGGTCCTCCCGGCCCTCGGCTTCGAGCGACGGGGTGCGAAGCTCTATCGAGCCGGCGCCGAGGGGGCGCTCGGCGACCGCGAGCACGAGGCCGCCGCGCTCGAGCAGCGCCTCGGGCTCGAGCCGGTCCGGGTCGACGACGGGCTGCTCGCCCGGTTCCTCGAGGGCGAAGGCCGGCTCGTTCGGGTCGGGGACGGACTCGCGGTGTCGCCCTCGGCCTATGAGCAGGCCCGCGCCGCCCTCGTCGCGGAGCTCGAACAGACGGGACGTGTCACGCTCGCGCGCTTCCGGGACCTGCTCGGAGTCTCGCGCAAGACGGCGCAGCTTCTCCTGGAGCGCTTCGACACCGACGGACTCACCCGGCGGGTGGGCGACGAGCGGGTGCTGCGGCGGTCGGCGCTCCGGCGCTGAATACGCCCCTTTTGGGGATGCCAAGGCCGCTTCCTCCCACACATGATCAGCGAGCTTCGTCCTCAACTGCGGAAAGGCGGCTCAGATGTCAGCGGCGACGCTGAAGCGCAAGCTACGCGGCTTCCCCACGGGGATTCTCAGCGTTCGGGTCTCAGCTTCCTAGCGGAAGCGAAAAGCGGAAGACGTCCGGCCGGTGATAGTGACCGGCCGGATCGAACCGCTGTCGTGCGTGGTAGAGGCGCTGCGGGTCGAGCTCGGCGTAGAGGATCCCTTCCTCGTTCCACAGCGGACCCGCCAGGTAGCTGCCGTCCGGCGCGAAGATCGCGGAGCCGCCACCGCCGACGATGTCGTCGCCCTCGGCGAGCGGAACGTCGGCGGGATAGCTCGAAGCACGCTGGAACACGCAGCAGCTGAGGACGAAGGCACGTGACTCGCGGGCGACGTGCTTCATCGAGTCGTGCCAGTCCTCCGAGTCGTCGGCCGTCGGCGCGAGGTAGATCTCGACGCCGTCCTGGTAGAGCGCGAAGCGGGCGAGCGGCATGAAGTTCTCCCAGCAGATCAGCCCGCCGACCTTGCCGACGTCCGTTGCGACGGTCTCGAGCCCGCGGCCGTCCCCGAGTCCCCAGACGAGCCGCTCGTGGTTCGTCGGCATCAGCTTGCGATGGTGCAGCGCCAACTCGCCCGCGGGTGAGTAGATGAGCAGCGCGTTGTAGATCGTGCCGCGCTCGAGCTCGTTGACGCCGACCGCGAGCCAGAGGCCGTTCGCCCGCGCGATCTCCGCGATGCGGTCGGAGTCGGGACCGGGGATCTCCACCGACTCGCGCGCGAGCCGGGCGAACAGGTCGCGGGCGTCACCCGCCTTGCCGTCACCCCAACCGGCGAGGTAGCGGGCCCACCGGTTGGACGGGTACACGGGGACGAAGGTCTCCGGAAAGAGCGCGAGCCGCGCACCCTCCCTGGCCGCCTCGGCCGCGAGTCCCGCGAGCTTGTCGATCGTGGCCGTGCGGTCGAAGGCGACCGGCTCGGCCTGCACGCAGGCGACCTTGACGATGTCTTGCATGCGCAGAATCTACGCCTTCGCGAGGCCGGCGACGAGCTCGTCCTCTGCGTCGTAGTCGAAGCGCAGGTAGTCCTTGCCGCGGGTGAGGACCTCCCGCCAGTCGCGGCCCCGCGTCGCCTGGATCAGCCACTCGACCTGGCGCGGCAGCGCGTCGGACCACGTCGTCGCCGGGGCGTAGCCGAGCTCTCCCCCAGCCTTCGCCATGTCGACGAGCAGGGGCTTCGGCGCCGACCAAGGGGTCTGCCCGACGTCGCCGCGACCTCCGGCCTCGGGCAGGAGCACCTCGCGGAAGGAGTGCCCCGCGGCCGCGCCGATCGCCCGCGCGAGCTCGAGGACCGTGGGCGGATCGGGATCGCCGCAGTTGTAGATGCCCGTCCGCGGCTGCGCGGCGAGCAGGCGCACGAGCTCGCCGATGTTCTCGGAGGCCGTCGTATGGAAGTGACCGGATCCGTCGTTCGTCAGGACGACGTGCGGCCGGCGGTCGAGCGCGCGCTTGACGAAGAACCACTCGCGCCCCATCCGGTCTCCTCTGCCGTAGATCGCGCACGGGCGCACGACCGAGGCAGGCACGCGGCCGTTCTCGAGCAGGATGCGCTCGACCTTCGCCTTCTTCGTCGAGTAGGTCGCGTCGGCCGGCTCGACGGTGGGCTGCGTCTCGGGAATGGGGACAGGGAACTCCGGGAAGTCGTCGATGCCTTGCGCCTCGTCGAGCGTCCGCCCTTGCTCGTCCGCGTAGACCGACGCGGAGGAAACGGCGACCAGCGCTCCGGTGTCGAGCTCGAGCAGCTGCTGCGCGTCAGCGGCCTCGAAGGGAATGACGTCGACGACGAGGTCGAAGCCGTTCGCAACGGCAAGCGAGCCTTCCTGCTGCCGGTCGAGGGCGACGTAGTCAAAGTCGCGGACGTCGTGGCGCTCGGTTTTGCCGGCGAGCGTCAGCTCCCAGCCGTCACGGGTGAGCGCGGCGGCGATCGCCGAGCCGACGCTGCCGGTGCCGCCGAGGATGAACGCCCGCTGGGCGATCTGTCTAGGCGGCCATGACGGAGTCGCCCACGCTGATCTCGCCGTCACTCAAGAGGTTGGCGTTGAGGCCGCAGCGGTGGACGAACGCCTTGACCACGCCCGGCTGCGTCATCGCCTCGAGGTCACTGCAGGGCTCGCAGAGCTCCACGCCTTCACACTCGACGTCGCCGATCCGGAAGCGCTTGCCGACGAGCGCGTTGATGTCGATCCCGCGAGTAAGGACGTTACGGCGCGTCGCCGCCGGCGCGACCGAGACGTGGCCCTCGGCTGTCACTGCCTCCACCGCCTCGGCTGCGATGAGTGTGACCGCCCGGCCGGCGGGCGCATCGCCGTCCGTCCAGAAGTAGCGGTTGCCTTCGAGGCCCTTGCCCGCGTACGCCGGCACCCGATCGACCGCCTGCGGAAGCTCGCCGTGCTCGGAGCTGATGAAGATCGCCTCGACCCGACCTGCCATTGACTCAGACCCTAGCGGCCGAAGCCGCCGCCGCCCGGAGTCTCGATCGTGACGACGTCGCCGGCGGCGAGCGAGCGTGTCGTCTTCGCAGGCAGAGGCTCGCCGTTGAGGAGGTTGCGGCCCGGTTCACCGGGATCTCCGCCGCGCTCGCCGAACGGCGCATGCCCGCGGCGCTCGCTGATGATCGAGAGCCGGCAGTCCTCGAGCACGCGCAGCTCTCGCACCACGCCGTCCCCGCCGCGGTGCCGACCCGCACCGCCCGAGCCGAGGCGCAGGCCGTAGCGCTCGACGCGCAGCGGATACTGCAGCTCGAGCGCCTCGACCGGCGTCGAGAGCGTGTTCGACATCGCGACGTGCACGCCGCTCGGACCGTCCGCCCCTGGGCACGCCCCCTGGCCGCCCGCGATCGTCTCGTAGTAGGTGAACCGCTCGTTGCCGAGCGTGACGTTGTTCATCGTGCCCTGGCCCTGCGCCGGCACGTCGATGACCCGTCCGAACGCGCGCATGACCACGTCCACGATTCGCGACGACGTCTCGACGTTCCCGGCGGCGACGGCCGAAGGTGGCCGTGCATTCACGAGGCAACCAGTTGGGGCCGTCACGTGCACCGGAGCAAACGCGCCGCCCGACGCCGGCAGGTCCGGGTCGACGAGAACGCGCACGACGTAGTAACACGCGGAGCGCGCGACCGAGAGCGGGCAGTTGAGGTTGCCGTCGTCCTGCGGCGACGTGCCGGTGAAGTCGATCGCGACGCCGTCGCCCGCGATCTCCACGGTCGCATGCACGACGAGATCGCCGCCGGCTCCCTCGAGCACGTCCTCCGCTTCGAAGCGCCCGTCCGGCACCGCTGCGATGCCCGCGCGCATCCGTCGCTCCGAGTACGCGTACAGCTCGTCCATCGCAGCGACGACAGTGTCCCGTCCGCGCCGCCGGCAGAGAGTCGCGACACGCTCTTCCGCGAGCCGGTGCGCCGCCATCTGCGCGCGCAGGTCGCCGCGGCGCTCAGCCGGATTGCGCATGCGGGCGACGAGGCGTTCGACGACGTCGTCGTCGAGTCGCGTCGGCGGGATGACGACGCCCTCCTCGTCCAGCGTCCGCGAGTCCGCCGGCATCGAACCCGGCTCGCGCCCGCCGACGTCCGCGTGGTGTGCTCGCGTCACCGCGAAGCCGACCTCGGTGCGGGAGACGAGCGTGATGTCGGGCAGGTGCGTGCCGCCCGCGTACGGATCGTTGAGCGCCCAGAGCTCTCCGGGCTGCGGCTCGTGTGCCATCACGGCCGCGACTGCATCGGGCATCGCCCCGAGATGGACGGGAATGTGCTCGGCCTGGGCGATCATCCGCCCCCGCTCGTCGAACAGTCCGGTGGAGCAGTCGCGCCGCTCCTTGATGTTGGCCGAGAAGGCGGAGCGGACGAGGATCGCCCCCATCTCGTCTGCGATCGCCCGCAGCAAGCTGCCGATGATCTGGCGCTCGATCGTCACGTTCTCGTGAGTCGCAGCATGCGACCATCCCGAGCCCCCACCCACCCGGGGGGAAGCCAGCACGTCGCGCCCGGCAGCTCGACCAGGCCTGGGCCGGCGACCGTCGTCTCCCGAGCCCGCGCCAGTTCGAACTCCGGCGCGTGGCGGACCTCGGCCGTCCTGACGGCGACGAGCTCGACCTCACGGTCGCGGTCCGCGAAGCCGTACAGCTCCGCGTGTGCGCGGTGGAACGCCTCGGCCAGGTCGTCCTGCAGCGGAACTGTCAGCTCGAACGACTGGCCGGCGTAGCGTAGATCGGCCTCGCCCTCGCGCGGGAGCTCGCCGGCCTCCGCCAGCGGGACGAGGTACGAGCGAACCGAGTCGCGGCGCTCGTCGGACGCGACGAGACCGAGTGCGGACAGCACCCCGGCCGCCTCCGGGACGAGCACCGTCGCGATGCCGAGCTCGTCCGCGAGCTCGCACGCATGCAGCGGGCCTGCGCCGCCGTAGGCGACCAGGGCGAAGTCCGCCGGGTCGTGGCCGCGCTCGACGGAGACGACGCGCAGCGCACGAAGCATCTCCGCATTCACCACGTCGACGACGGCGGCCGGGTCGATGCCCGCCAGCGCCCGCTCCGCGGCGCCGCGGTCGAGCTCGACTCCGCCCGCCAGCTGCTCCGGAAGGCGACCGAGCAGGAGGTTGGCGTCCGTCACAGTGGGCTGTGTCCCACCGCGGCCGTAACACGCCGGGCCGGGATTCGCGCCTGCGCTCTGCGGACCGACGCGGAGCGCTCCACCGGAGTCGCGCCACACGATCGAGCCGCCGCCGGCGCCGACGGTGTGGATGTCGACGGTCGGCAGCCGGATCGGAACGCCCGCGATGGTTCGCTCGCTGGCGCGCGTCGCCTGTCCGCTCGTGATCAGGCACACGTCGGTCGACGTGCCGCCCATGTCGAAGGCGATCGTGTCCTCGATGCCGGCGAGCTCCGCAACTCGAGCCGCGCCCACGACGCCCGCCGCGGGCCCTGAGACGAGGATCGTCGCCGGATGCGCCGCCGCCTCGGCAGGAGTTGCGACTCCGCCCGACGAGCGCATGACGTACGGCTCAGGCAGACCCGCCTCTGCCGCGGCCTCCCCAAGGCCCGAGAGGTAGCGCGACACGACCGGAGCGAGGTACGCGTCCGCCGCGGTCGTCGACGCGCGCTCGTACTCGCGGAACTCCGGCGCGACTTCGTGCGAGGCGACGACGTGCGCGTCTGGAAGCCGCCGCCGCAGCTCGGCCGCGACTGCGCGTTCGTGGGCCGGCTCGCGATAGGCGTGCAGGAGGCAGACCGCGACTGCATCCGCGTCGATCTCCGGCAGCGTGTCGAGGTCGAGCGGCTCCAGCTCGCCCGCCGGGCCTAGGCGGCCGCGGACGCCGTGCGAACGGTCCAGCGGGACGAGCGGCTCCGGCCAGTCCGCGCACGGCCGGTAGAGCTCGGCCCTCGTCTGGCGGCGCAGGTGGAGTAGATGCTCGAAGCCTGCGGTGGTCACGAACGCCGTACGTGCTCCCTTGCGTTCCAGCAGCGCGTTCGTCGCGACCGTCGTGCCGTGGGCGAACCGTTGCACGTCGTGCGCGTCCGCCGCGCGGGCGGCGTCGACGACCGACTCTTCCTGGTTGGGAGCCGTGAGCACCTTCGCCGTCGACACACGCCCGCCGTCGACCACGACCGCGTCGGTAAAGGTCCCGCCAACGTCGACGCCGAGAACCGCCATTCAGGAAGACTGACAGCGTGACGATCCGCGGGCTCCTCTTCGACTTCGACGGCCTTCTCGTCGACACGGAAAGCGTCGCGCGGCGCGCGTACGAGGAGCTGTACCGCGAGCACGGCCACGAGCTTCCGTACGACCGCTGGGCGACGCTGATCGGGACGATCGGCGCGCCGTGGGACCCGGACCGCCATCTGGAGGAGCTCGTCGGGCGGTCCCTCGACCATGACGCACTGACCGAGCGCCGGCGCGCCCGCGAGCACGGACTGGCGGATCTCGAAGAGCTGCGCCCGGGCGTCGAGGACTACTTCGTCGAGGCGGAGCGACTGGGCCTGAAGACTGCGGTGGTCTCGAGCAGCGACACCTGGTGGATCGAGCGTCATCTCGGCCGGTTGGGCCGGCTCGAAGGCCTGGATACGGTCGTGGCGGCGAACGGCGACACGGCGAGGGCGAAGCCGCGACC
>DASTZS010000027.1:0-7506 GCA_035764165.1 Gaiellaceae bacterium | reverse complement strand
GTTGGGCCTGACGGCACCGTGTACCCCAAGGGCACTGCGGTTCCGCACCGCGCCGACTTCAACACGCTCGACAACCCGTTCTTCTGGAGCGCGGCCCCCGACCGCGACGGCATCTCGGAACAACCGGCGGCCGGCGTCCATTTCGTCGTGTTCAATCCGACGGGCGACGACTTCCGTCGCAACCGGCTCGCGATGGACGGCATCCTCCCGGACGGGACGATCCTCGCCTTCGAGCCGGGCTCGCGCGGGCAGGGGATCAACGCCGTGCTCCAGACGACGCATCGGCAGAACTTCCTCGTGCCGCCTCGTCGCCACCGCGCGTTCCCGCTCGCCGAATTGCAGGTGTAAAGATCGCGCGGAGGGTTTGCCCCCTGGCGGGCCGTACTCCATACTGTCCCGCGCAGTGGCCTGCAAACGTGTGGTGCCGTGCAACAACGACAACCCGTGCGGAGGGAGCGAATGAAGAGACTTGCTGTCGTATCGGGGCTTCTCGTCCTCGGTGTCGCCGTCGCCGCGGCGACGGGATTTGCCGGGTCGAGCGCCTCGACGGGCGCGACGAAGCTTCCGTCGTCGTCCTGCGGGCCGATCTTCTACAAGGGATCCGGCTCGCCGCAGTACCTGATCGCCTCAGACCTTCCGTTGCAGGGTGCGGGCCGTGCGCAGCCCCTGTCGATGGTGAAGGCGATCCAGTACGTGCTCGAGAAGCAGTTCAACTTCAAGGCCGGCAAGTACACGGTCGGGTTCCAGTCGTGCGACGACTCGACCGCGCAGACCGGCGGCTGGGATGCGGCCAAGTGCACCTCGAACGGCCGCGCCTATGCGAACGACAGGTCGGTGCTCGGCGTGCTCGGCACGTTCAACACCGGCTGCGCCAAGCTGATCCTGCCGATCATCAACCGGGCGCCCGGCGGCCCGATCGCGATGATCAGCTCCGCGAACACGGGCGTGGGGCTGACGCACACCGCTCCGTGGACCGATCCGGGTGAGCCGAAGATCTACTACCCGACGGGCAAGCGGAACTACGCGCGTGTCGCGACGGGCGACGACTTCCAGGGACCGGCGGCTGCCGACCTCTTGAAGACGCTCAAGAAGAAGAAGGTCTACATCCTCCACGACAACCAGGCCTTCGGGAAGGGTGTCGCGCTCGGCTTCCAGCAGCGCGCGAAGAAGCTCGGCATCACCGTTGCCGGCTTCCAGGCGTGGGACGCCAAGGCGACGAGCTACGAGTCGATCGGCGAGCGCATCAAGTCCACCGGCGCCGACTCGATCTACCTCGGCGGCATCGTCTGCAACAACGGCGTCAAGCTGCTCAAGGACCTGCGTGCCTCGATCGGCAAGGGCCCGGTCTTCGTCGGTCCGGACGGCTGGTCGCCGTTCTCGGCCACCGCCGGCGCCGGTGCTGCCGCGCAGGGGATGTACATCTCCATCGCGGGCCTGCCGATCGAGAAGCTCGGACCTACGGGGAAGAAGTTCCTCGCCGAGTTCGCGAAGTACCAGGGCCGCAAGGTGGTCGATCCGTACGCCGTCTACGCGGCGCAGACCGCGCAGATCATGCTCAACGCGATCGCCAAGTCGAACGGGACCCGCGGATCCGTCGTCGACCAGGTCTTCAAGACGAAGGTCAAGGACGGGATCATGGGGACGTTCGGGTTCGACAAGAACGGGAACATCACCGCGAAGGCGATCAGCTTCTACCAGATGAAGGGCAAGGACGGGGTGTACAAGTTCTTCATCAAGCCGGGCGGCGTCTAGAAGCGCGCGCCGCAGACTGTTGTAGAACGCCGGGGAAGGACTTAGAGTCCTTCCCCGGCGGCTTTTCGGGGCCGACAACACCATGGTGACCGAGGCCTACGCACATGTTCTGACGGCCCGCCGGCGGTTCTCCGACGTGGTGGGGCCTGTGCTCGGCCTCGCCCTCGTCGTGGTCGTGCTGCTGTGGCTCGCGGTCAACCTCTACAAGGATCCCTACTCGTTCTTCCGCGTGATGTCGATCGGCATCACGAACGGGTCGCTCTACGCCCTCGTCGCGCTCGGCTACACGCTCGTCTACGGCATCCTCGAGCTGATCAACTTCGCCCACGGCGACGTCTTCATGCTCGGCGGGATGTTCGCGGCGACGGTGATCCTCGACATGTTCGCGCTCGGCGAGGACCCGAGCATCGGCAGCCTCGTCGCCGCGATCCTCATCGCTCTGGCGGTGGCGATGCTCGCGTGCGGGCTGATCAACGCCACGGTCGAGGCGGTCGCGTACCGTCCATTGCGACGCGCGCCCCGGCTTGCGCCGCTGATCACCGCGATCGGAGTGTCGTTCATCCTCCAGGACGTCGGTCTCGTCTGGAAGGGGTCGGAGACCGTGGCGATGCCGAGGACGTTGCCCGACGGGGCGATGTTCACGATCGGCACGTGCCCGGAATGCGTGCGCTACACCTGGGACCGGCTCGTCGTGCTCGTGATCACAGTTCCCGTGCTCCTCCTCCTCATCTGGCTCGTCCAGTACACGAGACAGGGCAAGGCGATGCGAGCCACCGCACAGGACAAGGAAGCGGCGGCGATGATGGGGATCAACGTGAACCGGACGATCTCGTTCACGTTCCTCATCGCCGGCGGGCTCGCCGGCGCGGCCGGCGTGATCTTCGCGTTCTACTTCACGACGGTCAGGTTCGACACCGGCTTCACGCTGGGCTTGATCGCGTTCACGGCGGCGGTGCTCGGCGGCATCGGGAACCTCCCGGGAGCTGTGCTCGGCGCGCTGCTGATCGGGCTCATCCAGGCGTTCAACGAAGGGCTTTCCTGGATGGCGCCGGGCCCGAACTGGACGCAGTCGATCGTCTTCGGGATCCTGATCCTGATCCTCGTCTTCCGGCCGCAGGGGCTGCTCGGGGAGCAGACGCCCGAGGGGTCATGACGCAGCAGCGGCACGGGCGCATCTGGCGCGCACTCGAGGCGGCGGGCCTGTCGGGCCCGCTCGAGCGCTGGGACCAGCAGTCTTTCGTCGTGCGGCGGGCTGTGACCCCCGTCGTGATCGCCGTCCTCGTGATCGCGATCGCGTGGGCGGCGGGTACGCCGCCCAGCCCGGCGCTCCTCGTGCTTCTCGCGCTCACGTACGCGCTCTACATGATGCCGCGCACTTGGCGGCGGATCGTCCTGCCGGTCACCGCCTTCGTGCTCGCGATCACCTACCCGTTCTACCTCGACGAGCTGTTCGCGATCCCGATCTTCAGGACATTCCCGTCGATGGACACGATGGTCGTGATGGCGATCTTCACGATGATGGCGATCGGGCTCAACATCGTGGTCGGGTACGCGGGGCTGCTCGACCTCGGGTACGTCGCGTTCTACGCGCTCGGCGCCTACGGCGCGGCCTGGTTCGCGTCGAACCACTTCTCGCAGGTCGACATCGACATCGCCTCCGTCGGGCGGATCGAGGGCGTCGCCGGGATCCACATCTCGATCTGGCTCGTCCTGATCATCGCCGCCTGCATGACCGCGATCGCCGGCGTGCTGATCGGCCTTCCGACGCTGCGGCTGCGTGGCGACTACCTCGCGATCGTGACGCTCGGCTTCGGCGAGATCCTGCCGCAGATCGCGCGCAACGGCGACGAGCAGGGCCTCGGCTTCAACCTGACGAACGGCCCTCCAGGGATCAATCCGATCGACCCGCCCGGGTTCGGCGGGTTCCTCGGCGACCTGGGGCTCCCCGAGAACTTCCTGCTCGAGCAGGACAGGTACGTCAACTTCCCCAACCTCATGTACTGGGGTGCGATCGCGCTCGTCCTGATCACCGTCTTCAGCAGTCTGCGGCTGCGGGACTCGCGGCTCGGCCGGGCGTGGATCGCGATCCGCGAGGACGAGACGGCCGCGGCGGCGATGGGCATTCCGTTGATGCGCACGAAGACCTGGGCCTATGCTGCGGGTGCGTTTTTCGGCGGAGCCGCCGGGACATGGTTCGCCGCGTTCAACCAGGGCGTGTTCCCCGACAACTTCTTCTTCAACCTGTCGGTCTTCATCCTCTGCATGGTCATCCTCGGCGGGATGGGGAACGTCTGGGGCGTGATCGCCGGTGCCGCGTTCCTCGTCTACCTCGACAAGGAAGGCCTCTCCAACTTCGCGGGCTGGATCAACGACACCGTGTTGCCGTGCGATCCGGTCGCACAAAACCCGTCCAACGCCTTCAGCGCGGGCTGTCTCAACGCGCCCCTGCTCTCGTTTGGCATCTACGGGACGATCATCGTCCTCGTGATGCTCTTCCGACCGCAAGGGCTGTTCCCGGAGGAGCGCCGCAAGCTCGAGTTCGAGCACGGCGTCCACGACCAGCCTCTCTGGGACGCGCAGTCGGGCGCGGTGTCGACGGACGTCGTCGAGAAGTCGGAGGACCTCTGATGGCCGACCTGCTGCTCGACGTCAAGAGCCTGCGGAAGGAGTTCGGTGGCCTGGTCGCCGTGAACGACGTCGACTTCACGATCCCGCGCGGCTCGATCCGTAGCCTGATCGGGCCGAACGGCGCCGGCAAGACGACGTTCTTCAACATGATCACGGGCGTCTACCGGCCGACCTCCGGCTCCGTCGTGCTCGACGGCGAGGACATCACGGGCCTGCCGCCGCACGCGGTCACGCAGCGCGGCATCGGCCGGACGTTCCAGAACATCAGGCTGTTCCAGGAGATGACGGCCCTCGAGAACGTCCTCGTGGGGATGCATTGCCGCCTCAAGGCGGGAATCATCGGCGGCATCGTCCGCGGCCCGCGGACGCGCCGCGAGGAGCGCGGCGCGCACGAGCGCGCCCGGGAGTTGCTGGCCTACTGCAGTCTCGAACGCAAGGACGACGAGTATGCGCGCAACCTTTCCTACGGCGACCAGCGCCGGCTCGAGGTCGCGCGCGCCCTCGCGACACAGCCGAAGCTGCTCCTGCTCGACGAGCCGGTTGCCGGCATGAACCCGCAGGAGTCGACCGAGTTCACCGCGTTCGTCGGGCGGATGCGGGACGAGCTCGATCTCACCGTGTTGCTGATCGAGCACGACATGAAAGTCGTGATGGGCGTCTCCGAGGAGATCACCGTGCTCGAGTTCGGTACGAAGATCGCCGAGGGGACGCCGCAGCAGGTCCAGTCCGACCCGCGCGTGATCGAGGCCTACCTAGGGTCGGGGGCGGCGGCGTGAGTCGCCGTCCCTGCGGCTGCGAAGCGGCCGCCTTTAGGGATGTGCCCCCGCCGCAGGCGGGGGATCCCGCGACGGCGATCCGCTCCTGCGGATTGCCGTCTTGCGGACAATGCGGGGCGGCGGCGTGAGCGAGAGCATTCTCACCCTCGACAACGTCGAGACCTACTACGGGCGGATCGCGGCGCTCAAGGGCGTCTCGATGAACGTGGGCAGGCGTGAGATCGTCACGCTGATCGGCGCAAACGGGGCGGGAAAGTCGACGACGCTCCGCTCGATCAACGGGCTCGTCCATCCGCGCCGCGGGAAGATCGTGTTCGACGGCGACGACATCTCGCGGACGCCGCCCCACACGATCGTTGGGATGGGGATCGCGCAGTCGCCGGAGGGCCGACGGCTGTTCTCGCGCATGTCGGTGATCGAGAACCTCGAGATGGGCGCATTCAGGCGCAACGACCGCAAGGCCATCGCATCCGACATGGAGCGGGTCTTCGGCCTCTTCCCGCGTCTTCACGAGCGGCGCGCGCAGAAGGCGGGCACGCTCTCGGGCGGCGAGCAGCAGATGTGCGCGATCGGCCGCGCGCTGATGGCCTCGCCGCGGCTGCTGCTGCTCGACGAGCCGTCGATGGGTCTCGCACCGATCTTCATCGAGAAGATCTTCGAGATCGTCAAGGAGATCAACGCCCAGGGCACGCCCGTGCTGCTCGTCGAGCAGAACGCCCTGATGGCGCTCGACGTCGCGCACCGCGGCTACGTGATGGAGACCGGCAAGATCACGATCGAGGGCGCGGCCGCCGAGCTGAAGAACAACGAGGCCGTCCAGAGGGCGTACCTGGGTCTCGACTAGGGCGGCGATCTCTACCCGCCGACGACGACAGTCGGATACGGCGGGCCGACCAGCACGCCGGTGCGCTCGTGTCCGGCGAGCCCACGCGCCATCGCGAGGGCGGTCGACACGTTGTGCGACGGTACGAAGCCGAGGGCACGCGCGGCGCCGGCATCCCGGCAGCCCGCAACGATCACGCTCCCGGCACGCTCGAGCATCGCCGCGCAGGCGTCCCAGTCCGCGAACGGCCGCCTCGGATGCGGTGCGGCGCCGCTGCGGTAGGCGGCGACCGCGCGACGGTCGCGCGCCGCCGCGGCCTCGAATCCGCCGAGCCTGCGCGGGGGGCCGTCGCGCAACGCGGCGAAGAGCGTCCGGTACGGAGCCTGCGAGCTGTGTCCCATCACGCGGGTGAACGGGTGCAGCAGCACGACGGTGCCACCCTCGGCGAGCGCTGGGCGGTTACGCCACAGCCGGAGCGCATGACCGAGGCCGGTTGCGGCGGCGGTGATCGGGTTGAGCCCCCACGGCAGCGGCACGACGAGGGTGTCGAACGGTCCGCCGACGATCACTCGGCGCACCGCCGTGGCGCGGACGAGCGCCTCTGCATGTGCCACGGACGAGGGTCCCGCGAACGCCGCGAGGACGTTGAGCTGCCGCGCCACGCCTTCGAGCAGGCGACGCCGAAGCGCGTCGGGCAGCGCGTTCTGGAGGCGGCGCAGCGGTGAGCGCGCGACCGCGCGTCGCGCCTCGGCGTCCCAGGGGTAGCCGCGGTGGATGCCCACCGTTCGCGGCCGATCGAGCACGAGGGACAGCCCGAGCACCGGGAGCGAGCGGTGCAGCTGGGCCTCGATGCCCGTGGCGAGCTGCCATGCCGGCGCCCCGGTCGGCTCGAGCAGCGAGACGGCCCGCGCCGAGCGGATCACACCGGCCGCACAGGCGTCGACGAGCGCGGCGGGTCCGCCGTGCAGCACCGTTTCGGCGGCGCCGACGGTGACGACGAGGTCCGTGTCGACGAGCGCGGGGTGCACGCGGACGACGCGGTCGTCGAGCGCCAGCGTCCGGAGGTCGTCCGCCTCGCAGTCGTGCACGACCACCTCGCCGCGGAACGCACGCGCGCGGTCAGGACGGAGCAGGCCCTCGAGGTCACGGCGCCCCGGGCGCTGGCCGAGTCCTCCGGCAACGAGGATCGTCACACGGTCGCGGGCGAGGCCGGCGCCCCCCAGCTCGTCGAGCACCGTGGCGAGCGCATCCCGTCGCGGATCGTCCTCGACGCCGGGGAACGGCAGCGCGGGCGGCTGTACCACGACGGTCGCACGTCCCGCGCGAGGGACGACGTCGCGCAACGGCTCGCCGTCGAGCGGGTAGCGGAACGCCTCCGAGACGGCAGCGGTGACGTCGGCGATCGGATCGAGCGGCGGTGGCACAGCAAGGAGCTGCGCGTCGTCCGGCAGCACGACGAGCGGCAGTCGCGAGCCCGAATGAAGTGCGACGCGTAGCACCGGCGCGCATCGTAGGTCGAGCTGGCCG
>DASTZS010000026.1:0-26248 GCA_035764165.1 Gaiellaceae bacterium | reverse complement strand
CCCTGGGCGTCTATTTCGTGCGTCCGCCCGCCGATCGCGGCGTTCTCCGCATTGAGCGGCTGAAGTTCCACGTCGCCGCGTGGTTGTTCGGGATGGCCGTGCTGACGCCGCTCTGGGCGCTGATCGAGTGGCAGGACAACGGCGGCTTCGAGCGGTGGAGCAACAGCAGCCGGCCCGGCGACTGGGATCCGTGGATCCTGATCGTCGGCGGCGTATGGGCGCTTGCCGTCCTCGCACTGTTGGCCGTGCGGCAGGTGCTCGAGCGGTCGGCCAAGAGTCGGTGATGTTCGCCTGCGCCTGGGCGCAGGCGATCGAGGAGGAGGAATCGAAGATGACTGTGACGCGAGAGGAAACGGAGCTCGGCCGACGGCAGCCGCTGAGCGTCCCGGGGAAGTACCTCAGCCTGACGACCTATCGGCGGGACGGGAGCCCCGTCTCGACACCGGTGTGGTTCGTCGAGGACGACGGGCGCCTGTTCGTGATTACCGGGGCCGACTCGTACAAGGCGAAGCGGCTGCGGCGGAATCCGGCCGCGCTGGTGGCCCCGTGCACGGCCCGCGGTATCCCGAAGGGCGATGCGATTCCTGCGCAGGTCGAGTTCCTGGCGCCGGAGGAGCACGCGCGGGTCGATCGACTGATGGCCGAGAAGTACCGCGTCGACCGGCTGTTGATCCTGCCGATCTACCGGCTCGTGTCGAAGCTCCGCCGCAAGCCGCGCGACGAACGCGGCGGCGCGTACCTGGCGATCACGTCGACTTGACCAGCGTCGGTCCCCGTCCACTATCGCGAACAAGAAAGTCCCGGAGACCAAACGGTGCGTGCGAAGCGCGCGCCAGCCCGTCTGCTGTGTGGCGTAAGGGACGATCCTGCCGGACGCCGGCATCCGGCTGGGCTAATCCAGCTCTGCGGGCAGGCCGCACTGCTCGAAGAGCCAGGGGTCGGGGAAGCCGAAGATGGCCGAGATCAAGCCGTCTTCGGTCTCCAGCACCATGAGCCCGTACGGCCGCAGCGTGCCGTCTTCGCCTCGCGCATAGGCCGCGAGCGCCGGCTGGCGGTTGGCCGCCGTCGGCAGGAGCCGCAGCTGGTCGAGCCGTCCGTCGAGCGGTACCGAGCCGAAGAACCGGCCGACTGCAGAGGCGCCTTCGACGCGCATCCCTTCGGGGGGCATGGTCATGACCGCGTCCTCTCGCAGGAGCGCGACGAGACCGTCGATGTCGATCGCGTCCCACGCGGCCATGAACCGCTTGACGAGGGCCCGTTCACGTTCGTCCGGCGACGACACTCGTTGGCCTGCCCCCTCGAGTCCCTTGCGGGCGCGCTGCAGCGCGCTGTTCACCGCACCGATCGAATCCTCGAGCGCTGCGGCAACCTCCTTGGCCGACCAGCCGAGAACGTCCCGCAGGATGAGCACGGCGCGCTGCTTCGGCGGTAAGAGCTGGATCGCCGCGATGAAGGCCAGCTCGACCGTCTCGCGTACGACGAGGTCGTCGAGCAGCCGATCCGGATACGGCTGGAGGTACTCGAGCTCTTCTGCCGCCTCGGCCGGACGTGACCGCCTGCGCGCGATCGCCGTGAGGCAGACGTTGGTCGCGATCGTGTGCAGCCAGGTGCGGAGCTGGGCGCGTGGCTCGTAGCGGTCCGAGCCCTTCCACGCGCGCAGCATCGTCTCCTGGAGTGCGTCGTCCGCGTCGTGCAGGGAGCCGAGCATCCGGTAGCAGTGGACGTGGAGCGCACGCCGATGTGGCTCGATCAGGAGGGCGAACGCCTGCTCGTCCATTCACCGCCTCCGCTTATTCGGCAGGCGGCTGGGGCGGATCGGCGCCGAGCTCGGTCCACGCGCCCGGGGTGAAGGCGCCGGGCGCACCGCCGATCGCGACGAAACGGATTCCGTCGGGGCCGGGGACGATCCGGCGTAGCTGGTCCGGGCCGACGCGCACCATCGTTCCCGGCAGCAAGTCGAACTCGCTGCCGTCCGCCACGAGCCTCGCGCTCCCGCTGAGCGGGATGTAAACCTCCTCCTGGTTCGGGTCGAACGCCTCCGAACCGTGATTGTGGTTCGGATAGCCGTCCCAGTGCGCCGGCAGCGTGAAGACCTGCATGCCCCACGCGGTCACGCCGAGCTCTGCGCGGGCACGCCGGGCGAGGCCGCCGTACATCGACTCCATGTCGTCGATCGCCTTTGCGGTCACGTCGGGCATCTTGCACCTCCTACGTCGAGTGAGACCCTCTGAGAGGTTCAACTCGCCCGCGCGGCCGAACTCATCGCTCGTCGCAGGACGACGACGTACCACGTGTCGAACTGTGGTCGCTCCGACTCGGGCAGGTAGTCGCGCTGCCGGGCCCAGGCGAAGGCGTGCGAGAACGCGCCGACGCGGAGTGCGAGGTCGAACGCTTCCGCGAGACCGCTCCCCCAGGGCTCGAGGTAGGCGTCCCGTAGACGCGTGAACCAGGCATCGTCGAGCGGGAGCTTGTTCACCTCCTCGAGGAAGCGAAACGTGACGACGAGTGACGTAAACGGGTGCCCGACCGACGAGTCGCCCCAGTCGAGCACGCGCAGCTCGTCCCTCTGGGCGTAGACGTTCGCGTGATGGAGGTCGTCGTGCTGGATCGACGCGGGGATCCCATGCGCGTCCAGCTCCGTACACAGCTGGTCGAAGCGGTGGGAGAAGTCTCGCAGGCGCCGAACCTCGTCGTCCTCGAGCGGGAGCTCGTGCCGCAGGAAGTCCTCGTAGCGGGCCGGCAGAGACTCGACGGTCAGGTCGGGCACGCCGTGGGCGAGGTGCTCGTCGACATGTGCGGTCTCCCCACGTTGCAGCTCGGCGTACGGCGGCAGCGCCTCGAGCCACGCCTCCGGCGGATTACCGTGGACGCGGATCGGAACGCCGGCGTCTGCCAGCAGGAGCCACGCTCGCTCCTCGTCGTGGGCGAGCACCTCCGAGACACGGTCCGGCCAACGTGCATGGAGCTCGGCTGTCAGACGCGGCTCGAAGGCCATCACGGGCCCGCAGGCCTTGAACCAGACGGCACCCTCGGCCACGGGCACACGCAGCACGGTCGACCACGGCTCCTCGTGCGCAACCTCGATCTCGCCGGCCGGCTCGACCTGTGTGCGGATCCAGTCTTCGGCGGCGCGACGGTCGAGGCCGTCGTTCAACGGTTCAGATCGGCAAGCCGAAGGGCCACGCGGGCGGCCGCTTTCGCGAGCTCGGCGGCGGCTTCGGCGTCGCCCGCGACGCTCGAGGAGAGCTGTGCGCGAACGCCGTCCGCGAGGTCAGCGACCTCGTCGGCGTTCGCGGCGATCTCCTCGGGCACCTCGATGATCCTGCGCCTCGTCTCGTCGGTCTTGTCCGCCATGAAGGCGGAGTACGCCGCCGCATCCTCGTCCGCGAGCGCCATCAGACGCTCTGACAGTGCGTTCGCGCGGGCGGCCGCCGCCTCGTCGTCGGCGAACCGCGCCGCCAGCTCGACGAGCGCCGCCGCCGCTGCTGCTGCGAAAGCGGTCGCCGTGCCGCTGGCCGGAGCAGGCGTTCTCTCGCCGAGCGCAGCGACGAACTCGCGAAGAGTCAGATCACGGTAGTTGCACGCGTCCTGGACCATGGAGTTACGTTACTCATATGACCGCGCCGCCGATGCCTTCGTCGCTCGAGATCGCGCAGAGCGCAGTTCTCCGTCCGATCGACGAGCTCGCCGGTGACATCGGGCTCCTACCGGAGGAAGTCGAGCTCTACGGACGCTTCAAGGCGAAGATCGACCTCTCCGTGCTCGAGCGGCTCGCCGCCAAGCCGGACGCCAAGCTGATCGACGTCACGGCGATCACGCCGACGAAGGCGGGCGAAGGAAAGACCACGACGTCCGTGTCGCTGACGCAGGGTCTCGGTCACATCGGCAAGGAGCCCGTGCTGTGCCTGCGCGAGGCGTCGCTCGGCCCCGTCTTCGGCATCAAGGGCGGCGCCGCGGGAGGCGGCTACGCGCAGGTCGTGCCGATGGAGGACCTGAACCTCCACTTCACCGGCGACATTCACGCGATCGGGGCCGCGAACAACCTGCTCGCAGCCATGCTCGAGGCGCACATCCTGCACGGCAACAAGCTCGGCGTCGATCCCCTCTCGATCAGCTGGCGCCGCTGCGTCGACATCAACGACCGCGCGTTGCGAGACATCGTCATCAGTCTCGGCGGCCGCAAGAACGGGTACGTGCGCCAGACGGGCTTCGACATCACGGCCGGCTCCGAGGTGATGGCGATCGTGGCCGTCGCCGCGGATCTCGACGACCTGCGCCGGCGGCTCGGGGCGATTACCGTCGCGCAGACGTTCGAGGGCGAGAACGTCACGGCGGAGCAACTGCGCGCGGCCGGCGCGATGACGGTGCTGTTGAAGGAGACGATCAAGCCGAACCTCGTCCAGACTCTCGAGGGCCAGCCGGCGTTGGTGCACTGCGGCCCGTTCGCCAACATCGCCCACGGCAACAACTCGGTCGTCGCCGACCGGGTCGCGCTCAAGCTCGGCGACTACGTCGTCACCGAGAGCGGCTTCGGCGCGGACATGGGGATGGAGAAGTTCTTCGACATCGTCTGTCGTGCCGGAAACCTGCGTCCCAACGCCGTCGTCCTTGTCGCAACGGTCAAGGCGCTCAAGCACCACGGGGGCGCGCCGGACGGCGGCGTCGAGGCGGTGGAGGCCGGCGTGGCGAATCTCGCCCGTCACCTCGGTATCGTCAGAGAGTTCGGGCTGAACGCCGTCGTCGCGGTCAACCGGTTCCCCGGTGACGGCGAGGAGGAGATCGAGCGCGTTCGCGCGCTCGCGCTCGAGCACGGGGCGTTCGCGGCCGAGGTCAACAACGCGTTCGAGGACGGCGGCGCGGGTGCCGCCGCGCTCGCCGAGGCCGTGGTCGCCGCGGCCGACCAGCCGAGCTCGTTCGACTACGTCTATCCCCTCGATGAGTCGATCGAGCACAAGATCGAGGCAATCGCGAAGCACGTCTACGGCGCCGACGGCATCCTCATGCTCCCCGCCGCGCAGCAGAAGATCGAGCAGTTCAACCGGCTCGGCCTCGCGGATCTCCCGATCTGCATGGCGAAGACCCACCTCTCGCTCTCGGACGACCCGGGCCTGACGAACGCGCCGACCGGCTTCACCGTGACGATCCGTGACCTCCGTGCCTACACCGGGGCGGGCTGGATCGTGGCACTCTGCGGTGACATGCAGACGATGCCGGGTCTCGGCTCCAATCCTGCCGCGGTGAACGTGGACATCGACGAAGACGGGCGCACCGTCGGTCTCTTCTGATGGCCGTGCTCGCCGAGATCATGAGCCGCGGCGTGTTCACCGTCGAACGCGGGCTGCCGCTCCGCGACGCGGCGGCGCAGATGGCGCAGCGCAGCATCGGAGCGGCGATCGTCCTCGACGGCGACCGGCTCGTCGGCATCCTGACCGAGCGCGACGTCCTGCGTGCCGTGGGCGCGAATCGCGACGACAGCGCCACCGTCGGGGAGTGCATGACGAGCCACCCCGAGGTAGCCGAGCCCGCGGATACGACCGATCACGCCGCCGCACTGATGATTCACGGGGGCTTCCGCCACCTGCCCGTGGTCGAGGGCGACAGCGTCGTCGGCATCGTCTCCATCCGAGATCTGATGCGCGTCACGCTCGACGACACCGCACCGCGCGGCGCCTAGGGGCACAGGCAGGCTGCAGCCGCCCCAGGGGGCGATCGCCCGGTCGCGGTCTCTCGCTAGTGGACGATCAGGACGTCGCGGTGAGCATGGTGCGCGACGCGTTCGCTCACGCTCTGGCCGAGGAGCCGTTCGAGGATGCCGGGCTCTCGCGTGCCGACGACGATCACGTCGGCGTCTTGCTGCTCCGCGAGCTCCACGATCGTGTCGGCCGGCTCGCCGGCCGCCGTCACGTAGTCGGCCTCGATGCCTCGGCCGTCGAGGAAGATTCTCGCGTCTTCGAGCTGTTCCCGGTGCTCGGTGGGCGAATCGGCCGAATCGAGGGGACCTGCAGTCCTGGCGACTCCGACGAGGATCGGTGCGACGCTCGTGACGACGAGCTTCGCGCCGAAGGCCTCGGCGAGGTCGGCCGCACGCTCCAGAGCGCGGCGCGCCGGCTCCGTCTCGTCGAATCCGACGATGATGGTCTGTAGCTTCATGGCTTCGCCGTACCCGCTCTGGTGGAAAAGATCACATGCCGAGCGGAACGTAGACCCCGAGCTGCTTCTGAGCGGCGGCAACGGCGCGGAAAGCCTCGCGAAGGTGCACGCGCGTGAGCGCCGAGAGGGCCTTCGGGTCGATCATGTTGTCGGGGCCCTTCCCAGCCTCGATGCACGCGGCGTGGTGGTCGAGGCGGATGCGCGAAACGATCTCGAACGCTTCGCGCAGCCCGGCCGCGGTCTCCGCCTCGACCGCGCCAAGCTCGGCCGCAGCGATCAGGCGGTCGAGCGTGCCCGAGATGGTGATGCCGTTCGCGAAGGCGTAGAAGCGCGCGAGGTTGGCGATCGGAATCGCGCCGCCCTGCTTGAGGTCGAACGGCTTGTCCGTCAGCCCGCCCCTGAAGCCGAGCGGCGGCTTGAAATCCGTTGCGCTGCGGGCGAGCCGACGGAGGAAGTCGGGATGGTTCTTCGCGTCGCGCAAGATCGTCACGAGCGCCGGCGTCACTTCGAGCCCGCCGGCGATCGCGCGGAAGTCGAAGGCCACGTTCGCGCGGATGAGATGGGAACGGTCCGGCGACTCGAGACAGTCGCCGAAGACCTGGGCCCAATTCGAGGCCGACATCCTCCACAGCGCGCTGCTGGAGAGGACACCGTTCGGATCGGAGGCGAAGCCGCAGCGCTCGAGGCCGCGGTTCACATCCGTTGCGATTCGCTCGAAGTAGCGGTCGACCTCCGCATCCTCCTCGCCGTCGGCGTACGCGAGCGCGTTCTCCTGGTCTGAGCCGAGTGTGAACTCGCGGCGTGCCGCGCTGCCCAGAGCGAGCCACGCCCACGGGACCGGAGCAGGCCCGTGGGCCTCGAACGCGAGATCGAGCAGCCGGATGGTGAACGTCTCGAACTGGAGGGAGAGCACGCGCCCGATGTCGGCCGAGCCGAGGCCCGCGTCGAGCAGCGCCAGGAAGAGGCTGCGCAGGTTCTGCGCGGCGGCGACGAGCTCGTCCTCGTCGGTCGCCCGCAGGATCGCGCGGCGGAGCGCAAAAGGACTGCGCGTTTCGACGCCCATCAGGTCGGCGGCCGAGAGCACCCCGAGGACGTCGCGCCGCGGGTCGACGACGACCAGATGGTCGGCGCCCGCGTCGAGCATGTCGATGACTGCGTCCACGGCAAGCCGGTCCGGCCCGACCGTCACCGCCCGCGTCACGATTCTCGAGACCGGGTTCTCCGGCGAGAGGTCGGTGGCCAACACGCGGGCCCGCAGCGCGGCGTCGGTGAGGATGAAGAGGTTTGCGCCGTCACGGACGAGGATCGCCGAGGTTTCGTTCTGGGTCATGATCCGCGCCGCCGTGCGGATCGCGATGTCACCGCGGCAGAAGAACGGCGGCCTTGTGATCAGCTCCTCGACGCGCAGCGTCCCGAGCTGTGGCAGGGCGTGCACGGTGTGGCCGGCTTGCGTGAGTCGCTCGCGGAGCGTCATCGCGACGTACCGGGCGCCTGCAGGGGTGTTCAGCACGGCCAGTGCCCGCTCCTGGCCGATGAGGTAACAGACGCAGCCGCCGTGAGCGCGGACGGTGAATGCCGGGGCCATGCCGGTCAGGAGCGAGGGATGGCCGAAGCACTCACCGGGCTCGAGGACGTCCACGACTTCGTCCTGGTGGACGAGCGCCGCCGTTCCTTCGCGGACCACGTAGAGGTGGTCGGCAGGCTCGCCGTCCTCGACGAGGATGTTCTCGCCATCCGCGTAGTTGCGCGCCTCCGCGCCCTCGGCGACGGCGGCGAGCTCCTCCGCCGGCAGGGCCGAGAACGGGGGCGACTGCCCCAGGAACTCCGCGGCTTCCCGTGTGTTCACCGGCTCCACTCTTCGGCGGTTCCTCCTGTTTTCCCCTTGTAGTGATCGGCTCGTTCTGTCACGTTCACCACCCTGATCTCACCGACCGCAAGGAGGGTGTATGGCAGTCAGCCCAGATGAGCTCGACTACGCGGGGGGCGGGCTCAAGCAAGAAACGAACTGGTGGGGGGCGTTCGTCATCGGCCTGGCGGGGACGATTCTCGTCACCGGGATTGCGCCCGTGATGGTGACGACGCTCGGGGCTGCCTCGATTCCGGTCATCATCGTCATCACGATCACGGGGTACCTCCTCTGCCTGTTGTTAGCAGAGCTCTCCGCGATGATGCCGGAAAGGACCGGCGGCTCGCCGTCCTATGCCTACCCGGCCTACAAGGACCGCTGGCCGCGGGCGGCCAAGCACATCAACGGGATCACAGCCTGGGCCTACTGGCTCGGGTGGTTCCCGGTCGCGCCGCTGAACATGATCCTGGCGTCCTTCTACCTCGCCGACCGCTTCAACCTGAACACGACCTCCGGCTTCACGCCGATCCACACGTTCATCGCCTGGTGGACGCTTGCCATCGCGATCGTCGGGATCCTGCTCTTCTTCATCCCGGCCTACCTGGGCATCCGCTTCGGCACCGTCTTCGCGACGACGCTGGCGCTCCTGTCGATGATCCCGCTGACGTTCATCGCGGTCGCGTGGATCTTCCATCCGGGCGTCGTCCACTGGGGGCAGCTCTCGGGCTTCCACCAGCTCGACGGCTCGAGCTTCTTCTCCGGGCTCGGTGGACACGGCTGGCTGACGGTCTATATCGCCTACTCGTTCCTGCTCACGTGGAACGTGATCGCGATGGAGGCGGCCGCGTGCTACATCGGCGAGTGCAAGAACCCGGAGCATGACGCGAAGATCGCGATGAACCTCGAGGGCGGCTACGGCCTGCTCATCTACACGATGATCCCGATCGGCTTCCTCGTCGTGCTCGGCGGGAAGGCCTTGTCGAACGCCGATCTCGTCGACCCGAACACGATCTTCGTGACGTTTGCGGGAAAGGTCTTCTCCACCGCAGGGAACTTCCTCAACTGGCTGATCGCCCTGATGCTGATCGTGGCGCTCGCGCTCTCTGCCCTGAATGCGATCATGGGCTGCGCGCGGTCGCTGCACCAGATGTCGGTCGACGGCCAGTTCCCGCGCTGGTTCCAGCGGATCAACAAGCACGGCGTGCCCGACCGGGCGATGTTCTTCAACGTGCTTGCCTCGCTGGTCGTGATCCTCGCCGGCGGCGCGGTCGAGATCTACTCGTTCTCGAACGTCGGCTACACCTTCTCGTTCCTGCCGGTGCTCGTCGGCTACTACCTGCTGAGGCAGCACAAGCCGAACGCGCGACGGCCGGTGCGGCTGCCCGAGTTCATGAAGTACGTCGCACTCGGGATGGCCGTTCTCTACTTCGTGATCTGGCTGTACGGTGGCATCTACTACTCGAAGATCGGCGACACGCTCGTCTACTACCTGGCGGGCTGGGGAGTGCTGATCGCGTACCTGCCGCTCTACTGGTATCGCGTCCGGGTGGAGGACAAGAAGCAGATGGAGACACCGGCTGCGCCGGCGGTGGCGCCCGGCTCCTAGTCATCCGCGGGGCGCTGCCGTTCCGGCCGCGCCCCGCTCCTTCCGTGTCACTCCGACGTCCAGCCACTGATCCACCGGATCCGGCGACCGTCCAGCCGGAGCGGGTGCTCCTGGCCTCGGAGGGCCGGCAGATCTCGAGCGGCGCGGTCGAGCTCGCGGCGCAACTGGCACGCCAGGGTGGCGGAGCTGTGTACGTCTTCTCCATCGCGCGGGTGTGGGGAACGAGCCTCGGCCTGCCCAACCCGGGCCTCCTGCCGAGCAAGGGCGAGTGGGACGTCCAGCGCGATGTCGTTGCCGCGGCGGTCAAGGCACTGAAGGGCAAGGGGGTCAGGGCGAACGGGCACGTGCTCGCCACCCGGAAGGCAACGAAGCGGATCGTCGCCGAGGCGGAACGCCTGAACTGCGCCGTGATCGTGATGGGGGCCGACCCTCCCAGGAACCGCTTCCTGGGTGACTTCATGTGGTCGCAGGAGCCCTACCGGGTGCGCCGCCGCGCCGGTCGGCCCGTCTACCTCGTCACCGGCGACTCGCCGGCCGGAGTGTAGGTCTTTCACACTCCGCCAAGTACGATTCGTCCATCCCCAAGGCGAAAGCGGACGCGATACAGGGGGCCGGGGAGCGATTCCTCGCCGAGATGATCTCGACGGTGGGCTCGTCGCTCGACCTCGAGGAGGTGCTCGACTCGGTCGTGCGCCTGCTGTCGGATGCAAGCGCCGTGCATGCCTGCTTCGTCTACCTCCTCGCCGCCGACGGCGAGCGCCTCGACCTCGAGGCGGCCTCGGATCCCTACCGGGACCTCGCAGGCCGGATCAGCCTGAAGCGTGGAGAGGGTTTGGCCTGGTGGACGCTGGACCGGCGCGAGTCGGCGTTCATCCGTGAGAGGGCGCTCGACGATCCACGCTTCCACTACGTACCGGAGCTCGAGGAAGAGCGGTTTCAGTCATTCGTGTCGGTGCCCCTGCTGGGACGCGCCGGCAATCCGATCGGCGTGATCAGCCTCCACACCGAGGCCCCGCGAGAGTTCACGGAGGCCGAGGCAGACTTCCTCGCTTCGAGTGCGGCGCTCGTCAGCGGCGCGATCGAGAACGCGCGGCTGTACGAGCAGATGGGCGAGCGCGTGCGAGAGCTCGAGCATCTGACCGAGCTGGGCGAAGAGGTGGCCGCGGCGGAGACACTCGACGAGCTCGGCACCCTGGCCGTCCGCCGAGCGCTCGACCTGCTCGGTGCTGTAGCCGTCCACCTCTACCTCGCGGAGGAGGACGGCGAGCGACTGTTGTTGCGCTGGTCGGCGCCGCAGGGGGCGGGCGCTCCCCAGGAGCTCAGCCTCGGCAAGCTCGGGGGCGAGCTCGGGCGTCGCGGCCGACGCGACCGGGTGTCGGTCTCCCTCGTGGCGGGCGCGGAGCTGCTCGGCGCCCTGGTCGCGCACGGCACGAGGAAGGTCGACCTGGCGCGCACGGTCGCGAACCAGGTCGCGGTCGCCGTGAAGAAGATCGAGGTGATCGAACGCCTCGCCGAGAAGAACCTGATCAGGGACTTCTTCCACCAGCTCGCAGGGGGTGCAGAGCTCGGCGACGTCGCCGTCCGGGCCGAGCGGCTGTCCGTCGATCTCGACGAGCCGCACGTCGTACTTGCGGCGGTGCCGTCGAGCGACGCGCTCGAGCGTGCGCTCGCCAGGATCGCCCCGCGGTCGGTGTTCGAGCGGCAGGACAACTCCGCGCGCGCGCTTCTGCGCATTCCCCCTGCCGGGCTCGCCAGCCTCGTCGAGGCCATTCGGCGTGTCCACGCGGACGTCGCGCCGGAGGTGGCGATCGGCATTTCAAATCCCTGCGCCGGCGCCGACGCCTTCGCGTCCGGCTTCGACGAGGCCGCGCAGGCGCTGCTCGGCACGAGTGTCCTCCGCAAGCGCCCGCGCGTCCTCACCTACGACGACCTGGGCGTCTACAAGTATCTGTTGCGCATGTCACGGGACGCCGGGGAGCGTGACAAGCACCGGGAGGCGATCGCCAAGCTGCTCGACTACGACGAGGCCCATCGCACCTCGCTGCTGCCGACGCTCGAGGAGTTTCTCGCCCGTCGCGGCACGATCAGCGCGACGGCCGACGCGCTCTACATCCACCCGAACACGCTTCGGCAGCGCCTGCGCCGGATCATGGACCTCACGGGACTCGATCTGCGCCGCGAGGACTGGCTGATGGTCGAGATCGGCGTCAAGCTCGCCGCCCTGGAACAGGCGCTCGACTCGGAAAAGAACATCTCGACGCCCGTACGAATGTAGGAACCCTCCCTTTCCCTGCGGCCCCGGACGGCGTATAAGCGGCCTGGGGCGAACCGAAGGGAGACCAATGGCAACGATCGCTGAGCGCACCGTCGAGGACATCCGTTCCGTTTCACAGGAACTCGGGGTCGAGTTCTACTTTGCGCAGTTCGTCGACATGTACGGGCGTCCGAGCGCAAAGCTCGTACCCGCGGCCTACCTCGACGACCTTGCCGCCGACGGAGCCGGGTTCGCCGGCTTCGCCGCGGGGGAGATCGGCCAGCTGCCGAGCGATCCCGACATCGCCGCAATCCCTGACCTGAACAGCTTCACGCCGGTCCCCTGGGAGCCGTCGCTCGCGCGGTTCGCCTGCAACATCACCGTCGACGGCGAGGAATGGCCGTACGACCCGAGGACGATCCTCCGCCGTGCGCTCGAGAAGGCACGCACGAAGGGCTACGAGTTCATGATGGGTCTCGAGCTCGAGTACTTCCTGCTCCGCAGAGACGGCAACGGCGGCATCCAGGTCGCCGATGCGCTCGACGACCTGGAGAAGCCGTGCTACGACCTCCGGGGTCTGACCCGCAACTACGACTTCCTCCGCCGTGTCTCGAACTACGCCAACCAGCTGGGGTGGGGGAACTACGCGAACGACCACGAGGACGCGAACGGGCAGTTCGAGCAGAACCTCACCTACAGCGACGCCCTCACGAGCTGTGACCGGGCGATCTTCTTCCGTTACATGGTGCACGCACTCGCGCAGCAGGAGGGAATGATCGCCACGTTCATGCCGAAGCCGTTCACCGAGCTCACCGGCAACGGCTGCCACTTCCACATGTCGCTCTGGGACGGGGACACGAACCTCTTCCTCGACGAGGACGACGCTCGCGGGCTCGGCCTCTCCGAGACGGCGTACCACTTCATCGGTGGTTTGAAGAAGCATGCAAGGGCGTACAGCGCCGTGACCGCCCCGACCGTCAACTCGTACAAGCGGTTGAAGGTCGGCTCGACCTCGAGCGGTGCGACGTGGTCACCGGTCTGGATCAGCTACGGGTACAACAACCGCACGCAGATGCTGCGGATTCCGGCGCCCGGCCGCGTCGAGGATCGGACCGTCGACGGCTCGGCGAATCCGTATCTCGCTGCGGCGGCGATCCTCGCGGCCGGCATCGACGGCATCGAGAACCGCATCGACGCGGGCGAACAGAACTCCGAGAACCTCTACGCGATCCCCTACGACGAGCTCCGCGCGCGCGGGCTCGAGACGCTTCCGACCAACCTCCTCGAGGCAACGATGGAGCTCGAGCGGGACGACGTGCTCCGCGAGTGGCTCGGGGAGGGCCGCAACGAGGACTACGTCGACTACTTCATCAAGGTGAAGCGGGACGAGTGGGCCCGCTACCACGAGCAGGTCACCTCCTGGGAGCTCAAGGAGTACCTGACCCGCTTCTGAACCGTATGGAGGAAACCTCCACAAGGAGCAGCGGAAGAATGGCCCCGGGCGTCGGTGCAAAGCGCCTAGAGTGCGTGGACCAAGTGTAGGAACTGACCATATGTGTGGAATCGTCGGACTCTTCTGCAAGTCCCCCGAGCTCGAACCGCAGCTCGGGCAGTACCTCGCGGCGATGCTCGAGCAGATGAGCGACCGCGGGCCGGACAGCGCCGGCGTCGCCGTCTACCGCGATCCGGCGCCGAGCGGCTTCAGCAAGCTGACGCTCTACTCCTTCGACCCCGAGATGTCCTGGGACGCGCTCGGCGACGAGCTCGCCGCGACGTTCGGCGGCGCGCACGTGGCCGAGGTGCGTGCCAACCACGCCGTCCTCGTCGTCGAAGGCGAGGCGGCCGAGGTCGAGGACTGGATTCGCCGGCAACGTCCGGACGTGCGGGTGATGAGCGCCGGCCGTGTGATCGAGATCTACAAGGAGGTCGGCCGCCCGCGCGCGTTCGTGGAGCAGTTCCACCTCGGCGACCTCGAGGGCAGCCACGGCCTGGGCCACACGCGGATGGCGACTGAGAGTCGCGTCACCACCGAGGGATCGCACCCGTTCTCCACCGGGCTCGATCTCTGCCTCGTGCACAACGGCTCGCTCTCGAACCACAACCGCCTGCGCGAGCGGTTGCGTCGCGAGGGCATCGACTTCCAGACCGAGAACGACACGGAGGTCGCGGCCGGGTACTTCGCGTGGCGGATGCGCGAGGGCGCCTCGCTCCACGAGGCGCTCGAGGGGGCGCTCGCCGATCTCGACGGCTTCTATACCTTCCTCGTCGGGACCGCGGACGGCTTCGCCGTGCTGCGCGACCCGATCGCGTGCAAGCCCGCCGTGCTCGCGGAGACCGCCGACTGGGTCGCGATGTCGTCCGAGTACCGCGCCATCGCCGTCCTGCCCGGCGCGTCCGACGCGCGACTCTGGGAGCCGGAGCCCGGTGTCGTGTACGCGTGGGAGAAGGCCCTCGTCTGAGAGCGTGGAGACGGCGGAGCTGACGAGAGTGGAGGTCGTCGACCTGGCGTCGACGCCGCTCCGTGAGCTCAACCGGCGAATGCACGAGCTCGCAAACGGCGCGTCGAGCTGGCGCATCCTGAACCCGAACGGCGCACACGCGGTCGCGTGCGGGCTCGACGCCGAGATCGACGTCGACGTCGAGGGACACGTGGGCTACTACTGCGCCGGAATGAACAAGCGTGCGACCGTGCGCGTGCACGGCAACGCCGGCACCGGCGTGGCCGAGAACCTCATGTCGGGCTCGGTGATCGTCGACGGGAGCGCGAGCCAGTCGGCCGGCGCGAGCGGCCACGGCGGCTTGCTCGTCGTGCACGGCGACGCGTCGGCGCGTTGCGGCATCTCGATGAAGGGCATCGACATCGTCGTGCGGGGCTCGGTCGGGCACCTGAGTGCCTTCATGGCGCAGACCGGCCGGCTCGTCGTCTGCGGCGACGCCGGCGAGGCGCTCGGCGACTCGATCTACGAGACGCGTATCTACGTGCGCGGGGAGGTCGCCAGCCTCGGCGCGGACTGCATCCAGAAGGAGCTGCGGGAGGAGCACCTGGCGGAGCTCGCCGAGCTGCTCGGGCAGGCGGGCATCGAGGACGTCGAGGCACGGGAGTTCCGGCGCTACGGGTCGGCGCGCCAGCTCTACAACTTCAAGGTCGACAACGCGGCCGCCTACTGATGGCGAGCAACGGCAACCGGCAGCCGGGCCTGCGCGAGTCGTACCTCTACGACCGCAACGTCATCGCGGAGATCCAGCGCGCGTCGCGCGAGGGCATCTACGACATCCGCGGCTTCGGCGCAAAGCGGCGGCTGCCGCACTTCGACGACCTGCTCTTCCTCGGCGCCAGCATCTCGCGCTATCCGCTGGAGGGCTACCGCGAGCGCTGCGGCACCGACGTCGTCCTCGGGACCCGCTTCGCCGAGAAGCCGCTCGAGCTGAACATCCCGGTGACGATCGCGGGGATGAGCTTCGGCGCGCTCTCCGCGCCGGCGAAGGAGGCACTCGGTCGCGGTGCGAGCGAGGTGGGGACGGCGACGACGACGGGCGACGGCGGCATGACCGAGGAGGAGCGTGGCCATTCGAAGACGCTCGTCTACCAGGTGCTCCCCTCGCGCTACGGGATGAACCCGGACGACCTGCGCCGCGCGGACGCGATCGAGGTGGTAGTCGGCCAGGGCGCCAAGCCCGGCGGCGGCGGCATGCTGCTCGGTCACAAGATCTCCGACCGCGTCGCGGCCATGCGCGCGCTGCCGAAGGGAATCGACCAGCGCAGTGCGTGCCGGCACCCGGACTGGACCGGCCCCGACGACCTCGAGATCAAGATCCACGAGCTGCGTGAGATCACCGACTGGCAGAAGCCGATCTTTGTCAAGGTCGGCGCCACGCGCACGTACTACGACGTGCAGCTCGCGGTCAAGGCAGGCGCCGACGTGATCGTCGTTGACGGCATGCAGGGTGGAACGGCCGCGACGCAAGACGTCTTCATCGAGCACGTCGGCATCCCGACGCTCCCGGCGACTCGCCTCGCCGTCGACGCACTGCAGGAGCTCGACATGCACCGCAAGGTCCAGCTGATCGTCTCCGGCGGCATTCGCACCGGCGCAGACGTTGCGAAGGCGCTCGCGCTCGGCGCAGACGCGGTCTCGATCGGGACAGCCGTGCTGATCGCACTCGGCGACAACAGCCCCGAGCACGACGCCGCGTACCGCAAGCTCGGGAGCGCAGCCGGGTACTACGACGACTGGCAGGCGGGCCGTGACCCCGCCGGGATCTCGACGCAGGAGGACAAGCTGGCCGCGCGGCTCGATCCGGAGCTCGGCGGCCGCCGCATCGCGAACTACCTGCGCGTGCTGACGCTCGAGGCGCAGACGCTCGCGCGCGCCTGCGGGAAGTCGCACGTGCACAACCTCGAGCCGGAGGATCTCGTCGCGCTGACGATCGAGGCGGCGGCGATGGCGCGCGTCCCGTTGGCTGGGACGGACTGGATCCCGGGGCACCGTCCCCTCTAGCGACGATGTCGTTCCTCCTGCCCTGCCCGAACTGCGGTCCGCGCGACGTGAACGAATTCGCCTACGCGGGTGAGGTCACCTCGCGACCGAGCGCGTCGCCCGACCTGCGCGGGCTGACCGATTACATCTACTTCCGTCGCAACGTCGCCGGCGTCCAGCGCGAATGGTGGTATCACCGGTTCGGCTGCGAGCTCTGGTTCCTCGCCGAGCGCGACACGCGCACGAACGACGTGCTGGCGACGGAGCTGCCGAGCCAACGCGCGGCCGCCCCGGGACCCGTCCCTCCGGAGGCCGTGATCCCGGACACCCCCGCGACCTGATGCGGCTCGCGCCCCAGCCAGGCGAGCGGATCGATCGTTCGCGACCCGTCCGCTTCTTCTTCGAAGGCCGCGCCGTCGACGGGTTCGAGGGCGACACGATCGCGTCCGCGCTCTTTGCGTCGGGCCGACGCGTGTTCTCCCGCAGCTTCAAGTATCACCGGCGCCGCGGGCTCGTCTGCTGCTCGGGCGCGTGCCCGAACTGCATGATGCAGGTCGACGGGGCACCGAACGTGCGCGTCTGCACGGAGCCGGTACGCGAGGGCGCGCAGGTGCGCGCACAGAACGTGCTGGGATCGCTAGAGCGCGACGCGCTCGCCGCGGTCGACCACTTCGGCGGGCGCTTCACGCCGGTCGGGTTCTACTACCGCACGATGATCAGGCCCCGGCGGTTCTGGCCGCTGTACGAGCGGTTCCTCCGCAACGTGGCCGGACTCGGGCGACTCGACAAGCACGCACGGCGCAAGCAGCGCTTCGACACGGAGCACCGTCGTGCAGACGTGCTTGTGATCGGCGGTGGCCGCGCAGGAGTTGAGGCCGCACGCGCCGCCGCGGCCCAGGGGCGTCAGGTCGTGCTCGTCGACGAACGGCGCGCGCCGGAGGCCGGCGGCGGCTTCGAGGTGATTGCGCCTGCGCGCGCGATCGGGATCTACGAAGGCGGGCTCGTGCCGGTCGACGCCGGCAACGTGCTCTACAGGTTCAGGGCAGACCGGATCGTCGTCGCCACGGGCGCGCTCGAGCAGCCGCTCCTGTTCCCTGGCAACGACCTCGTCGGCGTCTACCTCCCCGGCGCCGTGCGGCGGCTCGTGGACGACTGGTCGCTGAAGCCGGGCGAGAGGGCGGTGATCGTGTCGGCCGACGACCGCGGCCTCGCCGCCGCGGACCAGCTACAGCGGGCGGGGACGGAGGTCGTCGCGAGCTATGACCTGCGCGACGCGCAGCCCCGACAGATCGCCGCGCGCGGAAGTCGCGGGCGGCTGCAGAGCGTCGTCGTCGACGACGTCGAGCACGAATGCGACGTGCTCGTGATGTCTGGCGGACGCCAGCCGGCGTACTCGCTGCTCGCCCAGGCCGGCGCCCGGATCGAGTACGACGCCAACCGCGGCATCTTCGTGCCGACGGACCTGCCCTCCGGAGTCGAGGCCGTGGGCTCCGCGCTGGCGCCGCCGGAGCAGGCCATTCCGGCAGCGACGTTCGACGCGGTCGAAGGAGAGGCGCGTTGCTTCGTCTGCATCTGCGAGGACGTGACGGAGAAGGACGTGAAGCGGGCGATCGCGGAGGGCTTCGACTCGATCGAGCTCGCAAAGCGCTACACGACCGTGACGATGGGGCCGTGCCAGGGCCGGCTCTGCCACCTGCCCTCCATCCGTCTCTTCGCCCGCGAGAACGAGACCGACGAGGCCGCGATCGGCACGACGACCGCACGGCCGCCGTGGGCGCCGGTCTCGCTCGGCCTGCTCGCCGGGCGAGGCCACGAGCCGGCGAAACGAACGTCCATCCACCATCGCCACGAAGAAGCGGGCGCGACGATGATGTGGACCGGCGCCTGGCGCCGCCCGCACTCGTACGGGCACGCCGCCAACGAGGCGCTGAACGTGCACCGCACCGTCGGCCTCATCGACGTTTCGACCCTGGGCAAGCTGCTTGTGCAGGGGCCCGAGGCGGCTCGCTTCCTCGAGCTCCTCTACCCAAACCGGTTCGGCGACATGAAGGTGGGACGTATCCGCTACGGCGTCCTCGGCACCGACGCGGGCCGCATCATGGACGACGGCACGATCGCGCGTCTCGGCGACGAGCAGTACTACGTCACGACCACCTCCACTGGAGCTGACGCGGTGATCGAGTGGTTCGAGTGGTGGAACGCCGTCTGGGGTCTCGACGTCGAGACCGTCAACCTCACGGGCGCGCTCGCCGCCGTCAACATCGCCGGCCCGCGCTCGCGAGAGCTGCTCGGCAGGCTCGCGGACGTCGACGCCTCGAACGAGTCGATTTCGTATCTCGACGCGAAGGAGGCGCACGTCGCCGGTGTGCCGTGCCTGATCCTGCGCATCGGCTTCGTCGGCGAGCTCGGCTACGAGCTGCACTTCCCGAGCCCCTACGGCGAGTATCTGTGGGACACCGTGCTCGACCACGGCGCCGATCTCGGGATCCGGCCGTTCGGGCTCGAGCCGCAGCGGATCCTGCGCCTGGAGAAGATGCACATCCTCGTCGGGCAGGACACGGACTCCGAGTCGAACGTGCTCGAGGCCGGCATGCCCTGGATCGCGAAGCTCGACAAGGACGACTTCGTCGGCAAGTGGGCGCTCGAGCAGGTCCAGGAACGCGGTTTCCGCGAGCAGCTCGTCGGCTTCGAGATGACGGACGGCGTCGTGCCCGCGGAAGGCGGCCAGATCGTGCTCGGCGGCCGGCCGGCGGGACGCGTGACGAGCGCGCGCCTGAGCCCTTACCTCGGACGCGCCATCGGCATGGCGTGGGTGCGCCCGGAGCTGGCACACGAGGGCGCCTCGATCGAGATCAAGGTCAACGGCGGCGTCGCCGGTGCGCACGTCCGGCTCAAGCCCTTCTTCGACCCGGAAGGGGAGCGCCTCAGATCATGACCGTCGCTCGCCTTCGGCTCGCTCCAAGAGCTCCCTTCTTCGGGGATCGCCTCAGCTCACGCGCCGCTGAGATCGCCGCGTGTGCTGAGGAGAGGGAGCGGGGAAACCGGGCGGTTTTCCCCGAGGCCCCTTCCCTTGCTCGCTGGGCGAAAGGCGCCCAGTGAGCGAGCTGGCATTCCTTTCTCCCGACCGCGCGCGCCGTGAGGATCTCTGGCAGCCTCGCTTCGCGTCGCCGCTCGCGCGCGTGCTTGCCGGCGCGACGACGGTCAAGGATCTCTCCCAGCTCGGGAAGATCGAAGTGCGCGGGGACGTGGAGGGGATCGACGTCGACGCGGAGGTCGTGGCGGTCACACCGCACCGGGCGCTCGTCCTCTGTCCCTACGAGCGCTGCGCCGAGCTGCGCGCACAGCTTCCCGGCACCGTCGTCGACATGACGGGCGCGCTCGCCGGGCTCGAGCTCGAGGGCGAGCAGGCGATGCGCCGCCTGACCGATCTCGACCTGGACGCGCTGCCCGCGGTCGGGAAGGTCGCGGAGGTGCCGGCGCTCGTGCTCCGCGACGGCACGCGCTTCCGCCTCTTCTTCCCGCAGGAGTACGCGCACTACGTCGGCGAGGTCGTGCTCGACGTGCTCGAGGGGATCGGATGAAGGGGATCTTCCGCGTCGAGCGGATGTGGCGGCCGCGCAGGGAACTCAAGCGCCGCTACGACGTCGTCATCGTCGGCGGCGGCTCGCACGGGCTCGCCACCGCCTACTACCTCGCGAAAAACCACGGCATCACCGACGTGGCGCTCCTCGAGCAGAGCTACATCGGCTCGGGCGCCGCCGGCCGCAACACCACGATCATCCGTGCCAACTACCGCACGCCCGAGGGCGCGGAGTTCTACCGCCGGAGCGTGGAGCTGTACGAGGGCCTCGGCGCCGAGCTCGATTTCAACCTCCTCTTCTCGCAGCAGGGGCACCTCACCCTCGCGCACTCGGACCGCGCGATGATCACGATGGCCGAGCGGGCCGAGGTCAACCAGCTGCTCGGGATCGACAGCAGGGTCGTCGACGCGGCCGAGGTCGGGCGGCTGTGCCCCGAGCTCAACCTCTCGCGCGACGTGACGTGGCCGATCATGGGCGCGCTCTACCACCCGCCCGGCGGCATCATCCGGCACGACGCGGTCGTCTGGGGTCTGGCGCGCGCAGCCGATCGCGCGGGTATCGAGATCCACCCGTACACGAAGGTGACGGGCGTCGAGCGCTCGAACGGGCGTGTCACCGGCGTCCAGACGACCCGCGGCGACATCGAGTGCGACACGGTCATCAGTGCGACCGCCGGCTGGTCGACGCTCGTCGCCGATCTCGCGGGTGTCAGCCTCCCGATCACCACGCACATCCTGCAGGCGTTCGTGACGGAGCCGTTGAAGCCGTTCCTCGACGTGATCATCGTCTCGTCGCAGATGCACGTCTACGTCTCCCAGACCGACCGCGGCGAGTTCCTGATCGGCGCGGAGATCGAGCCGTACACGACCTATCTCGGCACGAGCACCTTTCCGTTCCTGGAGTACTCCGCGCGGCACACGCTGGAGCTCTTTCCACAGCTCGAGCAGGCGAAGATCCTGCGACAGTGGACGGGGCTGTGCGATCTCAGCCCGGATTACAGCCCGATCCTCGGCGAGACGGAGGTCGGCGGGTTTCTCGTCTCCTGCGGCTGGGGCACCTACGGCTTCAAGGCGGCGCCGATCGTCGGCACGACGCTCGCCGAGCTCGTCGCGAGCGGCCGGACGCCCGATCTGATCGCGCCCTTCGCCCTGGAGCGCTTCCACACGGACACGCTGGTGTCCGAGCTCGCCGCGGCGGCCGTCTCCCACTGAGTCCGGCGTAAGATCGGGGCCATGGCCATGCGCTACTCACGGCTGACGCGCCCGCTCGTCCGCAAGGACGGCGCGCTCGTGGAGGCCGGCTGGGACGAGGCGCTCGATCGGGCCGCGGCAGGGTTCCGCCGTACGCTCGACGACGGGGCGATGACCGGGCTCTTCAGCTGCTCCAAGGCGACGAACGAGCTCAACTTTGCCGCGCAGAAGTTCGGGCGCCTCGCACTCGGCACCAACAACATCGACAGCTGTAACCGAACCTGACACGCGCCCAGCGTCGTCGGTCTGGCGACGGTGTTCGGTGCAGGCGGCGGGACGAGCTCCTATGAGGAGGTCAGAGAGACGGACCTGATCGTGCTCTGGGGCTCGAACGCACGCGAGACGCACCCGATCTTCTTCCACCACGTGCTCAAGGCGCTGCACCGCGGCGCACGGCTCATCGTCGTCGATCCGCGCAAGACGGCCTCGGCGCGCTGGGCCGACTTCTGGCTCGGCATCGACGTCGGCACCGACATCCCGCTCGCGAACGGGATGGCGCGCGAGATCATCGCCGCCGGACTCGTCAACACCGAGTTCGTCGAGCGCGCGACCGACGGCTTCGACGCCTACGCCGCCTCGGTCGAGCCGTGGACGCTCGAGGAGACCGAACGCGTCACGGGTGTCCCGGCCTCGGCGGTGCGCGAGGCCGCCCACGCGTATGCGCGCGCGGATCGCGCTCAGCTCTGCTGGACCCTCGGCATCACCGAGCACCACAATGCCGTCGACAACGTCTTCGCGCTGATCAACCTCGCGCTCTTGACCGGGCACGTCGGCCGCTACGGCTCGGGCCTGAATCCGCTGCGCGGCCAGAACAACGTGCAGGGCGGGGGAGACATGGGTGCGCTGCCGAACCGGCTACCCGGCTTCAAGCTCGTCGAGGACGAGAGCGAACGCGCGCGCTTCGAAGCGGCGTGGGGCGCTCCCCTTCCCGCCAAGGCCGGACTCCACCTGAGCGAGATGTTCGAGGCAATGGAACACGGCGAGCTCCGCGCGCTGTACGTGATCGGCGAGAACCCTGCGCAGTCCGAGGCCGACCAGACGCGCGCGCGACGCCTGCTCGAAGGGCTCGATCACCTCGTGGTGCAGGACATCTTCCGCACGCGCACTGCCGAGATGGCGGACGTCGTCTTGCCGGCGTCCGCGACCTGGTGCGAGGGCGAAGGCACCGTGACGTCCAGCGAGCGACGGGTACAGCGCGTGCGCAAGGCGCTCGACCCTCCCGGCGAGGCCCGCGACGACATCGAGATCGTCTACGAGCTCGGGCGGCGGCTCGGCGTCGACCTCGGCAGCCCGGCGGCCGAAGACGTGTGGAACGAGCTGCGCTCTCTGTCGGCGATGCACGCGGGCATGAGCTACGCGCGGCTCGAGGAGCTCGGCGGGATTCACTGGCCCTGCTGGGACGAGCAGCATCCGGGCGAGCAGTTCCTGCACGCGCGGCTGTGGGAGCCGGAGGTCGAGGTGCGGGCGCCGTTCAAGCCCGTCGAGCACGACCCACCGGTCGACGAGCTCTCGGAGGAGTTTCCGATCAGGCTCACCACCGGCCGGCGCCTCGAATCTTTCAACACGGGCGTCCAGACAGGCGGGTTCTCGTCTCCGCTCCATCGAGACGGGACTGCGATTCGTCTCGCCGCCGAGGACGGCGCGCGCTACGGCGTCGGCGACGGCGAGCGCGTCCGCGTGGTCTCGCGGCGCGGCGCGGTCGAAGCCCCCGTTCGCTACGACACGGGCCTGCGGCCGGGGCTCGCGTTCATGAACCTGCACTTCCCGGACGAGGTCGAGACGAACGTCCTGACGATCGACGCGACCGACCCGCAGTCCGGCACGGCGGAGTTCAAGGCGACGGCGATCCGCCTGGAGAAGCTCTGATGGACCTTCGTCTCCTCGCGGCGGAGCCCTCGGCCGCCGAGCGCGAGGCAATCGACGCGGTCGTCGGCGCCGACGCGTCGAACGGACATCGGGTCGCGCGGGACGACCGCGGCAGGCGGCACCTGCTCCTGCCGGCGCTGCGCGCGGCGCAACGCCGCGTCGGCTGGGTGAGCGCAGGCGCGCTCGGCTACGCCGCCCGGCGGCTCGAGGTGCCGCCCGCCGACGCGTACGGCGTCGCGAGCTTCTACGCGTTGCTCGCGCTGGAGGAACGACCGGCCGAAGTGCTGCACGTCTGCACCGACCTCTCCTGTCGGCTCGCCGGTGCCGAGGTCCCCGACGGCGCGCACCCGAGCCCGTGCCTCGGGCTGTGCGAACGAGCACCGGCCTCGCTCCTCACGGTCGCCGGGGAGGAGCCGCGCGAGGTGCAGCTGCCGGAGAGTGCGCCGCCGCTGCCCCAGCACGGGGACGAGTCTCTGCGCCTCCTGCGCCGAATCGGCGTCGCGGATCCCGACTCGCTCGACTCCTACCGCGCGCACGGCGGGTACGCCGCGCTGCGGCGCGCGCTCGACCTCGGCCCTGCGCTCGTGCTGCGCGAGGTCGCCGAGTCGCGTCTGCTCGGCCGCGGCGGCGCCGCCTTCCCGACGGGCGTCAAGTGGGAGGCGGTGGCGAGGCAGCCGAGACGGCCCCACTTCCTCGTCTGCAACGCCGACGAGTCGGAGCCGGGCACGTTCAAGGACCGTGTGCTGATGGAGGAGGATCCGTTCGCGCTCGTCGAGGCGATGACGATCGCCGCGTACGCGACAGGTTGCGAGCACGGCTTCGTCTACGTCCGCGCCGAGTATCCGCTCGCGCACGCCCGACTGGAGAGCGCACTCGCGCAGGCGCGCGCGCGCGGATTCCTCGGCGAGGACGTGATGGGCTCCGGGTTTTCGTTCGACGTCGAGCTTCGCATCGGAGCCGGTGCGTACGTCTGCGGCGAGGAGACGGCTTTGTTCCAGTCGATCGAGGGCTACCGCGGCGAGCCGCGCAACAAGCCCCCGTTCCCGGTCGAGGTCGGCCTCTTCGGCCAGCCGACCGTCGTGAACAACGTCGAGACGCTCTTCAACGTCCTCGAGATCGTCGAAGGCAGCGGCGCTGCGTATGCGGAGACCGGCACGAGCGACTCAACCGGCACCAGGCTCTTCTGCGTCTCGGGGCACGTCGCGCGGCCCGGCCTGTACGAGGTGCCCTTCGGCACGACGCTCCGCGAGCTGCTCGCGCTTGCGCAGTCGCGGCCGCCGAAGGCGGTGCTGCTCGGCGGCGCCGCCGGCGCGTTCGTCGGGCCGGACCAGCTCGACCTGCCGCTGACGTTCGAGGCGACGCGCGCCGCGGGCGTGACGCTCGGCTCGGGCGTGGTGATCGTCTACGACGAGTCGGCGGATCTCGTCGACGCCGTGCTCCGCATCGCCGAGTTCTTCCGCGACGAGTCGTGCGGCCAGTGCGTCCCGTGCCGCGTCGGCACGATCCGGCAGGAAGAGGCGCTGCAGCGACTTGCGGCCGGACGCAGTCACGGCGACGAGCTCGAGGTGCTGGCCGACCTCACAGCGGTCATGCGCGACGCCTCGATCTGCGGCCTGGGCCAGACGGCGGCGAACGCCGTTGCGTCGGCGATCGAGAATCTGGGAGTGTTCGCACGGTGACCCTGACACCGGTTGCCGCGCCGCGCCGCCTCCTCGAGCTGACAGTCGACGGGCGGGAAGTTCGCGTGCCCGAAGGCGCGACGATCCTCGACGCCTGCCGGCAGCTCGGGATCGCGACGCCGACCCTCTGCTACGCAGACACGCTGACGCCGGTGAACGTCTGCCGCGTCTGCGTCGTCGAGGTCGAGAAGTCCCGCACGCTTGTCCCCTCGTGCTCCCGCAAGGTCGAGCCGGGAATGGTCGTGCACACCGACTCGGAGCGGGTGCGGACGTCGCGGCGGCTCGTGCTGGAGCTGCTCGGCTCGTCCGTCGACCTCTCCACCGCGCCCGACGGCCTGCGCTTCATCGAGGAGTACGGCGCGCGGCCCGAGCGTTTCGGTGCGGACACCGCCACGGTCGCGCAACCGGTCAAGGTCGACAACGACCTCTACGTTCGCGACTACTCGAAGTGCATCCTCTGTTACAAGTGCGTCGAGGCCTGCGGGGAGGACCACCAGAACACGTTCGCGATCGCCGTCGCCGGCCGTGGGTTCGGCTCGCACATCTCGACCGAGTTCGACGTCGAGCTGCCCGAGTCGGCGTGCGTGTACTGCGGCAACTGCATCGCCGTCTGCCCGACCGGTGCGCTCATGTTCACGAGCGAGTACGAGCTGCGACAGTCGGGGCAGTGGGACGAGTCGAAGCAGTCGGAGGTCGATACCGTCTGTCCCTACTGCGGCGTCGGCTGCAACCTGACGCTCCACGTCCAGGACGGCGACATCGTGAAGGTCACCTCGCCGGACGACCACGACGTCACGCGGGGCAACCTGTGCGTCAAGGGCCGCTTCGGCTTCCAGTTCGTCCAGAATCGAGCCGACTCGGAGAAGGGGGCAGGGTGATGGAGTTCGACGAAACGTACGTCTGGATCACCACGCGACGGTTGAAGCCCGGCTCGCGCGAGGAGTTCTCCCGCGCGTGGAAGCCGGGAACGTTCCCGGACGGGATGCTGCGAGCGTACGAGCTCTACTCGAGCGACGGCAACGAGGTCGTCGGGATCTCGATCTGGGATTCACCCGAGTCGCGTGAGCGGTACCGGCTCTCCGACGTCGAGAGCGAGCGGCGGCGCGCGATGGCGCCGTTCGTGGTCGAGGAGCGCTCCGGCTTCTACACCGGGCGGGAGCTGAAGATCCCGAAGCGGTGACGTCGCTGTCGGTGATCGCCGCGACGCCGGGCTAGGCGGGCGGGGGCGGCGCGGTCGACCCGCGCACGTTCAGGCGCGGGCGAAACGACGAGTCGGGCAGCGGCTTCGCCGGCTCGGTGATCAACGTGCGCAGCATGTTCACGGCCGTCTCCGCGATCTCCTCGATCGGCTGCTCGACCGTCGTCAGCGGTGGCGACGTCCACGCAGCCGCGTCGATGCCGTCGAAGCCCACGATCGAGAGGTCCTCGGGGACGCGCAGTCCCTGCGAGCGGGCTTCCTGTAGCGCTCCGATCGCCATCAGGTCGCTCGAGCACATGACCCCGGTCGGCGGTGACGGTGCCGCGAGCAGCTCGCGCAG
>DASTZS010000025.1:0-8139 GCA_035764165.1 Gaiellaceae bacterium | reverse complement strand
TGCCGTCGGCGGTCGTGTCGTCCGGACGCATGACCGAGATCGCCTCGGGCCGGATCGCGACGGTGACGTCGCCCGTGGAGCCGTCCGCGTCCTGGACCGCGAGTGAGTGAGGCGAGCCGGTCACGTCGACCACGCCGGCGGAGATGACGCCCTCGATCAGGTTGACCCGGCCGACGAACTCGGCGACGAACCGGTTCGCCGGGTGCCGGTAGACCTCCTCCGGCGTCGCGATCTGCTGCACCTCTCCCGCGCTCATCACGGCGACCCTGTCGCTCATCGAGAGCGCCTCGTCCTGGTCGTGCGTCACGAAGATGGTGGTGAGCCCCAGCCGGTGCTGGAGCTCTTTGACCCATGCGCGCGCCCGCTCGCGCAGCTTCGCGTCGAGATTCGAGAACGGCTCGTCCAGGAGGAGCACCGAAGGTGAGTAGACAAGGGCGCGGGCAAGCGCCACACGCTGCTGTTGACCTCCGGAGAGCTGGTGCGGGTAGCGGCGTTCGTACGGTGCCATCTCGACGAGCTCGAGCACCTCGCGGACGCGCGTGCGGATCGCATCGCGCCTGAGCCTCCGCACCTTGAGCGGGAAGGCGAGGTTGTCGAAGACCGTCATGTGCGGCCAGACGGCATACGACTGGAAGACGATGCCGAGATTCCGCCGCTCCGCAGGCACGGCGACGTTGCGGCCGGTGTCGAAGAACGTCTCGTCGCCGACGGCGATCCGACCCTGCTCGGGGTGTTGAAAGCCGGCGATCGACATGAGCGTCGTCGACTTGCCGCAGCCCGACGGACCGAGCAGCGTGAAGAGCTCGCCCTCCCGCACCTCGAAGCTGACGTCGTCGAGCGCGCGCTGGTCACCGAACTCCTTGACGAGGTTCTCGACGTGGATCTCAGGCACCGTGGTCTCCTCCCGTGACGCCGATCTTGAACACCTTCGCACCGATCACGAGCACGACGACGGTGATCACGACCTGGACCATCGCCAGCGCGGACACAGGCCCGACCACGCCCTGGATGAACTGCGCCAGCATCGTCGCTCCCATGACCTCGGTGCCGGGCTTGACGAGGAAGACGGCCGGGTCGTAGTCGTTGATGATCTCGACGAAGAGCAGGATGAAGGACGCGAAGATGGCGGGCTTCAGCAAGGGCAGCACGATGCTGCGGCTCGTCCGCCACCAGTCGGCCCCCGCGGCCCTCCCCGCCCGGTCGAGCTCCTCACCGATCCGCGCCAGCGTCGGGTACATGACGATGTACGCGAGGGGGAGATTGCGCACGCAGAAGGCGAGCATGATCCCCCAGATGCTGTCGCGCATGTAGTCCCCGAAGGCGCCGGTGAGCAGGTACGCCCAGAAGAACCCGATGCCGATGATGATCCCGGGCGTCGCCCGGGGATACAGCATCAGGAACGGCAGCGTGTGACGGAGCTGGAAGCGCGAACGGTGTGCGACGAGCGTCGCCAGCGCCACGAACGCCGTTGTCAGCGTTGCGCCGACGACCGCGATGATCGCGCTGTTCTGGATCGAACGGCGGAAGGCGTCGTCGTGGAGCAGCACGTTCCAATGCGCCGACGTGAGGAGCTCCCAAGGTGGGACGAGCGGCGTCAGGACGACGACGAACGACATCGTTGCAAGACCCACCACGGGCACGAGGGTCGTGAACACGAGGTAGAACGAGAGCAGCCCCGCCAGCGGCCAGCGCCACTTCCGAAGCCGCAGCAGCGCGTGCCGCCCGGACTTGCCTCCCACCGAGACGAAGCGCGCCTCGGCACCGAGCAGGAGATTGCGGACAACGAGGAGGAGCGTTGCGACGAGGAGCATCATCATCGCGCCGGCGCTCACGGTGCCTGGATCTGGCGTCGATGCGTTCGTCCACGTGTTGTAGAGGTAGCTCGAGACGAAGACGATGTTGTTCGACGTCCCGAGCAGGAGCGGGATCCCGAGCGCCGCGATCGAGAGCGTGAAGATCAGCGTCCCCGCGTTCAGGAGCGCCGGCCGCAGCATCGGGATCGTGACGCTGAAGAGCACTCGAAGGGGGCGGGCGCCTGCGCTTCGCGCGGCGTCCTCGAGCGAAGAGTCGGCGCGTGAAAGCGCCGCCTGGCACGTGAGGAAGGCGATCGGAAGCAGTCGGGTGGCCTCGACGAGCGCCATGCCGGGGATCGTGTCGATCGCGAGCGTGGGTATGTGCAGCCGGTCGTTGAACGTCGCCGTCAGGTAGCCGCCCGGCCCCCAGACCACGAGCCAGCCGAGCACCATCCCGAGCGAAGGGAGCAGGATCGGAAGCAGGATCAGGCGCCCGAGCGCCTTCCCGCCCACGAGGTCCGTGCGCGTGACGAGGATCGCGACGAGCGCGCCCCCGAGCACCGCCATCAGCGTCGTGAGCGCGGCGAACGCGAGCGTGTTCCCCCATGCGTGCCAGAACAGCGAATCGCCGAACAGGTCGCGATACGGCTGCACCGTGAAGGCGCCTCCGGCCTCGTACAGGGGCCGGTCACGGATCGAGGCGTACGCGAGGGGGATGAGCGGCCCGACGATGAGCGTGACGACCAGCAGCCAGGTCGTCCAGTGCAGCGCCCACGCCGGAACGAAGCTCCGGCGTGGGCGCGAGAACACCTGGGCGGCTGCCGACGCAGGCGCTGCCGGCTGCGGCGTCGTGCTCACGAGGCCGTTCGGTCCGCTACCCGAAGATCCCGTGCCAGCGCTTCGCGAACGCGGGCTGGTCGTTGACGAACTTCTGGCTGTACGGCACGAGGATCACGTTCTTCTGGCCGACCTTGGCGTAGACATCGGCGAGTGTGTTGGTGCAGTCCTTCGGCGTGAAGCCGGTGCGGAACGCCGTGAAGCCGGCGTCGCACATCGCCTGCTGCCCAGCCTTGCTGTAGAGCCAGTTGAGGAACAGCTTCGCCGAGGCCGGGCTCGCCGCCTTGGCAGTGATGCCCATGCCGCGCGGGACGAGCGGTGTCGCGTCCTTGTTGTACGTCCAGTCGAGGATCGAGGAGAGCTGCGGGCTGTTCTTGATGTTGAGACGGACGGTGGGCGACGTCAGGTAGGCGGCGACGGCCGCGCCCTGCGAGGTGAGGGACTGCTGACCCGCGACGCCCGTCTGCGCCCGGAAGCGGTCCTTGCCGATCTTCTCGAGGCTCGCCCAGCCCTTCTTCTGGACGTAGCCCCAGAGGGCCGTGTAGCCGAAGAGGTTGTCGACCGTGTAGCCGGTGAGCTTCCCGTACGTGCCCGCGTCGTTTGCGATCTCGGTCACGGAGGCCGGCACCTTGTCCTTCAGCAGCAGCTTGTTGTACATGATCACCGCCGGGTCGGGAGAGATCACGAAGATGCCCGGATACTGCTTCGCGAAGCTCGGGAACGCCTTGAGCTCGAGCGGGTCGTAGTCGACGACGAACTTCCTTCGCTTCGCGTAGACCCAAAGGTTCGGGGCGCTCGAGATGAGCAGGTCCGCGGTGCGGGTGCCCTGTGCGGCCTCGGACGCGTACTTCGAGAAGATCACGTTGTTGTCGAGGTCGTACGACGTCGTCTTGATCCAGGGGTGGTAGTACTGGAACCGGTCGGTGACGACCTTCAGGTTGGAGGCCGGGGCGTTCGCGTAGAACACGAGGCCCGACTCCTTCTTCGATTGCGCGATCAGCGGTGCCAGCGGCCCCGCCTTCGCAGTCGTGTTCACGCGAGCGGCGGCCGGGCCGACCACGAGCACCGCGATGAGTGCGAGTACGGGCAGCAGCGCGCGTTGCACGATGGACGTCGTTGTCATCGAGCTCCTCCTCTGTCGGGACGGTCGTCCGAGCACGCGCAGGCACGCTCGAACAGGCGGGAGGGTAGGCCGCCGAGGTGGGAAAGCAAGGCTTGCGTCGGTTTCCCACATTGCCGCCGTTTCGACCGTTCTGGTCATTTTGGCCCGTGAACGCGCCGTACAATCGGCCGATGCGGAGCGAACGGCGCTGGGTGTGGCCGCACCTGCGCCTCTCGACGCAGATCGTCCTCCTGCAGCTCGCGATCGTCTCGCTCATGTTCGGAACCGGCGTGACGGTCTCGATCCTCCAGGCGCGTGCGCAGCTCGACCGGGAGTCGGGTCGCCAGTCGCTCGCGATCGCGCGAACGGTCTCGCAGGTGCCCGAGATCAGGGCGGCGTTCGCGGAGGAGCACCCCGAGCGGATCATCAACCCGATCGCGGAGCGCATCCGCGTGCGGACGGACGCGGCCTTCGTCGTCGTCGCGAACGACCGCGGCATCCGCTACTCGCATCCGGAGCCGGCCAAGATCGGCAAGCGCGTCTCGACCGATCCGACCGAGCCACTGTCTGGGAAGGAGTTCGTCGGCGTGCAGACCGGGTCACTCGGCCGCTCCGTGCGCGCCAAGGTGCCGATTCGCGACGCGGACGGCCGCGTGATCGGCCTCGTCTCGGTCGGGATCCTCGAGGACTCGGTGAGCGCTCAGCTCAGCCACGACCTTCCGGTGCTGTTGATCCCTCCCGCGATCGGCCTCCTGCTCGGCGCCGCCGGCTCCTTCCTACTCGCCCGCCGACTCAAGCGACAGACATTCGGGCTCGAGCCGAACGAGATCGGCGGGTTGCTCGAGCAGCGCGAGGCGGTCCTGCACGGGATCAAGGAGGGCACGGTCGCGACCGACGTGCACGGCCGCGTCATCCTCGTGAACGACGAGGCGAAACGGCTCCTCGATCTCGACGATTCGGTCCTCGGCCGGCGCCTCGCCGACATCGTTCCTGCCGGCCACGTCCGGGACGTCCTTGGGGGTTCCGTCGAGGGACCCGACCAGATCGTGCTCGTGAACGACCGCGTGCTCGTCGCAAACCGGATGCCCGTGATGGTGCGCGGCCGCGACATCGGCGCCGTCGTCACGCTCCGCGACCGCACCGAGCTCGAGGCGCTGCTGCGCGAGCTCCATGACGTGCGTTCGCTCGCCGATGCCCTGCGCGCCCAGGAGCACGAGTTCTCCCATCGACTCCACGTGATCGGGGGGCTGATCGAGCTCGGCCGCCACGAGGACGCCGTCGGCTACATCCACAAGTCGTCGCTCGTCCACCAGGCGCTCGTCGCCTCGATCGTCGAGAACGTCGGCGAGCCGACGCTCGCCGCCCTCTTGCTCGGGAAGGCGGCCGTCGCATCCGAGCGCGGGATCGAGCTGACCGTGACCGACGATACGAAGCTGATGGAGGACTACGCCGACGCGCGCGACCTCGTCACGGTCGTCGGCAACCTCGTCGACAACGCGCTCGACTCGGTCGCGGCCGTCGGCGGTGGCGCCGTCACGGTCACGATCCGAGACGAGGAGCGCGGCGTCCACGTCCAGGTGCGCGATACCGGCCCGGGCGTCGACCCGTGGCTGGTCAACGAGATCTTCCATGACGGCTTCACGACCAAGGTCGCAACGGGGACGGGCCGGCGCGGGCTCGGACTGGCGCTCGTCAGCCAGACCGTCCGCCGCCGCGCCGGCGGCTGGGTCGGCGTCGACAACCAGGACGGGGCGGTCTTCACCGCCTTCCTGCCGCATGACCCGGAGCGGATGAGGGCGGCGACGTGATCCGTGTACTCGTCGTCGACGACGACTTCATGTCGGCCTCGATCCAGCGCTCGTACGTCGACCGTGTCGCCGGCTTCGTCGGCGTGGGAGAGGCGCACACAGGTGCGGACGCGATCGCGGGCGTGCGCCGCCTGCGGCCGGATCTGGTCCTGCTCGACATCTACCTCCCGGACATGAGCGGACTCGAGGTGATCAAGCGCCTCCGCCTCGAGGAGGACCCCGTCGACGTGATCGCGGTCACGGCCGCGAAGGACGTCAAGACCCTTCGCTCGGCGATGCAGGGAGGCGTCATCCACTACATCGTGAAGCCGTTCCTGTTCGAGACCTTCCGCGAACGGCTCGAGGGATACGCCGCGCTCAGGCACGGACTCGAACGGCTTCGGGAGGCCGACCAGGGCGACGTCGACAATCTCTTCTCGCTCCTGCGAATCGAGGGGCGCAGCCGGCTGCCGAAGGGGATCTCGGCGCCGACGCTCGCACTCGTCGTCGCAGCGGCGCGCGAATCCGAGGCCGAGGCGAGCGCCGTCGACGTCGCTGAGCGGGCGGGCATCAGTCGCGGGACAGCGCGCCGGTACCTCGAATACCTCGCCTCGCTGGGCTCCGTCGAGCTCACCCTGCGCTATGGGGCGACGGGCCGGCCGGAGCACCGCTACCGGTGGTCGGGCCTACTCGCAGCCCCAAAACGGAAGGAGTCGAACGGCTGGAGCTAGCGACCGGTCGCGCGGTTCGCACGCCTGCGCGTGCCGCGCCATTTTTCGGCTGAGCCCGTCCTCGCCTGGAGCGTTTCTGGAGCGCGCGGTCGTACGTTGCCGCCGTGAAGGCGCTCGAGTACCTGGCGATTGGGCCTAGTCGGCCGGAGCGACCAGGCGTACGGTGTCGATGTGCACATACGGGTGCTCGGACCGGTCGAGGTCGTGCGAGACGGCGTTGAGGTCCGTCTCGGAGGCCCAAGTCGAGAAGCCGGCCTCAGCCCTCGAACCCCGCGCCCAGCGTGGCGAACTCCCGCTCCATCCAGCCTGCCGCCACCGCCGTAACGATCCGTCCGCCCGAGAGGAAGTCGAGGGTGGTGAGCTGTTTCAGCGCGACGAGTGGATTCCGCTGAGGAACGACGAGGGCCGAGACGCCGAGGTCGAGCCGCTGCGTCCGGGCCGCGAGGAAGCCGAGCGAAACGAGGGCCTCGGCAATCGTCCCGTAGACCGTCGCATACTCGTCGGGAACAACCAGATGGTCGGTCACGCACGCGGAGTCGAACCCGGCCGCCTCCGCCGCGACGGCCACCTCGACCAACTCCGCGGCGCCAAGCGCCGGGCCGTAGTTCGGAAGGATTACGCCCACCTGGAGCCGCGACACAGTCGCACGCTATCCGCCCCCGGAGCCGGGTTCGTTGCTCCGTCCTTCTCAGGTTCATGCGGATTCCGCATCCGCCAGGAACTCTGAGTGGCCCCGGGAGGAGTCGAACCTCCGCACGCAGGTTCGAAGCCTGCCGCTCTATCCGCTGAGCTACGGGGCCAAGAGGTGGCGGACGGGACTCGAACCCGCGACCACCGGGACCACAACCCGGGGCTCTACCAGCTGAGCTACCGCCACCGCGCGCGCACTCAGAGGATAGCCGCTCGCCTCTTTGCCCTAGGCTCGCGGCGCGATGGATGGCGTCCGGCACACGAGGTTCGGATGGTGGCTCGAGGATGCAGGGCCTGTCGAGCCCACTGCGCCTCTGGACGGCGACGCGAGCGCGGACGTGGTCATCGTCGGGGGCGGGTACCTCGGGCTCTGGACGGCCTGGCAGCTGAAGACGCTCGAACCCGCTTCGGACGTCGTCGTCCTCGAGGCAGGTCTCGCCGGGCACGGGCCGAGCGGGCGAAACGGCGGCTTCGTGTCGACGCTCTGGGACGACCTGCCGATCCTGCGCGACCGCGTCGGTGACGAGCGCGCCGTCGAGGTCGCGCGCGCGTCCGAGCGCGGCGTGCGCGGGATCGGCGACTGGTGCGAGCGGGAAGGCGTGGACGCCTGGTATCGCGCCGCCCCGACGCTCTACGCGGCGACGAGCGAGGCGCAGCTCGGTGGCTCGGACGACGCGATCGCGGCTTGCGCCGCGGTCGGAGCCGCCGACGAGATCCAGCCGATCGGTGAGAACGAGCTCCGTGAGCGCTGCGACGCCGGCTTCCTGGGCGGCGCGATTCTGCGTACGTCGGCGACCGTGCACCCCGCGCGGCTCGCGCTCGGGCTGCGTGCGAAGGTGCTCGCCGCCGGCGTTCGGCTCCACGAGCGCACCGAAGTTCGCCGTCTGTCGGGCGACGGCACTGCGACGACGTCGAGCGGTCGCGTGCGCGCCGGCGCCGCGGTGCTCGCCGTCAACAGCGCGACCGCCGGCTTCCGCGGGTTCCGACTCGCGCACGCCGTCGCGTCGAGCCACATGGTGCTCACCGAGCCCCTGCCGGACGTGATCGAGGAGCTCGGCTGGACCGGCGGCGAGGCGATCGCGGACGGTCGCACGCTGCTCCACTACCTGCGCACGACCAGGGACGGCCGCATCGCGTTCGGTTGGGGTGGCGGCAGGATGGGCTTCGGCGCGCGCCGCCTCGACCGACTCGAGCTCGAC
>DASTZS010000024.1:0-5035 GCA_035764165.1 Gaiellaceae bacterium | reverse complement strand
GTGATGCGGATCTCCTCACGCAGCTCGTCCACGTCCGTGAAGTCGGCCTGCAGCGGGCGGCGGTAGATCGCGATTCGATTGGGGAGGTCGCCGGGGCCGGGGCCGCCCTCGGTCAACGGGATGCCCTCGAACAGCCCGTACAAGTCAGGCTCCTCGTCGTTCTCGTCCTCGACCACCACGGCGACGTTACGGAGACCGCGGGCGATGTCGCGCGGGAGCGTGTCGAGCGCCTCGCGGACGACGTCGTCGAAGCTCACCGCGCGAACGATACGGGCGCTGACCGGGCCGTCAGCGCCGCCGTGGACATTGTGTTGATTCAACACAAGCGTTGGCAGCCTGCGACTCGAAGCGCGCTCGATCGGGGCTCGCGTGCCGTGGTTGGGCTCTGACGAGTGTGTGTTGAATCAACACAGGCGTTGTCAACGCCTGAACGGCGGATCGACCGACGGAGAGCGTGAGGACCGCGCAGGTCGCGGCGGCCGTGTCCTTGCTCACCTCACCGTCAGCGCCAGCACCGCCTTGTACACATGCAACCGGTTCTCGGCCTGGTCCCAGACGAGGGAGCGGTCGCCGTACAGCACGTCTTCGGTGATCTCCTCGCCGACGTGGGCGGGGAGGCAGTGCAGCGCGACGGCGTCGGGCCCTGCGAGCGCGAGTTTCTCCGTGTCGAGCCGGTACGGATCGAGGTCGCGCAGTCGCTGGTCGTGCTCTGTCTCCTGGCCCATGCTCGTCCACACGTCCGTGTACAGGACGTCGGCGCCTGAGACCGCGTCGGCCGGGTCCGTGACGACGTCGATGCTGCCGCCGCTCACCGCGGCCTCGGCGGAGCAGGACGCCACCTCCGCGGGGTCGGGCTTGTAGCCGTCGGGGCAGGCGGCAGTGAGCCGCATGCCGGTGCGGGCCGCGATCCGCATCAGCGAGTTGAGGACGTTGTTGCCGTCGCCGAGGTAGGCGACGCGCACGCCGTCGAGGGACTGGAACCGCTCCCGGATCGTCATCGCGTCGGCCAGCGCCTGCAGCGGGTGCGCGGAGTCCGTGAGCCCGTTGACGATCGGGATCGACGCGTGCTCCGCGAATTCGTCGACCTCGGCCTGGTCGAACGTCCGGATCACGATCGCGCTCAGGAAGCGAGAGAGGACGAGGGCGGTGTCGCGTGCGCTCTCCCCGCGCGACAGCTGGAGGTCGGCCGAGGGGACGTAGAGCGCCATCCCGCCGAGCTCGGCGATGCCGACCTCCGCGCTGATCCGCGTGCGGGTCGAGGGCTTGCGGAAGATGAGGCCGACCGTGCGCCCGGGGAGGATCCGCAGCTCCTTGCGCCGCGCCCGCTCGACCTTCAGCTCGTCCGCGAGGTCGAGCGCCAGCCGCAGCTCATCGGCGCTCCAGTCAGCGACGCGCGTGAAGCTTCTGCCCTTCAGCGTCTGTGGGATCCCAGGCACCGGAGGGATGCTACTTCTGCTGGACTTGCCATTAGCACACTGAGGTTTTATACTTTGAACGTACGAAGGTATCGCCGAAGGAGGTTGCAGATGACCACTCTCGTCCGCTGGGAGCCGTTTCGCGAGCTCGCTCAGCTGCAGGGCGAAATGGGCCGGCTCATGAACGGGCTGTACAACGGTCAGTCGACCAGCCCTCAGTCCTGGGTGCCCGCAATCGACGTCTGGGAGACAGACAGCGAGCTTGTCTACGCATTCGATCTTCCCGGAATGTCGGAGGACGACATCTCCATCGAGGTTCACGACGACACGCTCACGGTGTCGGGCGACCGGCAGAAGGCGACGGAGGAGCGGGGCGACCGCTTCTACAGGTTCGAGCGCCGCTACGGCAGCTTCGCGCGCGCCGTCGGTCTTCCGGCCGGCGTCGACGACGCGAAGATCGCTGCGTCGTACGTGAACGGCGTCCTGGAGGTCAGGGTGCCGAAGCCGGAGGAGGCCAAGCCGCGGCGAATCCAGCTCGGCTCGGCGCCCGCCGACGTCGAGGGCGTTGCAAAGGCCCACTGAGCCCGAGTCGTTCCCTCGTCTCCCGGAGGCGGCCTTCGGGCCGCCTCCGAGCGACTAGAGTCAGGCCGATGGCCGGGTTCGCCGACGCGCTGAACGAGCAGATTGCCTACGAGTTCGCGGCGTCCCAGCAGTACATCGCGATCGCCGTTCACTACGACGCGCAGACACTGCCCCAACTCGCCGCTCATTTCTACCGCCAGGCGGTCGAGGAGCGGAATCACGCGATGATGATGGTGCAGTACCTGCTGGACGCGGATGATGCCGTTGTCGTCCCGGCGGTCGCCGCGCCGCAGATCGACTTTCCAGACATCGTCGCGCCCGTGCAACTTGCGTTTGACCAGGAGAAGCGCGTTACGGCGCAGATCCAGCAGCTTGCGATCACGGCACGCGACGAGAACGACCTCGTCGCGGAGCAGTTCATGCACTGGTTCCTGCAGGAGCAGCGCGAGGAGGTTTCCTCGATGTCCTCGCTGCTCGCCGTCATATCGCGCTCGAAGGACAACGTCATGCTCGTCGAGGACTTCCTCGCGCGCGAGTCCGGCGGTGAGAACCCCCTCGAGGCCGGCGCTCCACCCGCCGCCGGAGGCGCGTTGTAGTGGCCACTCTGCGTCGCCGGTCCGGGATGCGCACACTGACGCTCGTCACCGAGCGCCAGAGCCAGCTCGTGGACATCACTGGGCTCGTCGCGCGGGCAGTCGACGGGGAAGAGGGCTCGGCCGTCCTCGTCTACGTCCCGCACACGACGGCGGGCGTGACGATCAACGAGCATGCCGATCCGATGGTGGCGCGCGACTTCGAGAATGCGCTCGAGCGGATCGTGCCCGCCGACTGGACGTGGCAGCACGTGGAGGAGGGCGAGGAGAACGCGCCGACGCACATCCGGGCCGCCGTCATGGGGCCGAGCGTCCTCGTGCCCTTGCGCGATGACGGGACGATGGCCCTCGGCACCTGGCAAGGCATCTTCTTCTGCGAGTTCGACGGGCCTCGCGAGCGCTCCGTGCACGTCTCCGTGCTCGCCTAGGTCTGTCCGGCTCGGACATGGCCCGAGCGGCCACTTGACGAAGAGCGGTGTCAGACACCGATTTTCGTCAAGAGCAAACCTCACAATTCTTTGTGCCGATTCGTCCACAGGCCGGGCCGTCGTTAGCGGTCACGGCTGCGCTGGCGAACGGCCTCGAAGAGCACGACCCCGGCGGCGACGGCAACGTTGAGGCTGTCGGACGGGCCGGGCATCGGGATTGAGACAGAGACGTCCGCCGCCCGCCGCCACGTGTCGGACACCCCGTGGCGCTCACTGCCGACGACGAGCGCGACCGCGTGTGTCAGGTCGGCGCTCCAGCAGGGCCGGTCGCCGTCCGGCGTGGCGACGACGATCGCGATTCCCTGCTCGCGCAGCCACGACACGGCGTGCTCGCTGGCGCACTGGGCGACGGGCAGATGGAACAGCGTGCCGACCGAGCCGTGGACCGCATCGGGATGGAACACGTCCGTCGTCGTGTCGCACGCGACCAGCCCGGTCGCTCCGGCGGAGCACGCGGAGCGGACGATGGTGCCGAGGTTGCCCGGCCGCTCGATGCCTTCCGCGACGAGGATGAGTGCGTCGGCCCCTGGCACGAGGCCCGACAGCGCCGTCGGCCAGCGCTCGGCGACCGCCAGGAGACCGTCGGGTCGCGTCCCGTGCGACAGCGAACGGAAGGCAGCGGCGCCGAGCTCGACGATGCGCACGCCACGTCGTTCGGCAACCAGAAGCAGCTCGTGGTCGCACTCGCCGAGGAAGAGGTCCGGCGCCGCGTAGACCTCCCGGAGCGCCGCATCGGCCTCGAGCGCGCGCTGCAGTTGCCGGTGACCCTCGACGAGAAACACGCACGGATCACGCCGGCGAGCAAGCCGCCGCACGGCCTTGAGCCGGTCGTTGGCGCTGCTCGTGATGAGGGTCCGTCGTGTCACAGCTCCAGCCCGTCGTTTCGGGGAAGCGGCCGCGACGAGCGGAATTCACGTCACCGGTCGTGGCCGCGCGCACGCGCGCACATCCCGGCCTCCAGGGTCGGGCGGCGCTCGATGAGTGCGCTATCTGGACACGAGCGCCGATCCTAGAACTCAGGCAGCGGGTCCGACAAGGGCGGAAAACCGAACCCCGATCCCGCGCGCGATCAGGAGCCTGCCGCCAGCGCAGCTACCCTCGGGCGCGTGGCAGCACCCGTGACAAAGGGCGAGGAGCTCGAGGTTCGCATCGACTCGCTCGCCTACGGCGGCAACGGCGTCGGGCGCGTCGACGGCTTCGTCGTGTTCGTGCGGGGCGGCCTGCCGGGCGACCTCGTGCGGGCACGCGCGACGAAGGTGAAGCGCGGGTTCGCGGAGGCGACGAAGACCTCTCTGGTCGAGCCCGGCCCGAATCGGGTCGACGCACCCTGCCGCCACTTCGGGATCTGCGGCGGCTGTCGGTTCCAGGATCTCGCGTACGAGCAGCAGGCTGCCGCGAAGGAGGCGCAGGTGCGCGACGCCCTTGTGCGGCTCGGCGGGTTCGCCGAGCCGCCGGTCGAGCCGATCGTCCACGCTCGCTCGATCTACGGCTACCGCAACAAGCTCGAGTACTCGTTCGCGGCCGCCCCCGACGACGGCGGACTCGTGCTCGGCTTCCACCGCGCCGGGCGGTGGGACGAGGTGATCGACGTCGAGGAGTGCCTCCTCACGACCGAGGTCGGCAACGCGATCCGGGAGGCGGTCAAGGAGTGGGCGCGCGCCGAAGGGCTCGAGGCCTACGACCAGGAGACTCAGACGGGGTACCTGCGGCACCTCGTCGTCCGCGAGGGGCGTAACACGGGTCAGGTGCTGGTGCTGCTCGTGACCGCGCCGGGCGAGCGGTTCGACCTCGACTTCCTGATCGAGACATTGACGAAGTTCCCGGAGGTGAGATCGATCCACTGGGCGGTCAACGACCGGCCGGCCGAGGTGACGAACCTGCCGACCCGGCTCCTCTGGGGCGAGCCGTGGATCGAAGAGGAGCTGCTCGGGCTTCGCTTCCGCATCCGCCCGAACGC
>DASTZS010000023.1:0-186568 GCA_035764165.1 Gaiellaceae bacterium | reverse complement strand
GAGGGCGAAGCGGTCGCTGCGGTCGCGGCGCGGACGGCCGCGGAGGCGCGTGCCGCCGTCGAGCTGATCGACGTCGAGTGGGAGGTGCTCGAGCCGCTCCTCGACGCGGACGAGGCGGTCGCGCGCGGGTCGCTGATCGGGGAGTCGCGCAGCTACGAGCGCGGCGACTACGAGCAGGGGCTCGCGCAGGCGGACGCCGTCGTCGAGGCCGAGTACACGACGCAGACGCTGAACCACAACCCGCTCGAGACGCACCAGTGCGTGTGCGAGTGGCGCGGCGACTCGCTCGACGTCCACGTCTCGACGCAGTACATCTGGGGGATCCGGAGCGAGCTCGCGGAGGCGCTCGGGCTGCCGCAGGACAAGGTCCGCGTGATCTGCGAGTTCATGGGCGGCGGCTTCGGCGCGAAGAACGGGATCGGCAACTACCTCCTGCTCGCCGCCGAGCTCGCGAAGCGGACGGGCAGGCCGGTGCGCTGCGCGCTCTCGCGCCGCGAGGAGAACGTCGTCGGCGGGAACCGGAACGCGACGCGCCAGCGGGTCACCGCGGCCGCGCGCGCCGACGGCACGCTGACCGCGCTCGGCGGCGAGTTCACGTGCGCGCTCGGCTGGGGCGGCTGGCTGCCGCCGACCTCGGGGCCGATGCAGCTCCTCTACGCGTGCGAGAACGTGAAGACGGTCGAGCACGGCGCGAAGCTGAACCTGCCGCCGATGGCGGCCTTCCGCGCGCCCGGCTTCGTCGAGGGCACGTGGTCGCTCGAGTGCGTGCTCGACAAGCTCGCCGCGCAGCTCGGGATCGACCCGCTCGAGCTGCGGAAGCAGAACTACGCGCACGCCGACGCGATGGACGGCCGGCCGTTCTCCTCGAAGAACCTGATGGAGTGCTACCGCCGCGCCGAGCCCCACTGGGAGCGCCGGCACGAGGTGCGCGCGCGCTCGGACGAGATCTGGAAGCGCGGCATGGGCATGGCGAGCCAGATCTGGTACGGCGGCGGCGGCCCGCCCAGCTACGCCTGGGTGCGGCTCGGCTCGGACGGCCGCGCGAACGTCGTCACCGCGATGCAGGACATCGGCACCGGCACCCGCACCGCGATGGCGCAGATCGCGGCCGAGGAGCTCGGGCTCGCGCTCGACCAGGTCGAGGTCCAGATCGGCGACTCCGCCCGCGGGCCGTTCGCCTCGATCTCCGGCGGCTCCTCGACCCTCCCGTCGATGGGCCCGGCCGTCCGCTCGGCCGCGGCCGACGCGGCGCGCCAGGTGCTCGAGCTCGCCGCGCAGCGGTTCGAGCGCGAGGAGCGGCTGCTGTCGCTGAAGGGCGGCAACATCGTCTCCGCCGACGGCGGCTCCTGGCCGCTCGCCGAGATCACCGGCCTGCTCGACGACGGGCAGATCCTCGGCAAGGGCGCCCGCGGCCCCAACCCGACCGGGATGCGCGTGCTCACCTTCGGGATCCAGCTCGCCGAGGTCGCCGTCGACGTCGGCACCGGCGAGGTGCGCGTGGAGAAGATCGTCGCGATCCACGACGTCGGCCGCGTCATCAACGCGCTCGGCGCCGAGAGCCAGGTGGAGGGCGGGATCATCCAGGGCATCGGTCACACGCTGTCGGAGCAGCGCATCGTCGATCCCGCGACGGGCTCGATCCTGACGCGCACTCTCGACTCCTACCGCATGCCGACGATCGCCGACGTGCCCGAGATCGTCACCGACCTCGTCGACGTGCCGGATCCCCACCTGACGAACCTCGGCTCGAAGGGCCTCGGCGAGCCGCCGATCATCCCCGTCGCCGCCGCGATCGCGAATGCGATCCGCGACGCGACCGGCGCCGACATCAGGTCGCTGCCGATCACGCGTGAAGAGATGCTGCGCGCGTTGCGAGAGGCAGAGGCGCGCGAGAAGGAGCAGCGTGGAGCTCCTGCGGCCGTCTAGCGCCGACGAAGCGGTCGCCGCGCTCGGCAACGGCTCGAAGGCCCTGGCCGGCGGCACCGAGCTCGTGCCGCTCATGCGCGACGGGCTCGTCCGGGCCGACACGCTCGTCCACGTCACGGACGTCGTGCCGCGTGGCGTCGACGGCGGCCGCATCGGCGCCGGCACGACGCTGGCCGAGCTGGAGATCGCTCCGGAGATCCCCCAGGTCCTCCGTGAGGCGTGCGGCCAGGCGGCCTCGCCCCAGCTCCGTGCGATGAGCACGATCGGCGGCAATCTCCTGCAGGCGACGCGCTGCTGGTACTGGCGGCTCGGCTTCGACTGCTGGCTGCACGGCGGCGAGCGTTGCTTCGCGAAGGACGGCGCCCACAGCGAGCACGCGATCTTCGGCAACGAGAGCTGCGCTTCCGCGCATCCCTCCGACATCGCCGCCGCATTGCTCGCCCTCGGCGCGACGGTCCGCACGACCAGCCGGGAGCTTCCGATCGCAGACCTGTATCGCCTGCCGACGGCCGAGGACCGCAGCGTGACGACGCTCGCGCCGAACGAGTTGATCCTCGAGCTCGACGTCCCCGTGCCGGCCGCGTCCACCTACCTGAAGGCGATGGACCGGAAGAAGTGGTCGTTCGCGATCGTCGGCGTCGCGGCTGCCCGCTTCGACGAGACGGTTCGGATCGCGCTCGCCGGGGTCGCTCCGATTCCCTGGACACTCGATTCGACCGCAGATCTCGACAGGGCGACCCCGCTGCCGGGCACGGCGTACAAGGTCGACATCGCCCGCGCGCTCGTCCGCCGCGCGCTCGACGCCGTCGCCGCGTCGTAGGACGCGCTCTCGGATGGCACGGGCGCAACTGCCGCTGCTCCTTGCCGTGCTCGCGCTCGCCGCGTGCGGCCGGAGCGAGAAGCAGAAGACTGCGCCGGCATGTCCCACGACCGGGAAGCAGGTGACCTTTCCGCTGCTGGACAGGCGGACTCCTTACACGGTGAACGTGCTGACGAACCTCGGCTCCTTCGACATCCGGCTCGACGTGGAGGACTCGCCCTGCACGACGTCGTCGTTCGCCGCGCTCGTGCGACGGCACTTTTTCGACGGCACCCGCTTCCACCGCATCGTGCCCGGCTTCGTGATCCAGGGAGGCGATCCGACCGGCACAGGCCGCGGCGGGCCGGGGTACACGGTCGTCGACCGGCCGCCCTCGAACTCGCGCTACACCGAAGGCGTGGTCGCGATGGCCAAGGCGCCGGACGAGCCCGCCGGCGCATCCGGCAGCCAGTTCTTCGTCGTCACGGCCCACAACGCAGGCCTGACGCCGGACTACGCGATCCTCGGCGTGGTGACGAAGGGGCTGCGAGTCGTGAAGCGCATCGGGCGACTCGGGGATCCGGCCACGGAGGAGCCCACGCAGAGGGTGGTCGTCCTCCGCATGGTCGTCACGCCTTAGCCTACGGTCCAGTCGGAGGGTTGAACGTCATGTGCATCGACCGGTCGGTTCCGACGGACGCGCAGGCGAAGCCCGCGCGTCCTGACGGCGGCGCCGCAAGCGGCGGCGCCTCAGGATGATCGCCGCCGTCGTGCTCGCGGCAGGAGCGTCGACCCGCTTCGGCTCACCGAAGCAGGCACTCCTCCTGCAGCCGGTCCTGGAGCGGGTGCGTGCGAGCGAGGCGATCGACGAGGTCGTCGTCGTGCTCGGCGCGCACCCCGTCGAGACCGACGCCCGCACGGTCCACTGTCCCGAGTGGGCGCGTGGCCCCGGCGCCTCGCTTCGCTGCGGCCTGGCCGCGCTGGGCGACGAGGTGGAAGCGGCGGTGGTCGTCCTGGCAGACGGCCCCGGACTCGACCCGCGCAGCATCGACCGGGTGGTCGAGGCGTGGCGCACGGAGGGCGGCGAGCGCCTCGCGGCCGCGTACGGCGGCGTCAGGCTGCATCCCCTGCTTCTCGAGCGCCCGGCCTGGAACGAGATCCCCGACGAGGGACTGCGCGGCCTGGCGGCGCGCCCCGTCCCCTGCGACGACCTCAGCCCTCCAGGGGATGTGGACTTTGCCGATGAAGAGGAAGGATGGCCGCCCCCGAAACGAGAATGAGGCTCGGCATGGAGCTCGTCCACCCGCTCGAGCCCACCGGCGAGCAATCACCGCTCGCCCGCGCCCGGCTGCACCGGCAGCTGACGGTCGAGGAGACCGCCAAGCGCGCAGGCCTCAGGCCCGAGGAAGTGCGGTGGCTCGAGGAAGGCCGGGTCTACCGCTTCCCGCGACCCGACGACGCGCTGATCGCCACCGCGCTCTACGCAACCGCGCTGGGGCTGGACAACCGCGAGGCTCGCGAGCTCGCCGGACTGCCGGTGCCGCCGCAGCCGGTGGAGCGCAATCCTGTTCCTCGCATCCTCGTCATCGGCGGCGTCGTCGTCGCGTTGATCGTGCTGGCGACGTCGCTCGCCGTCACGCGCACCGGCGGCGGCAATCCTCACGCCGTCTCGGATGCGATCCTGCCGCCCCCCTGGCGCGTCGCGGTGAACGTGCTCAACGGCAGCGGGGACATCAACTACACGCGGCAGGTCGCGAGCAAGATCGGCGCCTTCGGCTACACGATCAAGAAGGTCGCCAGAGCAGACAGCTTCACGTACCCGCAGACGGCGGTCTACTTCCCGCCGAAGTGCGAAGGCGTCGCGTTCAGGCTCGCCAAGCAACTCGGCGTCGCGACGAAGCCACTGCCGGGCGGCACGGGCGCGTGCCAGCTCTACGTCATCGTCGGTCCGGCGCGCGGCCCCGGCGAGTAACCGCTACTGCAGCGGTGTGCGCAGGTCGGCGAGCTTCGTCTTGAGCTCGACCGGCATCGGCTCGACCTGAACCGCCTGGCGCACGAACTGACGGAGCTTCTCCTCGAAGCGGTAGCGCTTGCGGCAGTACGAGCACGCGTCGAGATGCGTCTCCGCCTCCGCGCGCTCCGAATCGGTGAGGACGCGGTCCATGTACGGCTGCATCATCTCCTCGCAGTGCGCACAGGGGTCGTATGCCGTCACGCTGCGTCGCCTCCCACCGCAGAGTCGGCCATCGCCTTCTTCAGGATACGCCTGCCTCGATGGAGGCGCGACATCACGGTGCCGATCGGGATGTCGAGGATCTGGGCGGCATCGGCGTAGGTGAAGTCACCGATGTCGACGAGCACGACGACGTCTCGAAAGTCGTGCGGCACCTCAGCGAGCGCGGCGACGACGTCGTTCTGCGACAGCCGCTCGACGACGCGCGACTCGTCGCTCTCGCCGTCCCCGGAAGCCTCGAGCTTGTTGTAGAGAAAGTAGTCGCCTTCCTCGAGCGGCTGCGTGTCCGGACTGCGCTGCTGCTTGCGGCCGCGGTCGATGTTGAGGTTGGTGAGGATCCGCAGCAGCCAGGCCCGCAGGTTGGTCCCGGGCTGGAACGAGCGCCAGGAGCGAAAGGCGCGGGCGTACGTCTCCTGCATCAGGTCCTCCGCCTCTTCGCGGGAACCGACGAGATGGCGGGCCACCCGATAGACCTGATCCGACAGTGCAAGCGCGTCCTCCTCGAAGCGCACGCGGTCGCGCGCGTCAGTTGCCAGCCGCCGAGCGTCGGGGTTCCGCGTCGTCTCGCTCATCCCGCGGCCACCCTACCAAGGCGTTCCCGGCATAAACGTACGGTTATCCACAGTCATTCCGCCGGGCGAAGAAAGCGATATCTAGGCGACTTCGAGCTCGCGAAAGCCGCCGCCGGCCATCGCCTCGACGAGCGCCTCGCGGGTGATCTGGTCGTCGTCCCAGCTGATCGTGACCTGGCCCATGAGATTCGCGTTCGCCGCCTCGAGGCCGGGCCGGCCTTCGAGGACCTTCGCGAGCCGGAGCACGCAGCGCTCGCAGCGGATGCCGCTGACCTGGATCGTCTCCGTGACGACGGCCACGGCCCTACGGTAGCGAGCGCTCGACCAGGTCTGCGCAGACTGCGTGCAGCCCGTCCGCCCTGCCGATCTCGAGCTGGCGGTCGGCCTCGCACGTGTCCGCGTCGAGACCGGCGAGCGAGACCGGCAGCTCCTGCGCGAGCTGGGCCGCCGTCAACGCCTCGTCACGGTCGGGGTGGATCAGCTTGCCGTGCGGGCCGAACCGCGACGCAGCCCAGCGGTTCTGCTGGTACACGCCGCGTTCCGCCGGGCTGAACTCACGCGGTGCCTCCTCGAGCGCCCACTCGCACAGCTCGCGCACGACCCGCACGAGGCCCGCGGCGCGCTCGACCGACGTCGCCTGGTCAGGTGCGCGCACTTCGAGCGTGCCGAAGCGCGGGTGCATCCGCACGTCCCACCAGAAGCTCGTGTAGTCGCTCGCCAGGCCGGTCGCGGTCATCCGCTCGACGAAGCGCTCCCAGTCCGCGTAGTCGCCGAAAGCCGGTGGGGCTCCGCTTCTCGGCAGGATGCCGAGCACCTCGGCCCGGATCGAGAGCATGCCCGTGTCGCGGCCCTCGAAGTACGGCGAGTTGGCAGACAGGGCGAGCACGAAGGGAAGCCACGGCAGGATCGTCTCCATGACGCGGAAGCACGTTTCGGCGTCGGGCATCCCGACGTGGACGTGCAGGCCGCTGACACCCTGGCGCCGCGCGGACGGACCCGCGTAGTCGACGAAGTCACGGTACCGGTCGGCGGGCGCGATCTCCTGCTCGGAGGGGACGTTCGTCGGATACGAGCCCGACGCGGCGACGGAGCGTCCGGTCGCCGCGGCAATCTCGTGAGCGGCGTTACGCAGCTCGACCAGGCGCTCGACCGCCTGGTCGACCGAGTCGCTGATCTCGGTCGCAAGCTCGACGACCGATGCGTGCAACTCCATCTTCAAGACACCGGGAAGTGCGCGCTTCTCCGCTCCGGCGACGAGCTCCGCGACGGCGGGCACCAGCTCGAGCGTGTCGGCGTCGAGGATCCACAGCTCCTCCTCCACGCCCACGGTCAAGGAGCGCCCGAAGCTGTTCTCGATCACCTCGCGCGGATGCCGTGCACCGGCCCGCCTGCCGCTTCCCACGCGTAGTACGACGCGCTCGGCCCGTAGGTGAGCACGTACTCCTCGATGCGCGGATTGCGCCCGACCTCCTTCGCACGTTGTGCGTGGTGCAGCAAGTTCGGGTCGTCTTGCCGCTCCCAGACGAGGATCAGGTGAGCGGCGGTCATGAAGCCGGCGACGAAGGTGCAGCCGGGAGCGGGGCACGGAAACGGATTCGTACGGACGCAGAACCAGCCGCTGTGATCAGCGTCCGTGTCGTCCCTCCAGAGCTCTTCCTCCCAGATGAGCTCCTCTGCGGCGAGGCCGGCCAGGCCCGGCTCGATGCGGCCCTGCTCCACCGGCCCAAGGCTACCCGTCACGACCAGGCGTCTTCGGGCACTCTAGGACTGGGGTCCGGGCAGCTCGGCCCGCAGCCGCAGTCGGGCCTGGCGCTGGGCGCGCCTCGTCGCGCGCCCACCCGGGCCTCCTCTCGTGCGCGGCGTGCAAGAGTCCGGTCCATGAACAGCGAGCGTTACGACCTGATCGTGATCGGTTCCGGCTCGGCAGCACGGGACGGCGCCGGCAAGGCGGCCCGCGAGCACGGCGCGCAGGTCGCCCTCGTGGAGCACCGGCTGTGGGGCGGATCGTGCCCCAACGTCGCCTGCAGGCCGACGAAGGCGTACGTCGTCGCCGCGGAGCAGCTGCACGACCTACGAACACACGCGCGCGAGCGCGGCATCGACACGTCCGAGCCCGTCCTCGACCTCGCGCGCACGCGGCGCTGGAAGGATTCACTCCTGCGGGACCAGAACAGCTGGATGCAGCTCGTGACCGAGCAGGGCTACGGCGTCGTCCCCGGCACAGCGACGTTCGTCGACGCGAAAACGGTGCGGGTGGGCGAGCGCGAGCTCGCAGCCGGCAAGATCCTGATCGCAAGCGGCAGCCGCACCGCGGTCCCGTCGATCCCCGGCATCGAGGACGTGGACTGGATCGACCACGTCACTGCGCTCCAGCTCGAGGAGCTGCCCGAATCCCTGCTCGTCGTCGGCGGCGGGCCGGTCGGACTCGAGTTTGCCCAGATCTTCGCCCGCTTCGGGTCACGCGTGACGGTGGTGAACCACGGGCCGCAGATCGCCGCGCGTGCCGACCGAGAGGCGGCCGACGAGCTTCAGGCCGCCCTCGAGGCGGAGGGCATCGAGATCGTCCTGGACAGCGAAGTGGAGCGGCTCGAGCGCGTGGGCAACCACGTCGAGGCCACGCTCGGGGGCCGGACGATCGGCGTCTCGCACGTGCTGCTCGCTTCCGGCCGAAAGCCGAACGTCGAGGAGCTCGAGCTCGGCCGGCTCGGCCTGGAGGTCGGCAGAGGCGGGATCGTCGTCGACGACCGTCAGCGCACGAGCGTCGAGGGCATCTGGGCGGCCGGCGACGTCGCCGCCGGCCCGATGCTGACGCCGGTCGCGCAGTACCAGTCGCGCATCGCCATCGAGGACATGTTCGGCACGGGTTCGCGCCGTGCCGACTACACCGTCCTACCGACGGCGATCTTCACCGACCCGGAGCTCGGCGACATCGGGCTCACCGAGGCCGACGCCTCGAACCACGGCTACGACGTGGGCGTCGTCAAGCATCCGCTGCCGGCGGTCACGCGTGCGCAGTACTCGCGGACGAAGCACGGGCTCTTCAAGGTCGTCTACGACAAGGCGAGCGGTCGCGTCCTCGGCGTGCACGTCGTGTCACGCGCCGCGAGCGACATCGTCGGTGCGCTCGCGCCGTCGTTGAAGCTCGGTGCGTCGGTCGACGACCTTGCGCTCATGCACCACGTCTATCCGAGCTACAGCGAGGGACTGAAGGCCGCGGCGGAGAAGGCCGTCAGCTAGCACGAACGAGATGCGAGCGAGAGGCCGGGGCAGGCGAGCCGGCCCTGGTCGTGTACGGCCAAGCCAGGCTGAAGCCTGGCACGGCAACAAACTTGGAGCTGAGGGCCCGGGCAGGCGAGCGGGCCCTCAGCTCCGCGCTTCCGCGCGCCGTGCTGGCCTACGGCTCCGGCGGAAGCAGGCCCCCAGGGGTTCGGGGCCAGTCGAGGCGGCGGTCCGGAGCGTTCGTCACGGTTGCCGCCCAAGCTTGACGTTCAGGTGGACGCGGTTCGTTCCGCGGACGACCTCGAGATCGATCGTGTCGCCGGGCTTCTTCGTCGAGATCACGTCGATCAGCCGCTCGATCGAGGGCACCGCCTGCCCGTCGATGTTGACGATCACGTCGCCGCCGGCCGGCCAGCTCTCGCCCTCGACCGTGACCTCGGTCGAGGCCGCCTTCAGACCGGCCTTGGCGGCGCCGCTTCCCTGGCGCACGGATGCGACCAGCACGCCGCTTTCCACCGGCAGGTGGAAGAGCTTCGCGATGTTCGGCTGCAGCGTCTGACCCTCGATGCCGAGGAAGGCGTGCTCGATCTTGCCGTGCTTGATCAGCTCCGCGACGACGTCCTTGACGGTGTTGACCGGGATTGCGAACCCGATGCCGACGTTCCCCTGACCCTGTCCGCCGGTCTCGATCTGCGCGTTGACGCCGATCACCTGTCCCTGGGCGTTCAGGAGCGGTCCCCCGGAGTTACCGTGGTTGAGCGCCGCGTCGGTCTGGATCACGTGAGCGATCGAGAGCTGGTTCGGCGCCTCGATGCGCCGCTGCACCGCGCTCACGATCCCGGCTGTGACCGAGCGGTCGAGACCGAACGGATTGCCGATGGCGATGACCTGGTCGCCGACGCGCACGACATCGGAGTTGCCGAGTGGGAGCGGCTTGAGGGCGCGCGCCTTGACGCCGACCCGCAGCACGGCGATATCGGTCGACGGGTCCGCCCCGATCAGCTTGGCCTTGTAGCGCTCGTTGTTCGAGAAGCTGACCTGGATCGTGCTCGCGCCGCGGACGACGTGGTAGTTGGTGACGACGTGACCGGCTTTGTCGATGACGAAGCCCGATCCGAGCGCGCGCTGCGTCTGGTTCGTCCCGAAGGAATTGCCGAAGAAGTCGGTCGGCGCCTGCACTCGTGTCGTCGTCTCGATGTGCACGACACCCGGAGCGGACGAGCGGTAGATCTCGTTGATCGACATCCGCTTCCCGGTCTGGAACGCCGCAGGTACAGCTGGGCTCGGCACGGCCTCCTGGCGGATGACGGTCGTCTTCGATCCGAGCTTCCCCAGCGCTGCCGCGCCGCCGAGCGCAGCGCCGCCGCCGAGCAGGGCGGCGACGAGAAGCACGACGGCGCGGCCTCGGAGGTGGAGGGTGTTGTCCACGCCTTCGTTCTATCCCGCGGCCGCTTAACCACCGGTTGCGCTCCGTTAAGCGAACGTTAAGAGTGGTTAGCGGATCAGGACGGCGAAGAGGCCACCCAGGAGCGCTGCGCCGACGGTGAGCCAGGTCACGTACTCGCCGACGACGCCGTCGTGCAGGAGCTTCAGACGGTCGAGGCCGGGACGGACGCCGCGATCTGCAGCGGCGCGCAGGACCCTGGGCAAGCGACGGCGATAGAGGCCGAGCCACGCGACGAGCAGCGCACCGAGAGCGGCGCCGAGTGCCCAGGCGTACGTGCCGGCGCCCGGTCTGAACGTCGTGGCGGCGCCCTCCGTTCCCATGAACTCGTGCGCGTGCTCGACGGCGCCGCCGGCGAGCCCCGGCGCGAAGCCGAGCACGAGCGCCGCAGCCAGCAGCCCCACGCCGGGCCCCCAGAGCAGCACCCCGGCGCGCGGCGCCGGCGCCACCTCTCGCTCCTCTCCCGGCGGTGCGTGGACGAGGAGCGCGTCCCGTGCGGGCCCCAGTTCCAGAAAGATCCGGCCCGCGGCCCGCAACACCGCGCCGCCGGTGAGGGCGCTGGTGGCGGCGAAGAGCGCCGGCAGCCAGCCTCCGGACGACAGGAACGCGAGCGGCGGCAGCGCGGCGAGTGTGAGCGCGCCGAGCGCCACGAGCACGCCCGTCTCGGGACACCTGCGTCCAAGCCCGTGCGCCAGGAGCTCGTCGGTGTGGCCGACGCGGCGCGCGACGTCCGCGATGCCACAGAAGATCGCTCCTTTCGCAAGACCGTCTGCGACCACGTAGATCGCCGTGCCGCCGAGTCCTCGGGCAGTGAGCAGCCCCAGGGCGGCGAGGAAGACCCCGACGTGCGAAATGACGATGAACGCGAACATCCGCTTGAGGCTGGACTGCAGGAACGCGAACACGGCGCCGAGGACCGCTGTGAGGATCCCCACGCCGACGAAGACCGCCCGAATCGCCTCGGCATCGCCGCCGAGCGTGCCGGAGAACGCATCCCAGTACGTGCGGGCGACGGCGTGCAGGCCGAGGTCGCTCATCACCCCGGCGAACAAGATGCACACGGGCGCAGGCGCGACCGCGTATGCATCGGACAGCCAGAAGTGGAAGGGCACCGCGCCGGCTTTCGTCAAGAAGCCGACGACGATCGCGGTGAACGCGACGATCACGAGCCCGTCCGGCGGGTGTCCGGAGAGTGAGCGGCCGATCTGGGCGAGGTTGAGTGCTCCGGTGCGCCCGTACAGGAGCGCAATCCCCGTCAGGATCATGAACGCGCCGATGGAGTTGACGACCGCGAAGTTGATCGCTCCCTGCAGTGCCGACGGCTGCTCGATCCGGTAGCCCGTGAGCGCGAAGGCGGCCACGCTCATCACCTCGAAGAACACGAACATGTTGAAGAGGTCGCTCGAGAGGACGAAGCCCACCATCGCACCGGTGAAGATGAGCGTCAGCACGTAGAAGTACTGCGGCACCGGCCCGTCGAAGTAGTCCCACGAGACGACCAGCGCGGCCGTCGCCAGCGCCCCGACGAGCGCGGCGAGGCCGGCGCTCAGCGGCTCGACGCCGAACGAGATTCCGATCGCGACGCCGTGCCGCGGCTCCCAACCGCCGAACCAGTAGGTGATCGTGTGGTCGGAGGATTCGAAGACCAGCACGGTGCACATCACCGTCACTGCCAACGCGACCCCGATCGAAGCGAGATTGCCGAGCCGGGGGGGCGCCAGCTGCCCGAACGCGGCGAGGACGGCGGCGGCGAGGAGGGGAACAGCGACGACCAGCGGGACGAGGGTCACTTCTGCTTCCTTCGCAACGCGTTCGGGTCGACCGTGCCGGACCGTTTCCAGATCTCGACCACCAGGGCCAGCAGCAAGGCCGCCACCGTGACGCCGACGACGATGTCCGTCAGGGCGAGCGCCTGCACGACCGGATCGACCGCACCGAGCGAAACGGGAACGCCGCTGGTGAAGATCGGCGCCTTCTTCCCCGTTCGGTAGCCGATCGCGAGCAGCAGCACGTAGGTCGACGACTGTGCGACGCTGAGACAGATGACGAGATGGACGAAGTTGCGGCTCGTCACGACCCCATAGAGGCCGACGAGCAGGATCCAGGCAGCGAGCGCGTACGGCAGGTAGCTCATTCGGGATACATCACCTCTTCGAGGAACTCGTGGAAGAGGAGGACGGCTCCCGCAGAGACGGCGAACGCGGAGCACCAGTTGACGAGGGCGATCGTGCCGCCCGCAGCGAGCATCCCCGTCTTGCCGAGGTCGACGAAGTTCTCGAGGAACACGCTGCCCGCGACCAGACCAGCCAGGCCGGTCACGACGTACCCGCCGGCGCCGGACCCTTCCGCGAGATCGACGAGGCCGGTGGGTGAGGCGGCGCGCAGGGCGCGGTAGCGCCCGGCGGCGTAGAGCAACGCAGGCGCCGCCGCGAGAGCGATGCCGCCCTGGAAGCCACCGCCCGGCGTGAGGTAGCCGTGCGCGACGATGAAGAGGCCGACCACGACCAGCGGCCCGACGAGCGACAGCCCGACGAGACGCACCGTCTCGCTCCGCACCTCGTCGTACGGCCGTTCGCGGTCATCGCGCGCCTCGCGCAGGAGCAGCGCGACGCCCATCACGGCCGCGAAGAGGATGAACTCCTCTCCGAGAGTGTCGAAGCCGCGGTAGTCGAACGTGATCGCCGCGACGACGTTCGTCACGTGACGCTCGCGGGCTGCGGCGCTGTTGAGAAGCCGGCCGTACTCGCCGGCAAAATGGCCGAAGTCGGGCAGACCCGCCAGCCCCCAGAGGAGGAGCGCGCCGAGGCCCGCGCCGGACACGGCAAACAGCACGAGCCGCGTGCGTACGGTCACTTCGGCTGCCCTTTGCGCAGCTTCGCGAGTGCGGCGAAGAGAATGAACGGAAAGGCGACGCTCGAGACGACGAGCTCGGAGAGGGCGACGTCCGGCGCCTGGAAGACGACGAAGAGCGCAGCGAGCAGGAGCCCGTACAGCCCTCCGACGAGCGTCTGGCGGATCGGATCGCGCGTCGCGACCACGACACCTGCGCCGAGCCCGACGAGAGCGAGCACCACGACCTGCAGCGGGATCATCGCCGCCTGCTCCGCGCGGCTCGTGCCGTCGCGTGCGCGAGCACGGGACTCGTGACGAAGAGTGCCAGCGCAACGACGAGCGCGTTGATCCCCGGTTGCGTCCAGCCTTCCTCGATCAGCACGGCGATCGCGATCAGGAAGGGCGGGACGCTCGTCGCGGCCATCGCGTAGTGCAACCGGTCGTAGACGGTTCTCATCACGACGAGGCCGACGCAGCAGAGCAGCTCGCCCGTGACGGCCGCGGCGATCAGCAGGGCGATCGCGATGTCGCGAGCCGTCACAGGTGACGCCCGAGGAAGCGCGCCATGAACAGGGAGCCGACGAAACCGACGAACGGCAGCGCGATCGCGAGACCCATGTACGACGCACGGTCGAAGCCCTCGGAGAAGAGAATCAGCACGAGAGTCGTCACGGTTCCGGCCGTCTGCAGCGCGACCAGCGCGTCCACGTAGCCGGCGCGCAGGGCGATCCAGCCGCACGGCACGAAGCCCAGCAGCAGAGCGGTGGCGCCCCACAGCCAGACGTTCACGGCAGCTCGCTCGACCCGCCGCCGCCGAGCTCGTGCACCAGGACCGCCCCACCGTCCGGATCGGCGTCGACGACGAGTCGCGCCGGAGAGATGCTGCCGGCGAACGTGACGAAGGCGCGGCCACCGACGTCGGCCGGGCGTTGCCCGCCCGTCGGGAACTCGAGCCTGCGGAAGGTGCCGGCGCGGCGGGTCAGGAGCGCGACCATCAGGCCGAAGAACTCCGGCACGACCCGGAGCAGAGGCCCCCCGATCCGCCGCAGCCAGCGCCACTCGAGCCGAGCCCGCAGGAGTCCGAGGGAGCGGACGACCTCCTGCGCGGTCGCGCCGATCGCGGCCGCCGCAACGCCGGCGTACATCTCCTGCGGCGCGACCGTTCCGACGAGGAGAAGCCAGAGGACGAAGAGCCCCAAGGCCCAGGCGAGCCATGTCACCAGCCGGCGCACGAGGAGCGGTTTCCCCATCGCGTCCAGCGCGAACCGCCCCGGTTTAAGTCATCGCGCCCGGGTAAAGGAGGCCGCGAATGGATCTGAGCGGCCTGATCGCCCGCTGGCCGGCGTTGCGGCAGGTAACCGAAGGAGACCCGCTCGGGGTGGGGAAGGCTGCGCAGTCGCAACGCTCGGCGACGCTGCGCCCGCGGATCGAGGAGGCCGACCACACCGTCCAGTCGATCTGCCCGTACTGCGCGGTCGGCTGCGGCCAGCTCGTGCACGTCAAGGACGGCGCGATCACTCACATCGAGGGCGATCCGGCCAGTCCCATCTCCCGCGGACGGCTCTGTCCGAAGGGACAGGCGTCGAAGAGCTACGTGCAGAGCCCGCTACGCGAGTACAAGGTGAAGTACCGCCGGCCCTACGGCACGCGCTGGGAGGAGCTGTCGCTCGACGAGGCGATGGAGATGATCGCCGAGCGGATCATCGCGACGAGGGCGGAGACGTGGCAGGCGACGAACGAGAAAGGAAACCCGGCCAACCGCACGATGGCGATCGGGAACCTCGGCGGCGCGACGCTCGACAACGAAGAGAACTACCTGATCAAGAAGCTCTGCTTCGGCCTCGGCATCGTCCAGGTCGAGAACCAGGCCCGCATATGACACAGCTCCACGGTCCCCAGTCTGGGGACCTCGTTCGGCCGAGGCGGTGCGACGGACTTCCAGCAGGACCTGCAGAACTCGGACTGCATCGTGATCATGGGCTCGAACATGGCCGAGAACCACCCGGTGGGATTCCAGTGGGTGCTGGAGGCCAGAGAACGAGGCGCTGAGGTCATCCACGTCGACCCTCGCTTCACGCGCACGAGCGCGATGGCGACGCGGTGGGTGCAGATCCGGGCGGGAAGTGACATCGCCTTTCTGGGGGGCGTGATCAACCACATCCTCACGAACGACCTGTACTTCGAGGAGTACGTCAAGCACTACACGAACGCCCCGGTGATCATCGACGAGCGCTTCCAGGACACCGAGGATCTCGACGGGCTGTTCTCGGGCTGGGATCCGCAGAAGGGGGAGTACGACCAGACGAGCTGGCAGTACGCCGGCATGGAAGTACACGGTGCCGCCGGACAGCGCGAGTCGGGCCTCAAGACCAAGGGGGAGCAGTCGGGTCACGGCGGCCACGGCGCCGGACTGCGACACGGCGAGCCGCCCGAGGAAGACGAGACGCTGCAGCACCCGCACTGCGTGTTCCAGCTGCTCAAGAAGCACTACAGCCGCTACACGCCGGAGTTCGTCGCCGAGACGTGCGGCTGCAGCGTGGAGGACTTCCTTCGCGTCGCCGACGCACTCGCGCGCAACTCAGGTCGCGAGCGTACGAGCGCCTTCTGCTACGCGGTCGGGTGGACGCAGCACACCGTGGGCGTGCAGTACATCCGCGCCGCGGCGGTCATCCAGCAGCTCCTCGGGAACATGGGCCGCCCCGGCGGCGGCATCGTTGCGCTGCGCGGCCACGCCTCGATCCAGGGCTCGACAGACATCCCGACCCTTTACAACATCCTCCCCGGCTACCTGCCGATGCCGCACACGGAGTACTACGGCGACTTCGACAACTTCGTGCAGGCGAACATTTCGCCCACCGGCTGGTGGGGTCACTTCAAGTCGTACTGGGTCAGCCTGATGAAGGCGTACTTCGGCACCCATGCGACCGAGGAGAACGACTGGCTCTTCGCGCAGCTCCCGCGCATCGACGACGACAACTCCGCCTACTGGACGACGATGCAGATGCTCGACGGGAAGGTGAAGGGCTACATCCTCGCGGGTGAGAATCCCGCCGTCGGCAACTCGAACTCGAAGGCGCACAGGCTCGCGTTCGCGAAGCTCGACTGGCTCGTCGTGCGCGATCTGGTCGAGGTCGAGAGCGCAGCGTTCTGGTACGACAGCCCCGAGATCGAGTCCGGCGAGCTCGAGACCGAGCAGATCGGCACCGAGGTCTTCTTCCTGCCGGCGTCGGCACACACCGAGAAAGACGGCTCCTTCACGAACACGCAGCGGCTGCTCCAGTGGCACTCGCAGGCAACCGAGCCGAAGGGGGACTGCCGGTCGGACCTGTGGTTCTACTTCCATCTCGGCCGGATGATCAAGCAGAAGCTCGCGGGGTCGATGGAGAGGCGCGACATCCTGATCAGGGCGCTTCGCTGGGACTATCCGACGCACGGACACGTGCAAGAGCCCGACGCCGAGGCGATCCTGCAGGAGATCAGCGGCTGGGACGAGACGAGCGGCGAGTTCCTCGACGGGTATCCGAAGCTGAAAGACGACGGCTCGACCGTCTGCGGCTGCTGGATCTACTGCGGCGTCTTCAAAGACGGGGTCAACCAGGCGGCGCGGAAGAAGCCCCACTGGGAGCAGAGCTACATCGCGCCGGAGTGGGCCTGGGCGTGGCCTGCGAACCGCCGTGTCCTCTACAACCGCGCCTCGGCCGACCCCGACGGCAAGCCGTGGTCGGAGCGGAAGAAGCTCGTCTGGTGGGACGCGCAGGAGCGGAAGTGGACGGGTCTCGACGTTCCGGACTTCGAGGAGACGAAGCCGCCCGACTACGTGCCGCCGGACGGCGCGAAGGCCGAGGACGCCATCGCCGGCGACCACCCGTTCATCATGCAGGCCGATGGGCGCAGCTGGCTCTTCGTGCCACAGGGCCTGGAGGACGGGCCGCTACCCACGCACTACGAGCCGCACGAGTCGCCCTTCGACAACCCGCTCTACTCGCAACGCTCCAACCCTGCCCGGCAGACGTTCGAGCGGCCGGAGAACGCGTACGCGCCCGTGGACGGCGAGCCCGGCGCCGAGGTCTACCCCTACGTCGGCACGACGTACAGGCTGACCGAGCACCACACAGCCGGCGGGATGACGCGCACGGTGCCCTATCTCTCCGAGCTGCAGCCGGCGATGTTCGTCGAGGTCGATCCCGAGCTCGCCGAGCGTGAAGGGCTCGTGCACGGCGGCTGGGCGACGGTCTACAGCCCGAGGGCGGCGATCGAGGCGCGAGTCCTCGTCACCGACCGCATCAAACCGCTCGTCGTCGAAGGGCGCAAGACGCACCAGATCGGGCTGCCCTACCACTGGGGGACGCGCGGCCTCACCACGGGCGGCTCGGCGAACGATCTGATCGGGCTGGCGCTCGACCCGAACGTGCACATCATGGAGTCGAAGGCGCTCTCCGTCGGCATTCGCGCGGGACGGCGTCCGCGCGGCGAGGCGCTCCCGCGCTTCGTCGCGGAGATGCGCAAGCGCGCCGGGCAGGGCACGTGAGCGACTTCGCCACACTCTCCGACATCACCGGTGAGCCGGACGGCTGGCCCGAGACCTACGGCGAGGACGCGAAGCCTCGCATGGGCTTCTTCACCGACACGAGCATCTGCATCGGCTGCAAGGCCTGCGAGGTCGCGTGCAAGGAGTGGAACGTCGTGCCCGAGGACGGCCTCGTCTGGACAGGTGACTCGTACGACAACACCTCCACGCTCGGAGCGAACACCTGGCGCCACGTCGCGTTCGTCGAGCAGCGCAAGCCTTTGCGGGAGGACGACCGCGACGACGCGATCCGCTGGCTGATGTCCTCCGACGTGTGCAAGCACTGCACGCACGCCGCGTGCCTCGACGTCTGCCCGACGGGTGCGCTCTTCCGCACCGAGTACGGAACCGTGGTCGTGCAGGAGGACGTGTGCAACGGTTGCGGCTACTGCGTGCCCGCCTGTCCCTTCGGTGTGCTCGACAAGCGCCACCTCCCGCGAACGGAGCCGTCGCCGGACCTGCTCCCGATCTTCGGTCGGAAGGAGGACGGTCGAGTGTGGAAGTGCACGCTCTGCTACGACCGGCTCAAGGGCGGACACGAGCCCGCCTGCGCCAGGGCGTGCCCGACCGCCTCGATCCAGTTCGGGGAGGTCGACGAGCTGCGCGAGCGCGCCGACCGCCGGCTCGAGAAGCTGCAGGCGCAGGGCTGGAACGGCGCGCAGCTGTACGGGCGCGATCCCGACGACGGCGTCGGCGGCTTCGGCGCCTTCTTCCTGCTCCTCGACGAGCCCGAGCGCTACAGCCTCCCGCCGGACCCGGTCGTGACCACGAAGTTCCTGCCCGCGATGTGGAGGAACACCGCGCTTGCCGCCGCAGGTGTCGTCGCAGGCGGGCTGCTCGCCTTCATCGGAGGCCGGAGTTGAAGGATCGGTCGATCACGGCAGTCGGGACGCACATGCAGTCCTACTACGGCCGGCCGGTGATCAAGGAGCCGGTGTGGCAGCCCGAGATCCCGTTCTACTTCTTCGTCGGCGGGCTTGCCGGCGCCTCGTCGGTGCTCCATGTCGGCGCCCGCCTCGCGGGCAACGAGCGGCTCGCGCGCACGAGCCTCTTCGTCGGCGCGGCGGCAGATCTCGCCAGCCCCGCGCTCTTGATCTCCGACCTCGGGCGGCCGGAGCGGTTCCTGAACATGTTCCGCGTCTTCAAGGTGACGTCACCGATGAGCGTCGGCAGCTGGGTCCTGCTCCTGTCCGGCGGCGCGTCGAGCACGGCCGCTGCGCTCGAGCTGCTCGGCCGCATGCCGCGCGTGAAGGCTGCGGCGGAAGTCGTCGCCGGTTTCTTCGGCCCGCCGCTGGCGACGTACACCGGCACGCTCCTGGCGGACACCGCGGTACCCGTCTGGCACGAGGGGCGGCACGAGTTGCCCTGGCTCTTCGGCGCCAGCGCGTCTGCGAGCGCCGGCGCGGCCGCCGCGCTCTTCACGGACGTCGGCTCCGCCGGTCCGGCGCGACGGCTCGCTCTGGCAGGCGCTGCGGGCGAGCTCGGGCTGATGGAGGCGATGAAGCGCCGCCTCGGCTTCGTCGGCGAGGTCTACGACCAGGGGGTCGCGGGGAAGCTCGCGCGCGCTTCGACGCTCTGCACGGCCGCCGGCAGCGCGCTGCTCGCGACCGGCGGGCGGCGGAGCCGAGCGGCGGCGGTCGCAGGCGGGGCGCTCGTCCTGGCCGGCGGCCTGGCGCTGCGCTGGTCCGTCTTCCGCGCCGGCTTCCAGTCGGCGCGCGACCCGCGCTATACCGTCATTCCCCAACGGGAGCGGAAGGCGGCCCGTCGGGGCGAACCGCGCCCGGCGTCGGGTTCGTCGTGACGTAGTCGCCGCCGCCCGGCGGCGCGCCGCTCTCGGCGTGTGGAACACGAGCCTCCTCCTGCTTCCTCGGCGGCTGCACGGGAGCGAGCGCCTCGCCGACCTCGTCGAGAGCACGGTATTCACCCTCGGGCAGGCTTTCGAGCTCCCGCGCAGCCGCCGGATCCTGCTCGCGGGCGTAGGCGATCAGCTTCTCTCTGCCGGCAGGCAGAGACACTCCCTCGAGCAAGGACTCGATCAGCGCACGCTTGGCCTGCGTCACGTTCGTCGGGTACCCGTCCGAACCGTTTAGGAACACACGCGCTCGGTACGCAGCAGCCGTGGAGTTCGGCTACGCGCTCTCGTCCGAGGAGCATGCGCCCCTCGATCTGGTGCGGAACGCACGCGCGGCCGAGGAAGCCGGCTTTACGTTCGGCCTCATCTCGGATCACATCCATCCGTGGGTCGACGCACAGGGACACAGCGGTTTCGTGTGGGCTCTCCTCGGCGCGATCGCACAGGGAACCGAACGGTTCCGGATCGGGACAGGAGTCACCTGCCCGCTGATCCGCATCCACCCCGCGATCATCGCGCACGCCGCTGCGACGACTGCCTGTCTGATGCCGGGCCGTTTCTTCCTCGGACTCGGCACGGGCGAGAACCTGAACGAGCACGTGACCGGGGCCAAGTGGCCCGCGCGCGACGAGCGCGTGCAGATGCTCGAGGAGGCAGTCGAGGTGATCCGGCTCCTGTGGCAGGGCGGCTACCAGACGCACCGTGGCAAGCACTACACCGTCGAGGATTGTCGGATCTTCGACCTGCCGGACGAGCCGATCGAGCTTGCGATCGCAGCGATGAAGCCGAAGGCCGCGGAGCTCGCGGGACGCATCGGCGATGCACTCGTCAACGTCGCGCCCGCGGAGAAGATCATCGACAGGTTCGAGGACGCCGGCGGCAAGGGCAAGCCGAAGTACGGGCAGATCACGGTCTGCTACGCGAAGTCGAAGGACGCCGCGAAGAAGACGGCCTTCGAGGTCTGGCCGAACGCGCTCGTCGAGGGCTCGGCGTCACAGGAGCTGCCGCTCCCGACGGACTTCGAGCAGCTGACCGAGGGCCGGGACCCCGACGAGCTCGACGGCACGCTCACCCTGGGCCCGGATGCCGAGGAGTACCTCCAGCAGATCTCGGACTACGACGAGGCCGGTTACACGCACATCTACTTCCACCAGATCGGGCCCGACCAGGGCGCCTTCCTGAAGTTCGCACGGAGCGAGCTTTTTCCACGCCTGTAGCCGCCTTTACACGGCTCTAAAGGAGCCTTTCCTAGGCTAGAAGGCGCGCAATCGCCCACAAACCCACGACTCGTGAGGGGGACTCACATGAGCTCGTTGAAGAGGTTCAGGCCGTCGCCTGCGATGGTCATCGCCTGTCTCGCGCTGCTGCTCGCACTCGGCGGGACGGGATACGCCGCGACGAAGCTGCCGCGGAACAGCGTCACGACAGTGCAGGTGAAGGACTTCAGCCTGCTGGCCCGTGACTTCAAGCGCGGACAGCTGCCGCGCGGTGCGGCCGGGCCTGCGGGGCCCGCAGGACCTGCCGGCCCGCAGGGACCGGCGGGGCCGGCCGGAACGAGTGGATCCGCGTCGGTCAAGTGGGCCCTCGTCCGGCCCGACGGCGGGATCGCCGCGCAGTCCGGCGGGATCACGCTCGCCGCGAAGCCGAGTGCCGGAACGTACCTCCTCAACTTCGGCGGCGCCGTGACCGGCAAGCCGATCCTCTCCTCGGGCGGATACGCCGCAGATGCTTCGGATCAGCGCGGCGAGACGACCGCCGGTCCGTGCGGCGGCGGAGACCAGGGACGAACGTGTCCGACCTCCGACAACGCGAACACCGTGTTCGTCGAGACCCGCAGCAACTCGGGCACACCTGCAGATCACGCGTTCTACGTCGCAGTCATCGGCTAGCTGACGGACATCGCGGCCGCGACTCTGCGCGAGTCGCGGCCGCACCGTCCGCCACAATGGTCGCGTGCGCGTCTCGGCAAAGGCGGACTACGCGCTGAGGGCGGTGATCGAGCTCGCAGCCACGGGAAATGGTCCGGTCAAGGGCGAGCGAATCGCGCAGGCGCAGGAGATCCCGCTCAAGTTTCTCGAGAACATCCTCGGCGACCTGCGCCAAGCCGGCGTCGTGCGAAGCCAGCGCGGCGTCGAAGGCGGCTACTGGCTCGCACGACCCGCGGACGACATCACGGTGGCCGAGATCGTGCGCGCGGTCGATGGGCCGATCGCGAATGTGCGTGGTGTCGGGCCAGAGCAGGTGGAGTACGCCGGGTCCGCGGCCCGTCTACGCGACGTGTGGATCGCAGTGCGCGCCAACCTGCGCGCGGTACTCGAGCACGTGACGATCGCGGACCTCGCACGCGGCGAGCTGCCGGTCGCCGTCCAGGAGCTGGCGGCCGATCCGGACGCCTGGAAACCGCACTAGTTCACGAAGACGGTCTGGCGCGTCGGCCGCACATACACGATCTGACCCTGCTGGAGCTCGAGTGTCTCCACCTGCTCCCGCGTCAGCTGGGCCGACAGCGTCTCGCCGTCGTCGCGCACGAGCTCGACGCGAACCTCGAAGCCGAGGTGCACGAGCCGCTGCACCATCGCCTCCTGGGTCACGCCGTTCGGTTCGAGCAGCAGTTCCACGTCGTGCGGACGGACGAACGTGTCGCCGAGCCTGTTGACGGGGCCCACGAACGACATCACGAACTCGTTCGCGGGATGGTCGTAGAGCTCTCGTGGCGCGGCTGTCTGCTCGATCCGCCCCGCGTTCATCACGACGACGCGATCGGCCACCTCCATCGCCTCTTCCTGGTCGTGGGTGACGATCACAGTCGTCGTCCGTGTCTCGTCATGCAGGCGACGGAGCCAGCGACGCAGCTCCTTCCGCACGCGCGCGTCGAGCGCGCCGAACGGCTCATCCAGGAGCAGGACCTTCGGGTCGACCGCGAGCGCGCGCGCGAGCCCCATGCGCTGGCGCTGTCCGCCTGAGAGCTGTGCGGGGTAGCGCTTCGCCAGGCCGACGAGCTGCACCAGCTCGAGCAGCTCGTCGACGCGCTGGCTGATCTCCGTCCGCGGGCGGTGCCTGATCTTCAGCCCGAAGGCGACGTTGTCCCACACCGTCATGTGCTTGAAGGCCGCGTAGTGCTGGAAGACGAAGCCCACGCCCCGCGCCTGCGGTGCCCGTCGCGTCACGTCGTCGCCGTCGAGCGACACCGAGCCGGCCTCGGGCGTCTCGAGCCCCGCGATGACGCGCAACAGCGTCGACTTGCCGCTGCCGCTCGGGCCGAGCAACGCCGTGAGCGAGCCTGTCGGCACGTCGACGGAGACGTCGTCGAGGGCGGTGAAGCCACCGAACCGCTTGACGATCCCCCGTGCCTCGATCATCGGGTCCCCTCCCTCGGCTTCAAGGTGGTCATGAGCAGGAGCGTCGCCATCGCAATCAGCGCCAGCACCACTGCGGCGGCGTATGCGCCGACCGTGTCGAAGGACTGGTAGCGGTCCTGGACGTAGAGTGTCAGCGATTCCGTCTGCCCGGCGAGGCGGCCGGAGACGACGCTCACCGCGCCGAACTCGCCGAGCGCGCGGGCGGTCGTCAGGACGACGCCGTACGCGACAGCCCAGCGGATCGCCGGCCAGGTGACGTGCCGAAACGTCTGCAGCGCGGAGGCGCCGAGGGTCGCCGCAGCCTGCTCCTGCTCGGTGCCGATCTCACGCAGGACAGGCACGACCTCGCGGACGACGAACGGCAAGGAGACGAAGATCGTCGCCAGCACCATCCCCGGCAGCGCGAAGACGACATGGTGACCGCCGAGCCAGCCGCCGCGGCCGTACAGCACGAGCAACGCGAGTCCTACGACGACGGGCGACAGGGCGAGCGGAAGATCAACGACGGCGTTCACGATGCCCGCGCCGGGAAAGCGATGCCGCACGACCGCGAGCGCGCAGAGCACGCCGAAGAGCGTGTTCGCCGGCACCGCGATCACCGCCAGGATGAGCGTCACCTTCAAGGCATGGAGTGCGTCGGGAGTGGTGACTGCAGCCCAGGCCGGGCCGAGGCCATGCTCGAAGGTACGCCAGAAGACGAAGCCGACCGGAACGACGAGCAGCGCGGCGAGATAGCCGAGTGCTGCGCAGCGGAGTGCGTACTTACCGATCATGTCTCGTCACCCACCGGCGCAGCGCGCCGATTCCGAGCAGGATCGCGAACGAGATCAGCAGGATCACAAACGACGCGGCCGCCGCGCCGCCTGGATCACCGCTCTCCAGCCGGCCGAAGACGTACACCGAGACCACCTCCGTCTTGAACGGCAGGTTGCCGGAGATCAGCACGACGGCGCCGAACTCGCCGATCGCCCGCGCGAACGCGAGGGCGACGCCGGACAGGATCGCGGGCAGGATGCTCGGCAGGATGATCCTGAGGAACGTCGTGAACCTGCCGGCACCGAGCGAGGCAGCAGCGTCCTCCATCTCCCGGTCGAGCTCGAAGAGGACCGGCTGGACCGTGCGGACGACGAACGGCAGCGTGACGAACAGCAGGGCGAGCAGCAGCCCCCAGCGCGTGAAGGCGGCGTTCACGCCGACCGGCGACCTCGGTCCGTAGAGCGCCAGCAACGTGAGGCCCGCGACGATCGTCGGCAGCGCGAAGGGAAGGTCGACGAGAGCGTTCACCAAGCCCTGACCCACGAACCGGTCGCGCACGAGCGTCCACGCGATTGCCGTGCCGGCGAACGCGTTGACGATCGCGACGACGAGTGACAACCCGAGCGTCAGCTGCAACGCCGCGACCGCCTGCTTCGTCGAGACGGCGTCCCAGCCGTGCGCGCGCCACGTCAGCGCGGCGAGCGGCAGCAGCACGATCACGCTGAGATAGAGCGTGCTCAGCCCGATCGAGAGGACCGGCGTGGCAGATCGCCGTGCACTCGGCGCCGCGACCGGAAGCGCGCCTGCTTCAGCCGCCATTCGATCCCTGGAAGCGCACCATGATTCCGGTGCGCGGATCGAAGAACTTCCGCTCCACCTTCGCCCAGCCGCCGACGTACTTGATCGTGAAGAGCTGGGGCCGCGTCGGAAAGTTGAAGCCGTGAGCAGCCGACGCAACGACAGGGCGGTAGCCGTTCTGCGCGAAGATCTTCTGCGCAGCCGCAGTGCGCAGGAACTTGAGGAACGCCTTCGCCTCCCGCTGGTGCTTGGAGAGCTTCGTCACCGCGATCGGGTTCTCGATCAGGATCGTCGCCTTTGGGATGACGAACTGGACCGGCTGACCCTTCTTCCGCGCGAAGATCGCCTCGTTCTCGTAGGCGAGAAACACATCGCCGCGGCCGGCCAGGAACGTCTGCAGGCCCTCGCGCGCGCTGGTGGGCTGCGCCACGACGTGCTTCCAGAGTTTTCCGAGGTAGTCGACGGCCTGCTTCGGCGTCTTGCCGGCACGAAGCGCGCCGCCGTACGCGGCCATGACGTTCCAGCGGGCCCCGCCGGAGGTGAACGGGTTCGGCGTGATCACCTGAACGCCGGGCTTCAGCAGGTCGCTCCAGGTCCTGAGCTCCTTCGGATTTCCGTCGCGCACGACGAACACGACGACGGAGCGCGTCACCATTCCCTTGTACGTGTCCCTGTTCCAGCTCTTCGCGACGAGGCCCTTCTGCACGAGCGACGTGATGTCGGGCTCGAGGGAGAACGCGACGACGTCCGCGTCGAGCCCCGCGGCGACGGCGCGGCTCTGCTCGCCGGAGGCGCCGTAGGACTGGGAGAACGAGACGTTGCTCCCGGCCGGCCTCTTCTGGAAGAGCGAGATCAACTGTCCATAGGCGTCCTTCGGCGTCGAGTAGGCCACGAGCGTGAGCCTCGTGTCCTTCGAGGCACCGGCGGCGAGCGCCGGCAGAAACAGTGCTACGAGCAAAGCTAAGCTAATTCGTCGCATCTCCGCTCCTTATTTATCCACTTAGCCGGTGGACTTTAGGGACAAGGGGCGACGGCGTCAACTGGGAAGGCGACGCCGTTCCGTAGAATCGATCGGGTGAGCCCTTCTCGACTCGGGAACTACGAGATCTTCCGCCTGGAGGGGGCGGAGCGGCTCCCCTACACCCTCCGGATTCTGCTCGAGAACGCACTTCGCCACGACGAGGAGGCGGACGCCGAGGCGCTGCGCCGGTGGCAGCCCCACGCGGAGCCCTCGGAGGAGATCTCGTTCCGTCCTGCCCGCGTGCTGCTGCAGGACTTCACCGGCGTGCCCGCGGTGGTCGACCTGGCGGCGATGAGGAATGCGATGGCGGACCTCGGCGGCGATCCCGCGCGCATCAACCCGCAGCTCCCGGCCGAGCTCGTGATCGACCACTCCGTCCAGGTGGACGAGTACGCGTCCGCGCGCGCGATCTTCCGGAACGCCGAGCTCGAGTTCGAGCGCAACCGCGAGCGCTACGCGTTCCTGCGCTGGGGTCAGACCGCGTTCGACAACTTCAAGGTCGTACCGCCGAACACCGGCATCGTCCACCAGGTCAACCTCGAGTTCCTCGCGCGGGTGATCGAGTCACGTGACGGCCGCGCCTTTCCCGACACGCTCGTCGGCACCGACTCGCACACCACGATGGTCAACGGGCTCGGCGTGCTCGGCTGGGGCGTCGGCGGCATCGAGGCCGAGGCCGCCATGCTCGGCGAAGCGATCTCGATGTTGATCCCGCGGGTCGTCGGCTTCAAGCTGACCGGCTCGCTGCCCGAAGGCGCGACCGCCACCGACCTCGTCCTGACCGTGACCCAGCGGCTGCGACAGACGGGCGTCGTGGGGAAGTTCGTCGAGTACTTCGGTCACGGGCTCGCCGGACTGGCGCTCGCCGACCGGGCGACGATCGGGAACATGTCGCCGGAGTACGGCGCGACGTGCGGCTTCTTTCCCGTCGACGAGGAGACGCTGAAGTACCTCCGCCTGACGGGCCGCGACGAGGAGCGCGTCGCGCTCGTCGAGGCATACTGCAAGGAGAACGCGCTCTGGCACGACCCCGGGCACGAACCCGAGTACTCGCAGGTCGTGGAGCTCGACTTGTCCGAGGTGGAGCCCTCGCTGGCGGGACCGCGCCGCCCTCAGGACCGCGTCCCGCTACGCGAGGCGAAGCAATCCTTCGTCGAGTCGCTCGAGACCTTCGGCGTCGACTACGGCAACGAGCACGACGAGGCGGTGGCGGAGTCGTTCCCGGCCAGCGACCCGCCGACGACCGTCGATCCCGGCCACGCCGCGCTCATCCCGAGAGTGAACGTGCCCGTCTCGGGCGTGGCAATGATGGAGCAGCAGACGCCGATGGCGGTCTCGCTGGACCAGGAGGAATTCGAGATCGATCATGGCTCGGTCGTGATCGCGGCGATCACCTCCTGCACGAACACCTCGAATCCGCAGGTGATGATCGGCGCCGGGCTGCTGGCGAAGAAGGCGGTCGAGCGCGGCATGCGCCGCAAGCCGTGGGTGAAGTCGAGCCTCGCGCCGGGGTCGAAGGTCGTGACGGAGTACTACGACCAGGCCGGGCTGACCCAGTACCTCGACGAGCTCGGCTTCCAGACCGTCGGCTACGGCTGCACGACCTGCATCGGGAACTCGGGACCGCTGCCGGAGGCGATCTCCGAGGCCATCCTGGAGGGCGACCTGGTGGTCTGCTCGGTGCTCTCGGGCAACCGGAACTTCGAGGCGCGCATCCATCCGGAGGTGAAGGCGAACTACCTCGCCTCGCCCCCGCTCGTCGTCGCCTACGCGCTCGCGGGGCGGATGGACGTCGATCTCGTCAACGAGCCGCTCGGGACCGACGACGACGGGAACGACGTCTACCTGCGCGATCTGTGGCCGAGCGCAGACGAGATCCAGGAGACGATCTCCCGTGCGGTTCAGGGCGACATGTTCTCGCGAACGTACGCCGACGTTTTCACCGGCGATCCCGCCTGGCGCGAGCTGCCCGTCCCGGAGGGCGACCTGTTCGCGTGGGATCTGCAGTCGACGTACGTCCGGCAGCCGCCCTACTTCGACGGCATGTCGCGCGAGCCGGTGCCCGTCGACGACCTCTCCGGCGCGCGCTGCCTGGTCATGATCGGCGACTCGGTCACGACCGACCACATCTCGCCTGCGGGCGCGATCAAGCCCGACTCGCCGGCTGGGAAGTACCTGGTCGAGCACGGTGTCGAGCGCAAGGACTTCAACTCCTACGGGTCACGGCGGGGAAATCACGAAGTGATGGTGCGCGGGACGTTCGCGAACGTGCGGCTGCGCAACCTGCTCGTGCCCGGCTCGGAGGGCACCTGGACCGTCCACCTCCCGCGCGGAGAGGAGATGACGATCTACGACGCGTCGCAGCGCTATCTCGCCGAGGGGACTCCGCTGATCGTGATCGCGGGGAAGGAGTACGGCTCCGGCTCGTCACGCGACTGGGCGGCGAAGGGGCCGAACCTGCTCGGCGTCCACGCGGTGATCGCCGAGTCGTACGAGCGGATCCACCGCTCCAATCTGCTGATGATGGGCATCCTGCCGCTCCAGTTCCTCGACGGCGAGACGCCCTCGACGCTCGGGCTGACCGGCCGCGAGGAGTTCGCGATCGAGGGCGTGAAGAGCGGCGACGCCGACGAGGTGACCGTGCGCGCCGACAGCAAGGAGTTCCACGCGCGCGTGCGGCTCGACACACCGCGCGAGCGGCAGTATCTGAAACACGGAGGGATCCTCCCCTACGTGCTGCGGCGGCTCCTGGACTAGCGCGCTGCGTCCGCGAGAACGCGGAACGTGGCCGCCTCAGTCTGGGTGGGAGCACAGACGGTCCACGATCAGCTCCGCGAACCAGGTGTACCAGTACTCCTGCGCCAACTTGCGCGACGCGAGATAGGCCCGCAGGCGGCTCCGTGAGCCCGGCGTCGCCGAGGCGCTTCTTCTTGTTCAGGCTCAGCGCCACAGCACGACCCGCGTGGTGGTGACCGCGGCCCGGGCGGTCGCCGTGCGGAAGGAGGCCGTCGCGGCGGCCGGGGCATCCCCGGCAAAGGACTGGAACGCGGAGATGGAGACACCAAGGAAGACGAGCAGCAGGCCCGCGAGGCCGGCCGCAGCCCCGAAGACGGCCGGAACGACGGCCGTCCGTTCACAGTAGCCATGGGTGCGGAAGGCGTTTACAGTCGTGGCATGCGACTGGGCAGAGACGGGAAAGTCGAGCTGATCAAGAAGGTCCCCCTCTTCAGCAAGCTCTCGAAGAAGGGCCTCGAGGAGGTCGCGCAGATCGCGGACGAGATCGATCTTCCGCAGGGCAGAGTGATGGCCGAGCAAGGCGACCGCGGTCGCGAGTTCGTCGTCCTGCTGCAAGGCGAGGCGGACGTGACGAAGGACGGGCAGCGCATCAACGTCATGCGCGACGGCGACTTCTTCGGCGAGATCGCGCTCGTGACGAAGATGCCGCGCACTGCGACGGTCACGGCCACGACCCCTGTGCGGGTTCTCGTGATCACCGAACGCGACTTCGACACGCTGCTGAAGCGGGCGCCGGAGGTCAGCAAGTGCGTGGCCGAGGCGCTGGCCGAGCGGCTCGCCCCTGAGCTACCCGTCTAGCCGGAAGGGGTGGAGCTCCGTCGCGGCCAGCTCGCGCGCCGCCCGGCGCACGATGAAGAAGACGAGCACGGGTACGGCGATCGACGCGACCCGGAAGAACCAGATCAGGCCGACGTAGGAGAAGTGGAAGTGGAGTGCGACCTGGTCCTGCGACCCGGCCAGGAAGACGATCGCGACCCAGGAGAAGAACGCCGAGACCGTCGCCGTCCGCCACGGCGCATCCCGCGGCCGGTCGAGCAGCTCGTGTCGTGCGTGGTCGCCGGTGATGCGCCGCTCGATCGCAGGCCACGCGTAGATCAGCGTGAACACGATCAGCGGGAAGAGCGCGCCGCCGAAGAACGCGTTCGGGACGAGCGTGTAGCCGAAGGCGTGGATCTCGAGCGAGGGCATCAGGCGTAACGCGCCGATGAGCCAGCCGACGTACCAGTCGGGTTGCGCGCCGTTCGTCGCCTCCCACGGGTGGTACGGCCCGTAGAGCCAGATCGGGTTGATCTGCACGAGTCCGCCGAGGAGGAAGAGGACCCCCGCCGTCGCGAGCAGCAGGCTCGTCGCGCGCAGCGCATAGCTCGGCCAGAGCCGGGAGCCGACGACGTTTCGCTCGGTTCGGCCCGGACCGGGGAACTGCGTGTGCTTCTGCCTCACGATGATCCCGAGGTGGATGCTGATGAGCACCGCCATCACGATCGGGACGATCAGGACGTGCGTGATGTAGAGGCGCGACTCGAAGACGCCGCCGCCGGGAAACTCGCCGCCCCACACGAGTGCGGCCAGCCACGCACCGGCGATCGGGATCGACATCATCACCGCGTAGCCGATCGCGAGGCCCATGCCCGACAGCAGGTCGTCCGGAAGCGAATAGCCCGCATAACCCTCGAAGACCGCGATCGCGAGCAACGTCGCGCCGACGAACACGTTGAGGTCGCGCGGCTTCCGGAATGCGCCCGTGTAGAGGATCCGCAGCAGGTGCACGACGATCGCGGCGACGAAGACATTCGCCGCCCAGTGGTGCGTCTGCCGCAGCAGCAGCCCCCCCTTCGTGCCGAACGAGAGCTGCAGTGTCGACTCGTACGCCTTCGTCACCTCGTGGCCGCGAAGCGGCGCGTACTCGCCGTGGTAGATCACATGGGCGTAGCTCGGCTTGAAGAAGAACGTCAGGTAGATCCCCGTCCCGACGAGGATGACGAACGCGTACAGCGCGATCTCGCCCAGCATGAACGTCCAGTGGTCGGGGAAGACGTACTTGAGCGTCTTCTTGAGCAGCGGAGCCGCGCCGAGCCTTTCGTCGAGGAAGCCGACTGCACCGCGGATCATCCCCTCCTCACTCCCCACCAGCTCGGCCCGATGCGGCCCGAGAAGTCACCAGCGGCGACGAGATGGCCGTCGCCGTCGATCTCGAGCGGGAGCTGCGGCAGCGGCCGCCCGGCGGGACCGAAGATGAGATTGCCGCCGTTCGTGACCGAGAAGGTCGAGTAATGGCACGGACACACGAGCGCCGGCCCGGGCGCCGTCGGGTCGTGGAGCGGGTAGCGGTACTCGGACACCGCACAGCCCGCGTGGGTGCAGATCTTCGAGTACGCGAGCAGCCCGTCGGGAGCCCACGCCTTCCGCTCCTCCGGCAGATCGAGCTCGTCGGGCCTCACGCGCACGACCACGACCGGGGACGCGAGCTGTTCCTTCCTCGCGCCTTCGGGGAACGCCGTCAGCAGCTCGCCGGGCACGATCCCGTCCGCGACGATCGGCTCGTTCCGCTCCGTCACGAGCCGGCGGCCGCGGTGCCACGGCGATCGTGTGAGGACACGGCTCGCGTCCGGGCCGCACGAGAGCGCGGGCGCGAGCAGCGCCGTCCCGAGCAGGCCGGCGGCACCTCCGCCCATGAGCAGGAAGAACCGCTTACGCGACACTCCCTCTCCGCCCTGCCGAAGCGCTGCGAGCGTCTCCTCCTGGTCGTCCACGTGTAGCAGCTGTGGCCGCGGCTCCTCGCCCTGGACCTCCGGCACGACGCGTTTCGCCGCTACCGCGCAGGCCGCGGCGAGCGCGAGCAGCGCGAACCCGACCGCGAGCCCGAGGAACTGCGTATCCGGATTGGCGACGTAAAGGACGACGAACGCGGCCGATGCGAGCATCGACAGGAAGAGCAGGACGAACGTCGCGTTCTCCGCCTTGCGGTCAGGCTCGCGGGGCGGCGGGCCGGGCGGCAGCGCACGGCGCCGCCGCAGCTTCCCGAGCAGGAGGACGAGTGCAGCGATCAACCAGCGCCTCACGGTGCCTCCTGCTTGCCGAGCACACGGATCACGAGCAGAAGCGCCAGCAGCCCAATCAGCCAGGAGACCATTCCCTCCGGGACCGGCCCGATGTCGAAGAGCTCCCAGCCTCCGGGGTTCTCCGGATTCTTCGCGTACTCGACGTACCGCGCGATCGACGCCAGCTCAGTGTCACTCAGCTGCTCCTTGCTGAAGACCGGCATCACGTAGGGGCCGATTCGCGCCGCCTCGACGATCTGCCGCGGCGTCGCCTTCAGGAGCGTGGGCACGTACGCGCCGGCCATCACGCCGCCGCGGCCGGCGATCTGATGGCAGGCGGCGCAGTTCTCCGCGAACAGTCGCTGCCCTTCGGCGAGGTCGCCGCGCGCGACGTCGACCTGTGGCACGGGCGGGCCGCCGAGCGAGCCGATGTAGGCGACGAGGTCGTCGATCGCCTGCCGGTTGAACGGCGGCTCCGTGCGGTCGGGCTGTCTCTTCGGCGCATCGAGCGGCATCCGTCCCGTCGAGAGGTAGAAGTCGGCCGCGGCGGCGCCGGCGCCGTGCAGCGACGGAGCAGTGCCGCGGATCCCACGCGCGTCGACCCCATGACAGGACTGGCAGCCGGTCCGGAAGAGCTCGCGACCGCGCTGCGGATCGCCGGTCGCCTGTGCGCTCGAGGCGAGGGCAAGCACGACGACGGCTGCGAGGAGGAGCCTCATCGGCCGTACGCCTCCCGTGCAGACACCCGGCGCTCCTCGGCGCGCAGCCAATCCCAGGCGCTCCAGACGAGCGCCGCGGCCATTGCAAGCGAGCCGAGCAGCCACATCAGCGCGCCACCCCGATGCTGATCGGACAGCGAGCGGTAGTGCTCGTAGAACAGCCGGTCCGAGCTCAGCAGCACGACGCCGACCGCCGCGTGCACCGGCATGGCTGCAAGGAGATACGGAACGGCGAGCCGCCAGCGCCGGCCGAGCACGGGCCACCAGAACCAGACCGCACTGCCGAGAGAGAGCGCGTGCTCGATCCCGTGCGCCCACTCGTGCTCGAGCGCATAGTCGTAGAAGCCGGTGAAGTGCGTCGTCAACGTCACGGCCGCGAATACGGCGAAGGCGAGCAGAGGGTGCCCGATTCGCACGAGCGAGCGGCCGACGCGCTGCGGCAGCCGGCGCAGGACCGGCCCGGCACCCAACACGAGCAGCGGCGCGGCCAGCATCGTCAGCGCCACGTGCTGGAGCATGTGCGCCGTCAGGGTCCGGTCGGCCGCGGCGTCGGTCCAGGGAGAGACCGCGACGACGACGACCGCCGGCCCGAGGACGAGGGCGATCAGCGCGCCCTCCTCTGCGAGCGCACCTCGACGGCGACGCCGGCGAGCCCGGCCAGGAGCGTGCCCGCCCCGATCAGCACGAGCCACTCGCCGACGAGTGCCCCGAGCGCCAGCATCGCGATCCCGAGCGCGAGGAGGACACCCGCGAAGCTCAGCTCGGGTCCGGCGCCGACTCGCAGCGGATACAGCCGCAGCAGGGCGGCGAGCGCCACGATCCAGGCAACGCCGGCGGCGGCCGTGAAGATCGCCGGCGGCAAGTGGTCCGACGACCAGACCCAGAGCACGGCAGCGAGCACCGTCAGCAGCGTCGCCCAGGCGATGAAGGGCGACGCAACTCTCATGTCTCTCCCAGCCGCCGGTCGTACAGGGGCGAGTACGAGCGTACCGGCGGCAGCGAGTCGAAGTTGTGCAGCGGCGGCGGCGAGGTGGTCCACCACTCGAGCGTGTGGCCTTCCCAGGGATCGCTCCCCGCCGGCAGCGGTCGCCGGGACGAGATCCACAGGTTCCAGAGAAAGACGAGCGTCCCCAGTGCGAGCATGAAGCCGCCGATCGTCGAGAGCAGGTTCAGCAGCGAGAGGTCGTGGATGTTCTGGTAGTCGGCGACGCGGCGTGGCATGCCCTCCCAGCCGGAGATGAACATCGGGAAGAACGTCAGGTTCGCGCCGACGAAGTACAGCGCGAAGTGCAGCTTCCCGAGCCCTTCGCGCAGGAGCCGTCCCGTCACCTTCGGGTACCAGTAGTAGACGGCGGCGAAGAAGCCGAAGAGGCTCCCCGCGAAGATCGTGTAGTGGAAGTGGCCGACGACGAAGAACGTGTCGTGCACGTGGTAGTCGAGCGGCGGCGAGGCGACGATGATGCCCGTCAGGCCGCCGACCAGGAAGAGCAGGATGAACCCGATCGCAAAGAGCATCGAGGTGGAGAGCAGGATCGAGCCGCCGATCATCGTCCCGACCAGGTCGAAGTACTCCACGCCCGCAGGCACGGCCAGCAGGGTCGACGTGAGCGAGAAGTACTGATTCGTCACGCGGCCGGTGGCGAACATGTGGTGCGCCCACACGGACATCGAGAGCGCCGCGAAGACGAGCAGCGAGAGGACGAGCGCGTGGTAGCCGAAGAACCGCCGGCGGGAGAACACCGCCACGACCTCGCCGACCGCGCCGACGAAGGGGAAGAAGATCACGTACACGACCGGGTGGCCGTAGAACCAGAAGAGGTGCTGGTAGGCCGTCGCGCCGCCCGCGCCCGCGAAGATCGCGCCGTCGAAGTGGCGGTCCACGAACAGCAGCGAGAGCGCGACGAGCAGCGCCGGGAACGCCGCGACCACCAGCAGGCAGGTGACGATCATCGACCACGTGAAGACCGGCAGCCGCAGCATCGTCATACCCGGTGCACGGAGCCGGATGACCGAGGCGAGGACACAGGCGCCGAGCACGATCGCGCCCGCGGTGGCGAGGAAGGCTCCGACGATCCACAAGTCCATGCCGTAGCCGGGTGAGCGGTTGACGTCCGAGAGCGGCGCGAACGCGGTCCAGCCGTCCTTGGCGGCGCCGTGGTCGGTCGCGAAGCCCGCGAACATCGTCGCGCCCGAGATCGGGATCAGCCAGTCGCCGACGAGCGCGAGCCGGGGCCAGGCGATCTGCGTCGCGCCGATCTGCAGCGGGACGAAGTAGACGCCGAGCGCGAGCGCGAGCGGCGTCATGACGAGGAAGATCATCGCCGACCCGTGCATCGTGAACAGCTGGTCGTAGGTGTCCCGGGACATCACCTGCAGCCCGGGTTGCGCCAGCTCGGTGCGCATCAGCAGCGCGAACACGCCTGCCGCCAGGAAGAACGTGAACGAGTAGGTCGCCACCCGGACGCCGACGCGCTTGTGGTCGGTCGAGCCGATCCACTCCAGCAGGGAGGCACGGCGCGGCAGCGCGACGACGCTCATCGCTGCACCCAACGCCGGAAGGCGTCGCGGGGAACGACGCGGACGAAGAAGCTCATGTCGGTGTGGTGCAGGCCGCAGAACTCGGCACAGCGCCCGATGTACGTGCCGGTCCGCTCGAAGCTGAGGTCGAACTTCGTGTGGGTGCCGGGAAACTCGTCGCGCTTGAACCGCTCTGCGGGGATCCAGAACGAGTGGATGACGTCGCGCGAGACGCCGTCGAAACGCACCAGCGTGTTCACCGGCAGGACCAGCGTCGGCACCCGCTCGGGCGTTCCGAGCACCCGCTTGCCAAAGTCGGGGTACGTGAACTGCCACTGCCACTGGAAGGCGACGAGGTTCACGCGGATGCCCCCGCTCGACGCGGCCGGGTCGATCTTGTCCTCGGTTCGAAACGTGAGCGTGACGAGCGTCACCGCGACAACTGCGAGCACGAGTGCGTACACGGACTCGAGCAGGGTCCGCTTGTCCTTGCCGCGCGGATACTCGTCCTGCCGGCGCCTGTAACGGACGACCGCGAAGATGACGGCGCCGTAGACGAGCACCGTCACGACGATCATCACCCACGCGTAGACGGAGAAGAGGTCTGCGAAATGACTGCGCGTATCGGCAACCGCCAAGCCCCCGGGCACGGGCCGGGAAGTACCCACTACGACAGGCGCTAACCGCTAGGTTCTCGCCGTGAGCTTCGGTCGCCGTGAGCTTTCGGGCGCGGTCGCGGACCTCGGCGTGCTCGTGCCGATCGCCGTCGCCCTCATCGTCAAGAACGGGCTCTCCCCGACCGCGGTCCTCCTGCCCGCCGGGCTCCTCTACATCACCGTCGCGTTCGTCTACCGCCTGCCGGTGCCGGTCCAGCCCCTGAAGGCCCTCGGCGCGATCGCGATCGCGAAGGGCCTGGGCTCGGACGAGATCGCGGCAGCGGCGCTGATCCTCGGCTCGATCTTTCTCGTGCTGGGACGGGTCGGCGCGCTCGACCTGGTGGCGCGGGCGTTCCCACGAGCAGTCATCCGTGGCGTGCAGCTCACCGTGGGCCTGCTCTTCCTCAAGATCGCGTGGGGGCTCGTCTCCAAGCCACCGAAGAGCTTCGGGAGCTTCGCCTCCCCACCGGGCTGGGCTATCCCACTGGCGGCTGCCGTGCTCGTCGCAGCGTTCGCGCTACGGCGCGGTCCGATCTCCCTCCTGCTGGTCGGCGTGGGAGCGATCGTGATGCTGGCACGTGCCGGTCACGAGCTTGCGCCCGGCCCCTCGGCGATCACGTTCCCCTCGCTCGACTCACACACGTTCTGGACGGCGTTCACGGTGCTCGTCCTGCCGCAGCTGCCTCTGAGCTTCGCGAACTCGTGCCTCGCCACCGCCGACGCGGCACGGGTCTACTTCGGCGAGGACGCTGCCGAGCGCGTGCGGCCGGGCCGCCTCGCCACGACCCTCGGCACGGCAAACCTCTTCTCCGGTGCGATCAGCGGCATGCCCGTTTGCCACGGCGCGGGCGGCATGACTGCGCACGTCGCGTTCGGCGCGCGTACCGGAGGGGCGCCGCTCGCCCTCGGCTCGGCGCTCGTCACCTTGGCCGTGGCGGCAGGTGCCGGGCTCGCAGGCTTGCTGCCCGCCTTTCCACTGCCGATCCTGGCGGCGCTGCTCGCGACCGCGGGCATCCTCCACATCGGTCTCCTCCGCGATCTGCGTGGGATTCCCGCGTGGAGCCTGGCGTTGTTCGTCGGCGTCGTCGGGTTCGAGGTGAACCTCGCGATCGCAGTCGGGCTGGGCCTCTCCGCCTGGTGGCTTGCCCGAGGCGTCACGGTCCTGCGCGGCGCGCTGAGCCCGAGCGTCTAGCCTTCACCCTGCCGGGGTGCGCCGCAGACGGCGCTGAGATCACACCCGTCGAACCTGATCTGGTTAGAACCAGCGAAGGGAGCGAGCCGTGCAGGACACACCGCAGTGGGGAATCACGCCCGTTCCGGATCAGCTCCGGGTGCTCGGCCTGCTCGACACGACGCTCTTGTGGACGAACCTCGGCATCTCGCTGCTCGTCCTCGTCCTCCCCGCGTACTTCGACCTGCCGCTGCGCGACGCCCTGCTCGCGACGCTCGTCGGCGGCGTGATCGGGAACCTCATGCTGGCCGTGGCCGCCCTGATCGGCGCCGACGCGCGCGTCCCGACGATGGTGCTCCAGCGCGCGCCGCTGGGCCGCCGCGGCTCGTATCTGCCGACGGCGCTGAACGTCATGCAGTGCCTCGGCTGGGCGATCTTCGAGCTGATCGTGATCGCAACCGCCGCGGGACTCCTCTGCGACAAGCTCTTCGGCTTCGAGGCGGTCTGGCTCTGGAAGCTCGCGTTCGGGATCGTCGCCGCTGCGCTCGCGCTGCTCGGCCCGGTCGGCTTCGTGCGCCGCTTCGTGCGGAAGTTCGCGATCTGGGCCGTGCTCGCGTCGGTGGTCTACCTCGCCTGGTGGATCCTCGACGGTGCGCACGCCGGCAACCTATGGTCGCAGGGAGGGCACAAGGGCTCCTTCTGGCTCGCCGTCGACACGGTCGTCGCAGTCACGGTCTCGTGGGCCCCGCTCGTCGCCGATTACACGCGCTTCTCGCGCGACCGGCGTAGCGCGTTCTTCGGCGTCGGCATCGGCTACTTCCTGCCGACGCTGTTCCAGTTCGGGTTCGGCTCCGTCCTCGTGCTCTCGCGCGGGGTGGATCCAAATCGCCCGGAGCTGATCCTGGTCGCGATCGCGGGGGGCGGGCTCGCCGCGGCGCTCGCCCTGCTCGCACTGACCGTGGACGAGACCGACGAAGCCTTTGCGAACGTCTACTCGTCGGCCGTCTCGACACAGAACCTGTTCCCGCAGATTCCACAACGCGTCCTCATCGTCGGCGCCTCCGCGCTGGCGACCGCGGGCGCGCTCGCAATCGACATGCGCAGCTACCAGCGCTTCCTCCTGCTCCTCGGCGCGGTGTTCGTCCCGCTGCTCGGCGTGCTCGTCGCCGACTGGCTGCTCGCGGGCGCGCACTACACGCACGAGCACGTCTTCGACGGACCGCTCGTGCGACCTGGGCCACTCGCGGCGTGGCTCGTGGGCTTCGGCGTGTACGAGTGGCTCTACCAGCCGGCCGATCTCGGCTTCTGGTCGAACTGGCTCTCACACCTGCCGACACCCTCGTACCAGATCGGCGCATCCGTGCCGAGCTTCGCCGTCGCCTTCGGCCTGACGGTGCTGGCCGTGACGCTAGGCTCGGCGCGTGCCGCCGCTCGCCCTCGTCGGGAACCTCGCGCGCGACCTGGTTGACGGCGGGCCGCCGCGTATCGGCGGCGGGCCGTACTACGGCGCCCGCGCTTGGCGTGGGCTCGGCAAGCGCGCGACGATCTTCATGCGCTGTGGCCGCGAGGACCGCGTTACCTACATCCGCCGGCTGACGGCGCTGGGTCTGCCCGTGGTATCGCTGGAGGGCACCGAGACAACGGCGTTCTCCTTCCACTACGAGGGCTCGGTCCGGATCATGACGGTCGAGCACATGGGCGACTCGTGGACGCCGGCGGACGCGGCCGTCCTCCCGCCCGGCGGCTGGGTGCACGTGGCACCCCTGCTTCGTTCCGACTTCCCTGCCGAGACGGTCGCCGCGCTCGCGCGAGGTCGCCGGCTCTCCCTCGACGGGCAGGGACTCGTGCGCGCCGCCCAGCTCGGGCCGCTCAAGCTCGACGCCGAGTACGACCCGGCGCTGCTCGAGCACGTGCAGATCCTCAAGCTCGCCGAAGAGGAGGCGGAGGTCGTCGGCGCGGTCGACAAGCTCGGCGTGCCCGAGGTCCTCGTCACCTTCGGCGACCGCGGCTCGCGCGTCTACTTCGACGGCAAAGCGGTGGACGTCGGTGCGTGGCCCGTGGCCACCGATCCGACCGGCTCGGGCGACGCGTTCTCCGCCGCCTACCTGGCGGGGAGGGCGCAGGGACTCGAGCCCGTGTCGGCCGCACGGCAGGCGACGGGAGTCGTGGCGGCGCTCCTGACCGGCAGGCTCACGTGACCGCCGCGGTCAAGACGGCCTCGGGGACGTACGTCGTCGACCTCGAAACCGAAGAGGTGCTCGGCGAAGGAAAGGACTTCTCAACCGAACGGATCGACGTCGAGCTACCGCGTGTCGTGGCAGCGGCAGCCGCCGGCGCGACGATCGTGGCGGTCGTCGACCGGCGTCCCCCGCTGGCCATCTCTCACGACGCGGGCAGCACCTGGCGCGAGGCAGGAGGCGGGCTGCCTGCCGGGTTCGCCGTCGCGATCGACGATGACGATCCCGACGTGATGCTGTTTGCGGCCCGGAACCGTCTGTACCTGTCGGAGAACGGCGGTGTCTTCTGGCGCGCGCTCGTCCCCGAGCTGCCGGAGATCGAAGCGGTCGCGTTCCTCTAGGGCAGGCGGAACTCGCCGCGCGCGACCACGACGGCCGAGCCGCCGACCTCGACGCGCTCGATGCGCTCGGGTGAGCCGTCCACCCGCGCGTACAGCTTCGACGGCCTGCCGACCTCGACTCCCTGGGACACCTCGATCTCCTCGCCGAACGGAACGCGGCCGTGGCGCACGAGGTGCACGCCCAGCGGCCCGCACGCCGAGCCGGTCGCCGGATCCTCCGCGACGCCGCTCCCGGGCGCGAACATCCGCGTCTTCCAGTCTCGACCCGCTCCCGCGAAGCAGCTGACGCAGACGGAGGTGAGCTTCTCGAGCGCCCTGAAGTCGGGCTCGAGCGCGGCCACCTCCTCTTTGCTCGAGAGCTCGAGGAACACATGGTACGGCCCGAGCTCGTACACCTCGACTGGGAGGTTCGAACGAACGCCGAGCAGCTCTTGCAGCTCCTCCGCCTGCGCGAACGGCGCCCAGTTCGGGATCGGCTGCTGCATGCGCCCGAATACGATCCGCGCTCCTTCACGCTCGAGCGTGACAGGGATCACTCCGGCTCCCGTCTCGAGGTTGATCTCGCCGAGCTGCAGCGGCGCGCCGAGCACGAAGGCCGAGCCGAGGACCGGATGTCCGGCGAACGGGAGCTCCGTCACCGGCGTGAAGATGCGGATCCTTGCGTGCCCCTCCGCCTCCGGCGGCAGCACGAACACCGTTTCGGAGAAATTCAGCTCGCGGGCGAGCTTCTGCATCGTCTCGTCGTCGACGGCGCGCCCGTCGGTGAAGACGGCGAGCTGGTTGCCGGCAAGCGGCGTCTCCGTGAAGACGTCGATGACGACGTAGCGCAGGTCCACGGACGCAGTACATCACGCCCGCCGCCGCGCCGACCTCAGCGTCCGTACGGCACGTTCCGCGTTCAGCGCGATCCAGAAGCAGAACAGGGCAAGCGGCAGCTCGGCGACGGCCGCGAGGACGACCGCCTCCAGACGCTCCCCGCCCGGAGCGGACAGGACGACGTCGAACCACGCGTCGGTGCAGAGAAGCGTGGTCGCCGTCGCCGCGACCCCCTCCAGCCAGGGCGCTGCGCGGACGATTCCGACTGCGGTGGCGCCGATTGCTGCCGCGAGCCCGAGGTCGAAGCCTGCCCAGGCCAGGCGCCATCCGTCGGTGACGTGGTGGGCAGGCAGGGTGTACGTGAGGAAGAGCGTCCAGCCGACGAGGCCGAGCGCGACGGCCGAGAGCAGGGGAACGGTCCAGCGAGGCACATGACCAGGGCCCACGTCTGCCATGGCCCTAGTTGTAGCCTGACCCGCCGTGCCGAATGCCATCTCCGTCCAAGACCTGCGCAAGTCCTATGGCGAGTACGAGGCGCTGCGCGGAATCAGCTTCGACATCAACGCTGGTGAGGTCTTCGGGCTGCTCGGTCCGAACGGGGCGGGCAAGACGACGACGATCGAGATCCTCGAGGGCTACCGCTCTCGCGACGGTGGTGACGTCGACGTGCTCGGCTTCGACCCCGAGCGCGCCGGCCCGTCGTTCCGCGAGCGCATCGGCGTCGTCCTGCAGCAATCACAGCTCTGGCCGACGCTGACCGTCGCGGAGACCCACCGGCTGTTCGCCGGGTTCTACGACCGGCCGCGGGACGTGGACGAGGTGATCCGGCTCGTCGGGCTGGAAGACAAGCGCGATGCGCGCGTGAAGACGCTCTCGGGCGGGCAGAAACGGCGGCTCGACCTCGGCGTCGCGCTCGTCGGCGACCCGGAGCTCGTGTTCCTCGACGAGCCAACGACGGGCTTCGACCCCGCGGCGAGACGCGCCGCGTGGGAGATGATCCGCTCGCTGCGCTCGCTCGGCAAGACGATTCTGCTGACGACGCACTACCTCGACGAGGCGGAGCAGCTCGCCGACCGTCTCGCCGTGCTGCGCGAAGGTCGGATCATCCGGGAGGGCACGCCGGCCGAGCTGACCGGCGGTACGACCGAGACCGAGGTCCGGTACCGCCTCGACGGCAAGGAGGTCGTGATCCACACGACCGAGCCGACCCGGGTGCTGCACGAGCTGACGCACGAGGCACTCAAGCACGGACAGGAGCTCGAGGACCTGCAGGTGCGCCGGCCGACGCTCGAGGACGTCTACCTCTCGCTGACGGCAGACGCCGAATGAGGCTCTTCCGTCACCAGCTGAAGTGGGAGCAGCTGACGTTCTGGCGCAGCCGCGAGTCAGCCGTCTTCGTCTTCCTCTTTCCACTCCTGCTGTTCGCACTGCTGACCGCCGTCTACAGCGGGCACATCTACGGCAAGCCCGCGTCGTGGGCGTTGCTTGCCGGCATGCTCGGCTACGGGACGGCGAACACGGCGTTCGCCGGCCTTGCGCTGATCCTTGTCGCGCGGCGCGAGATGGGAATCCTCAAGCGCATCCGCTCGACGCCGTTGCCGCCGACGACCTACCTCTTTGCAGTCCTGACGTCGATCATGATCGTCTTCGCGCTGCAGGCGGCTGCGCTCTTCGTGCTGGGCAAGATCTTGAAGTCGACGCCGTGGCCTCACCATCTGCTCTCCCTTGTGCTTGCGCTCGCACTCGGCGCCGCCGCGTTCGCCGGTCTCGGGCTGGCGATCACCGGCTTCATCCGCTCGCTCGAAGGCTCGTCCGCGGTCATCAACGTGATCGTTCTACCGATGGCCTTCCTGTCGGGCTCGTTCGGGCCGACCCGGCACTATCCGCAGGCGCTGCGGGTGATCGGCGACGTGCTACCCCTGAAGTACCTGCTCGATGCGGTGAACGGCATCTACCTGCACGGGCAGGAGCTCTGGGACAGGCCGACGGCGGTCGCGGTGCTGGCGGCCTGGGGAATCGGCGGGATGCTCTTGGCCAAGCGGAATTTCCGCTGGGAGCCACGGGAGGGTTAGGCCCGCACCGAACCCGGTAATACGACTTCTGATGCAGGTCGAGAACGTCATCGCGTTCGCCACCGAGATCGAGCCCGCCGGGCTCGAGATCCGCGTCAACTTCGGGGTCTTCGCCGGCCGCGACGCGACCTCCGCCGAGCTCGAGGAGCTCGGGAGGCTGCTGGTGCCGGAGGCGGGCGAGGTCTCGATCGTCGGCGAGGAGTGGCACGAGATGAGCGAGGACGCCGAGATCGTCCTGCACCAGGTGCGCGTGTCGATCGCTCCGGATAACGTCCCCGACGATCCCGACGAGCGGAAGGAATTCTGCGGGCGCCTCGTGACGCTCGCCGAGATCTGGGCGCGCCAGTGCATCAACGACCGACACGCCGAGATCACCGACCTCTAGAAGACGCGCCACCTTTCGCGCGACAGGAAGAACCCGTGCCGGGCGCGGTTCGTGCAGCGCAGCCCCGAGCGTTGCGAGACACAGGTGAAGCCGAGGATGCGCAGCGTGGCGCCGTAGGCGAGCACCGGCCCCTGGGCCAGCGCGGTGTCGCCGGCGCAGAACGTCTTCGGCCGCGAGGCCGCCGTCAGCTCGAGTCCGTAGGCCCAGTCGAGGTCGCATCCGCTCGGCCGCGGCGGCGGGGGGCGCAGTCCCGTGCGCACATCGCAGCGCACGTAACGCGGCGACGTGCTGAAGATGCAGCCGATGTTGCGCGACGGCATCTGCAGGCCTTCGGGCGGCTCGAGTCCTGCACGTAAGAGCGGACGCGTCTGGACGAGGCGCGTGCCGTTCCACCGGAGGTGGACGTCGATCGTGCGTCCCTGCGGGCAGCAACGAGGATCCTGCGGCCGGTAGAGCGTGAGGGCGAACGTCACGCGCGTCGAGGTGCGCGAGCGAAGCTGGCCGAGCTGCCCGATCGTCCCGAACGCAGCGTCGTTGCCGACGTACTTCCCGTCGGCGAAGAACGCGACGCGCCGCCTGCCGCTGCCGGAGCCGACGACCCAGTTCAGCGCCGACGACGTCCTCCACGCGCCCGCGTCGACGCGCGGCAAGTGGAGGCGACCGCGCACGAAGCCCTCGGCGACAGCCCGGGCGGCGCCGACGTGCACCGGCGCCGGCCCCTCCTGGATGCGAACGAGCGCCGGGACGTCGGCGACGATCATCGCGCGCGTGCGGCGCGCAGCGCCAGCCCGGCGACGCGCCCCGGGCGCGCCGCCTTCCCGATCTCTTCGTCAAGCGCGGCGGCGAACTCGTCCAGGTCTCGCTCCGTGACGACGAGCGGCGGCAGCCCCTTCAGCACCGGCAGGTCGTGACCCGCGACCTGACTGAGGATGTGGTGCTTCGTGAAGAGGGGCACCACGACGAGCTGCGCAAAGAGCCCGGCCTGCATGCGTTCGATCACCCGCCACGCCAGGCTGCCCGAGTCAGGCTCGGCGAACTCGACCGCCCACATCAGGCCGAGCCCGCGCACGTCGCGGACGACGTGGTGCGCATCGACCAGCGGCCGGGTGAGCTCGAGCAGCCGCTTCCCGAGCTGTGCCGAGCGCTCCGGAAGCTGTGCCTCGTCGAGCTCGCGCAGCGTTGCGAGGCCCGCCGCCATCGCGAGGTCGTTCGGCGCGAAGGTCGAGCCGTGGCTGACCGAGTGCTCGAGCGAGTCGAAGACGCCGTCGTAGACGTGCTGCGCCATCAAGAGCCCGCCGACCGGGACGTAGCCGCCTGAGAGCGACTTCGCGACGGTGACGAGGTCGGGCTCGAGTCCCCAGTGCTCGAACGCGAACAGCTTGCCGGTACGACCGATGCCCGTCTGGACTTCGTCGACCGCGAAGAGCGTTCCGTACCTCCTGCAGAGCTGCTGCGCTCCCTCGAGATAGCCGTCGGGTGGAAGGTTCACGCCCTTTCCCTGGACCGGCTCGACGAGAAAGAGTGCGACGTCTTCCGTACGCAGCTCGCGTTCGAGCGACTCGAGGTCGCCGAAGGGAACGTGGGAGAAGCCGGGCAGGAGCGGGCCGAAGCGGTCGACGAAGTGCTCGTCGCCGCTCGCCGAGAGCGAGCCGAGGGTGAGCCCGTGGAAGCCGTGCTCGGTGGAGACGACGCGCGTCCGTCCGGTCGCCGCGCGGCCGAGCTTGAGCGCGGCCTCGACGGCTTCGGTGCCCGAGCTGGTGAAGAGCACGCGTGCGAGACGCGGCGGCGTTCGGCGCAGAAGCTCTTCCGCGAGCAACCCCGGTAGGAGCGACACGCCGAGCTGCACCGATCCCGGCGTGTCGAGCTCGAGGGCCTCGATCAGCGCGGCCCGGACCCGCGGATTGTTGCGGCCTGCGTTGAACATACCGAAGCCGCCGAGGAAATCCAGGAACCGGTTCCCTTCGGCGTCGTAGAGGTACTGCCCCTCGGCGCGCGCCCAGACGCGGTCGAACCCGATCGTCTTGAGCACACGCATGAACTGCGGGTTGATCCCGCGCGCGTACAGCTCGTAGTCCTCGCCCGCGCGCGCCTCGAGGAGCTCGGAGATCACGGGCGGAGCGTATCGCCCCGAAAACGTCGAGAGCCCCGGGGCAGACGGGGCTCTCGAGTCATTGGACCTGTCGGTGAGGGCCTACTTCCCGTGGCCCTTGCCGCCACCACCGTGGCCTTTGCCCTTACCGCCGCCGCCGGACTTCTTGCCGTGACTGCCGGAGCTCTTGCCGTGGCCGCCGGAGGAGCCGTGCGTCGAGGCACCCGCGCTGCCGTGGCTCGACGTGTGGATCTGCTTCGGCTTCTTCGGCTTCTGCGACGACCGGCTGCTCGTCGTCGAGGTCGTGGTCGTCGTCGACAGCGTCGTCGAGGTGGTCGTGCTGCTCGTCGTCGACGAGGTACACACGCCGAGCGAGTCGCCGTGGTTCAGATGGGCCGGAACCGCGGGAGCCGCGATGTTGATCGTGTGCTCGCCGCCGTTGCCGGTGACGTGGCAGACGTCCATCTTTTCCTGGCCGTTGCCGAAGTCGCCGCCGTCGGTCGTCGTCGTGCTTCCGGTCGGCGTGGTCGACGTGGTCAGCAGGGCCGACGTGGCGGTCGAGTTCTGCTCGTTCTCGCCGGACTCCGACTCCTGGTCGTCCGCGGACTGCCCTTGGCGGTCGCCTGTCGTCGTGCTCTGGAGCGTCGAGCTCGTCTGGGACTCCGTCGTGCTCGCGGCCGACGGGCTCTCGGAGCTCGTCGTGATCTGCGCCAGGCCGACGCCCGCCGCTGCGGCGAACGCCAGACCCACGAGCGCGCCGACAACGGAACGGCGGGTCAGGCTGCTGAGTCGTTTACGCACGTGTGAATCCCTTCCTCATCGGGGGAGTTGCGGCCTACGGTCGGGAAGTCGCCCGCCCGGGCCGAAACTTGCGGCGCGCTCCCTCTGTCGAGGGAGTCCCCTCGTCACTGCCCGAGGACACAGCCACGGAGCGACCAGCGCGACCCGGCGGCACAGCCGTATATCGCCAAGCCCTCCTAGTGCCCGGACGAAGAGAAGTGCATGTAGTCCTTGGTTGAACCCGCCCACGAGCCACCCCAGCGCCAGCCGATCGAGCGGAAAGCGCGGACCACCGCAGGCGTCACCATCCCGCGCCGGACCTTCGACCGGTTGAGATACGGCCGGCTCGCGCGCTCACGCGTGCGGCCGCAGCCCGTGTAGGGGTTCTCAATCGGGTTCAGGTCGACCGCGAGGCCGTAGGCGTGCTGCGACCAGTTCCCGGTTCCGGTCCCGCATGGAGACGGAACGGCGCGACGGCATTCGAAGCTCCCGCTGATGTCGCCGTCGGCGGGTTGCCCGCTCGTTGGGCCGTAGGCGTCGGCGAAGGTCAGGTGACGGAGCGGGAAGTGCAGCCGGTAGAGCCGGCGGAAGACCCCTGCAAGCGGCGCCGCAGCACGGCGGTTGACGACGAGCTGGCCCGTTTGCACATTGCCGTCGAAGTCCCAGTACGAGACCGTGAGGAGCCGCAGCCCCGATAGCGGCACCGGACAGCCCGTGTGCCAGAAGCGAGCAGAGAGCTGCGCACGCTCGGTGGGCACCAACGGCCGAGTCGCCGAGTGGAACGGCGGCACGGCGAGCACGATCGACGCGAGAACAAGCAGCCGCATCGGCGCATTCTGGCGTACGCCGCAAGCGGCTGGTCTAGCGGGGCACTCTTTCGATCGGCCTGCTCACCGCAGCAATGAGTTCCGCGGCGAGGTCGCGGAGTTTCATCCGCTTGCTTCGGGCTTCCCGTCGCAGCTTGTCGAAGGCCTCGTCGGGACTGATTGCTTCTCGAGCGGCGAGGATTCCCTTGGCCTGCTCGATGACGACCCGCGACTCGAGCGCGGTCTGCAGCTGGATCGTCCGTTCGAGCAAGAACTCGGTCGGATCGCTTGCTTCGCCTCGCGTGGGTGCAAGGAGCGTGTACGTCCGTTCGCCAAGGCCGATCTGAACGGCACTGAGGCCACCGTCGCTGAGCCAGCGACCGAGCGCATTAAAGAGCTCGACGAGCCTTGCCGCCGTCTCCAGATCGAGGGTCAGGGCGACCTCGGTCATCGCGTCGCCGCCGTCGAGGCTGATCGCAAAGCCTCCATCCAGCGCAGCGACCAGGCGTTGTGCATGAGCGCTGTTCGGCGCGCGCACCCTGATCACGTCCATGCTGTCCCTTCCGTTACCTTCGAATGCCGTTCCGCGTTCAACCGGAGGCGAGCGACGGAAGCGGGGTCTCGGTTTCGCCGGGCGCGACTACCTCAGAGCGGCACAAACCACCTTACCCTTCTCCCGCATTGCCTGGGGTGTCAGCACCTGAAGATCCGGCTATTCTTGGCCCCCGCCGGACAAGTCGGCCGCCCGGACCCTTGCGGCTCGTACCAAAGGGGGTCTCGATGGCTGTTGAGGAGCTCGATCGCGGAAACCCGGACAGAGAGGGTCCGGTATTCCGATTCCGCTGTACAGACTGCGCCTACGGGGCAAGCCGACGAGCAGCGCCCGAGCGCTGTCCAATGTGCGGCGGCTCGACCTGGGAGTACGAAGCCTGGCGTCGTTCTCGAGCCTGATCAGCGACGTGGCCCCGACAGAGGAAACCCCAACCGCCATGCACTAGATGAAGAGGCCAAGGGCGGGGTCTCGGCCGCTCGGCCTTCACCACATCCTCGGCCTCGAACTCAGGCGTATCCGGAGCCGGCTCATGAGAAACGTCACCCTGGGTACCTCATCGCCGACACGCTTCGAGCCCGGAGAGGACCCGCCTGAACGATCTCTTAGCTCGAGCCCAGCTTCCTGTCCCCGTAGTGGACTACCCTCCCTCCGAGCCCCCGTAGCTCAGTGGATAGAGCAGCGGTTTCCTAAACCGCGTGCGCATGTTCGACTCATGCCGGGGGCACTTCCCGATCTGTACTGGTCGAATCACTCCACCATCGCCTCAGGCGTCCCGTAGTTGATGCGCTCGATCCATTCTGCGAAGAGTGGGTCGACGATGACGTGCTTCCGGTCGACTAGCTCGATCTCCGCTGTGGCACTCAATCGCGGAAGCGCCTTGCGGACCATGTCCTTCGTCAGGGCCAGGCGTCGCAATACATCCGCCTTGTATGGGGAGCCATTCCCGGCGATGATCGCCCGCACGGTTTTCTGCTCAGAGGTGTCGAAGCCACGCCACTGCGCGTCAAACTCGGGATTCAATTCGGCAAGCGCGGCGGCGTGCGCTGCGCGCCAATCGTCGAGCGATGCTGTGTCGCTCTTCTCAACTTCCTCCCACAGCCGATGTGCCAACAACATGGCTCGCTGCGGATGCCCCTTGGCTGAATCGAGGAGCGGATTGAGGGCGTCGCCGGCCCCCCGGTCGGTCTCGCGGAAGCGCTCGACGACGTATGCCGCGATGTCCTTGTTCGCCAGCCGCTGCAAACGCATCGGTACAGCCGACCCGTAGAGAGGGCGGTCCTTGTTCTCGAACAGCTGTCTCATCAGGCCAGGCTCTGAGCCGGCGAAGACGTAGGACGCGACTTCTCCCTGGTACTGGATGTGACTGCGGATGAGACCGTCAAGGTCAGGGATCTTGTCGACGTCCTGGAACTCGTCGAGCGCAATGAAGGCGCGGTAACCGCCGCTCTCCTCGAGGCGAAGCGGCAAGTCGAGAAGAGCATGAAGGGCTGGCAGCGGATCTGCCTTTGGATCGACCTGCAGCTTCGCGCTGATTCCGTACGCGCCAAGCGAGAGCCCGATGCCGGTCTTCTGGAGGAAGTCCTCGATCTTGGCGCGGATCGCACCCTTGAGTTGCTTGGAATAGGCCCGTTCGAAGCGGATAGTCACGTCCGCGATCGAGGAAACGCGATACAGGTCGACGAGAATAGGAATGAGGCCTTCTTGGGCCTCTCCATCGCGAAGCGCTCGTTTAAGCAAGCTCGTCTTGCCGTACTTGCGGGGCGCGTAGAGCCTGACGTAGTGGCCGCCGACGACGTTCTTCAGGAGCTGATGCGTCTCGTCGTCGCGGTCGATGACGTCCTCGGGCGAGAGCGGATGCGAATAGATAAAGGGGTTGACGTCGCTGATCATTTGCGCCTTCAAGACTACCAGAAAGTAGTCTGATAGACGCATAGCCTTCGTCGGACATGCCTCATCTGGGTAGTCTCTCAGGCAATAATCCGCGGTCTATTCGGCTACTAATTAGTAGTCCTGCAGACTACCGGCAGCAAAGCGCAGACCTGACCCCGGGGCGTTTCGCCGGGTGCTAGTCCACGTCGACGACGAGGGTCGCCTCGACGTCGCCGTCCCGCCCGTACTCGTCGTCGTACACCTCGATGACCTCCACCGAACGGCCGTCGCTCATGCTGATCGTCTCGCCCTCGGTGATCGTCGCAGCATCGTGAGGCACGATCTCGAGCTCCGAGCCAGCGGTGTCGATGAGACGAAACCTGAACTCCTCGGCCATGGCAGGAACGATACTCGCGGACAGCGCAGGTTTCGCCCCCGGCGCGAGTCTTCTTCAATGCCATGCGCTACGTCAACGGTGTCCCGAGGGAGTCCATCCACCTGGAGCTCCTGCGGGCGCTGGCCGGCCATCCCGATCGTGGCGCCGCGCCGGTGCCCGAGCTGGCAAGGAACCTCGGCGCGTCCTCGCAGTTCGTCGTCGCGAAGCTCCGCCCGCTGATCAGCGCCGGACTCGTGACCAGGCACTCGGGCCGTGACGGCCGCACGTACGAGATCAGCGAGGAGGGCCGGCACTACTTGACGCGTATAGCCCAGGCCCGGGCGGGGCAACCGGACTCCCGTGGCCTTGCCCTTTGAACTAGAGACCGACATCGAGCGCCGCATCGCCGATGACCCGGAGTGGCGCGAGGGCATCGAGTGGGGCACGGCGCGGCGCGGACATCCCGAAGGAGCCGTCAAGCACCACATCGCCGACGTGCTCGCGAATGTCGACCACGAGGCGACCTCGCCCGAGGAACGGAGGCGCCTTCGGCTCGCCGCACTGGTGCACGACAGCTTCAAGTACCGCGCACCGGAAGGCTCCGCGCGGGTCGGCAGCGAGCAGCACCACGGCTCGCACGCGGCACGCTTCCTCCAGCGCTTCGTCGACGACCAGGAGCTGGTCGACCTCGTGCGCTGGCACGACGAGGCGTTCGCCGCCTGGATGGGGCTGGTGAAGCGCGGTAACCGGCGTCGCGCGGAAGTTCGGGCACGCGAGCTCGCGGAGCGACTTGGTTCGGCGCTTCCCCTGTTCCTCCGCTTCTTCCGCGCCGACAACGCCACGGAGGGCAAGAGCCCCAAGGCGGTCGAGTGGTTCGAGCGGATCGCGGGCCGCCAAGTTCCACGGGCCTACGGTTAGTGGACACCGTAGGCTGCTCGGATGCCGGGTCCGCTCGAGCACCGGTACGGCGTCCGCGAGCCTGTCGTCGCGCTCACGTTCGACGACGGTCCGTCCGAGTGGACGCATGAGATCCTCGACCTGCTCGACCGCCACGACGGGCACGCGACGTTCTTCGCGCTGGGCTGCCTCGCGGAGGAACGGCCCGACACGCTTCGCGCCGTCGTCGCGGCCGGCTCGGAGGTCGGCAACCACACATTTTCGCATCCGTCGCTGCCGACGCTCGACTCCGATGCCATCCACGGCGAGCTCGAACGTGCCGGAGCCGTCATCGAGGATGCGATCGGCGCCGGCCTTCGCTACTGGCGGCCACCGTTCTTCCACGTCGACGAGCAAGTCCGCGCAGCCGCCGCACCGTTCGGGCTGCGGGAGGCCGGCTGCTCGACCATGCCGTGGGACTGGGAGTGGAACGCGGATCGCAGCGCCGCGTTCGTGCTCGAGCGACTGCGTCCGGGCTCGATCGTTTGCATGCACGACGGCCGCCCACCCGACGAGCCGCCCGAGCTCAGCAGGCCCACGCGGGAGGAGACGGTCGCCGCCGTCGGGGTCATCCTCGCGGAGATGAGCGCACGCGGGTTGCGCTCGGTGACGCTCTCGGAGCTGCTAGCCGCCGACTGAGACGATGCGTGCGCGCCAGGGACCGCGCGGCGCCTCGACGTCGACCTCGTCGCCGACCTTGCGGCCGAGCAGCGCCCGCCCGACGGGGGAGTCCGGCGACACGCCGCCCACGCTCGAGATCTCGACCTCCATGCGCTCGCCCTGCTCGTCCTCGATCTCCACGCGCGCTCCGATCACGACGACATCGCCGGTGACGACGGCCTTCTCGACCACGACTGCGCGATCGAGCCGGTCGCGGAGCATCGTGATCCGCCGCTCGAGCAGGCCCTGCTCGTTCTTCGCCGCGTGGTACTCGAAGTTCTCGGAGAGATCGCCGAAGCTGCGCGCGGTCGCGATCGCCTGGACGGCTTCGGCGCGGCGCGGCCCTTCGAGCTCGGCGAGCTCCGCTTCGAGCTGCTGCTTCTGCGCCTGGGTGAGTTGATCGACCTTGTCGTTCGCCATCGGGGGAGGTTAGCGAGTCGGCGAGGAGCGGCTGCTAGGCTGTGGCCACGGGTGGCGTACGGTCACTCGGTGAGATGAGCTTCTCGTTCCTCCTTCGGGTGTTTCGAGGCAGGCAAGTCTCGAACCCGTAAAGGAGTCGAACAAATCATGCAGCAATCATTCCGCGAGCTCGGCGTGTCGTCGCCGGTCGTCGACACGCTCGCCGCTCGCTCCATCCACGAGCCCTTCCGAATCCAGGCGCTCGCCCTCCCGGACGCACTCGCGGGGATCGACGTGCTCGCGAAATCACCGACCGGATCGGGGAAGACGCTCGCCTTCGCCCTGCCGATCGTCGAACGCACCACCTCCGGCGACGCGCGGCCGTCAGCACTCGTGCTCGTCCCGACGCGCGAGCTCTGCTCCCAGGTGACCGCAGAGCTCGAATCGCTCGCTCGCGTCAAGGGGCTCAAAGTCGCCGCGGTCTACGGCGGCCTGCCGCTGAAGGCGCAGGCGAAGCGCGCGGCCACCGCGCACATCCTCGTCGCGACGCCGGGGCGCCTCCAGGACCTCACCGAGCGTCGCCTCGTCGACCTGTCTCACGTTCGCATGCTCGTGCTGGACGAGGCGGACCGGATGCTCGACATGGGCTTTCAGCCGCAGGTCGACCGCATCGTCCGCCGCCTGCCGCGCAATCGCCAGACGATGTTCTTCTCGGCCACGCTCGACGGGGCGGTCGGCAAGCTGGCGCAGAACTACACGAACAGCCCTTCCCGCTTCGAAGCCGCACTGACCGAGGAGCAGGAGCCGGGTGAGATCGAGCACCACTTCGTGTCCGTCACGACCGACAACAAGGTCGAGACGCTCGTGCAGCACATCAACTCCTCCGAGGGGTTGACGCTCGTCTTCGTCCGGACGAAGCGCGGCGCCGACAAGCTCGTGCAGAAGCTCGGCCGGCACAACGTTCGTGCCGCCTCGATGCACGGTGACATGTCGCAGGGCGCACGCGAGCGCGCGCTCGCGCGGTTCGAGAGCGGCAAGGTGTCAACGCTCGTCGCCACCGACGTCGCGGCGCGCGGCCTCGATCTCGACGACATCACGCACGTGATCAACTTCGACCCTCCCGCCGAGGACAAGGACTACGTCCACCGCACCGGCCGCACCGGCCGTGCGGGCCGAAGCGGCAAGGCGATCACCTTCGTCCTGCCGGACCAGCAGGCGGAAACGAGCCACGTCGCGCGCCGGCTCGGCCATCGCGAGCAGTTCGAGCAGGCCGGCCTGCAGTCGGCGCGGGCGAAGCTGATGTACACGAGCCGCCGCGGCCGGCGCTCGAAGTGGTAGGCGCGAAGAGCTAGACCTGCGCGAGCCCGCGCGCCTTGCGTGAGGAGGCGGTCTGCCGCTTCTGCCCCGACAGCTCCACCTTGCGCAGGCGCACGTGCTGCGGTGTCACCTCGACGCACTCGTCGTCGCCGAGAAACTCGAGCGCCTGCTCCAGTGAGAGCAGGCGCGGTGGGATCAGCCTGACGAGCTCGTCCGCGGTGGCCGAGCGCATGTTGGTGAGCTTCTTCTCCTTCGTCGCATTGACGTCGAGATCCTCGGCCCGGGCGTTCTCGCCGACGACCATGCCCTCGTAGACCTCAGTCCCCGGGGCGATGAAGAGCTGGCCGCGCTCCTGCAGGTTCAGCAGCGCGAAGGACGTCGCCGCGCCGCGACGGTCGGCGACGAGACTGCCGGTCGGGCGCAGGCGCAACTCGCCGTGCCACGGCTCGTAGGCGTGGAAGACGTGATGCAGGATTCCCGTGCCGCGCGTCTCGGTCAGGAACTCCGTGCGAAAGCCGATCAACCCTCGCGCGGGCACGAGATACTCCATCCGCACCCAGCCCGTGCCGTGGTTGACCATCTGCTCGAGCCGGCCCTTTCGCAACGCGAGTAGCTGCGTGATCACGCCCACGTAGTCCTCGGGGGCGTCGATCGCGAGCCGCTCCACCGGCTCATGGATCTTCCCGTCCACCTCTCTCGTGACCACCTGTGGCTTGCCCACCGTGAGCTCGAACCCTTCACGCCGCATCAGCTCCACGAGGATCGCCAGCTGCAGCTCGCCGCGCCCTTGCACCTCCCACGCGTCAGGCCGCTCGGTCGCCAGCACGCGCAGTGAGACGTTCCCGACGAGCTCCTGCTCGAGCCGCGCGAGGACCATGCTCGCGGTGAGGCGGTTGCCGTCCCGACCGGCGAGCGGCGAGGTGTTGACGCCGATGGTCATGGCGAGGCTCGGCTCGTCCACACCGATGACCGGCAGGGGGCGAGGATCTTCGGGATCGGCGAGCGTCTCTCCGATCGTCACCTCCGGAATGCCGGCGACCGCGATCAGCTCGCCGGGCCCCGCCGCGTCTGCCTCGACGCGGTCGAGCGCCTCCGTCACGAAGAGCTCTGTCACCTTCGCACGCTCGATTCGCCCGTCGGCGCGGCACCACGCGACCTGCTGGCCCTTGCGAACCGTTCCTTCGCGGATGCGGCAGAGCGCCAGGCGTCCGAGATAGGGAGATGCGTCCAGGTTCGTGACGTGGGCCTGCAGCGGATGTCCTTCGTCGTAGGCGGGCGCGGGAATCCGGTCCACCAGCACGTCGAAGAGGGGGTCGAGGTCCTCGGCGAGCTCGTCGGGGTCGAGTCCGGCACGGCCGACGCGGGCATTCGCGTAGACGATCGGGAACTCGATCTGGCTCTCGTCCGCGTCGAGATCGAGAAAGAGCTCGTACACCTCGTTCACGACCTCTGCGACGCGCGCATCCGGCCGGTCGACCTTGTTGACGACGAGGATCACCGGCAGCCGCGACTCGAGCGCCTTGCGCAGGACGAACCTCGTCTGCGGCAAAGGGCCTTCGCTCGCGTCGACGAGGAGCAGCACGCCGTCGACCATCGTCAGTGCACGCTCGACCTCGCCGCCGAAGTCGGCGTGGCCCGGCGTGTCGACGATGTTGATCTTCACGCCGCCGCGCCGAACGGCCGTGTTCTTGGCCAGGATCGTAATCCCCTTTTCGCGCTCGAGGTCCATCGAGTCGAGCACACGCTCGGCGACTTCCTGGTTAGCGCGGAACGAACCGGACTGCCAGAGCATCGCGTCGACGAGCGTCGTCTTCCCGTGATCGACGTGGGCGACGATGGCAATGTCTCGAATGTCCTCGCGCAGCGGCACCAGCCGAGCGTAGCGACGTCCGCTGAACCCGCGTCAGCCGGCCAGTCGCGCGGCGGCGACCGCTACCTGGCCGTAGCTGATGCCGCCGTCGTTCGGCGGCACGAGCCGGTGCGTCAAGACGCGGAAGCCTGCTTCTTCGAGCCGGCGCCGCGTCGAGTCGAGCAGGCGCAGGTTCTGGAACGTCCCGCCCGACAGGACGACGGTACGCGGCTCCGCCGCCGAGGCGCAGGCACGAGCCGCCGCCGCTGCAACAGTCTCGTGGAACGCCGCCGCGATCTCAGCGCGCGGCTTCCCTGCAGTGAGGTCGTCGTGCACGAACGCGACGAGCCGTGCCCCCTCGCCGAGCTCACACTCGTACGGCTCGGCGTCGGTCTCGCCGGCGAGCTGCTCGAGCTCGATCGCAGCCTGGCCCTCGTACGTCACCGACTCGCGCACGCCGAGAAGAGCAGCGACGGCGTCGAACAGCCTGCCCATCCCGGACGAGAGCGGCGCGTTCACCTTGAGGCTCTCTCGCACGACGGGCCAGCGCTCGAACGGAACCGGCCGGCCCGCGGCCTCGAGGTACGCCGCGGCAACGCGCCACGGCTCGCGGATCGCCGCCTCGCCGCCGGGAAGCGCAATCGGGGCGAGCTGCGCGACACGCTCGAACGAGCGCAGGTCGCAACGGAGCAGCTCGCCGCCCCAGAGCGTGCCGTCGGTGCCGTAGCCGGTCCCGTCGAAGACGAGCGCGAGGGCGGGACCCGTTTCACCATGCTCGGCCAGACACGCGGCGGCATGAGCGTGGTGGTGCTGCACCCCGACGAGCTCCGCGTCCTGCTCGAGCGCCCACTTCGTCGCAAGGTACTCGGGATGCAGGTCGTAGGCGATCACCGCGGCATCGACGCCGAGCATTGCGAGGTAGAGCTCGAGGTCGGTGCGGAAGGCCTGGTAGGCGAGCTCGGAGTCGAGGTCGCCGAGATGGGGCGAGACGAACGCGTCCGTCCCGCGCGCGACGCAGAAGGTGTTCTTCAGCTCGGGGCCGGCACCGATGGTCGGGCGCGCAACCGCGATCGGCAGCGGCAAGGCGGACGGGACAAAGCCACGCGACCGCCGAACCGGAAACGCGGCGCGGACGACCGAGTCCTCGCAGCGGCGGTGGATCGGGCGGTCGTGTGAGAGAAAGAGGTCGGCGATCTCGCCCAGCCGCTCGTGCGCCTCGTCGTCGTCGTAGGCGATCGGCTCGTCCGAGCGGTTGCCGCTCGTCATGACCAGAGCAGCGCCGAAGTCCGCGAGCAGCAGATGATGGAGCGGCGTGTACGGGCGCAGCACCCCGAGCCACGGCGTGCCGGGCGCGACGGCCGCTGCGACCGCCGCGCCGGGCCGGCGACGCACCAGCACGATCGGCCGCTCGCGCGAGTCGAGCAACGCTCGCTCCGCCGGGCTCACCTCCGCGAGCAGCCCGGGCTGCTGGGTCATCACCGCGAACGGCTTGTCCTCGCGCAGCTTGCGAGAGCGCAGACGTGCGACGGCATCCTCGTTCGCTGCGTCGCAGGCGAGGTGATAGCCGCCGAGCCCTTTGACCGCGACGATCGCACCCGACCGCAACGCTTCCAGCGCCGACTCGAGCGGCATCGACAGACGCGGGCCGCACGCCGGACAGGCGATCGGCTCTGCATGAAAGCGGCGGTTCGACGGGTCCTCGTACTCCGCGCGGCACTCCGCGCAGAGCGGGAAGTCGGCCATCGTCGTCAGAGCCCGGTCGTAAGGGACGCCGACGACGATCGTGAAGCGCGGGCCGCACTGCGTGCAGTTGACGAACGGGTAGCGGAACCTGCGGTCGCTCGGATCGAAGAGCTCGGCGACGCAGTCGTCGCAGGTCGCGACGTCGGCTGGGATCGCGGCGGTTCCCTGGACAGCCGGACTTGCCTCGATCGTAAACGTGGTCTCTCCGCGCACCGGCACCGGCTCCGCTTCGACCGAATCGACACGCGCCAGGGCGGGCGCGTCGGCTCGAAGTCCCACCGCGAAACGCTCGAGCTGCCCGGCGTCGCCTTCCGCCTCGACGATCACGCCGAGCCCGTCGTTGAGGACGAACCCTCCGAGCTCGTGCCGGCGTGCCAGCCCGTAGACGAACGGCCGGAAGCCCACGCCCTGCACGACGCCGGTCACCCGAAACCGCCGACGTTCCCGCACGGTCATCACGCCATTGTTGCGATGCGAACCCGGGCCCGTCATGATCGGCGCCGGCGGGAAGGAGGTTTCCACGTCCACGCTGCGATGGGCGCTTTGTACAGGCGCCGCACGTTCTTGACGGCGCTGGGTCGCGCCGATAAGGATGGCCCGTTCTCATCACCGATCGGAGCGGGGGAGTTCCGAGTGGGTCTTCGGTTGCGACTGGGTGCGGACGCCGCCAGACAGCGGGCCTTCTGATGTGCCTCGCGATCCCGGGCCAGGTGGTCGAGGTGGTGGACGAGCAGAACCGGCTCGCGCGCGTGGACGTCGCCGGCGTGCTGCGCAACGTGAACGTGAGCCTGCTGGACGGGGACGGAGCCGGTACGGAGCCGGGCGACTGGGTCCTCGTCCACGTCGGCTTCGCCCTCTCGAAGGTGGACGAGGACGAGGCCTACGCGACGCTCGACCTGCTGCAGCAGATGGGCCAGGCCTTCGAGCAGGAGCTCGAGGACCTGAAGACGAGCGTGATCGAGTGAGCTCCTGCGGCGACGACCACTGCATCACCTGCTCCGACGAGGGCAGTGAGATGACCGTCCTCTCGCCGGGGCAGAACGGTCTGGCCATGTGTGCGGACGCCGAAGGCGCGCAGGCCGAGGTCCTGATCGAGCTCGTCGGCTCGGTTGGACCGGGAGACGCCGTGCTCGTCCACGCCGGAGTGGCGATCGCGAGGATTCAATGAAATGCCTCACGTCTCCGGGGCCAGAGGCGTGAGGTTCGTCGACGAGTTCCGCGATGCTGAGCTCGGCCGGATCCTGGCGACCCAGATCGTCGCGACCGTGGAGCCGGGCCGCCACTACAAGGTGATGGAGGTCTGTGGCGGCCACACGCACACGATCTACAAGTACGGCGTCGACGACCTCCTGCCGGAGAACGTCGAGCTCGTGCACGGCCCCGGCTGTCCGGTCTGCGTGATCCCGATGGGCCGCGTCGACGACGGCATCGCCGTTGCGCATCGACCGGGCGTGATCTTCACCTGCTTCGGCGACATGATGCGCGTGCCCGGCGGCGACGGCACGCTGCTCGAGGCCAAGGCCTCCGGCGCGGACGTGCGGATGGTCTACTCACCACTCGACGCGCTGCGGATCGCGCGTGAGAACCCCGAGCGCGAGGTGGTGTTCTTCGCGGTGGGCTTCGAGACGACCGCGCCGTCCACGGCGCTGACGCTGATGCGAGCCAAAGCGGACGGTGTGCGCAACTTCTCGGTCTTCTGCAACCACGTCACGATCGTGCCGCCGCTCAGGGCCCTGCTCGAGTCGCCCGACCTGCGCCTCGACGGCTTCATCGGGCCCGGCCACGTGTCGACCATCGTCGGCGCGCGCCCGTTCGAGTTCATCCCGGCCGACTACCGCAAACCCGTGGTCATCTCCGGCTTCGAGCCACTCGACCTCCTGCAGTCGGTGCACATGGTGCTGCAGCAGCTGGCGGACGGCCGCTGGGAGGTCGAGAACCAGTACAAGCGGGTCGTCCCCTACGACGGGAATCCGCAGGCGCTCGCGGTGCTCGCCGAGGTGTTCGAGCTGCGGCCACACTTCGAGTGGCGCGGACTCGGCTTCATCTCCCACAGCGGGCTGAAGCTGTCGGACGCCTTCCGCGACTTCGACACCGAGGTGCGGTTCGACATTCCAGGCGTCCGCATCGCCGATCCCAAGGCGTGTCAGTGCGGCGAGGTGCTGAAGGGCGTCATCAAACCGTGGGAGTGCAAGGTCTTCGGCACCGCGTGCACGCCGGAGCGCCCGATCGGGACGTGCATGGTCTCCTCGGAGGGTGCCTGCGCGGCGTACTACAACTACGGACGCTTCGCCCGCGAGCGAGCGGTCGTCTGATGTCCCGCACGGAAGAGCACGTGCTCGGACTGATCGAGCGGGTGAAGTCGAAGCCGCTGCGCTTCCGCGACGAGCAGATCACGATGGCGCACGGCGCGGGTGGCAAGGCGACCCTGGCGCTGATCGAGGGCCTGCTCGCACCGGCCTTCGGCCTCACCGAGCTCGACGACTCGGGAACGGTGAACGAGCTCGCGGTGACGACGGACAGCTTCGTGGTCAAGCCGATCCGCTTCCCGGGTGGCTCGATCGGTGAGCTCGCCGTCAACGGGACGGTGAACGACCTCGCAGTCAGCGGCGCGCGCCCGCTGGCGCTCGCGCTCTCGCTCGTGCTCGAGGAGGGACTCCCCGCCGACGAGTTGCGCGCCGAGGTCGACGCGATCGCGGCCGCGGCTGCGGCCGCCGAGGTGCAGATCGTCGCGGGAGACACCAAGGTGGTGGAGCGGGGGCGCTGCGACTCGATGTACGTCACGACCACCGGCATCGGCGTCCTCGACCCGCGCGCGCAGCTCTCCCCCGCCGCGCTCGTGCCGGGCGACCGGATCCTCGTCTCGGGCCCGATCGGCGAACATGGCACCGCGATCATGCTCGCGCGCGGCGAGTTCGAGCTGGAGGCGCCGATCGAGTCCGACACGCAGCCGCTCTGGCCGGCCGTCGATGCGCTGCTCGGCGCCGCAGGCCCCTCCCTGCGCTGCATGCGGGACGCAACCCGCGGCGGCCTGGCGAGCGTCATGAACGAGCTTGCGCGCTCGTCCGGCGTGGCGATCGTCGTGCGCGAGGCCGACGTGCCGGTCCATCCCGCCGTCGCGGGAGCCTGCGAGATCCTCGGCATCGATCCGATGTACGTGGCGAACGAGGGCCGCCTCGTCGCGTTCGTCGCGCCGGAGGCCGCGGGGGACGCGCTCGCGGCGCTGCAATCTGCGCCCGGTTGCGAGGACGCCGCCGACATCGGCGAGGTGCGCACCGAGCCGCCCGGGCTCGTCCTCGTCGAGACGGCCTTCGGCGGACGGCGTGTCATGGACCTGCTCGTCGGCGACCCGCTGCCCCGCATCTGCTGATGCACGAGCTCTCGATCGCCGAGGCAATCGTCGTCGTCGCGGAGCGGAGCGCGAAGGGCCGCCGGGTCGCCAAGGTCGAGGTGCAAGTCGGCCACCTGCGCCAGGTCGTCCCGCGCGCGCTCGAGTTCGCCTTCGAGCTCGTCGCGCAGGGCACCTGCCTCGACGGGGCGAAGCTGGAGGTCGAAGAGGTGCCGGCGTCGATCGCGTGCCGCTCGTGCGGAACCGCAGGGCGGGCCACCGAGTTTCCGTTTGCCTGCCCGAGCTGCGGCGGCGTCGACGTCGACGTCACCTCCGGCGACGAGCTGCTCGTCGTCGCGCTCGAGGTCGAAGAGGAACTACCAGCCGTGGGAAGGAGCTGACGACGGTGGAAGGTGGAGCGGTGCTGCGCTGCTGTCTCAAGCTGGAACGGATGTAGCGAATGCACAGGACGCGGGTACGAGTCGTCGAGGGCGTCCTCGACGCGAACGACACGATCGCACGCTCCAACCAGGCGGACTTCGAGGCCGCCGGCGTCACCGTCGTCAACCTCATGAGCGCCCCCGGTGCGGGCAAGACGACGTTGCTCGAACGGACGGTGCAGGCTCTTCCCGGCGTGCGGCTGGGCGTCCTGGAGGGCGACGTGCAGGGAAGCCTCGATGCCGACCGGCTCGCGACGCTGCACGTACCAGTCACCCAGATCAACACAGACCCCGGCTTCGGCGGCGAGTGCCACCTCGACGCGAACATGGTCCGCTCTGCGATCCCGTCGATTCCGCTCGACGAGCTCGACCTGCTGCTGATCGAGAACGTCGGGAACCTCGTCTGTCCGGCGGAGTTCCGGGTCGGCGAGCATCACCGCGTGATGATCACGTCGGTTGCCGAGGGAGAGGACAAGCCGCTCAAGTACCCGCTGATGTTTCGGGCCTGCGAGCTGGTGCTCGTCAACAAGATCGACCTCATCCCCCATCTCGACTTCGACCTCGACAAGCTGCTGCGCCACGTCGAAGCGGTTCACCCCGGCGTACCGGTGATGCTGATGAGCGCCAAGACAGGAGAAGGCGTGGAGCCGTGGCGGGAGTGGCTCGCCGAGATCGTCGGATGCGTTCCGCAGTCGGCATGACCGAAACCGCCTCGCGGGGAGCGCTCGACCGAATCGTCGAGAGCCGCAGCGCCGCGGGCGAGCGCTTCTTCGAAGCGGAGGCCGAGCGGATTGCGCAGCTCTGCCGCCTCATGGCCGAGCGGTTCACCCGTGGCGGGCGGCTGGTCGCCGCCGCCTCGTCTCCGCAGGGATGGTCGGACGCGCACCACGTCGCGGTCGAGTTCGTCCATCCCGTGATCGTCGGCAAGCGCGCGCTGCCTGCGCTCGCCGTCTCCGCCGGCGACGTGGCGGCGGTCGTCCGCAAAGGCGACATGCTGATGACCTTCGACGAGCAGCCGACGACGGACGCCGACGTGATGACCATCTCGTTCTCCCGTTCAGGGGCCGAGTGGGAGCTCGACCCGCCGAGCACCGATCCGTACGAGCGCCAGGAGCTGGCCGAGACCGCCTACCACGTGCTCTGGGAGCTCGTTCACGTCTTCTTCGACCACCTCGGCGGCTCCACCGCCGGCGCCGGCGCCTCGAGCTTCCTCTACCCGTTCCTGGACGAAGGGGCGCGGGATCTCGGCGCGGTCGAGGACGACGTGCGCCGCTCGGTCCTGATGAAGGCTCAGGAGGCCGCCGACCTCCGCGCCCGCACGATCGGCGGCGGCGGAACCGAGCTGCTCGACGCGGCGGATGCCCTCGATCGGGTCTTCGCGGCCGGCGGGACGCTGTACGCCTTCGGCAACGGCGGCTCGGCCACCGACTCGATGGACCTCGTCGCCGACCTCCGCCATCCGCTGCGTGGTGGTGCGCCGCGAAGAGCGGTCGACCTCGCCGCCGACAGCGCGATCCTGACCGCATTGGCGAACGACATCGGGCCGGACGTGCTCTTCGCTCGACAGCTGATCGCCGCTGCCCGGCCCGGCGACGCCGCGATCGCGTTCTCGACGAGCGGCAACTCGGCGAACATCGTCGAGGCGCTCGCCGAAGCACGGCGGCGTGGGCTCGTCACGATCGCCTTCGTCGGCTACGACGGCGGCCGCGTCGCCGAGGAAAGGCTGGCCGACCACGTCGTTGTGACGCCGTCCGAACACATCCCGCGGATCCAGGAAGCACAGGCGACCGCGTACCACTCGCTCTGCCAGCTGCTCGGACCAGCATGAGCGCCCGGCGGACAGCTCTGGAACCGGCGGAGATGTACGCGCGCGCGCGCGAGGAGGGCCGCCGCCGGCTCTCGCGCCCGCGCATGGAGCTTGCCGCCACCGCTCTCGTCGGCGGCTTCGACGTGTCGTTCGGGGTGATCGCCTTCGCCCTCGCCGCTGGAGCAGCGGCGGCTCACTTCGGTACCTCTGCCGCGCACGCGGCAGGCGCGCTCGCGTTCGGCATCGGCTTCGTCTTCGTCGTCGTCGGCAAGTCGGAGCTCTTCACCGAGAACTTTCTCGTTCCGATCGCAGGCCTCGAGCGCAACCGTGAGTCCCTGCGCAAGCTCGCGGAGCTCTGGGCCGCCACGCTGCTCCTGAACCTCGTCGGCGGCACGATCATCGCCTTGATCCTCACGACGAAGGGACTCCTCGGGCCTGAAGCGCAGCATCAGCTCGTGCGTCTTTCGGATCACCTGGCCGGCTACAGCGCAGGGACGGCGTTCCTCAGTGCAGTGGTTGCGGGCGCGTTGATGACGTTGATGACATGGTTCGTCGAGGGCGCCGCAGACTCCACGGGCGTGCGGATCCTGATGAGCTGGATCGTCGGCGCGCTGATCGTGCTCGGCACGTTCAACCACGCGATCGTCAGCACGATCGAGCTCGTGTTCGGGCTGCGCTACGGCGCCGATCTGAGCGTCGGCGACCTGTTCTCGAACCTCGGGCTTGCACTCTCCGGCAACCTCGTCGGCGGGCTGCTGCTCGTGACGCTCGCGCGCTCGGCCCAGGCGATTGGCGCTTCGGGGACGCGCTAGCGGCCGGCGCGGAACGAGCGCGTCACCTGGTCACACCCGCCCGACACGTCGGCGGCGAGCGGACCGTCCTTCACGCTCTGGCAGTTGAAGAAGTATTCGGTCTTCTTCTTGAACACGACCACGATCCTGCTCTGCAGCATCGTCGTTTCGTCTGCCTGCATCGTCAGCTCGAAGCGGTAACCGGGCAGGCCGCCGACAACCACTCTGCTTGCCGGGCTCGTCAGCGAGCCTCCGCCGCGTGCAGCGAGTTGCGCGACACCCGCCTGGATCGCGGACTTGTAGCGCGCCACGGTCTTCTTCGTGATCGCGACCGGAAGCCGGAAGGCCGTGATTGCAACGACGTCGTAGAGCACTCCGGGGGCAGCGGGTGGCTGCGCGGCCGGGTCGGTAGGCTGGGGCGGCGCCGGGGCCGGTGGTGCGAAGAACTCGCTCCAGAGCGGCTTGCCGAACTGGATGGTGAACTGTGCGTCGATGTGCTGCCACGTCAGCGGATAGCTGAACGTGACTCCGTGGCCGCCGAAGACGGCCGGCGGCGCGTCATCCGCCCGGGCCGCGGCAGCGAAGGCTGCGCACACGGCAGCCAGGAACACGGCGGCGAGCTTTTGCGGCGAGGACCCCGGCATCCCTGACGGGATCGTCGCGGGCCGAGGGCCGCGCCAGTCCTCGATCGAGGGAGCGGCCGGTCCGAGCGCCGCGCCGGCGCTCTTCTGTGTACTTCGTGGCTCAGAGCCACAAAGTCACGTTCGGTCGCGGCGACTCCAGATCGCCGCCCTCCGTTCACCGTCCTGCTACGGCAGGCGCGGCGACCAGAGAGCGGAGAATGCGCCTGCGACGAGCAGGAAACCTGCAGCGATCGCGAGGAACACGTAGGTGATCTCGCTCCTGCCGGGCTGGCGGCCGAGGCGGGAGCCGAGCTTCGAATAGGCGGACTGCAGCGACTTTGCATTCCGCGCCGCGAAGAACTCGCCGCCGGTGCGCGCCGCGATCGCCCTGAGCGTGTCGGGGTCCGGCGGCACGGGGACGCGCCGCGCACCGAACGGCCCACTGGGGAAACCTCCCCCGCCGCCGACTCCTCCGAACGTGAGCGTTCCGTTCGGAGTCCCGAGGGCGACCGTGTAGACGGGGATGCCTGCATCTCGCGCGCGGTCGGCGCCCTGCAGCGGTTCGAGATCGCCGCGTGTCTGCGCTCCGTCCGAGAGGAAGAGGATCGAGACGAGCCCACGTGTCGGCGTCTGCGCAGGCCCGACGACGACTGCGGCAAGGTTGCCGGTGTTGTCCGCGACCGCCTCCTGGCCGAGCTTCACCGCGGCGGCGAGCGCATCGCCGATCGCAGTGCCACCGAAGCTCGGAAACCACTGAATCGAGTCGAGCGACGTCTCGACGATGCCGCGGTCCCTCGTCGGCGGAGCGACGACGGCCGGGTCACCGGCAAAGGCGATCAGGCCGACCTGGAGACGGGTGGGTACGCGATCGAGAAACGTCTTTACGGCGCCGGCCGCAGCTCCGAGCCGCGTGGGCTTGACATCCTTCGCCTGCATCGACCGCGAGACGTCGATCACGAGGATGACCGTTGCCCGGTCTCGAGGGACGAGCGTCGTGTGCTGCGGCCTGGCGACCGCCGCGCATGCCGCCGCCAGCGCGAGCAGGAAGAGCGCGAGCGGAACGTAGCGACGCCTGAAGCCGGTGCCGACGACGGTCGAGAGCACGTCGACGTTCGTGAACCTGACCGCGTAGCGCATTCGCCTTCGCTCGGCCAGCACGGAGAGCGCGATCACCAGCGGGATCGCGAGCAGCGTGAACAGAAGCAGCGGCTGCTGGAAGCTCACGAGCCGCCTCCGCAGACCGCGCCGATCTGAACGATCGCGCGCACGGTGCCGACGGCGGCAGCTGATGTCACACGCACCTCGACGCGCCTCTCGCGAAGCGCGCGCGTCGCGCGCACGCTCCGGATGATGGACAGGGAGGGCGCCTGCCGCGTGTAGAAGCCGACCGCGTGCCAGCCCGAGAGCAAGCGCTCACCGGAGGCGCACGCGACGGCGGCGATCGTCGAGCCGGGCCGGAGACGCACCGTCCGCACGCGCTGGATGGTCGGCTCGCCCGGGGGGAACGCCGCCAGCCGGAACGGGACGGGGCCGGCGCCGCCGCCGGCCGTCGGCAGGCAGCCGAGATGTGGACGGAAGGAGGAACCGCGCGAGGCAGCTCCGGTGAAGGACGCGCGGAAGAGCGCGGAGCGCGACGTCGTCACGCCGGGACCGACCGGACTGCCGAGCGTCCCCGAGAACGCGACGTCGATCGTCCGGTCCGTCAGCTCCGCATCGAGGCCGCCGATCACGTAGCTCCGCGGGCACGAAAGGCGGAAGTCGACCGGCGAACGCGGCTGCTGCAGGCCGGCCGGGACGACCACCCACGGTCCGGCAACGCGGACGCACACCTGCAGGCCGCGGCACTCGTTCGTCGCCTGCGCAGGCCCGGCACCTGCGACCACTGCGAGGGCGGCCACGACCGCGAGCGCAGCCAGGGCACGGGTCACGGGACTCTCCGGAACCACAGCGTCGACAACGCGCCGCCGACGAGCAGGAACGCGGCCGAGCCGCCTGCGAACAGATCGGTGATCTCACGCGACTCGCGCCGGTGGCCGAGACGGGAGCCCAGCCGGCGGTGCACCTGCCGCAGCCGCCCGGCGGTCGGTGCCGCGAAGAACGTCCCGCCGGTGGCGCGCGCGACGCGGCGAAGCGTCTCCGGCTCGGCCGGCACGCGCAGCTGCGCCTGAAACCCGCCGACGACCGGCACCGTCATGACCCCGTCCGGAGTCCCGATCACGACCGTGTACACCGGCATGCGCGCGGCAGCGGCCTGCTTCGCCGCGACGTCGGGTGTGGTCTGCCCGCTCTTCTGGGCCCCGTCGGAGAAGACGAGCATCGCGGTAGGCGGGATCGTCCCGTCCGCCGCTCGCTCGCGGCGCGCCAGCTTCACGCCGAGAGCGACCGCGTCGCCCAGTGCGGTTCCCTCGCCCGAGTGCAGCGACCGCAACGCGCTGTGCACGAGGCTCCGCTCCTCCGTCGGCGGCACGGCGACATACGCACGGCCGGAAAAGCCGAGCACGGCGACGCGAAACTTCGGCGGCAGCTCGTCGACGAAGGCTCGCGCGGCGTGCTGCGCAGCGCTGAGGCGTGTCGGCCGCACGTCCTCCGACTTCATCGACAGCGACGAGTCGATCGCGACGATCATCGTCGCCTCTTCGCGCTTCACGCTGACACTCGCGTGTGGACGGGCAACTCCGACGACCATGGCCGCGAGCCCGACCAGGAAGAGGATCGCAGGCACGTGGCGTCGGCGTCCCGGCGCCACGTGGACGAGGTTCGGCAGCAGGGCAGGGGAGGTGAAGCGCGCCGCGTAGGCGCGCCGCCGCCGCTCGGCGATCACGTAGAGCGCGACGAGGAGCGGCACCAGGGCGAGGCCGGCGAGCGCGGCCGGCCACTCGAAGCTCATCGTCCCGCGCCTCTGCGCAGGAAGAGCGCGAACGAACGGAGCCAGTCGCCGGAGGTCCTCAGCACGACGTGACGCGCGCCTGCAGAGGCGAGCGAGCGCGCGACCGCCGTGCGTTCCTCGGCGGCGGCGGCCGCGAAACGGGCGCGCACCCGCTCGCTGCGCGTGTCGGCACGGAGCTGGCGTCCGGTTTCGGGATCGACGAGCCAGAGGACGCCGACGTTCGGCAGCGCCTGCTCGCGTGGATCGAGGATCTCGACGGCGACGACGTCGTGGCGCCCGGCGAGCTCGAGCAGCGGGCGCCGCCAATCGAGGGGCCCGCGGAAGTCGCTGACGACGACGACCGCCGAGCGTTGTGCCGCGAGTGCGCCGGTGCGATGGAGCGCATCGCCGAGCGACGTCGCGCCGGCACCGCCCTTCTGTTCCTCGTCCCGCAGCGCGCCGAGCAGTCCCAGCAATCCGAGGCGTCCCTGTCGCGGGGGAAGCGTACGCGGCTCGCCGCCCCCGAACGCGACGAGGCCCAGCCTGTTGCCGCGCCGGGTCGCGACGTGCCCGGTCGCGATCGCGACGCCTTCGGCGACGTCGGCCTTTCGCCGGTCGGCGGTGCCGAACAGCATCGATGCCGACGTGTCGAGCACGAGCCACGTGACGAGCACTCGCTCGGCCAGGTGCACGCGCACGTGCGGCACGCTCGTCCGTGCGGTGACGTTCCAGTCGATGCGCCGCACGTCGTCCTCGCCGGGAACGTAGGGCCGTACCTGCGCGAGTTCGGTCCCATCACCGAGCAGTGACGACCGATAGTCGCCGGCGAGCAGGCCCTCCATCCGGCGGCCGATGCTGACGTCGAGCGCACGGAGCAGCGCGTCCGGCAGCTGTCCCGGCCCCGGCCGCTCGGGTGTCGGCTCGGAGCGGAGGAACGAGATCACGCCGCGCCGGAGGAGGCGAGATCCGTCTTCGGCATGGGCACCGCGGCAAGCACCCGTTCGAGAATCGCATCCGGCGTGACCTCTTCGGCGAGCGCCTGGTAGGTCAGCACGAGACGATGACGCAGCGCGTCCTTCGCGAGGGCGTGCAGATCCTCTGCGAGAACGTAGTCGCGACCGCGTACGAGCGCGAGCGCACGCGACGCCTGCACGAGGCTGATCGGTCCGCGCGGGCTCGCGCCGTAGGCGACGTAGCCTTGCACGCCTTCGACGCCGTGCCCTTGCGGCGCCCGTGTTGCGGTCGCAATCTCGACGGCGTAGCTGACGAGCGCGGGGTCGACGTAGACCTCGAACACCGCTTGCTGCAGCGAGCGGAGCTCGTCGAGCGAGAGGGCCTGGCGCAGCTCCGGCGGCTCGACGAGCTGGCGCTGCACGATCGTCAGCTCCTCATCGTGCTCGGGATAGTCGATCAGCACCTTGAGCATGAACCGGTCGATCTGCGCCTCGGGCAGCGGATACGTCCCTTCGGACTCGATCGGGTTCTGCGTTGCCATGACGAGGAACGGCTCCGGGACGGGATACGTCGTGTGCCCGATCGTGACCTGGCGCTCCTGCATCACCTCGAGGAGCGCGGACTGCACCTTGGCGGGAGCACGGTTGATCTCGTCGGCGAGGAGGAAGTTGCAGAAGACGGGGCCGAGCTCCGTGTCGAAAGCGCCCTCGCCGGGCCGGTAGATCCGCGTGCCGACGAGATCCGACGGTACGAGGTCGGGCGTGAACTGGATGCGGGAGAAGGAGCCGCCCAGCACACCCGCCGCCGTCTTGATCGTCAGCGTCTTCGCCAGACCCGGCACGCCCTCGATCAGGAGATGCCCCTGGGCCAGGAGGCAGACGAGCACTCGCTCGAGCATGTCGTCCTGGCCGGCGATGACCCGCCGAATCTCGAAGAGCGCCTGCTCGAGTCGTTCCTTGGCCTCGGGCGAGGCCACGTTTCCGTGCTCGCTCACGTCGTCTCCCTCCGTCGGTACTCGGAGTCATATACGAGAGCAGGAGAGTCGAAGTTTTCCCTGAGCTCCCACTGGACGAACGAGGCCGGATTGCCCTAGGCTTTCCCCATGCCTCGTTACATCGTGGAGCGCCAATTCGACGTCCAGCACGAGGGGATGCCGCAGGTCGGCAGCAAGTCGCGGCGCATCCTCGTCGAGGAGATGCCCGAGATCACGTGGGAGCTGAGCCACGTCGCCCTGGACGACGCAGGCGGCGTGACGACCTACTGCATCTACCGGGCTCCGAGCGAGGAGGCGATCCGGACACACGCCGCCAAGCTCGGCGCGCACAACGTCGTCTCCGTCTCCGAGCTCGCCGGCGACGTCACGCCGGAAGACTTCCCGCTCTGAGCTAGTCCTCGGCGGGCGTGTGCCGCGCGAGGCGCTGCGCGTCGATGATGTGGTACGCAGCCTGCGCGGCCACGGCGAACTGCTTGGCGACTTCCCGCCGGCGCGGGTCGTCGGCGGAGAGGAGCTCGAGGGCCTGGCCGTAGAGACGGACCGCCTCGTCCTTTGCCCACCCGCGACTCGCCTGTTCGGCGCCGGCGAGCAGGTAGCCGATCGCGCGCTCGGGCTCGCCGGCCTCGCGCCAGTGCTGGGCGAGCGCCGGCGCGACGTCCCCCGTCTCCGGCACAGCCTCCTCGAGGAACTCGGCGATCACGCGATGCCGTTCACGGCGCAGCCCGCGCGGGAGGGTCGCGTACGCGACCTCGTAGATGAGCTGGTGCTTGAACGCGAACTGGTGCTGGCCCTGGAGGCGCGAGACCGGATCGCGGCGGATCAAGTCCCTCCACTCGAGCGAGTCCAGCGCCTCCAGGCGTGACGCGCCGTCCGCGGCCATCCGGGCGACCGCGCCGCTCCAGAACACCTTGCCGACGGCGGACGCGTCGAGCAGCGTGTCGCGTTCCGCCTGCGGCAGCGCGTCGAGGCGCGCCGCGATGATGCTGCGGACGCTCGACGGCAGCTCGGCGTCGTCGGTCGTCCGCTCCGCCACCGAGACGGCGAGCTCCTCGATGAAGAGCGGATTGCCTTCGGCCGTCCCCGCAAGCCCTTCGGCGATCCTCGCGCTCGCGCCAGCCGCCTCCAGGAGCCGGCCCGCGAGCTCTTCCGCGTGTTCACGCGCGAGCGGCTCCAGCGGCAGCGCGGTGTAGGCCGGCAGGCCGCCGCCCCAGGCAGACCGCTCGGCGAGCAGCTCCGGGCGCGCCTGCGTCAGCAGGAGCAGCGGCACGTCGCGGACGCGCGACGCGAGCGTCTCGAGCAGGTCGAGCATGCTCGCCGAGGAGAGGTGGATGTCTTCGAATACGAGCACGGTCGGCTGCTCGCGTGCGAGCGCCTCGACGAGCCGGCGGGCGGAGAAGAAGAGGGTTTGGCGATCCCCGACTCCGCCTTCCCTGCCGACGCCGATGAGCATCGCGATGTGGGAGGCGATCTCCTCGCCTTCTCCGTCCACCAGCTCGCGCATGCGACTCTCCAGCTTCGACCACGCGGCGTCGACGGGATCGGTGTCGAACATCCCTGCAACCTGTTTCACCTGCGCGGCGAAGGCGCCGTACGGGGTCACCTCTCCGTATGGGAGCGAGCGGCCGCGGATCACCGTCGCGCCCCGCTCGCGCACGAGGTCCGTGAACTCCGCAGTGAGGCGGGTCTTCCCGATCCCTGCCGGCCCGAACAGGGTCACGAGCTGCGGGCGCCGCTCGGAGACGACGCGCTCCCAGATTCCCTCGAGTGCGGCGAGCTCGGACGCACGACCGAGCATCGGCACCGCCGTCTGCGCCCGCTCGCCTGGAGCAGAGAGGGCGGCGAGGGCGCGCCAGGCCCTGACGGGCTGCTGCTTCCCCTTCGCGACGACCGGCTCTGCTTCGGCGTACTGGATGACCGTGCGTGTGGCGCGGTAGGTCTCCTCGCCGACGAGGATCCCGTTGACGGGCGCAGCCGTTTGCAGCCGCGCCGCGGTGTTGACGACGTCGCCCGCGACCATCCCCTCGCCGGCGGCTGCGCGCGTGAACAGCGCTTCCCCGGTGTTGACCGCCACGCGCAGCTGGAGCTCGAGCTCCGGGTCGGCCGCGTTCAGCTCCTCGAGAGCTGCGCAGACCGCGACGGCTGCACGAACCGCTCGTTCGGGATCGTCGCCGTGTGCGACCGGTGCGCCGAAGACGGCCATCACGGCGTCGCCGATGAACTTCTCGACCGTTCCGCCGCGCGTCTCGACCTCGGTGCGCACCCGGTTGAAATAGGGGGTGAGGATTGCGCGGACGTCCTCGGGGTCGAGGCGCTCAGAGCGGGCGGTGAACCCGACCAGGTCGACGAAGAGCACCGTCACGATCCTCCGCTCCTCCGGCAGGGGAGCCGGCCCCGTCGGCAGAGTGGTGCCGCACGCGTTGCAGAACCGGGCTCCGGCTGGGTTCTCCTGGCCGCAGCTCGGGCAGGCGGTCATTCCGAAAGCGTACGACCCCGACGCCGATAGAGCACGAGTGCGGCTGCCAGCGCGAGGGCCGCCGTCGTGGCCGCGGCGATCGTGAGGCGGTCGCGGGAGGCCGTATTGCCTTCGCCCGACGCGGTCGGGTGTTTGCCGGAGGCGGCCGCCAGCCTCTGCACCGCGACGACCGCGGCGGCGACTTCCTTCGTCGCGTCGCGGCCGGGCGGCGGCAGCCGCTTCAGCACCGAGCTCGCCTGCGGATCCGGAATCCCGTTGACGGCATAGCCATAGCCGTTCGGCATGACGACGAGGAGCCGGTCGCGGTAGACGAACGACAGCTCGAGGCCGAGGAACTGCGCGTAACGCTGAGGCTTGCCGAAAAGCGAGAAGGCGGTGCCGAGATCCGACGGGTTCAGGATGTTCGCGACCCTGATGCGGAAGTGTTGTCGCGCCGCATCCCGGAGGAGCGCCCCCAGCTCCTTCACCCGGCCGCCGTCGGCCTTTGCGCCGAACGGCAGGAAGACGTCCTGCGTGAGCAGGTCGTCGCTCGCCGGGTCGCCGTGCGCCCGCGCGTCCGCGGGCAGGCAGAGACAGAGGGTGGCCGCGAGGAGCAGGACGAGACGCTTAGCCAAAGGTGTCAAGCGCCAGAAGGATGACAACGACGCATGCTGCCGCTCCGGCGCCGAGTGCCGGCAGCGAGGCTGCGAGGCGACCACCACGACTTGCCGCGCGCGAGCGTCATCGCACGACAGTGAAGCAAGCTCCACTCTCTCGCCCGCCTGGTTGAATGAGGTCATGGCCAGCGAAGCGCCGGAGCGCCTGCCGATCCGGCGCAACACGCTGATCCTCTCCGCCACGATGGCCGTGAACTCGGCCGTGCTCCAGCTGGTCGCGGCCGTCTCGTCGCTGACGTTCGTGCTCGTGACCGGGGTGAGGGGATTGCTGGGGCTCGGACCGGCGATCTTCCTCACCTGCTCGGGGCTGACGGCGGTACCGGCCGGGCGCCTGATGGACCGCGTCGGTCGTACTCCGGTGATGAGCGCCGGCTTCGTGCTCGGCGCCGCCGGTTGCGGAGTGACGGCCCTCGCGACGCGCACGAGCTCCACCCTGCTCGTGATCCTCGGCTTCGCGCTCATCGGGGCGTCGAGCGGCATCTCCCTGCTCATCCGGACTGCGGCCGGTGACATGTATCCGCCGGAGCGGCGTGCGCGCGGAATCTCGTACGTGCTGTTCGGCGCCGTGTTCGGAGCGATTCTCGGACCGACTGTCTTCGGTCCGCTCTTCGCCGGCAAGGACGTCGAGGCGGACGCGCTCACCGTTCCGTGGCTCGCCGCCGGCGGCATCGCGCTCGTCGCGCTCGTGTTGGTGCAGTTCGTGCGACCCGATCCGAAGAAGATCGCGGAGCTGATCGGCGCGCGGACGGACGCCGAGACGGCCCCCGCCGCGCCGCTCCGCGAGCTCGTGCGCAGGCCGGGCGTTCGCCCGGCCATGCTCGCAGCCCTCGCGAGTTTCGGGGTCATGGTCTCGGTGATGAACCTGTCGGGCTATGTGGTCGTGGAGCACCACCATCACAGCCAGGACTCGGTGTTCCCAATCATCGGCGCGCACGTGTTCGGCATGTACGCACTGGTGCTCGTGATCGGTTCGCTCATCGATCGGATCGGCAGGTCGCCGGCGCTCGAGATCGGCCTCGTCGTGATGGCGCTGTCGACGATCACGCTGCTGTGGGTGTCGAGCGTCTTCGCCACTGCGGTGCTCCTGCTCGGCCTGGGGCTCGGGTGGAACATCTCGTTCGTCGCCGCAACCGCGCAGCTCGCCGATCGCACCAGCCCGGCCGAGCGCGGCAAGCTGCTCGGCTTCAACGACCTGCTCGCGGCGCTCCTCGGCGCAGGCCTGGCCCTGCTCGGCGGCTATGCGCTCGACGCGATCGGTGTCGGTGCGCTCGCTCTCGGCGCGACGGCCATCGTCGTCGCGCCGATTTTCCTCATCGTCCGGTCGAATGCCGCTGCAGCCGTGCACGACCCGGCATGAAGTTCCTTCACACCGGAACGGCCTTCGGCGCGGCGGGAGCCGTGCTCCTCGTCGTCTCCGGGTGCGGCACGTCTTCTGCCGACGCCGGGCCGAAGGCTCCCTACCGACACTTCACCTCGCGCCCCGATCTGAAGCCTCCGACGGTTCAGATCCTGAAGCGCACGCGGCACACCGCGCCGGGGTACATCTTCATCGCGCCGAAGAAGGACGTCGTGCAGGCCGGCCCGCTGATCCTCGACAACCGCGGACGCGTGGTCTGGTTCCTTCCACTCAACACGCACGCGGTCACCGACTTCCGTGTCCAGCGCTACCGCGGCCGCCCGGTGCTGACCTGGTGGCACGGCCGGCCCGACCACGGTGACGGAGACAGCGGCTACTCGATCTACGACGACTCGTACCGGCTCGTCGCGCACGTCCAGCCGGGCAACGGGATGATCGGTGACATCCACGAGTTCAAGCTCACGCCGCGGAACACCGCGCTGATGACGATCTCGCGACAGGTGCGCGTCAAGGGCCGGCGCGTGCTCGAAGGCGGCGTCCAGGAGCTCGACGTCAGGACGGGCCGCGTGCTCTTCGAGTGGCACAGCATCGACCATGTGCGTCTGGTCGAGTCCTACTACCGCTTGCCGAAGGATCCCGGCCGGATCTTCGACTACTTCCACGTCAACTCGATCGACATCGACCAGGACGGGAACTTCCTCGTCTCGGCCCGCAACACGCACACCGTCTACAAGATCAGCCGCCGCACCGGGCGCATCCTCTGGCGCCTCGGTGGCAAGCGCAGCGACTTCGTACTCGGCCGGGGCGCGCGCTTCGCGTGGCAGCACGACGCCCGCCGCCGCACCGACGGCGCGCTGACGCTCTTCGACAACTCCGCCGGGCCTCGGGTCCGGACGCAGTCGCGCGGCCTCGTCTTGAGGCTGAACACGAAGCGGATGCGTGCGACGGTCGTGCGCAACTTCGTTCACCGCCCGCCGATCGTCGCGGTCGACCAGGGCAACATGCAGCACCTTCCGAATGGCAACTACCTCGTCGGCTGGGGCCACGAGCCGCGCTTCACGGAGTTCGGGCCGCGGGGGACGATCGTCTTCGACGGCCGCTTCGGTCGTGGCCGCGTCGACTCGTACCGCGCGTATCGCCTGCCGTGGCGAGGCCGCCCTGTGCGGCCACCGGCGGTTGCCGTCGCCGGTCGCATGCTCTACGCCAGCTGGAACGGTGCGACCGAGGTGCGGCGCTGGCAGCTCCTCACCGGTCCGCGCAAAGGCGCCTTGCTTCCAGTGCGAACGGTCCCCAAAGCAGGCTTCGAGACCGCGATCCCGCTGCCCGCGGGATCCGGCTGGGCCGCGGCACGCGCGCTCGACCAAAAGGGACACGCATTGCGCCGGTCGCCGGCGGTGCGTTTCGGCTGACCCGACTATGCTCTCGCGCGTGAGGCGGGCCTTCTTCACCGTGGCGGTGCTGGTAGTGCTGCTCGCGGGCTGCGACGACGGCAAGAAGAGCGCTGCGAAGAAGCCTGCGGCGGCGCCGAAGACGCCGCCGCCGTCACGCACCTATCACTCGCGGCCCGATCTGAAGCCGCCCCTCGTCCAGATCCGGACGCCGGCGCGCGGCACCGCCCCCGGCTACATCTTCCTGGCGCCGAAGATGGTCGTGGCGCAGGCGGGACCGATGATCATCGACAACCGCGGCGAGGTGGTGTGGTTCAAGCCGCTCAACACGCGCGGCGTCACCGACTTCCGCGTGCAGCACTACCGGGGCAAGCCGGTCCTCACGTGGTGGCGCGGCCACGTCTCCAACGTCGGCGTCGGCGACGGCTGGTACGTCCTCTACGACACCTCGTACCGGCCCGTCGCGGAGGTCCGGCCCGGCAACGGGCTGGTCGGCGACGTGCACGAGTTCCTGATCACGAAGAACGGCACGGCGGTCTTCACCGTGTACCACCGCCTGCGCGTCGACCTCTCTTCCGTCGGGGGGCCGAAGGAGGGCAAGATCTGGGACGGGATCGTGCAGGAGGTGGACATCCGCACGGGCCGCGTGCTCTTCGAGTGGCACAGCTATCCGCAGGTCGGCGTCTCCGAGTCGTACGCACCGCCTCCCACCGCGAAGAAGGGCGCGAAAGCCGCGCCGTACGACTACTTCCACCTCAACTCGATCGAGGTCGAGGCGAACGGCAACCTCCTCGTCTCCGCGCGGAACACACACGCGCTCTACGAGATCGACCGCAAGACGAAGAAGGTCCTCTGGCGCCTCGGCGGCAAGAAGAGCGACTTCAAGATGGGCCCTGGCACCAACTTCGCCTGGCAGCACGACGCGCGCAGACATGCGGACGGGACGATCACGATCTTCGACAACGGCGCGGCGCCGCCCGTGGAGAAGTTCTCGCGCATCCTCGTGCTGCGTGTCGACGAGCAGGCGAAGCGCGCGACGCTGGTTCGGAGCTATCACCACCCGAAGCGGCTGCTCGCCCCCTTCGAGGGCAACGCGCAGTTCCTGCCGAACGGCAACATCGTCGTCGGCTGGGGTGCCTGGCCGTACCTGAGCGAGTTCTCGCGCAGCGGCAAGCTGCTCTTCGACGCGTACTTCGGACACGGCAAGCCTCCCGGCAAGGACGCCGACAGCTACCGCGTCTATCGCTTCCCCTGGCAGGGGCAGCCGAAGAACCGGCCGGCGGTCGTCGTCGCGGGCGAGACCGCCTACGCGAGCTGGAACGGAGCCACCGACGTCGCTCAGTGGCGCGTCCTCGCCGGACCGAGCGCGAACGCGCTCCGGCCGATCCAGACCGTGGCGAAGAACGGCTTCGAGACGCCGATCCGATTGACGAAGTCGGCCGCGTTCTACTCGGTGAAGGCGATCGGCGCGAACGGCAAGGTGCTCGGCACCTCCGAGGCCGTTGCCCCTCAGCCCTAGAAGTTCGTGCCTAGACGGCGCGCGCGACGCGGAGCTTCGCGAGCTCGCGGTCTCGTTCCTCGATGATCTCTTCGAGGCGGGCGACCTTCATGCGGAGCGTCTCGGTCGTCGTCACGAGCTCGATGAACGCGCGCTGTCGTTCGCGCAGCAGGACCTCGACGCTGTGCAGCTTGATCTCGGGGTCCTGGATCAGCTCAGGCGCGGCGGCCGCGGGTGCCGGCGGCGAGACGGGCTCTGCAGGCGCGGCAGGCTCGGCAGGCGCGGCAGGCGCGGCCGGCGGTGCGGCCACGCCGAACTGGGGCGGCGGCGCAAGCGAGGCGAGCTGGGGCAGCGGCGGCAGCCGCGGCGGGGACACCGGCTGCGTCCGAGGCTGCTCGACGGGAGCGGCGGGCCGGTGCTCCGGCTGCTCCCGCGGCTGCTCCTCGATGTCGAGCACCTGCTCGGCGATCGCGCGGGCGAGCGAGAGCCAGGAGATCCGCCCGGTCTCGATCAGGATCTGGCCCAGGCGGAGCCCGGTCCGCTCCTGCTCGGCGAGCGCGGCCGCGAGCTCGGCGTTCGAAATTTCTCCCTTTTCGACCAGGATCTGGCCGATCGGACGTCTCCGCATGTCGTCTTTATCGGCAGCAAGGGGCCTGGACGAAAGACCCAGGCCCCAAGCTGTCAGTTGGTCATGCGGAGGGCGACTGCCGGCCGGATCCGCGTCGCCGAGAGTGCTGGGGCAATCGTGGCCGCCAGCGAGGCGAGGACGGTGCCGGCAAGCAGCACCGTCAGCTGCCCGAAGGGGACGGCGAAATCGAGGTCGCCCATCGCCTCCGAGCGCGCGATGATCGTGTACAGCGTCAGCAGCGCGAGGAGCGAGCCGATCAGGGTCCCCTGCAACGCGACATAGGTCGCCTCGATCGCGAAGCTCCGCCCGACGGAGCGGCTGGGGAAGCCGAGCGCGCGCAGCGTGCCGATCTGGCGCCGGCGCTCACGCACCGCTCGGATCATCACCACGGCGATGCCCGCGATCCCCACCAGCAGACCCATGGCCAGGTAGCCCTGGAAGAGCTGGAAGATCTGGTGGGTCATCGTGAACGCCTCGTCCATCAGCGCCGAGATGGAGAACGCCTCGGCACCGTTGCTGATGAACTGGCTCTGCAGGTGGGCGGCGAAGGCGTCGACGTTCGTCCCCGGGACGAGCGAGAGGTAGTCCCGGCTGCCGACGAGGTTGTCCCCGAACAGCTGATGCGCCCCGCGCCAGCCGTACAGCATCCCGTTGTTGATCAGGTAGTCCGCCGAGCCGATAGCGGCGACCTTCACGTCCCGCGTCCTGCCCGACTTCGCGTCGATCACCCTGAGCCGGTCGCCAACCTTCACCGCGAAGCCCGGAGGCCCGCCCTTTTGCAGGAACTGCGGGTCGGCGATGATGAGGTTCGGGTCGCTCAGCACCGCGGACCACGCCTCCAGGTCGGTCGCGTAGGGACCGCGGTCCTCGAGCGTCGGCGGGCCCATCTGGATGAGGCTCTCGTCGAAGGCCGTCAGCGGCCAGAAGTGCTCTTCGGCCGAGTGCTCGAGCGCGAAGCTCGCGGGAACCTGCGCGAGCGGGGCCACCATCAGCACGCCGGGCGTGCGCGCGAGAGCGGCCGTCGAGAGCGGATTTCCGTCGCTCGACTTCACGAACACCTTCGCGCCCCCGGACACGTTCGCGCTCGCAGTTGTGACTTGTTTGTCGATCATGAACGAGATCGCCGTGATGAACGTGAGGATGAAGACGACGAGCGCGTACATGGCGACCGTCAGTCCCGTCCGCCCGCGCCGCGCGAGCGGGTAGGCGAGGCCCAGGCGCAGCGCGAGGATGCGCGCGCCGAAACGCCTCAGTCCCTTCGTGACGCGGTCCTGCTGGAGCGTCACGAACGCGACGCCGGCGGCGGTCATGACGATTCCCTGCGCGACGTACATCATGATCGAGGCACCTTCGGCGGAGTCCGGGAAGATCGCGAAGACAATCGCGCCCCACGCGACAGCGAGCGCGGAGATCGCCGAGATCACCGTACGTCCGGCCGCGAGACGCGCCAGCCCGGGGGCGAGCCCCCCGATCAGGAACGTCGGGCCGAGCAGCAGCCCGAACGGCTCTTCCGACCCGATCGCGGCCCCGGTCCAGAGACCGCCGAGGATCGCGACCGCTGCCCCGACGTACAGCCACCGTCGCTTGCGCCTGGGCGGCGGCTCGGCGATGTCGCGGATCGCCCGGATGATGTTCAACCGGCTGACGCGGATGCTCATGACCACGATCGTCAGGACGGCGACGACGAACGAGACGACGAATGACTGCGCCAGGCTCGGGCCCTTCACGGTGAAGTACAGGTCGAACTGGCTGTGCTCGGAGCTGAAGGCCGCCTGCGAGAAGACGACCAGCACGCGCCCGAGTCCGATGCCGACGGCCGTACCCAGCAGCGTCGCCGCCAGGGCGTAGATGAAGCCCTCGGTGGCGAAGGCGCCCACCAGGGCGCTCCGACGCATGCCGACGGCTCGCGCCATGCCGAGCTCCGACTTGCGCTCTGCTGCGAGCATCACGAAGAGATTGATGAGCAGCAGCAGTCCGGCGAAGATGCCGAAGCTGCCCATCGCCGTGAACATCTGCGTGAAGCCCTTGCCGGTTTGATCGGCGATGTCGAGGAACTCCTGCTTGATCAGCGTGACCTGCGGATCGATCCCGGTGGACGCCCGCTCGATCGACGTCTTGACGGCGTCGCTCAACGGCGCACCCGATTCGATGCCGCCGCGGTTCGAGACGACGACGAGCCATCCGGGCGGTGCGCCGCCCTCGACTCCACCGCGAACCATCGCGGCGAAGGTGGACGGAGACACGAGGACGTTGCGCGCCTCCTGCTGCCCGCTGAGCGAGAACCCCGCCAGGCCGACGCGCGGCAGCACCGAGTCGACAACGAGCGTGCGCGGGTGTCCGTATGCGTAGACGTCGATCTGCGAGCCGGCGGCGATGTCGAGTGCACGCGCGAGGTCCTCGCTGACCGCAGCGTGGCCGCGCGCAGGCGTAGCGCCCCTCATCCCGGTCGCGGCCGGCTCGCCTCCGAACGCGCGCGCCGACTCGAAGTCGAAGCCGACGACGGCGGAGCTCGGGACGGTTCGCAGGTTGTCGCCCCGACCGGCCGTGGTGGCGGCGCCGAAGACGCCGAGGGGCAGGACGCCGTCGACCTGGGTGGTCGGCAGCGACCGCAGCCGGCTCGAGAGCTGCCGCCACTCGCCCGCGTCACGGGCGACGACGAGCTCGTCCACCGGCCCGAGGTGCTGGCGCGCAACCTGGCGAATCGACGAGTCCATCGTGTCGCCGACGACCGCGGACCCGGTGATGATCGCGGCCCCGAGCAGCGATCCCAGCACGACGAGCGCCGCCTCTCGCGGGCGGCGGATCGTGTTCCGCACCGCCAGCCGGCGCAGGATCGGGCGGCGCGCGAGAATGTAGAGGAACGGAAGAGCGACGAGGACGGCGATGAGGAGCATGGCGGTCATCGCGCCACCGCCTCCCGCACCTCCTCGGGCTCGGGTCCCGTCAGGGTCTTGTCGTCGACGAGACGTCCGTCCCTGACGGTGATCAGCCGGTCGGCGTGCGCCGCCACGGTCGAGTCGTGGGTGACGAGGATGATCGTCAAGCCCTCGGCATGCAGCTCTCCGAGCAGCTCGATGACCGACGCAGCCATCTCGGAATCGAGGTTTCCGGTCGGCTCGTCGGCCCAGACGATGTGCGGCTTCCCCGCGAGAGCGCGCGCAACCGCCACGCGCTGCTGCTCGCCGCCCGACAGCTCCATCGGCCTGCGGTCGAGGCGGTGTCCGAGGCCGACGCGCGTCAGGGTCTCCCGTGCCCGGGCACGCGCATCGTGCTCGCGCACACCCGCGAGGAGCAAGGGCAGCTCGACGTTCTCGGTGGCGGTGAAGACGGGGATGAGGTTGAAGGCCTGGAAGATGAACCCCATCGCTTTGGCGCGGTGTTGCGTCCGCCGCTTGTCGGAGAGCTCGTGGATGCTGAGGCCGTCCACGAGCACTCGCCCGTCGTCGATGTCGTCGAGGCCGGAGACGCAGTTCAAAAGCGTCGTCTTCCCGGACCCGGACGGGCCCATGACGGCGAGGAATTCGCCTTTCGGGACCGTCAGGTCGAGCCCGTGGAGGGCGACGATCGAGTCGGCGCCGGAGCGGTACACCTTTCTGACGCCCTCGGCGACCAGGATTGGCTCTCGCTGTGTTCCGTTCGTCGTCATCGCATGTGCTCCCAGTGCAGTCGTGAGGTGACGCCGACGACGCCGGGGACGCGGTCGACGAAGGCTTCGATCAGCTTCGCCTCGTCCTCGGAGCCGACCTTGCCCGTGAGCGTGACCTCGCCGTTCGAGACGGCGACGTCGTAGGAGCCGGGCCGGCGCCAGTAGGAGCGGATGAGCGGATCCGACTCGATCTCCTGCCAGATCTCCTCGTCCGAGCGTGCAAAGGCCCGCACGAGATCGTGGCGTGTGACGATGCCGATCAGGACTTCGCCGTCGACGACCGGCAGTCGCGAGATGCTCTCGTCGAGCATCAGCGCGGCGGCGTCGGCGACGCTCCGAGCGGGACCGATGGTCACGACCGGCGAGCTCATCGCGCTTCCCGCCGTACGGGCGTCGATCTTGAGCATCAGGTCGCCCTCGTCCATCAGCCAGGCGAGGACGCCCCTGTGCAGGCCGTCGGAGGGCCGTTCCTTGAACAGGATGTCTCGTTCGGAGACAACGCCGACGACCCGCTCGCCCTCGACCACCGGCACGCCGGAGATGCGCCGCTGCACCAGCAACCGGGCGACCTCTCTCAGATCGGTGTCGGGAGCGACCGTCGCGACGTCCTCCGTCATGACGTCTCGGACTCTCATCACGCGCTCCTTTCGCGCTGGAATGCGCCTACCGACCAACTGTCGCGCGCGCGCGAAACCAGGACATCCGGGCGCCGACTGACCCAGATTGGGGATTTGTACGGATTTGAACCGGTGCCCCACGGCGGGCCGGCGCAGCTGCGGTGGGCCGGCGCGGGAGTGCCGCGCCGGCCCTCGTGGTTACCTGACTCCCAGGCCGAGACGGCCCGGGTGGCGCTCGGCGGGCCGGCCGAGCTGCAGCACGGCCGCCGCGAGCAGCAGCAGCGCGAGCACGATGCCCACGTACGCCGGCCACTGTCGGCCCTGCACGTCGACGACGACGGACGAGGCCGACTGCACCGAGGCGCTCCCGGCGAAGAACTCGATCGCGGTGAAGGCGACCGTGCCGAGGGCGAGCCCGAAGCACACCACCGCACCGGTCGGGTCCTGCGCCACCACCGCTCCGCCCAGGCGCAACCCTTCCCAGAGCAGCAGGACGATCAGGCAGATCCCCGCGACTGCGCCCCAGCCCGTCCACGCGGACGAATCGGCGTGAACGTGGACGATCCCCGCGACGGACACCGAGGCACGGTGCCAGCCGAGGAAGGAGTCGACGAAGAGCAGCGCGCCGATGACGAGCACGGCGTACGGCGTCCAGCGGTTCGCTGTCTCTCGCATTCCCTCACCTCCTCTAGATCGGTGCCGGCTCACGGGCGACCCGTGCGCCGAGCGGCGCCAGGATCTGCTCGAGCGTCGGCTTGCCGATCTCCTGCAGCTCGTAGCGGGCATGCCTGATCGGATGCCTCGAGTCGATCAGGCGGCCGAGGTCGATCGGCGTCCCGGTGATCACGACGTCGCACGTCGCTGCGTTGACGGTCGCCTCGAGCTCTGCGAGCTGGTCCGGCGAGTAGCCCATCGCCGGCAGCGAGTCCACCTGGGGATAGCGCTCGAGGACGTCCTTGATCGAGCCGACTGCGAACGGACGCGGGTCGACCAGCTCCAGCGCGCCGCCTTGCCGCGCCGCAACGGTGCCCGCACCGAACGGCATATTGCCGTGCGTGAGAGTGGGACCGTCGTCGATGACCAGGACACGTGCCCCGACGATCGACGGGCCGTCGTCCAACACGACGGGTGATGCCGCGCGAATGATCTGCGCGCGCGGATTGACCTTCTCGACGTTGGCGATGACCTCGCCGACTGCGTCGATGTCCGCGCTGTCGACCTTGTTCACGACGACGACGTCGGCCATCCGCAGGTTGGTCTCGCCCGGGTGGTAGCGAAGCTCGTGTCCCGGCCGAAGCGGATCGACGACGGTGATGAAGAGGTCCGGCGCGAAGAACGGGAAGTCGTTGTTCCCGCCGTCCCAGATGATGACGTCTGCCTCCTCCTCAGCCTGGTGAAGGATCGCCTCGTAGTCGACGCCTGCGTACATCACCATCCCCATCCGGACCGGCGCCTCGTACTCCTCGCGCTCCTCGATCGTGGGCTCTGAGCGGTCGATGTCCTCGAGTGTCGCGAAGCGCTGCACGCGCATCGCCTCGAGGTCGCCGTAGGGCATCGGGTGCCGGACGAGCGCGACTCTGTAGCCGGAGTCGAGCAGGAGCTCGCCGATCCGGCGGCTCGTCTGGCTCTTTCCGCAGCCGGTCCGGACCGCGGTCACCGCGACGACCGGCCTACGGCTGCGGAGCATCGTGTCGGTCGGGCCCAGCAGGGTAAAGCTCGCGCCCGCGGCGAGAGCCGTCGACGCCTTGTGCATGACCTCCTCGTGCGACACATCCGAGTACGCGAACACGACCTCGTGCACGCGATGACGGTGAATCAGCTCCGTCAGCTCGGACTCGGGCCTGATCGGGATGCCGAGCGGATAGCGTGGCCCGGCGAGCGAAGTTGGGTAGACCCGCTCGTCGATCCCGGGAATCTGTGCGGCCGTGAACGCGACGACCTCCGTACGGGGATCGTTGCGGAACACGACGTTGTAGTCGTGGAAGTCGCGCCCCCCGGCGCCCATGATGATCACTTTGCGCATGTCCTCTCCTCTCACTTGACGGCCGTCGTCGTGTGCTCCGGCGCCGCCCGCTTCCATTCCTGCGGAACGTGCAGAGGCTCACGGCTCTGTCGCCACTTCATGAACACGAACACCGGGATACCGAAGAGCAGGAGCATGAAGCCCTTCGCGAGCCATTCCTGGCCCGACCCCCAGATCGCCCAGACCGAGTACGCGAACGCGAGCGACGCAACGATCGTGTCGCGAACGAGCCTCGCCTGCGAGAACAGGTGCCGCTCACGGAAGAACAGCACGACCTCGGCCGCAGCTGCATACGCGTACGCGATGAGCGTCATCCACGTCGCGAGCAGCACGATGTCCGTGAAGCGCTGGCCGAAGCTCGAGTTCCAGTTGTAGAGCACGAGTGCGGAGACGAGCGTGGACGAGACGACGAGTCCGAGGACCGGCGTCCTCCGCTCGCCGTGCACGCGGCCAAGCGGCTTCGGGAACAGGCCGTCGTCGGCTGCGGCGAGCGAGACGCGGGCAGTCAGCAGAATCCAGCCGTTCAGGGCGCCGAGCGTCGCGGCCATTGCGACGAGTGCGATCCACTTCCCCCATGCCATGCCGAGGAAGGTCCCGGCCCACATCGCGTCGGCGGCATCGGCGAACGGTGCCGACGAGCCGTTGAGAACGGCCGGCGAGAGCACGCCGACGATCGCGATCAGTGCGACGACGTACAGCACGGTCGTCGCGAGGGTGCCGAGGATCGTCGCACGCGGGATCGTGCGCTCTGCGTCCTTGACCTCCTCCGCCGGCACCGTCGCCGACTCGAGGCCGATGAACGCCCAGAGGGCGAGCGTGGCCGCCGCGTTGATGTGCCAGTCGAAGCCGCCCTTCGCCGGAGCGAACGGCGTCAAGTTGCCACCGTCGATGTAGAAGAGCCCGACGATGCCGATCACGGCGAGCGGCACGAACTTGAGCACGGTCGTCACGACCTGTGCCCAGCCCGTCTCGCGCGCGCCGAGGATGTTGACGAGCGTGAACAGCCAGACCGCGGCAACCGCCGCAACCGCGGAGAGCCAGTGCTTCGTGTTCACGTCGCCCCAGAACACGCCGAGATATCCGGCGAACGCGACGGCGATCGCGGCGTTGCCGACCCAGGCGGCGATCCAGTAGGCCCAGGCCGTCTGGAAGCCGACGAAGTCGCCGAACGCGCGGCGTGCATAGTGGTACGGCCCGCCGGTCTTCGGATACGCGCGCCCGAGGTTCGCGAACACGAGCGCGAGCAACAGCGCGCCGATGCCCGTGAAGACGAGCGCGACGATCGAGGCCGGGCCGGCCTCGCCGGAGAGAACGGCCGGCAGTGTGAAGATGCCGGAGCCGACCATGTTGCCGACGACCAGTGCGGTCGCCATCCACAGGCCGATGGAGCGCTTCAGGCCGGGCTTCGCCCGCGCCGTCGGCGCACTCTCGGTCACGATTGACATGACTCCCCCTTTCGCTAGACGCCGGAGGCGTCGGGGTTCACCGCGAGGCGGTTCTCGATCGGCACGCGGCGCGGCCTCTTTGCGGCGCCGTTCGTGCGCGGCGCGTGCAGATGCAGCGCTCCGTGGGAGAAGCTCGCGGTGACGCCGCCCGCATCCACGTCTCCGGGCAGGTCGAAGCTCTCCTCCATCCGCTCGTGGAGGCGGAACGGTTCCTCGCCGGCCCCGGCCTCGATCTGGTCACCGCGCACCGTCACGGTGCGACCGGCGATCTCGACCTCGAGCTCCTCCCGGGCAAAGCCCGGAACGGCGAGATGGACGACGTACTCGTTCGGCGACCCGTCGACCTGGGCCTCGGGAGGACGAACGGGAGCGAGGCCCGTCGTGCGCATTGCAGTCACGGCACTCCTCCTTTCGTGCTGCCTCGATCGTCGTTGCATCGAGGTGAACACGCATCGGGTCGCCCGCCGATTCCGCCTAAGGGTTTCCCCGGATTTGAGCGACAAGGTCGAGGCCGGACCCGCTCGAGGTCCGAGCCTCGACCTTGCTCGGCTCAGGCAGTGGCCGGTTCCCTGACGCTTCGCGGCACTGCGACAACCGGGCAGGGTGCGACGTGCAGCAACCGCTGCGCGACGCTTCCCAACAGCATCCCGGCGACGCGGCCGTGGCCACGAGTGCCGACGACGATCAGATCCGCACCTGCAGCGGTCGCAACGCCGGCGATGAGATCCGCCGCGTCACCGTGGCCCCGCACGATCTTGAGGCTCGCGTCGACGCCGCCCTCGACGAGCTCGTCCACCTTGCTCTTGATGGTGCGTCGGAGCTCGTCTTCGTCGGCGAGGACCGGGTAGCCGCCCGAGCGGCCTCCCAGGCGAACGTCGACGTGGACGACGAGCAGCTTGGCGCCGCCTTCTCGCACGAGGTCGAGCGCGGTCGGGAGCGCGCGATCGGCGTCTTCGGATCCGTCGGTTGCCCAGACGATGGTCTTGAACATGGTCTGCTCACCTCCTTTGCCCAGAGCATCACCCGGGTGGCGGGGCGTCGCCATCCGCAAAGACGCGGATGCGTCTCGCGGCGTACTACGACCGTCGCAAGGAGCGCGAACTTCGCGGCGCGCGGCGAGGCCGGCGTACCGGCGCAGGTGGCTCGCGCAGCACGACGCGCCTCGCACCGACGTCGATCGCCTCGACCTCGTCGAACGGGATCGGCGACAGCTCACAGCTCCGCTCTCCGGTGTGAACCAGGAGCACGCCGCTCTCGTCCCGACCCGCACGGGGCAGGACGAGAGCGACACGGCCGATCCTGCCGTCGCGCGTGTGGACGCGGTATCCCTGCGCGCGCTCGAGCTTCCGCCTCGACTTCATGCCGGTGTCCTCTCTCGCTTCCGAGCCGTCTTCTTCGTCTTCGGCCAGGTGAGCTTGGACTCGACCGAGACGACACCCGGCGTCCGGGCGGCGAAGTCGACGATCGACTGAGCGAGGTCGCCGGTGTCGACCTTTCCCGCGAGCAGGACGTTGCCGTCCTCGACGGTCACCTCGAGCCCGTTGGGGTCGAGCCAGAGCCGCTGCAGCATCCCTCCCTCACGAATATCGCGCTCGATCGCGTCGTCGCTGCGAGTGAACGCCCGCACGAGGTCCGTCCGCGTCACGATTCCGACCAGCTGCTCGCCTTCGATGACGGGCAACCGGTCGATGCCCAGCTCGAGCATCAGTGCGGCAGCGTCCGAGATCGACCGCCCGGAGGCGATCGTGACCGCGGGCGACGTCATCGACTCGCCGGCAGTCCGCGCGTCGAGCTTCGCGAGCGGAGGATCCTCGGCGTAGTGGACGAGCCAGTCGACGAGCCCCTTGCGATCGGGGGCTGTCCGCTCCTTGAACAGGATGTCGGTCTCGGAGATCACCCCGAGCACCCGCTCCCCTTCCACGACCGGCATGCCGGTGATGCCGTACTCCAACATTCGCGTGGCCACGATCTTCAGCGGCGTGTCCGGGGTCACCGTGAAGACGTTCTCCGTCATGACGTCGCTGACTTTCATGGTTCCTCCTTTCGGCTTAGCCTGAGTGTCGTCGCGCGGACGCGAGGGCGCCATCGGAGAGGTCACTGACACCTGGTGTGGTTTTTCCGCAGAGCCCTAGCCCGCCAGCACCGGGATCTCGGCCGCAACGCTCTTGACCGTGAGCTCGACCTCGACCGGGATTGCGAGAGCATTCGCGACGAGGCACGCGTTCTCGGCGTCACGTGCGGCTCGCTCGGCCTCCTCCTCGAAGGCAGCCTCCGTCGTGACCGTCACAGCCAGCTCGATCACGACGAACCCGAGTCGCCGGTCGGCACGTTTCGTCACGTGACCGGCTGCGTCGATCTCGAGAGCGAGCAGCGGAAGCGAGCGCCGCTCGGCAATCGACCTCAGGGTCAGCGCGTAGCACGTCGACGCCGCTGCGACGAGCAGGTCTTCGGGGGACCAGAAACCGGCCACGCCGTTGCGAAACTCAGGTGGCGTCGCCACGCTCAACTGCGGCTTCCCCCGTGCGGTGAGGGTCATGGTTCGGTTCGGTCCGCGTTCGACCTCGACCGGAAAGCGGAAGTCCTTCATCGTCGACATCTCACACCTCCGTCAAGAGCTGCTTCGGTTTCGCCGGCAGGTCGTCCCGGGCGGGAACGATCAGCACCGGGCAGGTTGCGCGGTGGAGGACGCCCGTCGACACGCTGCCGAACAGCATGCGTCTGATCGGACCCCAGCCGTGCGAGCCGACGACGATCAGCCTCGCGTCATGGTCCTGCGCGACGCGGCAGATCTCGTCCACGGGAAAGCCTCGCGCCACGACCGTCTCGACGCGGACGCCTCGTTTTCGTGCGTGCGCGGACACGGTCGCGACGGCGTCCTTCGCCCGCTCCTCGCTCCCGCCGGCGACGTCGAGGGCCGCCGGCACCGGTGCATAGCCGAGCCCGGTGTACGGCGTGTCCCAGACAGACAGCGCGACGAGAGGTGCGTCGAGCGTGGCGGCGAGGTCGATCGCAGTCGTCGCGGCGGCAGCCGCGGTGATCGATCCATCGGTTGCGAGGACGATCGGCTTCATGCCTGGACTCCTGTCCGCTCGCAGAAAGCCTCGCCGGAGAGGCGATGCCCGGCATCCGGGGCGCGGCTGAACCGCCTTGCGGCTTTCCCGCAGCCCGACTACCAGGTCTTGACTCGGTGCACCTGCTCCTGTGCACCGACGCGGACCCGGGCGTCGACCGCGACGCAGCCGTCCGTCCCGGCGATCACGGGGTTCAGGTCGAGCTCTGCCACCTCGGGCAGGTCGTCGACCAGGCGTGCGACGCGCAGGACGACGTCGATCACCGCGCGCGAGTCACCCGGAGGGCTGCCGCGGTATCCGGCGAGCAGCATCCCGACCTTGCCGGCGCCGACGAGCTCCTCTGCGTCGACGTCCGTGAGCGGCGCCAGGCGGAAGCCGGCGTCGCCGATCAGCTCCGCGAGGGTGCCGCCCGGGCCGAGCGCCACGAGCGGGCCGAAGACCGGGTCCTCCACGGCTCCGACGAGCAGCTCCACGCCCCCACGAACGAGTGGCTGGACGATGAACGGCGCCCCGATCCGCTGCGCGGCCGCGCGGACCGCCCGCTCGTCGCGCAGGTCGAGCGCGACGCCGCCCTGCTCCGTCTTGTGCACGCCCGCCTCACCGGTCTTGAGGACGATCGGATACCCCAGCTCCTCTGCGGCCGCAACCGCCTCGTCCACCGTCGCCGCGGTGCGCTCGGGGACGACGGGAATCCCGTAGGACCCGAGCAGGCGGCGGGTCTCATCCGGGCCGAGCCAGCCCTCGCCTGCCTCCTGCACGATGCTCCGCGCACCGGGAAGGTCGATGCCCTCGAGGTCCGGCGCTCGACCCTGGGGACGGCGCAGCCATTCGGCACGCCCCACCGCACGCCCGAGTGCCCGAGCGGCGGATTCCGGATATGGGAAGGAGGCCACGGGCGCGGCGAGCAGCTGCTCCGGCGTTCCCTCCGAGCTGATCACGCATGCGAGCACGGGCTTGTCCTCGATGCCCGCGTCCTCGACCGCCGCGGCAATCGCAGCGGCGATCTCACCGGCGCCTGCGACGACAGGCGGCACGAACAACACGATGACCGCGTCGATGCCTGGATCACGAAGGAGTGGGCCGATTGCCTGTCGATAGCTCGAGCCGACGGCGGATCCGAGCATGTCGACGGGATTGCCGACGCTCGCCTCCGTAGGGAGCAGCGCGCGCAGCTCCTCGACTGTCGCCGCCGCGAGCGGCGGGAGCTTCAGACCGGCCGCCTCGCAGGCGTCGGCACACAGGATTCCCAGTCCGCCGGCGTTCGTCAGCACGGCCACGCTCCGCCCGCGGGGCAGCGGCTGGCCGGCGAGCAGACCGGTGACGTCGAGCAGCTCCTCGAGGGTGTCGACGCGCAGCACCCCGGCCTGATGGAACAGCGCGTCCACCGCGGCTTCCGAGCCCGCGAGGGCCGCGGTGTGCGAGCTCGCCGCGCGGGCGCCCGCGCTCGTCCGTCCCGCCTTCATCGCGACGATCGGCTTCGTGCGAGCGAGACGGCGGGCAACGCGCGCGAACTTGCGCGGGTTCCCGAACGACTCGAGATAGAGGAGCACGACGTCCGTGTCCGCGTCGTCTTCCCAGTACTCGAGCAGGTCGTTGGACGAGATGTCTGCCTTGTTGCCGACCGAGATGAACGAGGACAGGCCGAGCCTCCGCTCGGCCGCGCGTTCGAGCACGGCGAGCCCGAGTGCTCCGCTCTGTGACGAGAAGCCGACGTTGCCCGGCGGGAGCGCGCGCGGGCCGAAGGTGGCGTTGAGACGCTCGGCCGCGACGGCGATGCCGAGACAGTTCGGGCCGAGCAGCCGCGCGCCGTGCTCGCGCACGAGCTCGAGCAGCTCCTCCTGTCGCGCCTCGCCCTCCGGCCCAACCTCTGCGAACCCCGCCGAGATCACGCACAGGGCCCGGACGCCGGCCTCGAGGGCCTCCTGGGCCGCCTCGAGCACCGCCGGGCCCGGAAGGCAGACGACGGCCAGGTCGACCGATTCCCCGATCTCGCGCACGCTGCCGTAGGCCCGGACGCCCGCAACGGAGGTCCCGCTGCGATTGACGGGGAAGCAGACGCCGCGGAACTCTCCGCGCAGGACATTGCGAAAGAGCTCGCCGCCGATCGAGCCAACGCGCGGGGACGCACCGATCACCGCCACCGTCTTCGGCTGGAAGAAGGGTGCGAGCGAGCTGACCACGCCGATGTGGTCGCGCTCGTCCACGCGCGAGCGGAGCGTCTCGCTCGTGCCGAGTGCGAGGTGCACTTCCGCCGTGCCGAGCACCGTCTCGCGCGTCGTCTCGAAGCCGGCGTCGGCGAAGACACGCAGCATCGCGGCGTTGTCGAGCATGACCTCGGCGACGAACTCCTCGATGCCCACGCCTGCCGCCACTGCAGCGAGCCGCTCGAGCAGCCGCGTCGCGATCCCGCGACCCTGGAAGTCGTCGGCGACCGCGAACGCCACCTCTGCGCTCCGTACGTCCCGCAGGCGCACGTAGTTGGCGACGGCGACGATCCGGTCCTCGCTCATTCCCACCAGCGCGCCCCGTTCGGCCCAGTCCGGGTCGAGCACCGGCGCGACGAGGCGCTCGTCGACCGCCGGATGCCCGTGGAACCTGAGATAGAGGCTCCGATCCGAGAGGTCCCGGAAGAACGCGAGCAGCAGGTGCGCGTCCTCTCGGCTGGGCGGCCGGAGGCGCATCGTCGAGCCGTCGCGGAGGACGACATCCGCAACGGGAGCCGCGGAACTCAGAGTCGAGCTCATCGGTGGAAGTCTCGCAGCGGGAGCCTCAGCTGCATCCGGACGCCGCCGCAGGGCGGTTGCGGATACCCCGCAGCGAGGTCCGTCGCGACGCGGATGCGCCCGGGCCCGAGAGGGACGATGCTCCGGGCAGGATTTGGACGAAAGGAGTCTGCAATGCGGCAGACGACGGACATGAAACAGATTCTCATCGCGACGGACGGCTCGGCGGGCTCGAGCGTGGCCGTCGAGGAAGGCGTCTGGCTGGCAAAGATGCTCGGCGCGAGGGCGGTCTTCGTGGCCGTGGCCCGTGCCCCGCTCTCCGTGCTCGGCGATCCCTACTACCAGCGTGTCGTCACCACCGAGCACGGGAAGGCGCGCGCGGCGATCGCAGCCGCGGTCCTTGCGGCCGACGAGCGCCAGGTCGCCTACGAGACGGAGATCCTCGAGGGTACGCCCGCCGACGCAATTCTCGGCCTCGCCCGCACCCGTGACGTCGACCTGATCGTGATCGGTTCCCGCGGACGCGGTTCGATCGCAAGTGCCGTGCTCGGCAGCGTCTCCGCCGAGATCGCGCACCGTGCCGACCGGCCCGTCCTCGTGGCTCGGCCGCGGTCGCTCGCCCGCCGCGACTCCCTACGCGCGGCGGTCTGAGAGCAGGGCCCGGGCCGCCCGCGCGGCCACGAGCTCCTCACGCGCCCGCACGACGACGACCCGTACCGCCGACTCCGGCGTCGAGACGACGGCGTCCGCGCCCGCGTCCCGGTTCCTCGCCTTGTCGAGCACGACGCCGAGAAACGCAAGGCGCATGCACACGCGTTCGCGGACGAGCGGTGAGTGCTCTCCGATCCCCGCGGTGAACGCAAGTGCGTCGATGCCCCCGGCTGCCGCCGCCATGGCGGCGACGGCAGCGGCGAGCCGGTGGACGTAGACGTCGAGGGCCAGCTTGGCAGCCTCGTCGCCCCCCTCGACGCGTCCCTCGAGCTCGAGCATCTCGCCGCTTCCGCCCGCGAGGCCCCTCAGCCCGGAGTCGAAGTTCAGCTCGTGCTCGAGCGCAGCGGAGTCGAGCGCACCCGAGCGGAGCACATAGAGGAGCGCACCGGGATCGACCGAGCCGGCACGTGTCGTCATCGGCACGCCCTCGAGCGGCGTGAACCCCATCGTCGTGTCGACGGACCGCCCCTCGACGACGGCCGTCACGGACGAGCCGCCGCCGAGGTGGCAGACGACCAGTCGCCGCACGGGCTCGCCCACGATCTGCGGGACGCGTTCCGCTGTCCACGCAACCGACAGGCCCTGAAAACCGTAGCGACGGATGCCCCACTCCTCGCGCCACCGCGCCGGGACCGCGTACACGGCAGCCTCGTCCGAGATCGTGTGGTGGAACGCGGTGTCGAAGACGGCGAGGTGAGGAACGTGCACCAACGCCTGCTCGGCAGCCTCGATCGCCTTGAGGGCGGGCGCATTGTGCAGCGGGGCGAGCGCAACGAGCTCCGAGATCCGTGTGCGGACCTCGGCGTCGATCAGCACGGGCTCGCGGAACCGCGCCCCGCCGTGCACGACACGGTGCGCCACGGCGGCGAGATCAGCCGGCGCTTCGGCGAACGACGAGACGGCGACGGCGTGCTCTTCCTCGTCGACGACGTGGAGCTTCAGGTTCGTCGAACCTGCGTTGACGACAAGGACGGGCCCCACGTCCTAACCGGGCCAGGTCCAGTCGCGTAGCTCGGGTGGATCCTCCCCGTGCTCGCGCCCGTATGCGCGCGCGCTCAGACGGCTGTCCACCATCTCCTGCCTCAGGTGGTCTGCCTTCCCGGCGAGCTGCGGCAGCCGGTCGATCACGTCGGTGACGAGATGGAAGCGGTCGAGGTCGTTCAGCATCACCATGTCGAACGGCGTCGTCGTCGTTCCCTCTTCCTTGTAGCCGCGCACATGCAGGTTCGAGTGGTTCGTGCGGCGGTATGTCAGCCGGTGGATGAGCCAGGGGTAGCCGTGATAGGCGAACACGACCGGCCGGTCGGTCGTGAACAGGGAGTCGAACTCGTCGTCGGAGAGCCCGTGCGGATGCTCGGTGTCGGGCTGGAGCCGCATCAGGTCGACGACGTTGACGACGCGCACACGCAGCTCCGGCAGGCGCTCGCGCAGGATGGCCGCCGCCGCGAGCGTCTCCAGCGTCGGGACGTCGCCGCAGCATCCGAGCACGACGTCCGGCTCGGCGGCCTCGTCGTTCGACGCCCAGTCCCAGATCCCGATGCCGCGGGTGCAGTGCAGGATCGCCTCGTCCATGGACAGGAACTGCAGCGCCGGTTGCTTCCCGGCGACGATCACGTTGACGTAGTTCCTGCTGCGCAGGCAGTGGTCGGCGACCGAGAGGAGCGTGTTCGCGTCCGGCGGCAGGTACACCCTGATGATCTCCGCCTTCTTGTTCACGACGTGGTCGATGAAGCCGGGATCCTGATGTGAGAAGCCGTTGTGGTCTTGCCGCCACACGTGCGAGCTGAGCAGGTAGTTGAGGGAGGCGATCGGCCTTCGCCAGGGAATCGCGCGCGTCACCTTCAACCACTTCGCGTGCTGGTTGAACATCGAGTCGACGATGTGGATGAACGCCTCGTAGCAGTTGAAGAGCCCGTGCCGGCCGGTGAGCAGATAGCCCTCGAGCCAGCCCTCGCAGAGATGCTCCGAGAGGATCTCGAGCACCCGACCATCGTCGGCCAGACCCTCGTCGGTCGGCGCGCTCTCTGCGAGCCAGCGCCGCGAGGTCACCTCGAACACGTCGCCGAGCCGGTTCGACGACGTCTCGTCCGGGCCGAACAGGAGGAAGTTGTCGCGGTTCCGCGCGATCACGTCGCTCAGGAAGCTGCCGAGCACGCGCGTCGATTCCGCGAACTCCACGCCGGGCTGCTTGACGTCGAGGGCGTAGTCCCGGAAGTCGGGCAGGTCGAGGTCGCGGAGGACGAGCCCGCCGTTCGCGTGCGGACTCGCGCTCATGCGGCGATCGCCGTGAGGCGCGAGCTCCGCCAGCTCGGGCACGAGGCGGCCCTGCTCGTCGAAGAGCTCTTCCGGGCCGTAACTTCGCAGCCACTCCTCGAGCAGCCGCAGATGGTCGGGGTTGGAGCGGACGTCCGTCATCGGCACCTGGTGCGAGCGCCAGGTCCCTTCCATCGGCAGCCCGTCCACGTCTCGGGGGCCCGTCCATCCCTTCGGCGAGCGGAGGACGATCATCGGCCAGGCCGGCCTCTGCGTCGAGCCGTCGGCCCGCGCGCCGTTCTGGATCTCTTCGATGCGGTCGAGCGCCTCGTCGAGCACCGCGGCGAACCGGCGATGCACGTCGAGGTGATCGTCGTCGGGCGTGAATGCGACCTGGAGCGGCTCGTGGCCGTAGCCGTGCATCAACGCGTCCAGCTCGCGCTCCGGAATGCGCGCGAGCACGGTCGGGTTGGCGATCTTGTAGCCGTTCAGGTGCAGGATCGGGAGCACAGCGCCGTCGGTGCGCGGACTCAGGAACTTGTTGCCATGCCAGCTCGTGGCGAGCGGGCCCGTCTCCGCTTCTCCATCGCCGACGACGCACGCCACGAGCAGGTCCGGGTTGTCGAACGCAGCGCCGTACGCATGGGCGAGCGCGTAGCCGAGCTCGCCGCCCTCGTGGATCGAGCCGGGAGTCTCGGGAGCGACGTGGCTCGGGATTCCGCCGGGGAAGGAGAACTGCCGGAAGAGCTCCCGCAGTCCGGGCTCGTCGCGGCCCACCTGCGGATAGACCTCGCTGTACGTCCCCTCGAGGTACGCGTTCGCGACGAGACCGGGACCGCCGTGACCGGGTCCAGTGACGTAGAGGACGTCGAGGCCGCGGCGGCGGATCGCGCGGTTGAGATGCGCATAGACGAGATTCAGGCCCGGCGTCGTCCCGAAGTGGCCGAGCAGGCGGGGCTTCACGTGCTCGGGCTCGAGCGGCTGCCGCAGCAGCGGGTTGTCGAGCAGGTAGATCTGGCCGACGGAGAGGTAGTTCGCCGCGCGCCACCACGCCTCGAGGCGCTCGACCTCGAGGCCCTCCGCCTCGCGCGAGGGTTGCCGGGTCTCAGTCATCGCCCATGGAACGCTATTCCCTTCCGACGGGTACGAAACGACTCCCAGGCCTCCGGCGCGATCTGTGCGGCGACCATCCAGGTCATCGCGCCGCCGGCGAAGCCGAGGCCGACGGGAAGTGCCGGCGAGAAGGCCTCGACGAACAGAAACGCCGGCAAGGCGAGCAGCGGCTGCGGCACGCTCGAGAAGATGCTCCAGAGCGCCGCCCGCGGGACGGTTACTCCACGGGGCACGAGCACGAGGCTGATCGCCAGACCTTCGGGGATGTTGTGCACGGCAATCGCAAGTGCGGTCAGGAAGCCGATCGATGCGCCGCCTCCGAACGACACGCCCACGCCGACGCCTTCCGCCATCGAATGGACCGTCATCACGGCCACGATGATCACCGCGATGCGCGCCTGTGCACCCCGCAGCGCCTCGAACCGCCAGGTCTCACGGCTCCGCAGCCAGCGCGCCGCCGCCATGATCGCGACGATCCCGAGGATCGCGCCGACGAACGTCTTCACCATTCCGTCGCCGCTGCCCTGGTAGAAGAGCATCCCGCTGGCCACCAGCATCAGCGCTGCGGCCAGGGCGTTCGCCCCCGCGAGCCAGGACACCGCACCGCGGCGCGCGAACGCGAGCGGCACCGCGCCCAGGCCGGTGGCGAGTGCGGTGACGAGCGCCGCGGCGACGACCGCCACAGCGCTGGCGTCGGCCGTCGCCGCACTCAGCAGCTCGGTCACGGGCCCGCGTCAGGCGGTGACGTGCTCGACCTCGGCTTCGGCCTGCCGCTCGGCCGCGTCGCCGCGAACGACGAGCACCGGGCAGGTCGCTCGATGCAGCACGCCGGTCGACACGCTGCCGAAGAGGGCGCGCCTCACCGCTCCCCAGCCGTGCGAGCCGACGACGAGGAAGCGCGGGCCGAGCTTCTCGGCAGCGAGGCAGATCTCATCGACCGGGAACCCACGAAGGATCAGCGTGCGAGCCTCGACGCCGGCTTCCTCCGCCCGGGCTGCAGCGTCGCTCGCGATTGTGCGGGCCTCCTTCTCGCTGACCTTGGCCAGCGACCCGTTCAGGGGGACGGGCGCAAATCCCATCGCGCTGTAGCCCCCGTAGGAGACGTCCCAGACAGAGACGATGACGAGATCGGTGTCGAGCAGCCCGGCGAGCTCGATCGCTGTCCGCGTCGCCAGGGCCGCGGTCGGCGACCCGTCGGTTGCCAGTAGCACAGGTTTCATGTCGTACCTCCTTCTCCGACACTCAGTGTTCGTCCGGGCACCGGAGTGCGGCATCGGTCACCGCCCTGATTCGTCTGCGGCGTTCTACGGAGTCCGGCGGCGAAGGGTCGCCGCGCCGAGCGCGAGCGCCAGCAGCGTGGCCACCACGATCACGCTCAGGTCGAGCGCGCCGGAGTCGCCGAGCGTTCCGCCGCGGGTCACTCGGTCGAGCGCGTCGTACGCGTAGGTGAGCGGCAGGCAGTAGGACGCGATCTCGAGAGCGCGCGCCATCTCGCTGCGCGGCACGAACAGGCCGCAGAGCAGCAGCTGCGGGAAGACGAAGGCAGGCATGAATTGCACCGCCTGGAACTCCGTCTGGGCGAAGGCGCTCAGAAAGAGACCGAGCGACATACCGAGGATGGCGTTGCTCACCGCGAGCGCGACCACGAGCCACGCGGGACCCTCCACGTCGAGCCCGAGCACCCCGAGCGCGAGAGCGGAGACAGCCGTCGCCTGAACGGCGGCCACGACTGCGAACGCTCCCGCGTAGCCGAGCAGCAGGTCGAGCTTCGCGAGCGGAAGCGTCATCAGGCGCTCGAGCGTCCCGGTCGTTCGCTCGCGCAGCATCGTGATCGACGCGACGAGAAACATCGCGATGAACGGGAAGAGCCCGAGGAGCGGGCCGCCGACGCGATCGAACACGAGCGGCCGGTCGACGAAGAGGTACTTCAAGAGCGTGACGAGCGCACACGGGACGACCAGCAGGAGGGCGAGCGTCCGCGGATCGCGGCGAAGCTGCGTGAGCACGCGGAGGAACGTCGCCGCGACCGCTGACCGGTTCATCCCGAGCTCTCAAGGACGAGCTTCAGGAACGCCGCGTCGAGGTCGTGCTCACCCGTCCGCCGGCGCACGTCGTCCACGGTCCCCGCCGCGAGCAGGCGTCCTTCGCGCAGGAGGAGCAGGTCGTCGCAACGCTCGGCTTCGTCCATGACGTGACTCGACACGAGCAACGTGGCGCCCGCGGCGGCGAGCTCGGCGAACGTCGCCCAGAGGTCGCGGCGGAGGACCGGGTCGAGCCCGACCGTCGGCTCGTCGAGGACGAGCACCTCGGGTCGGCCGAGCAATGCGCTCGCCAGGGACGCCCGAGCGCGCTCTCCGCCGGAGAGCCGGCCGACGACACGGTCGGCCTCGGCCGAGAGGCCGACGGTCGCGATCGCCTCGTCGATCCGTGACACCTCCACGCCGAGCGCCCGGGCGAAGAAGCGGAGGTTCTCGCGCACGGTCAGGTCGAGGTAGACCGAGGGTGCCTGCGTCGTGTAGGCGACCCGCCGGCGAAGCTGCGCGGCGCCCGCCGGCTGGCCGAGCACGCGGACGTCGCCCGAGGTGATCTTCTGGACACCGACGACCGCGCGCATCAGCGTGGACTTCCCGCTCCCGCTCGGGCCGAGCAGACCGGTGACGGCGCCGCCGCGCACCTCGACCGTGAGGTGGTCGAGGGCGACGCGACGGCCGCGGATCACCCGCAGGCGCTCGGCCACGATTGCGGCTTCACCGTTCACCAAGCCCCTTGTACAGCACTCAGCGTTTTTCCCTAGCGTCGGTCCGTCAAGGCCCGGATGTCCCCGCCCGATCCGGGCCTGAGACTCTCACCATGACAGCGGACGAGTTCCGCACCGGAGATGCGTGCTTCACGGTCGACCGGATGCTGACCGTGGGCTCCTGGAACGCCGCCGCCGAGCGGCTGACCGGGATCTCCGCCGACGAGGCGATCGGGCGTCCGTGCTGGGACCTGCTCGGCGGGGTCGGCGAGCGCGGCGACACGATCTGCCACGGCGATTGCTCGAACGCCCGGCTCGCGCAGCAAGGATTCCCCGTGCCCTGCCACTCGATGGTCGTCCGGACTGCCGCAGGCCGGGGCCGCGTCGACGTTACGACCGTGGGGCTGGCCGACGGGCGGATCCTGCACGTGCTCCTGCCGGCCCCCCGACCCTCCCGCAGGCCGGGGACGCTGACGCGGCGCCAGCGCCAGGTCCTCGACCTGATCGCGGCGGGTGTGCCCGCGAAGGCGATCGGCGGACGTCTCGGCATCGGGGAGACGACCGTCCGCACGTACATCAGAGCGCTCCTGCGTGAACTCGGTGCTCACTCGCAGCTCGAGGCGGTCGCGAAGGCTCGCCGGGCCGGCCTGCTCTAGTCGTCAACTTTGGCGAGGTAACGACCCAGTCCGCCTGGGAGGATCGAACGGAGCGTGGGAAGGGAGGTGTTACGCATGCTCAAGCTGCACAAGCAAGTCGTGGTGAACGCCCCCCTCGAGAAGGTGTTCGGGTACATCGAGCAGCCCGAGAACCTTCCGCAGATCTGGCCGAGCCTCTATGAGGTCAGCAAGGTCGAGAAGATCCCGACGGGTGGGCATCGCTTCGCGTGGCTGTACAACATGGTCGGAACGCCCATCAAGGGCACGACCGAGACGATCAAGTTCGAGGATCGCAAAATCATCTTCGACAAGGCCACGGGAGAGGTGGACGGCACGTTCAAGTGGACGTTCGCCGGCCAGAATGGGACGACCGAGGTCACGTTCGACGTCGAGTACGAGGAGAAGGGCTTCCTGCCGAAGCAGGATCTGAAGTTCTTCGAGCGGCGAAACGAAGTCGAGGCCGAGGCGATCCTGACGAATCTCAAGGCGCGGCTCGAGGTCTAGCCGGACCCGGCGACTTGCAGCGCGAAGGGGCCCCGAGGGCCCCTTCTGCGTTCACTTGTGCCCCTTCCAGCAATACGAAGCGGCTGGGCCGGCAAAGCCGGCCCAGCCTCCGATGATCGGCATCGCAGGCGCTGCCTTGGTGACGGCATTACTGGCAGGGGCACTAGACGCGCACGGGCGACGCCGCCTGCGTGACCGCCGCGGCCACGCGCGGGGCGACCTCCCGGTTGAAGACGCTGGGGATCACGTAGTCGGCGCTCAGCTCCTCGAGCGGGATCACGCCGGCGATCGCCTCCGCCGCCGCGACCTTCATCTCCTCTGTGATCTCCGACGCGCGGGCGTCGAGCGCCCCGCGGAAGATGCCCGGGAACGCGAGCACGTTGTTGATCTGGTTCGGATAGTCCGACCGTCCGGTTGCGATGACGGCGGCGAGGTCCTCGATCTCCTCAGGCAGAACCTCTGGCGTCGGGTTCGCCATGGCGAAGACGATCGCGTCCTCGGCCATCCGCGAGATGCCCTGCGCCGTCACCGCGCCCGGCGCCGAGACGCCGATGTAGACGTCGGCACCGGCGAGCACGTCGTCGGCGCTGCCGCGCTCCAGGTTCGGGTTCGTCAGCTGCGCGTACTCGGCCTTCACGCCGGACAGATTCGGATCGCCCCGCCAGAGCGCGCCGTGGCGGTCGACGCCGATCACGTTGGTGACTCCGGCGGCAAGCAGGATCTTCGTGGTGGCGATGCCTGCGGCGCCGACGCCCGTGATCACGACCTTCACCTCCTGCGGGTGCTTGTCGACGACGCGCAGGGCGTTCAGGAACGCCGCCAGCACGACGACGGCAGTCCCGTGCTGGTCGTCGTGGAAGACCGGGATGTCGAGGTCCTGCCGCAAACGCTCCTCGATCGAGAAGCAGCGAGGCGCGGAGATGTCCTCGAGGTTGATGCCGCCGAACACCGGCGCGATTGCACGCACGGCGGCGACGATCTCGTCCTCGTCCTTCGTCGCGAGGCAGATCGGCCAGGCGTCGACGCCGCCGAACTCCTTGAACAGCAGCGCCTTTCCCTCCATCACCGGCAGCGCTGCTTCCGGTCCGATGTCACCCAGGCCGAGCACGGCGGTGCCGTCGGTGACCACCGCCACCGTGTTCTTCTTCACGGTCAGGTTCCAGACGAGCTCGGGATCCTCCGCGATCGCCATGGAGACGCGGGCGACGCCCGGCGTGTAGGCCATGGACAGGTCGTCGCGCGTCTTCAGCGGCGCCTTGGGCGTCACTTCGATCTTGCCGCCGAGATGCATGAGGAAGGTGCGGTCGGAGACGTGCTCGACCTCGACGCCTGCAACGCCGCGGGCCGAGGCGACGATCCGCTCCATGTGCTCGGCGTCGCCGGCGAAGACCGTCACGTCGCGGATCTTCTTGCCGCGCTCGACCCGGACGAGGTCGATGGCCCCGAGCAGGCCGGCTTCGTCGCCGATTGCCCGCGCGAGGTCGGCGAACGCTCCCGGCCTGTCGTCCAGGTGCACACGGAGCGTCGCGCTGAAGGATGCAGATGGATGAGTCATGCCGGGGGCCACGTTCAACCTCGTTCTTTCTGGACTCGTAGCGCTTCTTCTTCCATGCGTTCGAGCCGCGTGTAGTAGTCGGGAAACTCATTCAGATGCGCGAGCGCGATCTTCCCCGTCACCAGGGGGTCGTCATCGGTGACGTTCGTCGCAGGATCATGAAGACCGTGCTCGAGCTCGACGTCCATGCCCGTCCGGAACTGCTCGACGTCGAACGGGGCGGAGTCCCAGTCGATGCCGATCTGCGCACCGACCCGGCGGGCCTCGCCTGCTTCGAAGTGCCTGGAGGAGGTCATCCGTCGAACACCGGCAGGACGGGACGCTCGATCAGCGGCAGGTACAGCTGCTCCTCCTTCCAGAAGTGCACGGAGATGAGCGCGTAGAGCCCGTACAGCAGCTCCTGCAGACGGGCGACGTCGGTTGCCTCGGTCGCGCTGAGCTCGAGCGTCCGGACGCGAATGGCCACGTGGTCGTGGGTCATCGGCGCTGTCGCCTCGGGATGGCCGAGACGCTCCGCGACCTCGCGGTAGAAGGAATGCTCCTCCTGGTCGGCATGCGGGAGCAGCGCGCCGCGGAGGAAGTCGAGGATGCGCTTGACCAGCTCCTGCCGTTCCTCGGGCGACAGCTCGGGAATCTCCCGCGCGGCGAGGCGCAGGTGTTCGACGTGCTCGCGCAGATGAGCGTGGTCCTCGCGAATGTGCTCGGTCTCTTCCATGGTCATGGCCGCCCTCCTTGATCGGCTACGAGCCGCACTCTCGAACAGGAAGCCGCCGGCGGCATCCGGCCGGGAACGGATTCCCCTTACGGGTTTCCCGCGACCTCCCTTCTGGCCACGCCGCTCGATCCCACGTCGTCTATTTGCTCCTCGAGACGATGCGGAAGCCCACGAGGTCGGCCTCGGCGACAGCCTGAGCCGGACCGGCTCGTTCTCGGCCATCGAGCCGACTGTGTCTCGTCATCAGGGAGCCCGAATCCGTGATTGCCCCGATGGCCGCTGCGGGCGAGCACGGCAAACTCCAGGAGACCGACTCGAGGAGGCCGACCATGAGCAAGCCTGTGGCCACCACCGAACGTGCCGCCGTCGGCGACCTGCTCGTCATCGCGGGGCACCGCGTGGGCGAGGCGGAGCGCATCGCCGAGATCCTGGCGATCACGGGCGAGCCGCACCACGAGCGCTATCGCGTGCGCTGGGACGACGGGCACGAGACGACGATCTATCCCGGCAGCGATGCGATCGTGCGCCGGAGAAGCACGAAGGAGGAGTCATGATCACCGAGGTCATCGACGAGCTGGACCGGAAGGGACTCCACTACGAGGTCCTGGCGCACAGCCCAACCCAGACGGCGAGGCAGGAGGCGCGGGCCACCGGCGTCCCGAACCGTCAGGTCGCGAAGACGATCGTGCTGGCGGTGGACGACGGCTACGCGCGCGCCGTTCTCCCGGCGTCGGAACGGCTCGACCTCGAGAAGGCTCGCGTGGCGCTCGGCGTCGACGGCAGCCTCCGGCTGGCGACCGAGACAGAGCTCGGGCTCGCCTATCCCGCGTTCGAGCTGGGCGCGGTTCCGCCGTTCGCCGGACCCGCAGGCGACCGGGTCGTCATCGACCGCCGTCTCGCCGAGCAGGACGAGGTCGTGCTCGAAGCCGGAACGCACAGCCACTCGGTCAAGCTACGCGCGGGCGACCTCGTGCGGCTGTCGGGCGCCGAGGTCGCGGACCTGACTGCGGATTAGCGGCTCTGATGCGGCGGCGTCGAGCTCGCAGCGCCGCCGCAGCGTCTCCCACTCGTCGTGGATCTGCTGCTGGATGCGTTCGACGGCCGCAGTCGCTTCCGGGCGCATGAGGTGCGCGAAGCGAGCCTGCGGCCGGAGCCAGTCCTCGATCGGGCGGATGCGCTCGGGAACGTGAGTCAGCCGGTAACGACCGTCGACGACCTCGTACAACGGCCAGAAGCAGGTGTCGACCGCGGCGTTGAGGATCTCGAGCGATTCGCGCGGCTCGTGCCCCCAGCCGACCGGGCAGTTCGTCAGGACGTTGAGGAACGACGGGCCGTCCGCGGTCGCGGCCCGCGAGACCTTCTGGCTCAGATCGTGCCAGTGCACCGAGACCGCCTGCGCGACGTAGGGCACGTGGTGCGCGACCGCGATCGCCGTCATGTCCTTTCGCTGTTGCGCCTTGCCGAGGCTTGCGGTTCCCGCGGGTGTCGTGGTCGTCCCGGCGCCGAATGGCGTCGCCCCCGAACGCTGCACACCCGTGTTCATGTACGCCTCGTTGTCGTAGCAGACGAAGATGAAGCGATGGCCTCGCTCGAGCGATCCCGAGAGCGCCTGCAGGCCGATGTCGTAGGTGCCGCCGTCGCCGGCGAGGACGAGGAAGGTCAACGGCTCGTCGGCAGGGAGCGCGCCACGCCTGACGAGCGCGCGGTGCGCGGTCTCGACGCCGCTCGCGACCGCCGCCGCGTTCTCGAACGCGACGTGCAGCCAGGGTACGTTCCACGCGGTCGTGGGGAAGCGGGTCGTCGCGACCTCGAGGCATCCGGTCGCACTGACCACGACCACCGGCGTCTCGATGCTGTCGACGATCGTTCGCACGACCATGGGCACGCCGCAGCCCTGGCAGAGAGCATGGCCACCCCGCAGGGGCGGCGTTCCCGCCTCGTTGCGGACGAGCGTCTTCAGGCGAGACATGCGTCACCCCTCAACCCGAGGTACTCGGGGCCGTGATGCGGGAGCAAGGCGTCTCGGTACACGGAGATCGCGTCCTCGGGATGGAGCTCGCGGCCTCCCAGTCCGTAGACGAAGCTGCGCAGGCCAACGTCCGTGTCATGCAGCACAGCGCTCAGCTCCGCAAAGAGTGGGGGGCGGCCGCCCGGTGAGTCGGCCCGGTCGAGGACGGCGACGTTGGGCACGAAGCGCAACGCTGCGCGGATGCGGTCGACGGGCAGCGGGCGGAACGAACGGATCTCGAGCAGGCCGACGCGCTCGCCCTGGGCGCGGAGTTCGTCGACTGCGTCCTTGACGGTGCCGCCGGTTGAGCCGAGGCAGACGATCGCGCTCTCCGCATCCTCCAGCTCGTAGGCCTCGATGACGTCGTAGCGGCGCCCGGAGATCTGGCGGAACGCAGCCGCGACCTCGTCGAAGACGTCCAGCGCGGCGGCCATCGCCGCCACCTGCTGGTAGCGAACCTCGTAGTAGTAGTCGGGCATCGCGAACGGGCCCTGAGTGGTCGGCACCGCCACGTTCAGGAGCGGATTCGGGATGCGGTACTGCCCGACGAACCGCGGCACCCGCCGGTCCTCGAGCAGCGTGACCGGCTCCGCCGAGTGGGTGATCGTGAAACCGTCCTGGCACACGAGCACCGGCAGCAAGACGTCGGGATGCTCCGCGATGCGCGGTGCCATGATCATCAGGTCGTACGCCTCCTGCGCGTTCTCCGCGAAGAGCTGCAGGACGCCCGAATCCCGTATGAGCATGCTGTCGGAGTGATCGCAGTGGATGTTGATCGGCCCGGAGAGCGCCCGGTTTCCAAGCGCCATGACGATCGGCGCACGCATCGCCGCGGCGATGTAGACGACCTCCGCCATCAGGGCGAGTCCCTGTGACGACGTCGCGGTGATCGTGCGCGCGCCGGACAGTGCCGCGCCGATCGCCGCGCTCATGGCGGAATGCTCGGACTCGACGTTGATGATCTCGCCGTGCGCACTGCCGTTCGAGACGAACTTCGCGTAGCCCTGGATGATCGGCGTCTGCGGCGTGATCGGGTAGACCGGCACGACCTCCGGATCGATCTGGCGCATCGCCTCGGCGACGGCCTCGCCGCCGGTCATGACGCGTGCGGCGATCGTCTCAGTCCGCATCGGGCACCATCGTGATCGCCTGGGCGGGACAGACGACTGCGCAGAGCTCACAGCCCTTGCAGAAGTCGTGGTCGAAGCCGAGAAACGTCGTTCCGTCGAGCGAGACGGCGGAGTCGGGGCAGTAGAGCCAGCAGAGCAGGCAGTTGACGCAGAGCGAGAGGTCGACCTCGGGCTTCACCCCTGTGCGCCAGCCGCCGGTTCGCGGCTGCACCGCGTCGGCGGGCTGAACGGTGCCGCCGGGAGGAAGCTCGCGCCAGGCCTTCAGCTCAGACATCGGTAGCCCTCCATCACCGCGCGCCGGATCTGGTCCGCAGCGACTTTCTTGCCGAGCAGCTCCGCGGCGGCGTCCGCGACGTAGGACACCGGCGGCTCGCCGACGGCAGCGGCGAGCGCGCCGACCATGATCAGGTTCGCGAACTTCGAGCCGCCCTGCTCGGCCATCCTCGTCGCCGGAACGCACGCGACGCGCTTGCCCGCCACCTTCGCCGGCGGGCGCTCGGCGTTCAGGAGCATCAGGCCCCCGTCCTCCATCCCCTCAGTGACGTCGACCTCGTTCAGAAGCGACGGCTCGAGCACGACCACGACGTCGGGATGCGCGATCGAGTCGTGGCGGCGAATCGGCTTGTCGTCGACGCGCGTGTAGGCGCGCAACGGGGCACCGCGCCGCTCGGGTCCGTACTCCGGAAAGGCCTGCACGCTCTTGCCTGCGCGCAGCGCCGCCGTCGCGTAGAGCTGCGAGGCGGTCTTCGCTCCCTGTCCTGCACGCGCGTGCCAGCGAATCTCTCTCACGTCCGCCTCCCGACCCACGCGTCGATGCCGCGCGCAGCGATCTTCGCCTGCCGCACCGCCTCGACCACGGTGGCGCCGCCGTTCGTGACGTCACCTGCCGCGAAGAACTTCGGATTCGTCGTCTGCCCCGTCTCCGGGTCCACCTTCGGCCTCCCGCGTTCCACCTCGAGCCCGTCGATCCACTCGAAGAACTCGGTGCGTGGCCGCTGGCCGATCGCCTTCACCGCCGTGTGTGCGCGGATGACGAACTCGGTGCCCGGAACCTCTTCCGGACGGCGGCGCCCGCTCGAGTCGGGCTCGCCGAGCCGGCAGCGCCGACATTCAACGCCCTGGAGCAAGCCGGCACCGAGGAAGCGCAGCGGCACCGTCAGCCATTCGAAATGCACGCCTTCGGCGCGAGCCTCCTCGACCTCGTGCGCGTAAGCCGGCATCTCGGCCTCCGTCCGGCGGTAGACCAGCGTGACGTCACGCGCACCGAGGAGCAACGCCTCGCGGGCGACGTCGATCGCCGTGTTGCCGCCGCCGATCACCACGACTGCTTCGCCGACGCGTGGGGCGGAGCCCGTCTTGATCGCCTCGATGAACGGCAGCGAGTTCCACACGCCGGCGAGGCCGTCGCCGGGGTAGCTCACGTCCGTATCCGGCCCCATGCCGACGCCGAGCACGATCGCATCGTTCGTGGACTCGATCGCCGCGAGCGCGGCGGGCGTGTCGATCGCGACACCGAGCTCGAACTTGACGCCGAGACGGGCGAGACCGCGAAGCTCGGCGGGCAGCGGCTCGCAGAGCTGCCGGTACGGCGCGATCGCGAACCGGACGAGTCCACCCGGCTCGGTGCGCTCGTCGTAGACGGTGACGTCGAAGCCGCGCGCTGCGAGCTCGCCCGCGCAGACGAGACCCGCCGGGCCGGCTCCGATCACCGCGACTCGGTACCAGTTCCGCGGCTGAGTCCTGCGCAGCGGCACACCTGTCTGCAGTGCCAGCTCGGTCGCAAATCGCTGGAGGCGCCCGATCTCGATGGGCGCTCTGCCCTCGTGCTGCAGGAGACACGCGCCTGCACAGAGGGTCTCGACCGGGCAGACCCGCGCGCACGTGCCGCCGAGGAGATTCTCGGCGAAGATCGTCGCGGCCGCCTCCTCCGGCTCGTCGCGCGCGATCGCGGCGACGAACGCAGGCACGTCCACTCCGGCCGGACAGGCGGTGACGCAGGGCGCCTCGGCGTACGGCCCGCCACATTCGAGGCAGCGGTCGGCCTCGAGGACCGCCTCCTCCCGGCTCAGCGGAGGAGTGAGCTCGCCGAAGACCTGCAGCGGACGGTGGAGGATGGTTGCCATCTGCCCTCCAGTGTCGTCAGGCCCGCAGGGCGCAACATCCGGGCGACTACCTACGCCCGTCAGTGAAAACGCGCAACCTTCTTGCGGATCAGCGTGCGGCTTCAGCCCCTTTGCGTTTCCACGCGTAGGCCGCCCTGGCGATCCGCGGGTGCCCCTCGAGCAACGGCCGCCACTCCTCGAACGCGGCCGCCACCGGCCAACGGAACGGGTCGTCCACGAGGTGGTCGACGAACCACTCGACCTGCGGTCCTTCGAAGACGAACACCACCTCGTCGGCGGACAGGTAGACGGTGTGCTCGTCGAGGTCGTCCGACGCGGGGTCGAACGGCGGGCCTGCGCGGATCAGCTCTGCCGCTCGTTCCTCCGTACCGGGCTTCAGCCGGGCGACGATCGCAATCCGGTCCATTGCTCCTCCCTCTCGTCCGTGCGCACGACCCGGCTCGGCACGAGCAGGACCGGAACACGGCCCCGCTCGAGCACCTCGCGTACGATCGGCGCCCGGCCCGCCGCGAGATCCTGCGCCCAGCCGAGCGCGATCAAATCCGCGTGCGTCTCCACGGCGGCACGAAGGATCTTCTCCTCCCGGCGGCCGAATCGCACCTGGAGGCTCACCTTCCCGATTCCCCACGGGCAGTAGCGGGCGACGAACTCGTCGCGCCAGGCCGCCGCCTCGTGCTGCGGCTGATCCGTGAACGACGGCAGCGTCGCCGCGTCGTGCACGTGCAGCACGACCACCTCGACGTCGGCATCGTGCGCGAGCTCGATCAGGCCCTTCGGCGCGAGCGACGTTTGCGGCGTCCCTTCGAGCGGGACGAGAACGCGCTTGAGACCGCCCGTCCGGGCGGCATCAGGGGGAACGACGACGACGGGCTTCAGCAGCGACGTGATCACGTCGAGTGCAGTCGAGCCGATCGCACCGACGGGAAGGCGTCGCGTTCCGAGCACGAGCACGACGACGTCTTCGTCCTCTCCCGCAGCGACGAGAGCCGGCACGGTAGGCCCCTCGAGCAGGCGCAGTTCAAGCCCGGCGGCGGCCGCCGCGTCCGACGCGACGCGATCGCCGTCCTCGCCCACGTGCACCGCCTCCACCTCGGCGTCGAAGAGCGGCGCAAGCCGGCCCGCAGTGGCGAGCACCGCCCGCGCGGCGATGCTGTTGTCAAGTGCCGCGACGATCTTCCTCATCCCACTCACTCCTCTCGGGTTCCCCCTCGCACGACGATCGGAACCGCAGGATCCGCGTCGACCTGCACGGATTCCTGCTCGATGCGGATGCGCACGGGCTTCCCGCGGAACTCCAAGCGCACCTCGAGCGCGTCCCATGCCTCGGGTAGGCGCGGGTCGACCGTCAGACCGGCGGCCGAGGCACGCACGCCCGCGAAGCCGTACACGAGTGCCTGCCAGGCGCCGCCCATGGTCGCGAGATGCACGCCGCCCGCGGAGCTCCCGGTGAGATCGTCGACGTCGATCCGGCACGCGAGCCGTAGTGCCTCCAGCGCCGCCCCGAACCGGCCCGCGCGCGCGAAGAGCGCCGCGTGGATCGCCGGCGAGAGCGAGCTGCCGTGCGCGGTGCGCGGCTCGTAGTAGGCGAGGTTCGGCTCGAGCGAACCCGGCGCGATCTCCTCCGGCAGCAGGTGGTGCAGCATCAGCACGTCCGCCTGCTTGAGGACCTGCGCCCCCGCGACGCGCGCATGGCCCAGCAAGAGGTCTGCAGCGATCGGCCGCCGCGCGAGGTCCGCGACGACGAGCGGCTCCAGTCGGTAGAAGCCGGCGAACTGCTCGTACAGTCGCGTGTCGGCGTCGTAGCCGTCGACGAGCGCGTCGGCGAGCTGCAGCCAGTGCCGTCGCTCCTCTTCCGGCGCGGCTGCGACGGCGGCGGCCCGGCGGAGGTTCCAACGCGCGAAGACGTTTGTGAAGGCGTTGTCGTCCACCGGCTCGTGGTACTCGTCGGGGCCGATCACGCCGTAGATGTGACCTCGCCCCCGCGCGTCGACGCGAATACGGGAGGCCCAGTAGCGAGCGGTCTCCATGAAGAGAAGCGCGCCGGGCCCGGCCGCGAAGTCCGAGTCCCCGCTCCAGTCGACGTAGGTACTCGCCGCCCAGGCGACGTCGGCGACGATGTGCTCCTCGAGCTCGCCGGTGCGGATGGGAACGACGCGGCCCGCCTGGTCGTGCGCATGTGACGGCGTCACGTCGACGCCGGATGCCGCGGACTCCCACGGAAAGCGTGCACCCCCCCGGCTCAGCCGGGCCGCTTCGGCGCGCGCCGTGTCGAGCCGGCGGAGCCTGTACTCGAGCATCGCGCGCGCCCCGTGCGGGTTCGTCGCCGCCAGGAACGGCAGGACGAAGACGTCCGCGTCCCAGAAGACATGCCCGCGATACGCCGGGCCGGTCAACCCGCGCGCGCCGACCGCGGCCTCGCCCGACTCCGCCGCCGAGCTCATCAGGTGGAAGAGCGCGAAGCGCACCAGACGCTGGAGCTCGTCGTCACCCTCGATGCGGATGTCGGCCGTCTCCCACCGCCTCGCCCACTGCGCCCGATGTTCCGAGAGCAGCCCGTCGAACCCCTCGAGCGTGGCGGCGTCGAGACGCGCCAGCGCTTCCTCTGGATCCGGCACTGTCTTCGCGTCGGGCACGTAGGCCGCAATGCGCTCGAGCCGATCGTCTCGGGACTGCTGGTGCGCCGCGACCACGATCCCGCCGTTGCCGCCCGCCTGCCGCAACCACGACGACCCGTTGACGAAACCGGCGTCGACACTCGCTCCCTCGGCCGCGACGAGTGCCTGCTCCGTCTCGAGCAGCTGAGGCTCACCCCGTGCTCGGAGAACGGTGGTTCCGGGGCGGGCCAGAGACGAGAAGAGAATGCTTTCAAGCCTCGGTTCGCGTCCGAGCTGCTGTCGGAGCAGCCCGCTGCGGAGGTCAAGGCGCCGCTCGAACCACAGTGGCTCGGGCAGCTCGCCGTCGAGGCGCGTCCAGACCGGGCACTGCACGAGTTCGGTCTCGGCGCCTTTGCCTTCGTAGAGGCCGGCAGCGAGCACCCGGGGGCGCGCGGCCGGATGCGAGCCGACCGGGCTGCCGCTCGTGCCGATCATCCCGTCGGCAATCGTCAGCAGCGACGAGTGAACGCGTTCGAGCTCTGGATCGAACCCGCGCAGCGTGAACGTCCAGAGTGGATCGCCGCCGAGCTTCGGCAGGTCTCTGCGGCGGCGGCGCTCGAGCTGGTCCTCGAGCAGCGCGACGAAGCTCTCGGGCCCGCCCGGCAGTGCAATGACCTCCTTGGGGAGACCGGTGGGCTCGCGTCCGACGGAGACGGCGGTTGCCCGTGCCGCCTCAGGTGGGAGCAGGAACGAGTCGCTGCCGGGCAGCCCGCCCAGCGAACCGAACTCGTCGCCGGCCACGAGCACCTGCGCGGGGCCGATGCCGCGGCGCCACAGCTCCGCGAAGATCCACCTCGCCGAGTCGGCCTTGTCCGTCAGGCCGATCTCGACGTGCTTCGCGTCGCTCGTCACCTTCGCCGCGGCGAGCCCGGCGTCGAGCGCCGCACGTTCCGCGATCGCGACTGCCTCCCGCAACCCGTCCAGCCCGGCGCCTCGCAGCCGCGCCTCGACGGCGGCGAGCAGCTCGGTGATGCGCGCCTTCGGCGGGTCCGCCCACTCCGGCCGGGGAATGAGGTCGATCTTGCGGCGGTTGAGCCGCTGCGACACGATCTCCGCGCGCAACCCGCGCTCCGCCAGCGCCGCCACCGTCGCTTCGGCGGCGGCGTCGAGCGCCTCGTCCTCGGCGGCCGTCGCCTCGCGGCGCTCCACGAGCACCGGGCCTTCTGCCCCGACGACGAAGACTTCCGAGCCGCGGTTGAGACAGAGGTACAGCCGACCGTGACCTTCGGGCCGAGCGCGGAGCTGGCCGTCCACATTGCCGATGTGCGTGCCCGTCACGACGGCGAGGTTCAGGCCTGCCCCGCAAAGCTCTTCGACGAGGTGCCGAAGGGCGCCCGCGTCGCTCCCGCGATCGGGGACGGCGGTCCCGTCCCAGTCGAAGACGACCGCCTCGAAGCGATGGTCGAGGACGTCCGGCAGGACGCGCGCCGGCCCGCGCTGCTCAGCCGCGACGGTCATGCGCACAACCTGGCACGCCACGCCCGGCACGACATCGGCGGCAGCGCGGAAGCCGGCTGCGGCCAACTACCGAAGCGCTCTCTACGTCGTCGCCAGATCCCGCCGGTCGAACGCGATCGGCGCGAGCACCGCGGCGACTACGGCGATTGCGAGCAGCACACCCACGTGCCCCACTGCAAGGCCGTGGCGCAGTGGATCGCTCGCGGCGTAGTGATAGAAGGGCGACAGCTTTCGCAGCGGCTCGAGCGCGTCGACGAGCGGCGCGAGACCGTTCACGACGTAGGCGGCGACGGCAAGCGCGGCCGTGAGGCCCACCGCCCGCGCGCGATGACCGAAGGCCGCACCGACGAGGAGCGCGATCGCGCCGTAGGCCACGGCGAGCAGCACGGCGCTGATCGTCGCGGCGGCAAGGTGCGCCCCGGAGACCTTCAGGTCGACCGCGCGGCAGCCGACCAGGAGCGCCGCCCAGAGGACGACCCCGAGGCCGACGAGCTCGATCGTGAGCGCCGCGAGCTTCTCCGCCACGACCCGGCGGCGCGACACCGGGTTCGTGAGCAGGAGCTCGAGCGTGCCGGACTCCTCCTCGCCGGCGAGCGCTCGTCCGCCGGCGCCGATCGCCGCGACGAGCAGGAGGAGCGGCACCATGAGCGCGAAGAGCTCGCTGCCGAGGTAGCCCGCGCCCGAGACGTAGTCGAGCTCGCCGCCGAAAGCGACGAACCCCTTCAGCGCTTCCGGGTAGTCGTTCACGAGCTTGTTCAGGCTCGCGTTGTCGCGGACGGACGGATAGACGGAGACCATCAGCGCGACGAGGCCGACCAGGCCGAGCGTCCACCAGAAGAACGCGCGGCGCGTGTCGCGCAGCGTCTTCGTGAGGATCCTATGCAGCATGCTGCTCACCCGCGCGATAGAGCGAGAGGAAGACGTCTTCGAGATCGGCCTCGTGACTATCGAGCGCGACGACGCGGTAGCACGCGAGCGCCTTCACGAGCGGATCGATTTCGCCTTCGACCGCGAAGACCAGGAGCGGACCTCTGCGCTCCAGCTCTTTGACGCCGGGCAGGCCGGCGAACGCGCCGCGCGGCGGCGGTTCGGCGAACGTGATCTCGACGCGAGTGAACGCATGCGCACGCAGGTTCTCCACCGAATCGACGAGCACGAGCCGTCCCTCGCGCACGAGCGCGACACGGTCGGCGACGTGCTGCACCTCCGGCAGGACGTGCGACGAGAGGAAGACGGTGCGGCCTGCGTCTGCGGTCTCGCGCACGAGCTCGTAGAAGGCTTGTTGCACGAGCGGGTCGAGCCCCGACGTCGGCTCGTCGAGGACGAGCAGCTCCGGCCCGTGCATGAAGGCCTGCACGAGGCCGACCTTCTGCCGGTTGCCGCGCGAGAGCGCGGCGATGCGCCGGTCGAGCTCGAGCTCGAATCTCTCCGCGAGGCGGATCGCCGGATCGAGAGCGCGCATCCCCCTCAGCGAGGCGAAGTAGCGCATCAGCTCGCGCGGCGTCAGCTGCTCGTAGAGACGCAGATCCCCCGGCAGGTAGCCGACGCGCCGTCGCACCTCGACGCCTTCGCGACGGGGATCGAGCCCGAACACGGCGACGCGTCCCGACGTCGGCCGAATCAAGTCGAGAATCGTGCGGATCGTCGTCGTCTTGCCGGCGCCGTTCGGGCCGAGGTATCCGAAGACCTCGCCGGTCTGCACGTCGAGGTCGAGGTCGACCACGCCGCGAACCGATCCGTACGACTTCGTCAGCCGCTCGACATGGACGACCGAGCTCACGGCCCGACCTTAGGCGTGAACCTCGTCGCCGACGCCCACCTCTCGAACCACGAGCACCGGCCGGTCGGCACGGGCGAGAACCTCGCGCGAGGTGCTGCCGAGGATCGCGCTTTTCACACGGCCCAGGCCTCGTGAGCCAACGACGATGAGATCGGCGTCGACGTCGGTCGCCAGCCGGAGGATCTGGTTGGGCGGATAGCCGATCAGCAGCTCGGGCTTCGCCTCGATGCCGCGGTTGTGCGCCACGTCCAACGCCTCGCGCAGAACGGCGTCGTCCTCGACGCGGGGAACGCGTTCCGGCCGGATCGGGCCATGACCGTTCCCGTTCTGGGCGAACTCGAGAATCGACACGACGTGCGCGAACACGACTTCGGCGCCCTCGTCTGCTGCCAGCTCGACCCCGGTCCGGACTGCTGCGCGTCCCGTCTCCGAGCCGTCGGTGGCAATCACGATCTTCTTCATCTCGATCTCCTTTCGCCTTGACTGTGCTCCCGATGGTGCGCTTCCCGCATCGGCGCTCACCACGACGACCGGTGCGGCTTTTCCGCACCTCGTAGTTCTGCGCAGCGCGCGCAGGGATTGCCCCGATGCGGACGGCTCCGGACCGCGGCGATCGTGACGGCACAGGAGGAGTGATGGCCGCACCTCGTCGCCGGTTCCTGATCGTCTCGACGGTCGCAGCGTCCGCGCTTCTCGGCGTGCCGTCGGAGGGCCCGGGCACGCCCGCGAGCTTCCCGGGGAACGACGGGCGCATCGCGTTCAGCGTCGTCGCGGCAGGGAAGGGAGCGTGGATCTCGTCGATCTCGCCCGACGGCTCGCGCCTGCGGCGCATGGTCGGCGGGCGCACGGAGGCGTTCTCCCCCTCCTGGTCGGCCGACGGCCGCAAGCTCGTGTTCGTCATGAGCGGCGCGGTGTGGCGCATGAACGGCGACGGGAAGCACCTCGCCCGTGTCAGCCGGCGGGGAGTCGTGGATCCCGAGTCGCCGGCATGGTCACCCGACGGGAGGCAGGTCGTCTTCGCGGCGAGGACGGCCGGACAGAGCTTCGACGTTTACGTCTGCCGAGTGGACGGCACGAACCTCCGGCGCCTGACGCGCAGCAGGCTGGCCGACGAGCATCCGCGCTGGTCCCCTGACGGACGGCGGATCGTCTTCTCCCGCGCCGGGGCATCCGGCCCGGAGATCTGGACGATGACCGCCTCGGGCAGGCAGCAGCGGCGCCTCGGGTCGGGGGGAACGCCCGACTGGAGTCCCGGTGGTACGCGCATCGCATACACGCGCGGGCTCGACGTCTGGGTGATGGCCGCGGCCGGGCGGGGCGCTGCCCAGATCACGCACGGGCCGGGCATGTCGGGTGATCCCGCGTGGTCTCCCGACGGCCGCTGGATCGTCTTCTGGAACGACCAGGCCGGCGGCGAAGCGACGAGGGGAGATCTCTACCTCGTTCGCGCGGACGGCTCGGCGATTCGGCGCCTCACGTACGAGCCCGAGCTCTGGCACTTCGCGCCGAGCTGGCAGGCGCTTCGCAGAGCCTCTCCTCCCGTAGGATCAGACGGGGCGGGGAATCAGTAATTGCCCCCGATGGAGCACCGGCAGGGACTTGGCAGGATCGGAGGAGCCGGGAGGTGGAGAAGATGCCGATGCAGGTGGTCGTAGCAGGAGCGGGAGTCGCAGCGCTCGAGCTCGCGCTCGCGCTTCGCGCCGACGCCGAGGAGCTCGTCTCCGTCCAGCTGATCGCACCCGAGGCGGAGTTCACCTACCGGCCGCTCGCCGTGGCCGAGCCGTTCCGCGTCGGTCAGGTGCGGAGCTTCCCGCTCGCGCCGCTCGTCGCGGCGACGGGTGCAGAGCTTCGGCAGGGCAGGGTCTCCGGCGTCGACCCGGACCACAAGACCGTCAGGCTCGAGGACGGCCAGGCGGTCGAGTACGACGCCTTCGTGCTCGCGCTCGGCGCACGACCCCGCGATGCGGTGGTCGGAGCCCTCACGTTTCGCGGGCCGCAGGACGGTCCGGCACTCTCCGCCCTGCTCGAGCGGGCCACTGCGGGAACGCTGCAGCGCATTGCATTTGTCGTGCCGGCCGGAGTGAGCTGGCCCCTCCCGCTCTACGAGCTCGCTCTGCTCACCGCGGGGTACCTCAGCGACCGCGGCACACGCGGCGTCGAGATCGTGATCGTGACACCGGAAGAGCGACCACTCTCCGTCTTCGGCGCCCAGGCAAGCGATGTGGTCTCGGAGCTGCTCGAGATCCGCGGCGTCGGGCTCGAGACAGGCATTGCAGCGATCGCCTGGCAGGACGGCGTGCTGAGCGTCGCCGGACAAGGCTCGGTCGAGGCGGATGCCGCCGTCGCCGTGCCCCAGCTCCTCGGGCCGTCGCTGCCAGGTCTCCCGCACGACGGGGCCGGGTTCGTGCCGACCGACACCGAGGGCCGAGTCCCAGGGACGTCGGACGTGTACGCCGCCGGCGACGCGACGCAGTTTCGCCCCAAGCAGGGCGGCCTCGCGGCGCAGCAGGCGGACGCCGTCGCTGCCGCAATCGCCCTGGACGCCGGCGCGCACGTGGAGCCGATTCCGTACCGGCCGGTCCTGCGCGGGCTGCTCCTGACCGGCTTCGTCCCGCGCTACCTCCGCTCCGATTCGGCGACCGGCAGCTCGGAGGTAAACACGGAGGCGTTGTGGTGGCCTCCCGCGAAGATCGTCGGCCGCCACCTCGCGCCGTTCCTCGCCGAGGAGCTCGGGCTCGAGCCGGAGGCTCCCGACCTGGCGCACGCGCTCCACGTCGAGGTCGAGCTCGACCACCACGGCAGCACGTCGTCGTGGTCGCCCGTCTGACCGACCTCGCTGTCTTCGACGTCCTCCGCGGCGAGGCCTCTGTGACGACCGCGACCGCCTTCGGCGAGGTCGGCAAGGTCTTCTCGGGCGAGGGAATCGAGCTCGTCTGGGTGGCGAAGCAGGCCGAGGAGATCGATCCCGCCTGGTTCTCGGCCGACACCGTCGATCTCCTACTCGTGCTTCAGGGCCGGCTGCGAGTGGAATTCGAGGACGAGGCATCGCCCGAGCTGACGCTGCGACCCGGCCAGCTGCTCGTGCTCCCGGCGCAGACGCGCTGCCGTGCGTATCGCTGGCCCCGCGACGCGCACGAGGCGACGATCTTCCTCGCCGCCTATCCCGTCACGACGTGAGGCCGCCTTTCGGCGGCCTCACGCTTGGTGGGGCCGGCGCCATACGCGGAAACCACCGGGCGCCGGCCCGTCCTTGCCGCGGCTAGCTCTGCTTCGCCGCCTGGAGCTTGCGATGCAGCGCTGCGAAGGGATGCAGCGCTGCGAAGGCGAGGACGATGAAGCCGATCCCGCTGAGCAGCAGTGCGAAGCCGACGACGATCCCGAACAGCCCGAGCTGCTCGGCCATGAACGAGACGTTCAGAGCCGTCGTGAGCGCGGTTTCCGTCACCCAGAGATTCCGGGCGCCGTTCGCGACGGGCTGAGCCGTCTTCGGATCCGCCAGCGCGTACTGCGCGTTGTCGGTGCCGCCGCCGACGGCCAGCTCTGCCTTCGGCGTGTCCGGCCTTGCCTGGAAGCGGCCCATCTGCGAGTAGGTGAAGCCGCCTGTGGCCTCGAGCGTGTGGACCCGCATGTAGGTCGCGAATGCGCGCGCCCTCGAGCCGCTGTCGATCGGCTTGCCGGCGACGGAGACGGTCGGCATGTCGATCGCGTTCACGTCGAGGCCGGCCTCCTTCGCCTCCTTGACGATCAGCGCCGGCGTCATGTCGGGCGAGCCGACGATCTTCTCGGCCTTGAGGCCGTCGGCGACCGTCGCGCGGCCGCTGAAGCCCATGATGATGGCGGTGACGCCGAAGGCGACCAGGATCGCGCCGGCGACGAACCCGCCCCACTGGAAGACCTTCCTGAACAGGTCGCTCTTCTCGCGGATGACAGTTGTGACGCGGTTATCAGCTGTGATGGTGCTCATTACCTGCCTCCAATCTGTGTGTGGTGGTTCCGGGGTTCGCCTCAGTCAAGCCGTGGCAGAAGCGAGCGCCATCCGGGCCGAGCCGCCGAATCCGTGCGACTCGACCGCTGAATCGATGCGGGTTTTCCGCAAGGGTTCCGGGCGGATTCCGCACGGCATGATGCGCGTGCCGCGAAGTCGGGCGCGACTGCCGGAAAGAAGACAGCCTGCTGGCTAGCGGGCGAGCCGCCGTTCCACTTCTGCGCGCACCGTCTCGACGACCTCGGGCACCGCAGCCTCGACCGCGGCGGTCAGCCCTTCGCCGAGGTCGAAGCGCTCGCCCTCGACGCCAAGGACGACCACGTGGCGCGGAAGGTGCCCGAGAGCGCGTGCAAGCGCGAGGGCCTCGGCCAGGCTGAAGTGGTGCGTCGAGCCGCCGCCGAAGCGTTTCGGCAGGTCTTCGCCACTCGCTTCGAGCCGGGAGATCGTGCCCGGAGGCGCGTCTGAGGACACCGCGTCGATCAACCAGAGCGCGTCTGCTCCCGCCCAGATCTCGATCAGGCCGGTGGGCTCACCTTCCCACTCGAGCACCTCGGCCTCCGGCGGCAACGTCCCACGGAGCCGCCGTGCCGCGACGAGGCCGACCGCGTCGTCCCGGCGAAGCGCATTTCCCACCCCGATGACCTTCAGCTGCGCTCGATCTCGAGCTTCAGGAAGTGCGTCGCGCACGAGATGCACGGATCGTAGTTGCGAATGGTCTGCTCGCAGCGCAGCGACAGCTCGTCGTCGGGCAGGTCGAGCGACCGTTCGACGACTCCGCGCAGGTCATCCTCGATCGCACGCTGGTTCTGAGAGGTCGGCGGGACGATCTTCGCGTCGAGGATCGTGCCGTCCTCGTCGAGCTCGTAGCGGTGGTAGAGGATGCCGCGCGGCGCCTCTGTGCAGCCGTAGCCGACGCCGGCGCGCGGCTCGAGGTCGACGGCCGGAGCGTCGGGCTCCTCATAGGACTCGATCAGGCGCAGCGCCTCGTCCGCAGCGTAGACCAGCTCGACCGAACGCACGATGATGCTGCGGAAGGGATTCCGCTCCGCCGGCGTGAGCCCGGCCTCCGCGGCGGCTGCCCGCGCGGCTTCCGACATCCGGTCGGCTCCGAGTGCGTACCGCGCGAGCGGGCCGCACAGGTAGGCGCCTCGCTCCCGCAGCCGCGAGTGCAGTGCATTCGACCAGGCGACGTGCTCCTCGACGAAGTGGTCGTCGTACTCGGCGACGTCGATGTCCAGACCCTTGGTCGACACGATCCGCCCGCGGTCGACCGGATACTCGTCCGGCTCCGAGAGGGCGACCAGCTCGTAGTCCTGTGCGTACTCCGGAAAGTCCAGGCCCGCCGTGAAGCGCACGGCCTCGAGCGCGACCTCGCGCGCCTGCTCCAGCGCGGGCACAAGCGCTGCGAGCTCGGGCTTCCGCGGCACGCGGTACCAACCGCCGACGCGCACGTTGATGGGATGGATCTCGCGCCCGCCGATCACCGCCATCACCTTGTTGCCGGTCTTCTTCAGCTCGAGTGCCTGCTGCACGAGCGCGGGGTTCTCCTGGGCAAGCTCGACGGCGCTGTCGTAGCCGAGGAAGTCGGGCGCATGGAGCATGAAGACGTGGAGCGCATGGCTCTCGATCCACTCACCGCAATAGAGCAGCCTGCGCAAGCTGCGCAGTTGGCCGCCGACCTCGACGCCGCAGATCTGCTCCATCGCCTGCACCGCGCTCATCTGGTACGCGACCGGGCAGATGCCGCAGATGCGGGCCGTGATATCCGGAGCCTCGGTGAAGGCGCGTCCGCGTAGGAACGCCTCGAAGAAGCGCGGCGGCTCATAGATCCGCAGCTTCACGTCGGTGACCCGGTCGCCCTCGATCTTGACGAACATCGCGCCTTCCCCCTCGACCCGGGCGAGCGCGTCCGTCCTGATCGTCTTCGTCCGCGACTCAGCCATCCGTAGCGCGCGCGGCCTCGAATGCCTCGACGTTGAACGTCCGGAAGACGCGATCGACTCCACGCTCGTCCATGCCCAGGACGCGCAGCTCGCGTGTCAGGGCCGGCATGTTCGGCGTCTCCATCGGCCCGAAGCACCCGTAGCACCCGCGGTCGTACGAGGGGCAGAGCGCACCGCAGCCCGCGTGCGTCACGGGACCGAGGCAGGGCGTGCCGTGCGCCACCATGACGCAGACATTGCCGCGTCGCTTGCACTCGGTGCAGACGCTCGTGGAGGCAATCTGCGGCCGCCGTCCGTAGAGGAAGGCGCTGATCACCTCGAGCAGCTGCCGCTTGTCGATCGGGCATCCGTGCAGCTCGAAGTCCACCTGGACGTGCGCCGAGACGGGCGTGGACGTCGCCAGTGTCGAGACGTATTCCGGCGAGGCGTAGACGACGGAGAGAAAGTCCTCGACGTCGGCGAAGTTGCGAAGCGCCTGCACACCGCCGGCGGTTGCGCAGGCGCCGATCGTCACGAGCGTGCGCGACACCCGGCGCACCTTACGGATCCGTTCGGCGTCGTGCGGTGTGGTGATCGAGCCTTCCACCAGGGAGAGATCGTACGGCCCCTTGACGGTGGCGCTGCTCGCCTCCAGGAAGTGGGCGATCTCGACTTCGCCTGCGAGCGCGAGCAGCTCGTCCTCGCAGTCGAGGAGCGAGAGCTGACAGCCGTCGCAGGATGCGAACTTCCAGACTGCGAGCTTCGGCTTGCGCGCCGCGGTCACAGCTCTCTCACCACCAGCAGCGGCTCGATCACGTCGTAGCGATACACCGGCCCGTCGCGGCAGATCAACGTCGGCCCGAGCTGGCAGTGCCCGCAGTGGCCGACACCACATTGCATGTTCCGCTCCATCGAGACGTAGATGCGCTCGGCGGGCACGCCACGCTCGAGCAGCGCCTGCGCCGAGTAGCGCATCATGATCTCCGGCCCGACAACGAACGCGGTCGTCGATGCGGGATCGAAGCGCGCGCCGGCGACGAGCTTCGGCACGACGCCGACCTTGCCCGTCCAGCCGCCTGCCGCCGCATCGACGGTGACGTCGACCTGGCAGTCATCCCGAGCCGCCCAGCGCTCGACTTCGCGCCGGAACACGAGGTCCGCCGGAGTCCGCGCGCCGTAGAGCAGCGCCACCTCGCCGAACTCGCGGCGGCGGCGCAGCACCTCGTAGAGCGCCGGCCGCAACGGCGGCAGGCCGATGCCGCCGGCGAGGACGACGACGTCGCCGCCGACCGCCTCCGCGATAGGCCACTCGTTGCCGAGCGGGCCGCGGACGCCGAGGACGGAGCCCTGCCTGGACGAGCAGATCGCCCGCGTGACGGCGCCGACGGCGCGCACCGTGTGCACGAGCGGCCCGCGCGGATCGCCGGAGAACGAGATCGGCACCTCGCCGACCCCGAAGGCGTAGAGCATCGTGAACTGTCCCGGGCGCACCGAGATGGAGGTTCCGGAGACCGGCTCGAGGCGAAGCGTCCACGTGTCGTGGGTCTCGCGCCGCCGCGTCCGCACCCGGAACGGGACGGGCGCATCGGCGACGACGTCAGCGGCCGGCTGCGTCGCCATAGACGTCGAGGAGCCGGAGCCTCGTCCACTGGAGCCGTTCGATCAGCACCTGGGCGAAGCGAGACATGAGGTCGTAGCCGAGCGCGGGATCCTGCTCGCACTTTCCGCGCAGGCAGGCACCGTCGAACGCGGTCGCACGGATCGGCGTCAGCGCGCGCGCGTCGAAGTGCCACCGGTACGGCGGGAAGAGCCACGACCACCCCACGACCTCGCCGCTCTCGAGCGTCTCGATCGTGACGGGACCGCGCGCGGGGACGAAGAGCTCGAGCGCGACGCTGCCGTGGCGCACCGCGTAGAAGACGTCGGCCGGATCGCCTTCCCGAAAGAGCACCGCCCCCTCCGCGAAGTGGACGTTGGAGGCACAACCGGCCAGCAGGCTCAGCTGGTCAGGGCTCACCCCGGCGAACACCGGAAAGTCCTGGAGCACCGTCTCAATGGTCTTCATGCCCGACCTCCTCCGTCGCGCGGATCGCAGTCAGCTCCTCCGTCACGTCGATGCCGACGGGGCACCAGGTGATGCAGCGGCCGCAGCCGATGCAGCCGGACGTGCCGAACTGGTCGTGCCACGTCCCGAACTTGTGCGTCAGCCACTGGCGATAGCGGGAGCGCCCGGACGGGCGCACGCTGCCGCCGTGGATGTACGAGTGGTCGACGGAGTAGCAGCTGTCCCACATCCGCACGCGCTCCGCCTCCTCGCCGGCGAGGTCGCTCACGTCCTCGACGCTGGTGCAGAAGCAGGTCGGGCACACCATCGTGCAGTTGCCGCATGTGAGACACCGTCCCGCCACCTCGTCCCAGCGCTCGTGCTCGAGGTTGCGTGCGAGCAACCCGCGCAGATCGGTCGTGTCGAGTTGCCGGCCCATCCTGTCCACGGCGCCCGCAACCGCAGCGGCCGCCGCGTCTCGGTCGGTTTCTCTCGCTGCGGTTGTCTCGAGCTCTCCGAGCACATCGGCACCACGCGCGCTTCCGACCTCGACGAGGAACCGGTGCCGACCGTCGAGGATCTCCGTCAGCGCGAGGTCGTACCCCGCTTCGGCTTTCGGACCGGTTCCCATCGAGACGCAGAAACAGGTGCCGCCGGGCTCGAAGCAGTTGGCGGCGACGATGAACGCGTCCTCGCGGCGCGCGGCGTAGTCGCGATCGACGAACCGACCCTCCAGCAGGACGCGGTCCTGGATCGCGATGCCGTGCAGCTCGCAGGCCCGGACGCCGAAGAATGCGAACGGGGTGGTGTCGTCGACCGGGCCCTCCTTCACTTCGAGATCTCCGTTCCGCCTGCGCGCCGACCAGAGCCGGATGCGCGGCGGCAACAGGAACTGCTTCCACGAATGCGGCCCGACGGCAAAGCCGAAGCGGGCCTCGTCCTCGCGTCGCTCGAGGCGGTAGCGCCCCGGCGCCTGGTCGTCGGTCCACCCGATCGGCAGCTGCGCCGCAGACTCGAGGTCGTCGTAGACGATCGCACCGTCGCGGACGGTCGGGCCGAGGACGCGGAAGCCGCGGGCTGCGAGCGCACGGACGAGCTCGTCCAGTCCATGCGGACCAAGGATGCGTGTCTCCGGGTGCGACAAGGGACGGCCTCCTCACCGAGCATGCCTGAGTCACTACGACGCTACATCCGCGCCGCCGCCGATGGAAGCCTCGGTTTTGCCGCAGCCGCTAGGACGCGTCCGGGGCGTGACACACGGCTTCCACGTTGTTTCCGTCCGGATCGAAGACGAAAGCGGCGTAGTAGCTCGGGTGGTAGTGAGGGCGGAGTCCCGGCGGACCGTTGTCAGTGCCGCCGGCGGCGAGCGCAGCCTGGTGGAAGGCGTCGACGCGGCTGCGGTCGGCCGCGTGGAACGCAACGTGGACCGGTGCAGCGGTCTCGCCCTCGTGCAGCCAGAACTGCGGCATCTGCTCGAGGCCGATGCCGAGCACGTTGCCGAAGTCCCTAACGACGGCGAAGCCGAGCGGCTCGAGCGCCGCCTCGTAGAAGCGGCGCGATGCCCCGACGTCGCTCACCGGCACGCCGAGATGGTCGAGGACATAGCGTGGCTCGGCCATCGAGACAGCCTAACGCGCCTCGACCCTCAGCTCAGTAGATCGTCGAAGCCAGGCGGCGGCGGTAAAGAGTCGTCAACGGATGCTCGTCGCCGAGCTCGCCAAAAAGGCGAACGGACAGGCGCACGAGACGCTGACGCCGTTCCCCCGCCGCGGCAGCGGCCTCCGCGACGAGCCGCTCGAGCGCATCCTCGTACTCCTCCCGCTCGAGCGCGGCACGGACCTCCGGCAACTCACCCGACTCCCTCAGCTCCGCGATGAGCTGCTCTCTCGCGCTCGGACCCGTGAGCTCGTCGAGGAACTGGGCGACCGCAGCAGGTGGGCGGGCGCCGACGAACTCGGCCACGACCCGGCCGTCGCGGAAGGCCTTCACCGCGGGGATGCCCTGAATCCCGTAGCGAGAGGCAAGCTCGGGATTCGCGTCGACGTCCACCTTGGCAAGCAGCACGTCGTCGGCCCGTGCGTCGATCTCCCGCTCGAGCACCGGGCCGAGCACCCGGCAGGGCCCGCACCACGCAGCCCAGAAGTCGACGACGACGGCCAGGTCCTGGGAGCGCTCGATCACCTCGCGCTCGAAGTCAGCCGTCGTGACGTTCATGCCGCGGTACCGGACGCGCGCGCGACGACGCCGGCGAGCCGCCGCTTCACGTCCGCCGCGATCGGCGCAAGCTCGTCGTTGCCAACGATCGAGAGCATCCGCTCGGCGTCGACGGCCGCGATATGGGCCTCGCCGTCGAGCTCGTAGACGACGACGTTGCAGGGGAGAAGCGCGCCGAGCTCCGGCTCGGCCTCGAGCGCCTGGTGGGCGAGCGGTGGATTGCAGGCGCCGAGGATCGTGTATCGCTCTCTCTCGATGCCCAGCTTCTCCTTCAGCGTCGCCTTGACGTCGATCTCGCAGAGGACGCCGAAGCCCTCCGCCTTCAGCTCGTCCCGCGCCCGCTCGACCGCCTCGTCGAACGGGAGCGCCGTCCTTTCGCTGAGTGTGTAACCGGTTGCAAGCATTCGCACTCCTCCTCCAGGTAGCGGCGGCGCGCCTTCGCCGCCTTGTGACGGTGCGCTTCCGCTTCGGCCGGTTCCGTGAAGTGCTCGCCGAGATACGCGAGGATGTGCTCCTCCCCGACGATTGCGGACCCGTTCTCGAGTCGGAGCGCAGGAACGACATCGGTGTCCATGGTCTCGCGCAGGAGCGCCCGCGCCTCACGCTCGACCGGCACCTGCCGGACGACGTAGTCGAGCCCGAGCTCGGTGAGCCGCTGCCGGACGCGGCGCGAGGCCGGGCACCATTCCGTTTGAAAGAGCTCGAGCATCGAGCGTCAGCGAGCGGCCGCGACGATCTCGCGCTGCCACTCGGCCTGCTCCGTGAGGCTCCCGCACACCGCCTCGCAGAGCGCAAAGACAGCCTCGTCCGCGATCGAGTAGTACGCGTAGTTGCCGACCTTCCGCCGGCTGACGACACCCGCCTGCAGGAGGACGCCGAGATGCTTGGAGACGTTCTGCTGCGTCGCCCCTGTCGCCTCGGTGAGCTCCAGCACGCTCGCCTCCCCGAGACAGAGCGAATCGAGGAGCTTGATCCGCATCGGCTCCGCGAGCACGCGGAAGCGTCGCGCGATCAGCTCGATCAAGTCGTCGGCAAGCGGGTGCTGAACCATCACGCCGATCATCGTGACGCGGCGACCGCGTGACATCCGCAGCGCCGCTGATCCGCCGTGCGGACAACTACTCAACCACGTAGTTGTCCGCACCCCGATTGCGAGCGCCCACCGATGCCGAATCGGCGCGCCGGCTGGACGATCCGGACATGAGGAGAAAGCGGATCGTCATCCTCGGCGGCGGCACGGGCGGCACGATGACGGCAAACCGGCTGCGTCGCCGCTTCGGTGCCGACGAGGCTGACATCCACGTCGTCGACGCGGACAACCGGCACGTCTACCAGCCTGGCTTGCTCTTCGTGCCGTTCGGTCTGGCAGACGTGAGCGAGATCGTACGACCGCGCCGGCGTCAGCTTCGCAGCGGCATCGTCTTCCACGAGAGCGAGGTGCACGCCGTCTGGCTCGAGCGCGAGCAGGTCGTGCTCGCCGACGGCACGGTGCTGCCGTACGACGCGCTCGTCGTCGCAACCGGCGCACGCCTGCAGCCGGAAGAGACCGAGGGTCTGGCCGGCCCGGGCTGGAACGAACGCGTCTTCACCTTCTACAGCCCGGAAGGGGCCGCCACGTTGCGCGGCGCACTCGACCGCTTCGACGGCGGTCGCATCGTCGTGAACCTCGTCGACATGCCGATCAAGTGTCCGGTCGCACCACTCGAGTTCGCCTTTCTCACGGACTGGTACCTGCGCGAACGCGGCGTTCGACCGCGCACCGAGCTCGTCTACTCGACCCCGCTCGACGGCGCCTTCACGAAGCCGATCGCGTCTGCGCAGCTCGGCTCGCTGCTCGCCGACAAGGAGATCGAGCTCGTCACCGAGTTCAACACCGGCGAGGTCGACGGCGTCGGCGGCAAGCTCGTGTCCTACGACGGCCGGAAGCTCGACTTCGACCTGCTCGTCACCGTTCCTCTGCACGGGGGGGCCGCCTACCTGGAGCGCTCGGCCGGGCTGGGCGACGCCCTCGGGTTCGTTCCGACGGACAAGCGGACGCTGCAGGCCTCGGCGGCGCCGAACGTGTTCGCGCTCGGCGACGCCACGGACCTGCCGACCTCGAAGGCCGGCTCGGTTACCCACTTCGAGGCCGAGATACTGGCCGAGAACGTCGCTCGCTTCTTCTCCGGCTCGGAGCTCGAGGCGGGCTACGACGGGCACGCCAACTGCTTCATCGAAACCGGCTTCCGGAAGGGCCTGCTGATCGACTTCAACTACGAGACCGAGCCTCTCCCGGGCCACTTCCCCGCCTCGTTCGGCCTGCCGCTGCTGCGCGAGTCACACCTCAACCACCTCGGGAAGCTGCTCTTCCAGTGGCTCTACTGGCACGCGCTGCTGCCGGGGAGGGGGATCCCCGGGATCGGGCCGGCGATGCCGACTGCGGGCAAGAAGCACATCCCTGTTCACGGACGCTGAGGAGGACGAGATGAGTGCAACGTTGATCGCCGACACGAGCGTCGACCTCGACGCCGGAGGCTTTCTCACCGATCCCGGCCAGTGGAACGAGCAGCTCGCCGAGGAGATCGCGCGCGACAACGGCGTCGCGGAGCTCACCGAGCGCCATTGGCTCGTGGTCAGGTTCATGCGCGACCGCTACCTCGCCACCGGCAACGCCCCTTCGATCCGCTCGCTCGGCAAGGAGTCGGGCGTGCCGATCAAGGAGCTCTACCAACTCTTCCCCAAGGGGCCGGCGAAGCTCGCCGCCAAGATCGGCGGCATCCCGAAACCCAAGGGCTGCATCTAGAGGGGAGCGCACACGATGACCACCACACTCATGGAGCCGCAGCTCGACGCGCTCGAGCGGCCGGCGATCGAGAAGGTCGCGATCGTCATCTCGAAGGGATCGCTCGAGGGCATCTACCCCGGGCTGATCATGGCGAACGGCGCCCGCATGGAAGGAATCGAGGCCGACCTCTTCTTCACCTTCTTCGGGCTCGACGCGATCCGCAAGGATCGCATCGAGAAGATCAAGGTCGCGACGGTCGGAAACCCCGGCCTGCACATGCCGACGTGGCTCGGCGCGATTCCCGGGTTCTCCGCGGTCGTCACGAAGATGATGACGCGGCAGATGGAGAAGATCGACATCCCGCCGATACCCGAGTTCGTCGAGCTCGTCGCCGACTCGGGCGTCCGCCTCTACGCCTGCAAGGCGACGGTGGACATGTTCGGCCTGACGATGGAGGACTTCGTCCCACAGGTGGAGGACATCATCACCGTCGGCGAGTTCTACGAGCAGGCGGCCGGCGCCCAGATCGTCTTCACCTGAGCCCTCGAGCTCGAATCGGTAGTCGCCCGCGAGGCCGTTCGGGATTTCCCGGATGATCCGGCGGAGCCGCGCGGTCGACACTTCGGCTGTGGGAGTCCCTCCCTACAAGATCAAGGTCGTGGAGCCGATCGCACTGCCGCCCGTCGAGCGGCGGCGCGAGGCAGTCGAACGCGCCGGCTACAACACCTTTCTCCTGCGTTCCGACGACGTCTACATCGACCTGCTGACCGACAGCGGCACGTCCGCGATCTCGCAGGAACAGCGGGCCGCGATGGAGCTCGGCGACGAGTCCTACGCCGGCTCGCGCAGCTTCTTCCGGCTCGAGGAGACCGTGCGAGACGTGTACGGCTACCGGCACGTCATTCCCACCCACCAGGGCAGAGGAGCCGAGCACCTGCTCGCGAAGGCGCTCGTCCGCCCGGGCCAACTCGTGCCCTCGAACCTCTACTTCACGACCTCGCGCGAGCACGTCGAGCTGGCAGGAGGGGTCTGGACCGACGTCTCGATCCCGGAGGCCGGCAGGCCGGACTGGCCGCACCCGTTCAAGGGTAACGTCGACCTGGTCGCACTCGAGCGGGTGCTCGCTGCAGCTGCGCCGGAAGGTGTCGCGTTCATCCGCGTCGAGGCGTGCCTCAACATGGCTGGTGGACAACCGTTCTCCTTCGCGAACCTCTTGGGCGTCTCGGAGCTCGCGCGGGCTCACCGCGTGCCGCTCATCCTCGACGCCACCCGCATCTCCGAGAACGCTCTGTTCGTCAAGGAGCGTGAGCCTCAGTACCACGAAGGCGAGCTGCCGGAGCTGATTCGCGCGTTCGCCGAGCAGACCGACGGCGCGGTGTTCTCATCGAAGAAGGACCACTTCGTTCCGATCGGCGGCGTGCTCGCGCTGAACGACGACGAGATCGCGACGCGGGCGCGTGAGCTCGTCGTCGTCTACGAAGGCTTTCCGCACTACGGCGGCCTGGCGGGACATGACATGGAGGCCCTCGCCCAGGGCATCCGCGAGTCGACCGGGGAGCCGCTGATCCGTCACCACGTCGGGCAAGTCGCCTTCCTCGGCGAGCTCCTGCACGACGCCGGGGTGCCCGTCGTCCTCCCCTTCGGGGCGCATGCCGTCTTCCTCGACGCGAAACGCTTCCTGCCGCACGTGCCTCAGCAGGAGTTCCCGGCCCAGGCGCTCGCCGCCGCCCTCTACCTCGCCGGGGGCGTGCGCTCGATGGAGCGCGGAATCGTCTCGGGACAGCATGGGCACGAGCCGTACGACGGGCTCGAGTTGGTGCGACTCACCATCCCGCGGCGTGTCTACGGCGAGGAGCACCTGCGCTACGTGGCAGACATCGTGCGCGACGTCTACCAGCGGCGCCGGCTCGTCTCCGGCCTGCGCATGACGTACGAGCCGGAGCACCTGCGCTTCTTCCAGGCCCGCTTCGAGCCGCTCACGCCGCTGCTGGAGTCGGCCGCCCCTGCGGGCGAGCTGCTCCGAGATCAGTAGTTTCGGCCGGTCGGGTCCGCGAACCCCCCGATGACGGCGTCGAAGGGGCTCCTAGAGTGACGCCCAACAGGAAGGGAGGGGCGATGAACACGCTCTTCACGGTGATCGTGCTCGCCTTCGTGGCCGTGGTTCTGGCCGTGGTCGTCTTCGCGTTCTACGAGGTCAGCCCGTTCGCACACCACGTCGATCGTTTTCGAGATCCCCGCACCGGCAGGCGGCTCTGGCGCAGCCCGCGTCTGGACTAGTGTCCCTGCCAGCAATACATGCCTGCTTCTGGCCCTCGATCACACGGCGCCAGAGTCCACCCTCTTCCTCAGCAAGGCAGTCCAGCCTTGCTTCGGTCGAGTGCGGCCCCTGGCTTGGTGCTCGCGACCCAGAAGCTAGACGGCATTACTGGAAGGGGCACTAGCCGTCGATCGCCAGGACCGCGGCGCCCCTGATCGAGCCTGACCGGAGACGCTCGAGAGCGTCATTCGCCTCTGTAAGGGGGAAGGTCTCGACGTGCGTCCGAACGGGCACGCGCGGCGCGAGCTCGAGAAACTCCTCACCGTCTCGCCGCGTGAGGTTGGCGACCGACCGAATCACGCGCTCCCCCCAGAGCAGCTCGTAAGGAAACGCCGGGATGTCGCTCATGTGGATTCCGGCGCAGACAACGACGCCTCCCTTGGCCAGCGCACGCAGCGCCGCCGGGACGAGCGCGCCGACGGGCGCGAAGATGATCGCGGCATCCAGCTCCTCCGGCGGAGCCGCTTCCGAAGCCCCGGCCCACTCGGCTCCAAGCGAGCGCGCGAACTCCTGCGCATCCTCGTCGCCCGCGCGCGTGAACGCGAACACGCGGCGACCCTGCCACCGCGCAACCTGGGCGATCTCGTGGGCGGCCGCGCCAAACCCGTAGAGGCCTAGCCGTTCCCCGTCCCCGGCAAGACGCAGCGCGCGGTAGCCGATCAAGCCCGCGCAGAGCAGCGGCGCCGCCTGCAACGGCGGAAATCCGTCCGGAAGTCGGAAGCAGTAGCGCGCATCGGCCACCGCAGCTTCGGCGTAACCTCCGTCCAGCTGGTACCCGGTAAAGAGCGCGCGGTCGCAGAGGTTCTCGCGACCGCTGCGACAGAAGCGGCATTCGCCGCACGTCCAGCCGAGCCAGGGAATGCCGATGCGGTCGTCGACTGCGACATCCTCGACGTCGGCGGCAGCGGCGTCGACAATGCCGACGATCTGATGCCCGAGCACGAGCGGCAGCTTCGGATCGGGCAGCTCGCCGTCGGCGACGTGAAGGTCGGTGCGGCAGACGCCGCACGCCTGGACGCGAACACGTACCTGCCCGGCGGCGGGCTCAGGGAGCGGGAGCTCGCGCAGCAGCAGGGGACTGCCCGGCTGTTCGAGCACCATGGCCTGCACTCAGCGGGCTCTCCTTCGTCCCGCGCCGGCCTCCCGCCCGCTGAACACGTCGAAGATGATGCACCCGAGCAGCGCGACCGCCCAGTCGTTCCACGAGCCGAACCACTCCAGGTTGGGCGTGCCCTTGACGAGCCAGACGATCAGCCAGACGAGACTCGCCATCGCTCAATCGTGCCCGATCAGGAGCTCGCCGAGCACGAAGAACACCACGAGCAGGCCCGGTGCGAGCGCCGCGAACACCGCGACGGCACGCTCGCCACGACGTCGAATCGCGACGAGCGCGACCACTCCGCCGACCAGGCCGGACAGGAGACCGGGGAACGCGCCGACGGGCAAGACCGCCCAGAGCGGGACGAGCACGACGTAGCCGGCGGCAAGGCCGACCGCCCACCAGCCGAGCCGCGTCGTCGGCAGGACGCGGATCTTCTGCGGGCGAGCCCGGCGGTGGAAGGCTCTCGTTCTCGCCGCGTTCATCCGGCCGGCGGCCGGAGTGCGAGTCCGCCGCTTGCGAGCGCCGTCGGGACGAGCGGGTCCTCCCACTCGGCCAGCCAGGAGGTGACGGCATCACCGATGGCCTCGGGCTGGTCGAAGATCTCGACGACCGTTCCGTCGCGACGGGCGTGCAGCCCGAGCTCGTCGACGTAGCGCTCGAGATCCAGGGCCTCGGACTCACGGGCAAGCTCGATGCGGGTCACGGATACCTCCTTTCCGTAGCCGGAATCTGGCACCGGCGCCGCCGTCCGCCATCGGGGCATCCACTGACACGCGATCCGGGTTTCGAGGCCGTTGTGCGAACATTCGCGGGATGGCGACGGAGCACGCGACCGACCGCCTCCGGGCGCTCGTCGAGACAGGCATCGCGATCAATTCCGAGCTCTCGCTCGAGGGCGTGCTCGAGCGGATCGTCGAGGCGGCTGCACGCGTCACGGGCGCGCAGTACGCGGCCCTCGGGGTGATCAACACGACCGGTGGCGGCCTCGAGCGCTTCGTGACCTACGGCATGACGCCCGAAGTGCAGTCGGAGATCGGCGATCCACCCCACGGCCGCGGCATCCTGGGTGTGCTCATCCGGGACGCGCGGCCGCTGCGCCTGCACAAGCTCAGCGAGGATCCGCGTTCCGTCGGCTTTCCACCCGGACACCCGCAGATGAGCACTTTCCTCGGAGTGCCGATCCTGCTCCGCGGCGTGTCCTACGGCAACCTCTACCTCACCGAGAAGGAGGGCGGCGGCGACTTCACCGACGAGGACGAGGACCTCGTGACGCTACTCGCTGCGCAGGCAGCGGTCGCGGTCGAGAACGCACGGCTCTACGAGTACGCGACGTCGTGGTCACAGCAGCTGGAGTCGCTGAACGAAGTCGGTGCCGCCCTCGCCGGCGAGCTCGAGCTCGATCCGTTGCTCGACGTGATCGCCTCTCGACTCCGCGGGCTGATCGCGGCGCGCCTCGTCGCGATCGCTCTGCCTCTCGGCGACGGGCTCCGGATTGCGGCCGCCGACGGAATCGGAGCCGGAGACCTCGCGGCAGTCGAGAACCTCGAGCGCGACTCCAAGACCGGCCGCGTGCTGGAGCGCAAGCGCAGCGAGCGTGTCGACTCGCTGCTCGAGGATCCCGAGGTCAACCAGGACGTCGGCCGCCGACTCGGCGCGACGACGGGCCTCTACGTCCCGCTCGTCGTCCGTGACCGCGCCATCGGCGTACTCGTCGCCCACGACAAGATCGGCGCCGACCCGCGTTTTACCAGCAGCGACCTGCGCCTCGCCGAGCAGTTCGCGCTGCGTGCGGCGATTGCCGTCGACCTGTCCCGGCGCGTGGCGCGCGATGCGCTACGTCGCGTCGTCGCGGGCCAGGAGCTCGAGCGGCGACGACTCGCACGCGAGCTGCATGACGAAACCGGGCAGGCGCTCACCTCGATCCTGCTCGGCCTGCGCTCGGTCGACGAGGCCGGCAGCAGTGACGACATCCGCAGCGCCGTCGCCGACCTGCGCGAGCTCGTCGTCGCCACCCTCCAGGACGTGCGGCGGCTCGCCGTGCAGCTGAGGCCGAAGGCGCTCGACGACTTCGGCCTCGTGCCGGCGCTCGAACGGCTCGTGCAGACGTTTTCGGAGACGAGTGGCATCGAGGTCGACGTCGAGGCGCGGCTCGGCGAGAAGCGGCTGCCCAGCGAGGTCGAGACGACGCTCTATCGCATCGTCCAGGAGGCCCTCACGAACGTCGTCAAGCATGCCGAGGCGACGGAGGTGAGCATCCTGCTCATCCGGCGCGACGCCTCCGTGAACGCCGTCATCGAGGACAACGGCCGCGGGTTCGACCTCGACGAGCCCGCGCCGGATAGTCTCGGCCTCGAGGGAATGCGCGAGCGTGTCGAGCTACATGACGGGCGCCTGACCGTCGAGACGTCACCCGGGGCCGGGACGACGCTCGCGGTCGAGGTGCCGCTGTGATCAAAGTCGTGCTGATCGACGATCACGCGGTCGTCCGTTCAGGGCTCCGGCTGCTGCTCGACTCGGAGGAGGACATGGAGGTGGTCGGCGAGGGCGGCAACGCGAAAGACGCGATCTTCCGCGCGCGTGCACTGAAGCCCGACGTGATCCTGCTCGACGTGGTCATGCCGGGGGAGAGCGGCGTCGAGGTGCTGCCCAGGCTCTTGAAGGAGTCGCCCGACAGCAAGGTGCTCGTGCTGTCGATGCAGGACGACCCGAGTTACGTCCGCGAGGCGTTCGCAGCCGGGGCGAGCGGCTACGTGCTCAAGGAGGCGGCCGACGAGGAGGTCGTGTCGGCGATTCGCGAGATCGCGGGCGGCGGACGCTACGTGCACCCCGCGCTCGGCGCCCGGATGGTGGCCGCGGAGGCCGAAGAGCGAGCCGCCGCGGAGGCGGATCCGCTGTCAGAGCGCGAGCGCGAGGTCCTGCGGCTGCTTGCGCTCGGACACACGAACCAGGAGATCGCGCAGGAGCTCTACATCTCGGTGCGTACGGCAGAGTCGCACCGCGCGCACATCATGCAGAAGCTTCGCCTCTCGACGCGCGCGGAACTCGTGCGCTACGCACTGTCAGCCGGGCTGCTCACCGAGGAAGCGTAGGAGGACTTGGCGATACGGGCTATGCCGTCCACCGCCAAACGCTCCTAGGTCCCGAGGCCGACGCCGAGTTTGTTCTGGCCGGGCGTCCAGTAGTAGCGCTCATGCGCGACGTGCGGCGTCCCTTCGACGATCGCCTCCCATGCGGGGAGCACCTCGGCGATCAGCGCGTCGTCGATGATGTCGTTGACGATCCACTCGACTTCCGGCGCCTCGAAGAGGAAGATCACTTCTCCGGTGGTCAGGTACGCGGCGTGACGGTAGAAGCCGAGCGTCTCCGGGTCGAAGGGCGGCCCTTTCTGCAGCAGCTCTTCGGCCGCCGCGTGCGCGTCGGGCTTCAAGCGGGCCACGATCATCAGGCGGTTCACGGCATCCTCCTCATCCTCGACAGCCACAGCCTGTCCCCTCCGCGTGGGCGGGACATCGGTGGCGACTGCTGAGCCGCCTACGGGTTTTCCGCAGGCTTGCGCTCGAAGATGACGAGCACGCTCAGGTGCTCGTAGGCCGCGAAGCGGTGGTCGGCTCCGGCCCCGACGAAGACGGCGGTGCCCTCCCTCACCGGGACGTCCTCACCCTCGACCTGGAGGACGCCCGTTCCCTCGAGGACGAGGTACAGCTCGTCGTCCTCGTGCGGCTGCTGGCGGTCCGGCTCGGGGGCGACGAGCACGTAGACGCCGACCTCGAGCCCGGGCGACTCGTGCACCACCTCGTACCCGCCGCCGGCCTCCCTGAGCTTCTTCCGGATCGCCTCGACGTCGAAGGCGTGCACGAGCTCGACGTTACTTGGCGCGGACGGTCAAGCGCAGGACGAAGTCCTTGCCCACCGTGTCGCCGCCGCCGACCCACTTGTAGTACGGGCCTGCCTTCGCCTTGAACCGGTAGAGGCCCTTCCTCGTCAGCGTCGTCTTCGCCGTCGACGCCATTCTGTCCATGTTCGGATGGACGATGCGCACCTTCGGCCCGGCGGTCTGGATCAGCAGCTGAGGCATGACGTCGTTGTTGACGAACTTCAAGACCGTTCCCCGGGCAACGGTCACCGAGAGCGTCGGCCGGATGGGGCCCGAGTTGAAGGACCACGCATGGCAGCCCCGCACCTGGTGACTGATCGTGATCGTCGCCGTCGACCCGGCCGGGGCGGCGCTCGGAACGAGGACGGCGGCCGCGGCCACGAGGCCGAAAACCGCTCGGCGGAAGCTCTTCATGCGCATCAGTGTCGGCTCGAGCCGGGGCGGTGCCATCCGAACGTGACCCCACATCCTCTGCGGGTTTACCGCAGGCGCCCTGCGCGCACCTGCGGATGCCCCTGCGCGCCGCGAGGCCGAAACTGTCTTCATGCGTCGGCGCTCTTATGCCATTTGGTGGATCGAGAACGGCAGCCGCCATGCCGGAAAGCTCGAGCTCGGGCAGCTGCACGTGCTCTTCTCGGGCAACGGCAACGGCCGGATCGCCGTGCCGCGGGACGAGATCGCCTCGGTCGACTACAGCCACGGCGAGCTGAAGCTCGGCCGGCACCATGGCTCGACGCTCAGGATCGGCAACCTGGACGCACCGGGCGCCCTGCTCGAGCTGGCCGGCCTGCTCGGGCCTGCGACGACCTAGGTCAGCGGCGCTCGGGCTGGGCGGCTTCGTCGGTGTCGAGCTCGGCCTCGTCGAAACCCTCTTCCCACGGGTCGGTGCGAGGAGGCTCCTCGTCGGCCGGAAGCACGCGCACGTGGCGCGGCGACTCAGGCTCGGCCTCTGTCCCATCCTGCTCGTGCCGGCGACGCCACCAGCGGCGGGAGGTCGTCTCGGGCTGCTCCTCCGCCGCCGGCGGGAGCTCCGGTTCCGGCTCGGGCTCCGGCTCGGGCTGGGTCTCGTCCGCGGACGGCACCGACTGCTCGTCGTCGCGCACCGGTTCGCCGATGATCGTCATCGCGTCCGAAGGCTCCTGCGCCTCTTCGTAGGCGGTCCACCCCAGCGAATCGTGCTCGTCGGTGTCCTCGGCGCGCTGGGCTTCGACCACGGGATGCGCCGGGGCTGCGGCTCGAGGCACGGGGTTGACGAAGGAGACCTGCTCGCGCGCGGCCAGCCACTCCACTGCACAGACCACCGCGAACGCACCCGCCATCGCGAGCACGATGACCCACCACGAGAGCTGCGCGACACCGAGGGCGACTGCGATCGCCACCAGGAACAGCACCTCGCCGCCGATGCGCCAGACGGAAGGCGGAACGCCTTCCCTCGGCGCCCGCAGGCCGTAGCCGTACGTCGACGGCGGCGACCAGGATTGCTGCGTCCACCCGGCCGTCCGCAACGCGCGGAGATCGGCGCGCAACGAGGCCGCGTGACGGTGGAAGGAATCGACGGCTTCGAGCGTGCGCAGCGCTGCGTCGACCTGCGCCGCGTGGCGGTAGAAGGAATCGAACGCGGCCTTGACGCTCTCCTGCTCGTACCCCTGCTCCGCAACCGGCAGGTCCTCGACCCGCGGCAGCGGCTCGCGTCCCGGGGTCTGTGGGGTGGGCCAGGCCTCCTGCTCCATTGCGGGATTATGGCTGCAAATCCTAAGAACCGGAGGCTTCCGCGCTGCGAAGCCCACGGAGCGCCCAGACCGCGAACCCTGTGATCAGACCGAGGCCGATCGCGAAGGCGACGAACGTGAGCTCCGGCCGCCCCGAGATGAGACCGCGGCCGGCCTCGAGCAGCGCGGTGATCGGATTCACGGAGGCGACTCCGTGGATCCAACCCTGCAGCAGGTCGAGCGGCACGTACACGGGCGCGAAGAAGAGCAGCAGAAAGACGGGCATCTGCATCACGGGAGCAGCCTGCTGCGTGCGAAGCCGCATCGCCACGCCGGTGGCCCAGAGCGTGCCGGCGAGGTTGAGGAGCAACGCGAGCGCGTAGAGGCCGAAGAGGTCGACGCCGCTGCCGCCGACCTCCATCCGCGCGAGCAGCGCGACGACCGTGACGACCGCTGCCACGGTCAGCCAGCGCACGAGGGCGGAGACGGCGTAGCCGAGCAGGATGCCGCTGCGGTTCGGCGCCGCGAGCATCAGGCGCCGCATGAAGCCGCTCTCGAAGTCGCGGGCGATGCCGAAGCCGGTGAAGACACCGGCAAAGGCCGCTGACTGCAGCAGCACGAAGACGAACTGAAACGCCGTGTACCCGCTCGGGAAGTCGAAGCCCGGGATCTGCGACACGCGCGACAGGCCACCGACGAACGCGGTGAAGAAGAAGAGCGGAAACGCGAGCGACGGCAAGAGGAAGGCGGGGCTCGTGAAGAACATGTGCAACACGCGCCAGGCCACACCGCGTGCAACCGGGAGTGCATCGCTCACGTTCGCTCCAGCCTGCGCCAGAGCGCGTGCGTCGCGAGCGTGAAACCCACGATGCTCAGAACGCCCGCAGACGCGAACCCGAGGCCGAGCGCTTCCCAGTTCCAGCCCTCGATCACGAGGGAGCGCACCGCCTCGATCAGGTAGGAGACAGGGTTGAGCGTCGCCACCCAGCGAAACCAGTCCGCCTCGATGAGATTGCGCGGCATGTTCATCGAGGAGAGGAAGAGGAAGACGAAGAAGACGGGAAAGAGGCCTTGCACCGCCTCGGTCGAGCCGGTGCGCAGCGCCGCCCAGCTGCCGAGCGCCGCAAACGCGAGCGCGATCACGATCTCGAGGAGGAGCAGCATGGCCGCGCCGCCGACGCCGCTCGCGAGCCGCACGCCGAACGCGAGGCCCACGACGAGATAGAAGGCCGCCTGCACCACCGCGATCGCCAGCAGTCCGCCGAGCTGTCCGACGAGCAGGACGATGCCGCGCACCGGCGTGAGTGCAAGCCGGTTGAGGAATCCCGTCTGGATGTCGCGTGCGAACTCGACGTTCGCGTTGATCGTGGCGAGCAACGCGCCCTGCACGAAGGGAACGGCGAGCGCGAAGGCGAGGAACGAGTTCGTCGGAAAGCCCGGCAGGCGCGTCGCCGCCTTCAGCCCGCCGGCGTTGACCGCGAGCAGCAGCATCGGAAAGATCAGTGGGAAAACGACATTGGCGGGCTGGCGCGCGGTGCGAACGACTGCGCGGCGGCCGAGCGTCGCCGTCTGGGCGAGTGCAGCCGTCAAGCCGGCGCGGGCTCGCGCTCCCGGTCCTGCGCGACCTCGTCGCCCGCACCCTCGAGGTGGCGTCCTGTCTTCGCCAGGAAGACGTCGTCGAGCGTCGGCTCGTGCACCTGAAGCTGTGACAGGACGATCCCCTCGGCGTCGAGCGCGCGGACGATCTCGGCGAGGTTGCCGTCCGCCGAGCCGAGCTGGACGGCGACGCTGCCCGGGCCGAAGCCCGTCGTCTGCTCGCCGAAGCGCTCGAGCACCGACGCGAGCGCGCCGCGCTGCTCGGCGGCTGCCGGCACCGCCTCGACGGTCGAGCACGCGATCTCCGCCTTCAGTGCCTCGGGAGTCCCCTCCGCGACGATCCGCCCGTGGTCGATGATCCCGACGCGGTCCGCCAGCACGTCCGCCTCCTCGAGGTACTGCGTCGTGAGGAAGACGGTGACGCCCTCGTCCCTCGCCAGGCGCCCGACCTCGACCCAGAGCGCGGTCCGGCTCTGGATGTCCAGGCCGGTCGTCGGCTCGTCGAGGAAGAGGATCCGCGGCCTGTGGACGAGTGCGAGCGCCAGGTCGAGCCGGCGCTTCATGCCGCCGGAGTACCCCTTCACCTTCCGGTCCGCAGCCTCGCCGAGACCGACGCGCACGAGCAGCTCGTCGCTTCGCCGCTTGCGCTCCTCGCCCGTGATGCCATGCATCGCGGTCTGCAGGCGCAGGTGCTCGCGGCCAGTGAGGAACGGATCCAACGCAGCTTCCTGCAGCGCAGCACCGATCACCTTGCGCACGCTCGGTCCTTCCTCGACGACGTCGTAGCCGCCGACAGTGGCAGTGCCCGCCGTCGGCGGGAGCAGCGTCGTCAGCATGTGCACCGTCGTCGACTTGCCGGCGCCATTCGGCCCGAGAAACCCGTAAATCTCGCCGGGCTCGACGCGCAGGTCGATGCCGTCGACGGCGCGCGGGCCTTTCTTGAACTCGCGGACGAGGCCGTGCGCCTGGATGCTGTTCTCGCGGGGGGCCGGCACCCCCGCACGTTACCTGTGTGCGATTTCCCTGCGAAGGACCGCGGCGAGCGCGGTCAGCGCGACGCGTGTCTCGTCGAGACGCGGCTCGCGCGTGGTCAGACGCTGCAGCCCGAGTCCCGGCAAGAGAACGACGCGGGCCAGCCGCGGCAGCCTCTGCACCAGCAGCCACAGCTCCATCGAGACTGCCAGCGCGAGCACGGACACGACGAGGGGCGTCATCGCCGTCGCCGGCAGCGGCCAGAGGTGTCCGCCGAAGACCGCGACCGGCAAGAGCAGCGCGGCGAAGTTCGTGCCGCAGCGCAACGCGAAGCGGGTCGGACGGGCAGTGCCGTCCCACGTCTCCCGAAGACGCCCTTCTTCGAGCGCCGCGATCGCACGATGCTCCGCCCCGTGGAGGAACAGCGTCCGGCCGCGCAACAGCCACCCCAGCAGCGCGGCGGTCGTGACCAGGCCTGCCGCGAACCCGATCCAGCTCGGGGCGAACGCGAGCGCGAGGGGTGCGAGGATCGCGACGGCCAGGAACCAGCGCTCCCGTCTGCGCGCCACGCCTTCACGGCGGAAGAGCGGCGACAGCGATCCGGTCAGGCGGACGAGCCCACGTGCGAGCGGGACTCCGCGGAGGGCCCGTGGCGGGGCCGGCATCCGCCCCTCGCGGAGGCTGCCGTCGGTGCCGGCGAATGCCCAGAAGCGCTCGCTGACGATGACCACGCCGTTGGCACGTGCCATCCCCCCGAGCCTGGGCTTCGCGGGAGCCAGATCTCCCTGCTCGAGCAGGGACAGGACGGGGGCGGCGCGCACCCCGCCATGATCGTCACAAGAAGGGCCGCCCGGCAAGTGCCGAGCGGCCCATTTTCAAGCTCTCGTTGGTCCTAGTGGCTCTCTACCAGTACCCGCGCGAGAAGAAGCCGAGCAGCGCGAGCACGAGGATCACGATGAGGATGATCCAGAGGATGCTCATGCGATTCGTGCCTCCCTTTGCGTGTTGTTGTCGACCTGCACGGACTGATATCCGCCTAGGAAGAACGAGAAACCGGGGCCGCGGGATACGGGTGACCGGCGCGGTCACTCAGGGGTCGGCGGTCAGAAGATGCCCTGGATCGGCCAGTAGAGCGCGGCCGCCACGGCGGCCGCGGCCGGGATCGTCAGCACCCACGCGACGACGATGTTGCCCGCCACGCCCCAGCGGACCGCCGACAGGCGCTGCGTCGCACCCGCTCCGAGCACGGCGCCCGAGATCACGTGCGTCGTCGAGAGCGGATAGCCGTACCTCGTCGCGGCGTAGATCGTCGCGCCCGCAGCAGCCTGAGCCGCAAAGCCGCTCTCGGGTTCCATCTTGTAGAGCCGCTGGCCGAGTGTGCGCATGATCCTCCACCCGCCGACGTAGGTGCCGAGGGCGATCGAGAGGCCCGCGGCGATCTTCACCCAGGTCGGGATCTCGAACTCCTTCAGGTTCCCGTTCGCGAGGAGCGCGAGCGCGATCACGCCCATCGTCTTCTGCGCGTCGTTGGCGCCGTGCGTGAACGCCACGAAGGTGCCCGAGACGAGCTGCCCCAACCTGAAGCCGCGGTTCCCCATGCCACGCGTGATGCGAGCGAAGACCCAGTAGATGACGAACAGAAGTAGGAAGGCCGCAGTGAAGGCGACCAGCGGCGCGAGCAGCGCCGGAATCACGACCTTGTGGGCGAGCCCGTGCCAGAGGACGCCCTGCTCGCCCGATTGCACGAGCGCGGCGCCGACCAACCCGCCGATCAACGCGTGCGACGAGCTCGACGGGAGCCCGAACCACCAGGTGAGCAGATTCCAGGTGATCGCGCCGAGCAGCGCGGCGAGCACGGTCTTCGTGTTGATCAGGTCCGACGCGACGATGTCCTTACCCACCGTCTTCGCGACCGCCGTCGTCACGAACGCCCCGGCGAGGTTCGCCACCGAGGCGACGAACACCGCCATCCGCGGCGTCAGGGCGCGCGTCGACACCGAGGTGGCGACGGCGTTCGCGGTGTCGTGGAACCCGTTCGTGAAGTCGAAGCCGAGCGCGACGACGATCACGACGACCAGCAGGACGTCGTTCATTCGTGCGCGCCCTTAACGGTTTTTCACGAGGATGGCTTCGAGCACGTCGGCGGCGTTCTCGCAGGCGTCCACGGCTTCCTCGAGCTGCTCGTGGATGTCCTTCCAGCGGATCACCGCGATGGGATCCTCGCCTGAAGTGAAGAGCTCGGAGACCGCGTCGCGATTAAGCCGGTCGCCTTCGTCCTCGAGGTCGCGCAACGCGTGCAGCTGGCTGCTCGAGTCCTTGAAGCCCTCGAGCCGCTCGACGGCCTCGTGCAGCTTCTCGGCGCTCCGCAGGATCACCTGCGCCTGCTCCTTTGCCTTCGGACGGATTTCCTCCACCCCGTAGCCCGCGATGTTTCCGGCCGCCTCGTCGACGTGGTCGCACACGTCGTCGATCGCAGTGGCGAGCATGTAGATGTCGTCGCGGTCGAACGGCGTCACGAACGTGCGGTTGAGGAGATCGACGACGTCCCGCGTCAGCCGGTCACCCTCGTGCTCGAGCTCCTTGATCTCCATCAGGCGCATCCCGTCCGCCGGGTAGTCGTCGAGCAGACCAACGAGCCGGCGAGAGATGGCGACGGCGTTGTCGGAGGCCCGCTCGAGCAGCCGGAAGAACTCGCGATTTCTGGGGACGAGTGAGATGCGTGCCATGACTCTCCTTGTCGACCGCGGGAGTCTGTCAGGCTCCGCGCGGAGATGGGTGCGAGGCGTCGGTGAACTCCCGGAACTCGGCGGTGAGCAGGTATGCCGTCTGCTCCCCGATGTCGACCGCGTGATCGCCGATCCGCTCCAGCGCCCTGGAGACGACCACCATGCGCAGCCCGTACTCCCGCATCTCGGGGTCCTCGCCCAGCTCGAGAATGCGCTGCACGACCCGCCTGTTGGCCCGGTCGATCAGCTCGTCCAGCTCGACGAGCGACTCCGCACCGGCCAGGTCCCGGTTGCCGAAGGAATCGAGTGCGATGCGGATCATCTCCTCGCAGCGCGCTCCCATCTCCTCGAAGCCCTCGACGAAGCGAGGCCCCGGGTCGACGGCCGGCACGAGCTTCGAAAGCTTCGCGATCGTGACGCAGTAGTCCGCCATTCGCTCGAGGTGGAGGTTGATATGGAGGATCGCGAGCACGAGCCGGAGGTCGCTCGCAACCGGGGTCTGACGCGCGAGCAGGAGTTGGATGCCTTCCTCGATCCGGACGTACCGCTCGTCGACGTCGTCGTCGAAGGCGATCACCTCGTCCGCGAGCTCGTCGTCGCGCTGCTCGAGCGCGTTGATCGCACCCCGCAGAGCGCGCAGGACGAGCTGCCCTTCCTCCTGCAACGTCGCCTCGAGGACGTCGAGCTCTTCCTGGAAGCCGGTCCTCACCCGAATCTCCCCGTGACGTAGTCCTCGGTTCGCTTGTCGGAGGGGTTGGTGAAGATCTTGTCGGTACCGGCGTACTCGACGAGGACGCCCGTCCGCCGCCCGTCGTCGACGGCGAGGCTGAAGAAGGCCGTCAGGTCGGCGACACGCGCGGCCTGCTGCATGTTGTGCGTGACGATGACGAGCGTGAAGTCGCGCTTGAGCTCGCGCATCAGCTCCTCGATCGCCGACGTGGCGATCGGGTCGAGAGCCGACGCCGGCTCGTCGAGGAGGAGGACCTCCGGTTCGACGGCGATCGCTCGCGCGATGCAGAGGCGCTGCTGCTGGCCGCCGGAGAGCGAGAGCGCGTTCTTCTTCAGGCGATCCTTGACCTCGTCCCACAGAGCGGCTCCGCGCAACGCCTTCTCGACGCGCTCGTCGAGACGGGAGCGCATGCCCAGGACGCGTGGCCCCCAGGCGACGTTGTCGTAGATCGATTTCGGAAACGGATTCGCCTTCTGGAACACCATGCCGATGCGCCGGCGCACCTCGACGGGATCGACGCCGGACCCGTAGAGATCCTCGCCCTGGTAGAGGACCTCGCCCTCGATCTTGACGCCGGGAACGAGGTCGTTCATGCGATTGAGACAGCGGATGAACGTGCTCTTGCCGCAGCCCGAGGGGCCGATCACCGCGGTGATCACGTTCCGGTAGATCTCGAGGTCGACGTCGCTGATCGCGGTCTGCTTGTCGTAGCTGACCGTGAGCTTGTCGATGTCGAAGACGACTTCGCGCTCTACCGGCTCCGCGTCCCTCCGCGCCTGGGCCACGTCGATCACGGGCGCCATCGTAATGCCGTCGCTCATCCGGTCAACTTCTTCCGGCTGCGGTAGAAGAACGCCTTCGCCGCGAGGCTCGCGATCAGGACGAACGCCATCAGCACGAGAGCGGCGGCCCAGGCCTGCTCGTGCAGTGCGGGATCGGGCTGCTCCGAGTACGTGAAGATCAGAACGGGGATGTTCGGCAGCGCCTTCGTCACGTCCGTCTGGACGGTGTTGGCGAAGATCGAGCTCGTGAACAGGAGGGGAGCCGTCTCGCCCGCGGCGCGCGCGACGGCGAGCACGGTGCCGGTGAGGATCCCTCCGACGCTCGAAGGGAGGATGATGCCGACCACCGTGCGCCAGCGGCGGACCCCGAGCGCAAGGCTCGCCTCTCTCAGCGTCCCCGGGACGAGCATCAGGACCTCTTGTGTGGCGCGGGCGACGAGCGGCAGCATGATGATCGCGAGCGCGAATGCTCCGGCGAACCCGCTCTGCACGTGTCCGATGACGAGCAGCGCGTAGACGAAGATGCCGATCACGATCGTCGGCAGGCCGGCGAGCACGTCGAGCACGACCTGGATGCCGAGCGCCAGGCGTCGCGGCGCGAACTCGGTCAGGTAGACCGCCGTCAGCACGCCGACCGGGACGGCCATCGCCGTCGCGAGCAGCACCAGCAAGGCCGTACCCACGAGAGCGTTCGCGATTCCTCCGCCGGGCTGGCCGAAGAGCGCCTGCGGCTTCGTGAACAAGTCCCAGCTGATCGCACCGCCGCCGCGGCGGGCAACCGAGACGACCACGATCGCGAGCACGACGACCGCCAAGAGCGCCGCGACCGTCGCGAGCGCCTCCATCGTGCGGTTGACGAGCCGACGCCGCCGGTAACGGCTCACGGGCGTGCCCCCCGCAGCGGGTCGAAACGGCGCACGATGATCTGCGCCACGAGATTCGCGATCAGTCCCAGCGCGAGCAGGATCGCGGCCAGATAGAGGAGCGAGGAGGTCTCGAGCCCGGAGCCTGCCCCCTGGTAGTTCGAGGCGATCTTGCTGGCCAACGTGTCCGCGGGCGGGAAGAGCGACCACCCGATCCGGGTCCCGCCGCCGATCACCTGCGTGACGGCGATGGCCTCGCCGACGGCACGTCCGAGCCCGAGGATGACCGCTGCCGCGATGCCCGAACGCGTGGCCGGCAGGATGACTCCGCGGACCATCTCCCACCGTGTCGCACCGAGTGCGAGCGCGCCGTGCTCGAGCTCCCGCGGCACGCCGAGAAAGAGCTCACGGCTGATCGAGGCGACGATCGGGACGATCATGATCGTGAGGATCACCGCCGCGGTGAAGAGTCCCTGCCCGGTCTGCTGAGGGTCGCCGAACAGCGGGATGAAGCCGAGCGTCCGGTGGAGCCACGGCTCGACGTGGTGGGCGAGGAACGGGCCGAGGACGAGAATGCCCCAGAGTCCGAGCACGACGCTCGGAATCGCGGCGAGCAGCTCGACGAGCGACCCGACGACTCCGCGCACGCCGCGGGGTGCCAGCTCGCTCAGGTAGAGCCCGATCGCGATCGCGAGCGGCGTCGCGAGGACGAGCGCAACGAGCGAGCTGACGACCGTGCCGTAGATGAACGGCAAAGCTCCGAAGACGTGCTTGACCGGGTCCCAGTCCTGTGCGGTGACGAAGGAGAGGCCGAAGCGGTCGAAGGAGTCCCGCGAGAGCGCGAGGATCTTCCAGACGATCGCCCCGACGAGGACGACGCAGGAGAGTGCCCCGGCCAGCGTGATTCCGTGCAGGACGAGGTCACCGAACCGGCCGGCGAAGCGGCGGCGGGCCTGCAACGGGCTCGTCGTCGGGACGGCGCTCACCGCGCGCGAGCCTACTGCCCGGTCAGGCTGCCCGAGCCTCCGTTCACCACCTTGTTACCAGCCCGCAACCACCGTTCTTCCCACGGGTGGAAGGACGGTGGGCACGCTCGTCGTGACGTGAACCGAACGAGAGGAGAAATCTTGACTCGCAGGACACTGGCCGTCCTCGGCGCGCTCGGCGCGGCCCTCGTGCTCCCGGCGGGAGCAGGGGCGAAGTCCTCAGCCGACAGCCTCACCGGTGCGGGCAGCAGCTTCGTCGCACCGCTCGTGTCGGCGTGGATCCCGAAGGTCGACAAGACCTTCGGCGTCAAGGTGACGTACGGGCCGATCGGCTCCGGCGGAGGTATCAACGCGATTACGAACCGCACCGTGGACTTCGGCGCAAGCGACGCTCCGCTCACGCCCGATCAGTTCGCCGCGTGCAAGGGCTGCGTTCAGATTCCTTGGGCGTTGTCGGCGACGTCGATCGCCTATCGCGGCGACGGGCTGCCCGACCACATCCATCTGGACGGCAACGCCGTCGCGGGCATCTTCCTCGGCCGGATCAAGAACTGGAACGACCCGGCGATCAAGAAGCTGAACAGGGGGAGGTCGCTGCCTGATCTCGCCATCACCGTCATCCATCGCAGCGACAACAGCGGCACCACCTACAACGTGACCGAGTACCTGAACAGCGTCAGCCGGCAGTGGAAGAGCAGCGTCGGCAAGGGCGTCGCCGTCGACTGGCCGACCGGGGTCGGCGCGCGGGGAAGCTCCGGCGTCTCCGCGACCCTCAGCCAGACGAACGGCGGCATCACCTACGTCGACGTGGCGTACGCGCTGAAGAACCACTTCAAGATGGCGGCGGTCAAGAACCGCGCCGGCGTCTACCAGCTGCCGGGCCTGCGGGGCATCGCGGCCGCGGGAGCGACGATCCTGCGGGTCGCCCCCAACAACGGCGGCATCTCGATCGTCAACCCCTCGAAGCGGCAGAGGCTCGCGTACCCGATCTGCACCTTCACCTACGTCGTCCTCCCGAAGAGCACGCCCAAGGCGAAGGAGCTGAAGCAGTTCGTGCGCTGGGCGGTGACGAAGGGTCAGGTGTCGGGACCGAAGCTGCTCTTCTCACCGCTGCCGAAGGTCGTCCTCAAGGCGTCGATCAAGACGCTCGGCCTGGTGCACTCGTAGAGAAGAGACAACGGATCGTCAGACCGTGACCCGGGCCGCCGGTCGCCTCCACCTCGCCTCCGGCGGCCGTCACGACGTGCTTGACGATCGCGAGACCGAGGCCCGTGCCCCTCGAGGCGCGGGCCCGGTCGCTGCGGAAGAAGCGCTCGAAGAGGCGGGGCAGCTCTTCCTGCTCGACACCGCGCCCGTCGTCGGCAGCCTCGAGCAGTCCGGGACCGACGGTCAGCGTCAGGGTCGAGCCGGGGCCTGCATGCCGAATAGCGTTCGCGACGAGGTTCTCGGCCACGATCTGGACCATGCGCCGCCTCAACGGAACCGTCGCGTCCGTCGGTCCCTCAATGCGGACGGCGACGTCGGCCCGCTCGGCGCTGTCGGCGAGCCGGTCGCGGACCTCCTCCAGCACCGGGCGCGCAGGCGTGTTGCCGAGCGCGACGACTTCACGGCCGCTCTCGAGCTCCGACAGGAAGAGGACGTCGTCGACGAGCTCGCGCATCTCCTCGACCTGCTCGCGGGCCTGGGCAAGCAATGCATCTCGATCGACGTCGGGAAGCGCCGCTGTATCGAGCAGAGCCAGCAGGCGGGCGAGCGGTGTGCGCAGCTCGTGGGACACTGCTGCCGTGAAGCCGACGCGCAGCTCCTCGTAGGCCCGTGTCTCCTCCATCAGGAACGAGTATGGCCAAGGTTCTGATCGTCGAGGACGACTCCGTCATCGCCGACGGCATGGCCCGGCACCTCGCCGCGGCGGGGTTCGACCCCGTCGTCGTGGGCAAAGGCGACCAGGGACTGGCGCGGCTCCGGTTCGAGCAACCCGATGTCTGCGTGCTCGACCTGATGCTGCCCGGCCGCGACGGCTGGGACGTCATCCAGAGCGCGCGGGCAGAAGGGATCCCCACGCCGATCGTCGTCGTGAGCGCCCGGGGCACCGAGCACGACCGCGTGCACGCGCTCGAGATCGGAGCCGACGACTATCTCGTGAAGCCGTTCTCGATGAACGAGCTCGTCGCACGCGTCCGCGCCGCGTCGCGGCGGGCGCTTCGCCGCGACGACAGCCCTCGGGGAGAGCCAATCGAGATCGAAGAGCTGCGAATCGACCCGCGCGAGGTTCAGGCTTTCGTGAACGGCGAGAGCGCGGGCCTCACCCCGACCGAGTTCCGGCTCCTCTACCAGCTGGCTCTGGAGCGTGGGCGTGTCGTCACCCGTGACGAGCTCCTGCAGAAGATCTGGGGGCGGCGCGAGAGCCACCGCGACCGCACGGTCGACGTCTTCGTCAGGCGTTTGCGCGAGAAGATCGACCGCCGGGCCTCCCGCCACACCTTTATCCAGACGCGCTACGGCGTCGGCTACCGGCTCGAGCCGCTCGAGAAGAGCTAGCGCGCGCACCTCAAGAGGTCTTCGGCACGAGCTGGACGACCATCCGCCGGCCCTCCTGCTCGTAGACCACGTCCACGTTCTCGTGCTTGCGGTACGTCCCGGCGACCCCCAGCAGCATCGAGAGCCAGCGGATCGGGCCGAGGGGCCCCTCCTGCGCGAGGACCCGGTCGAAGACGAGCTCGTCGCCGATCCGGTCGAAGTCACGCCCGAGCGTCTGGGGGACGCCGTTCACGTACACCTGGTAACGATCTCCGATCCCAGGCGGAAGTTGGACGCGCGACCGTTCTTCCATCAGGGGAGCATCTCCCGCGGCACCGCTTGCGGTGCCGCCTCCAGGACGTGCGGGCTCGGCCCGCGCGTCCGTCTGAAATCGCCGGACGAACCAACCGGACTTTCTCGCATCCATCTCGTAGGATGCCACCGCCGGTGAGGCGCAAGCTCCTCGTCCTCGTCCTAGGTCTCGGCGCCGCGCTGGCGGTGGCCGCCTCGGCGTACGCCGAGAACGGCGGCTTCACGCCGGCGACGCCGCACTCTCCGAACGCCGAGCGCATCGACCAGGCCTACCTGTGGATCGGTTACTTCGCGCTCGCGATCCTCGTCGTCGTCGAGACGGCGCTCGTCTGGTTCGTCTTCAAATACCGCCGGCGGGGCCGGCCGCGGACGGTCGAGGGCCCCCAGATCCACGGCGCCACGAAGCTGGAGCTGATCTGGACCGCCGTCCCCATCCTGATCCTCGCGGCGGTCGCTACCTTCATCTTCTACAAACTGCCGGGGATCGAGGACGTCCCCAAGGCGAGCGCGCAGGGCGGGCCGCTCACGATCAGGGTCGACGCGCACCAGTTCTACTGGCAGTTCACCTACCCGAACGGCGCCGTCTCGATCGACGAGCTGCGCGCACCCGTGAACCGCGTGGTCAAGATCGACATCCACTCCGAAGACGTCGATCACAGCTGGTGGATCCCAGAGTTGCACGGCAAGTTCGACGCCATCCCGGGTCGCGTGAACCACACGTGGTTCAAGGCCGACCAGGTCGGCACCTACCGAGGCAAGTGCGGCGAGTACTGCGGCGTCTTCCACGCCCAGATGACGGCACGCGCACACATCGTCTCGGCGGGGGACTACGAGGCGTGGATCTCGAGCGAGGCCCGCGCGCAGCTCGGACGGACCGAGTGGCAGGGCGTGTGCGCCAAGTGTCACGGCCCGTCCGGTGAGGGCGGCTACGGGCCTGCGATCGCGAACAACAGCCTCCTCGTCTCCGCCGAGGGTCTGCGCACGCTCCTCATAGAAGGGCAGAACAGGACGAAGCCGCTGGCCGCGTACATGCCCCCGGTCGGCCGAGGCTGGACCGACGCGCAGTTCGACGCGCTCTTCGAGTACCTGAAGCAGAACGTCTACAAGGGAGCGGCGAGTGGCGGCTAGAGCGCAAGCGGTCGCGCCCTACCGGCCGGACTGGCGACAGGGCCGCGTCATGAGCTGGATCACGACCGTCGACCACAAGCGGATCGGGATCCTCTACATGGTCACGTCTCTCGTCTTCTTCGCGGGCGCCGGGATCCTCGCGCTGCTGATGCGCGCGCAGCTCGCGACGCCGAACGAGCACTTCATCACGGAGAACGCGTACAACGAGCTGTTCACGATCCACGGGACGGCGATGATCTTCCTCTTCATCGTCCCGTTCTGGGCCGGCATGGCGAACTTCCTCGTCCCCTTGATGATCGGCGCGCGCGACATGGCCTTCCCGCGGCTGAACGCGTTCTCGTACTGGTGCTTCCTCTTCGGCGGCCTCGTTCTCTTCCTCAGCTTCTTCGCCTCCGGCGGCGCGTCGAAGTCGGGCTGGTACGGCTACCCGCCGCTGTCGGAGAAGTTCTTCTCGCCGGGCAACGGACAGGACCTCTGGATCCTCTCGCTCCACCTCGTCGCTATCTCGTCGCTCGTCGGTGCGATCAACTTCCTCGCCACGATCCAGAACATGCGCGCGCCCGGGATGAGCTGGATGCGCATCCCCTTGTTCGTCTGGGCGATCGAGATCTACTCGGCGCTCTTGCTGATCGTGCTCCCCGTGATCGGAGTGGGGCTGACCTTCCTCCTGCTCGATCGGCAGGTCGGCACGCACTTCTTCTTACCGGACCAGGGCGGCAACGCGGTCCTGTATCAGCACCTGTTCTGGTTCTTCGGCCATCCCGAGGTGTACGTCATCATCCTGCCCGCGATGGGAGTGATCTCCGAAGTGCTACCGGTCTTCTCGCGCAAGCCGATCTTCGGCTACAAGGCGATCGCGTTCTCGACGGTCGCGATCGGCTTCTACTCGATGCTGGTCTGGGCGCACCACATGTTCAGCGTCGGGCTGCCGACGTTCCTGAACGTCTTCTTCATGCTCTCGTCGATGGTGATCGCCGTTCCCACCGGCGTGAAGATCTTCAACTGGCTCGCGACGACGTGGCGCGGAAATCTCATCTTCGACACCGCGATGCTGTGGGCGCTCGGCTTCATCGCGGTCTTCACGATGGGAGGTCTCTCCGGGATCTTCCTCGCAGCGTTCCCGGTGGACTGGCAGGTGACCGACACGTACTACGTCGTCGCCCACATGCACTACGTGCTCTTCGGCGGAGCCGTGTTCGGCACCTTCGCCGGGATCTTCTACTGGTGGCCGAAGTTCTTCGGACGATTGCTCGACGAGCGACTCGGGAAGGTGCAGTTCTGGCTCGTGTTCCTCGGCTTCAACCTCACCTTCTTCCCACAGCACATGCTCGGGCTGCTCGGGATGCCGCGGCGCAACTACACCTACAGCGAGCACGGGCTCTGGCTCGCCTACAACCTCGCCTCCACGATCGGCTCGGCGGTCATGACCCTCGGCATGCTCGTCTTCGTCGTCAACGTCGTGAGGACGGCGCGCGCCGGGCGGCGGGCACCGAACGACCCGTGGCTCGCGGACACGCTCGAGTGGTACACGAGCTCGCCGCCGCCGCCGCACAACTTCGACCAGCTGCCGTACATCTCGAGCGCGCGCCCACTGCGGGACCTGCGGCGACGGCTGGAGGAGTCGCGTGCCTAGACCGGGTCCCTGGTTCCGGCTGACTGCGCTCTGCGCCGTGCTCGCGACGCTGCTTGCGGTCGTGAGCGGCGCCGCGTCGCTCGGCGCAGCGCACCGCGTGCTCGCGGCGCTCGCGCTGCCGCCGCTGCTCGCACTCGTCGTCGCAGCCGTGCTGCTCCATCGCCGCCTGGTCGCGCCGAGCGTCAGCGCCCTCGTCCTCTTCGGCACCGCAGCCCTGGTGACCGCGCCCGCCCTACACCTGGCGCTCGCGGCGGTCGCCTTCGCCGCGTCACTCGTCCTCGCCGCCGCCGCGTACCGCGGCGAGCCTGCTCCCCGCGCTTCTCTTCGCGACTACATCACGCTGACGAAGCCGCGCATCATGTCGCTCCTCCTGGTCACGGGCCTCTGCGCGATGTTCGTGGGAGCGGGCGGCGCACCCCCGGCGTGGCTCGTCGCCGTCACGATGACCGGGCTGGCGCTCGCTTGCGGCGGCGCCTCGGCCCTCAACCACGTGCTCGACCGCGACATCGACAAGCTGATGGGGAAGCGCACACGCGCCCGGCCGCTCGCGGCGGAGCGAATGCCGGCAGCGCACGCGCTCGAGTTCGGCCTGGCACTGTCGGCGTTCAGCTTCGTGCTGCTCGCCTCACTCGTGAACGTGCTCACGGCCGTGCTCGCGCTCGTCGGCAACCTCTTCTACGTGCTCGTGTACACGAGCTGGCTCAAGCGCACGACCCCGCAGAACATCGTCATCGGCGGAGCCGCCGGAGCGGTGCCGCCCCTCGTCGGCTGGGCTGCGGCCACCGGGAACCTCACCTTGCCCGCCCTCTGGCTCTTCCTGATCGTCTTCTTCTGGACGCCGCCGCACTTCTGGGCGCTGGCGCTGCTGATCCGGCGCGACTACGCAGCCGCACGCATCCCGATGCTGCCGGTCGTGCGCGGAGAGGGCGAGACGACACGGCAGATCGTGCTGTACGCGTGCGCCCTCGTCGGCGTCTCGCTCGTGCCCTTCGCCTTCGGCCCGCTCGGCCTCGTCTACCTCGGTGCCGCGCTCGCGCTCGGCGCCGTGTTCGTCTCGCTCTCCGTCCGCCTGCGCAAGCGTACGACACCGAAGCAGGCCTCGCTGCTCTTCCACTTCTCACTCCTCTACCTCGCGCTGCTCTTCGCGGCCATGGCAGTGGATCCGCTGGTCTAGATGCCGGAGACGCTGCCACCGGTCGGGCCGACGCCCGAGGTCGCCCGCCGGAACGTGACACTCGGGATTGCGCTGCTCGGACTGGCGCTCCTGCTCGTCGCCGGGTCGGTCGTCGTGGCGCTCGTCTACCTGCAGTACGACTGATCCGCGCCGGCTAAAGAAAAGCCCGGCCCGAGCCGATCTGGGCGTTGATGACACGATCGTCGCGCTTCCTGCTGCCCTTGGCTGTGGTCGTCCTGGCGGCCTCGCTGGCTGCCGGCGTGCCGCGGGCGGCGGCGATCGATCCGTTCCCGGTCAGCGGCGTCGCCACGCTCTCGAGCCAGCATTTTATGATCCACTGGAGCCGCGACACGTCTCCCTGTCCCGACGCCACGATTACCCAGGAGCGGGCGGGCGAACTGCTCGGCCTCGCCGACCGGGCCTACAACGCATACGTCGGCATGGGCTACACGGCCCCGACGGGAGACGCGGACGGCCTGATCGACATCTCCGTCGACGACTTCGCAGCCGAATGTCTCCCCTTCGGCTCGATCCCGCTCACCGTTCCGAGGCCGCTCACACGTTGGGACGCGGTGCTGACGCCGAGCAGTCCGGCGGGTGCGGACGAGATCCACCTGAACGTCGTGACGGGCCTCGACTACCACGTGATCTCGCACCAGGTCTTCCACGTCTTCGAGGACGAGGTCGCTTCCGGCACCGACCAGTGGCTGCGCGAGGGCATCGCCGAGTGGGCGGCCACGCGCGCTCCTGCCGGTGCGGCGGGCGGTCGCGAGCTCAACCCGGACCGGACGATGGACTGCGTCGGGTCCGAGTGCGGCGACAGCGAGTTCGATCGCAACGGCTATCCGGGCTGGATGCTCTTCGAGTATCTCGCTCAGCGCTTCGGTGACGGCAAGGTCAAAGACGTGCTCGTCGCCGGGGCGTCGCTCTCCGGCACGCAGGCGCTGGCGAGCGTCGTCCAGCCGCTCGGCCCGACGCTCGGGAAGTTCTTCGAGGACTACACGACGGCGCGACTGACCGGAAGCTTCAACTCACCGCTCCTCGCGGGTGTCCTGCCCCAGACGCAGGCGACGGTCATCGCGGGCAACTCGGTCACCCTTGCGGTAAACCATCTCGCCGTCCGCTACGTCGACATCGCGCATACAGCCGACGCCGAGACGGGCCCCTGCTACGAGGCATCGCTCGTCCTCAAGGTCGCGATCCCGGCAGGTGTCGCCTCGACGCCGTACTACTACGCGAACACGAAAGACGCAACGGCGCAGGCATTCTCGGTTTTCGGCTCGACCGCGTCGCTGACCGTGCCGTGGAACACGTGCTCGGGCAGCCCGCACGCGTACGTCTCGCTTCCGAACGAGACCAACGACGCAAGCCCACCGGCTCTCGACGGGCGTGAATTCACGCTGTCGGGCACCCTCACCGTCGACACTTCGAGGCCTGCAGCCGCGAGCGAGCCGCCGGCCGGAGTGAAGGTCATCGGTCCCGTCGTCTCGGCGCCGACGACCGATCCGGCTCCCGATCTCACGCTGCATGCGCCGGAGCTGATCCGCGTCTCCGCGAAGACGCGCGTGCTTCGTTTCATCGTCTTCGCGAGCGGCACCGGCGTCCTGAAGGCCACGATCGGCTCGTCGTGGCTCGGCTCCGCCAACCTGCACGCGGGCAACAACGACGTCCGCTTCGTCCTCCCGTCGCGTCTCCTGAAGACGCTGAAGAAGACGAGCACGCCGAACAACGTCCTGACCGTGACGAGCTTCTCGTCCGGCGGTGCGCAGGGCGAGAGCCTCACTCGCCGCGTGGCGGTCCAGGCGGCGAAGAAGCCGAAGCGCCGCGGGTAAGTAGAGTCGGCCCGTGGCGGCCGACGGGATCTTTCTCGCGCGACCCGAGCAGCAGGCCGACGGCATTCCGCTGGCGGTCAAGGACCTGCTCGACACCGCGGGCTCGGTGACGACCTACGGCTCGGCGATCTTCGCCGAGCACGTGCCTGCCGCCTCGGCCGAGTCCGTACGGCTCGCGGAGGCCGGGGGGTACGCCAACGTCGGCAAGACGAACCTGCACGAGTTCGCCTACGGCATCACGTCGGAGAACCCGCACTTCGGCACCGTGCCGAATCCGGCCGCGCCGGGACGAATCGCAGGCGGCTCGAGCGGCGGGTCGGCGGCAGCGCTCGCCGCAGGTCTCGCGGACGCGGCGCTCGGAACCGACTCCGGCGGCTCGATTCGCATCCCCGCCGCTTGTTGCGGCGTCGCCGGAATCAAGCCGACGTTCGACCTCGTCCCGACCGCCGGCTGCTTTCCGCTCGCACCGAGCTTCGACCACGTCGGGCCGATGGCGCGAACGGTGCGGGAATGCGCGGCGCTGCTCGAGGCGTTGTCACCCCAGTTCGAGCCGGCGAGGCTGGAGTCGCTCGAAGAGGTGCGTGTCGCCGTCGCGTGGGTGGACGAGGCGGATCCGCTGGTCGCCGAACGAGTGCAGGAGGCTGCCGGAAGATTCCCGCGTAGCACCGCGGTCGACTGGCCGCGCCCTGCGATCGACGCGCTCTTCATGCACGAGGTGGCCGGGATCCATCGAGAGCTCTATGCGGAGCACGGCGAGCTCTACGGCGGGGACGTGGCGACGAAGATCGAACGCTGCCTCACGGTCTCGGACGCCGCGGCCGCGGAGGCGGCCCGCGCCCGCGAGGAGTACGCCGAGTTGTGCGCGCAGCTCGCAGACGGCGTCGACCTCCTCCTCACACCGACCCTTCCCTGCGTCGCCCCGCCGACCGGCATCGGCGATCTCGAGCTCCGGAAGCGGCTGACCGCGAACACGTTGCCGTTCAACACGCTCGGGTGGCCGGCACTCGCCCTCCCGTGCGGAGCCGCGGAGGATGGGCTCCCCGCATCGGTACAGCTCGTCGGGAGACCAGGGGCAGACGCGCTCGTGCTCGCCGCCGGCGAGCTGCTGGCATCCCTCAGTTGAGGGACAGCCGAAGGAGGGATCCTGCCGAAAACGACAGGGAACGATGCTGCGCGCACCCCTTCTTGCCGCCGTCTGTCTCGGCCTGCTCACGCTCGCTCCCGCGGCCGAGGCCGCGACGCCTGTGCGTGGCGCGGCGCCGACGAACCTGCACGGATTCCTCCTGCGCGCGGACGAGCCCACAGACCGCTCGTTTCCCCGCACGCCCTCGTTCGCGTGGAATCCCGTCCCGGGGGCGAGGCGCTATCAGTTCCAGCTCGCGACGAGCTCGAGCTTTCGCGAGAACGGCCTCGTCTACCAGACGAGCGGCCTGACGACCCCGGTCGCGGCCCCGACCGTGATGCTGCCCTGGATCACGGGCAATCCGCACGCACTGTACGCGCGCGTTCGCGGCATCACCTCGACGTCGACCACACCGTGGAGCGCACCTTTCGGCTTCGACATGGAGCCGGGGCCCGCGCCGAAGCCGCTCGCCGGTGCGCCGGGCCTGATCCGTTGGACGCCGATCGAAGGCGCCGACGGCTACGAGATCTGGTTCGTCGACATCAACAACCCGACCCCGAAGATGGAGACGGTGTTCACGAACGTCCTGGACGAGCGCGAGTTCTACACCTTCCATCGCACCTCGAGCTGGATGGGAACGGTGCGCTGGCGCATCCGCGCCTTGCGTACCGACCGCACGGACGACAACAAACAGTCCCGGCAGAATGGACTGCCGGCCGTCGGCTACGGACCGTGGAGTCCGGTCTACAGCTCGACGAACCAGGCCTATGTTGGCGGGCCGCTCATGCTGGGACGAACGATCTCGGACATCTCCTCCAGCGGCGACCCGTCCTCCGAGGCGCACCGTTTGATGCCGGCGTTCACGTGGACCGGAGACCAGGCCCTCGACGGCACGAGCGCAGAGCTCTTCCGCGTCTACGTCTTCACCGACAGGCAGTGCCTCAACCGCGTCTTCACGAGCGCCGTTGTCGGCGGACCGGCCTATGCGCCCCGTCCCTTCGGGCCGCTCGCCCTGCCCTCGCTTCCGACTGCGTTGCCCGCCGCGCGCGCCTCGTATCTGCGTGACGGCTCGGAGCCCGACACCTACACGTTCGACGGACAGTCCATGCGCACGACCGAGTCGCTGCCGGCCGCAACGCCGACGACGGGCGTGCCGGCCGATACCGACACGAGCACCGGCGGTTCGACGACGCCGGGACCGCAGCAGATCGAGGTCGGCAGCGGCGTCCTCGGCGCACCGGTCGACCTCTGGGACACGGCGTGGCCGGAGAGCGGCTACTACTGGACGGTCATCCCCGTCGCGGCTGTCTCGCCCGGAGCGCTGCGCACGAACACCTCGACGACCGCTGGCATCGGGGGAAGCAGCCTCGGCGTGGTCAGCGCCGTCGGCTTCTCGAGCGGCGACACACTCCTGCTCGGAAATACGTTGAACCAGGAGACCGTCACCGTGATCGGCGTCAGCGGGACGACGCTCACGCTCGCGGCGCCGCTGAAGTTCGCGCACGGCGTCGGCGAGCCGATCGTCCGCACCGGCGGCAACCTCCAGTACACCGATCTCGAACTGCCGCAGGACGTCTGCGCCGCGCCGTACAACCGCGTCGCCCGCTTCGGCAAGAACAGCGAGCCGTCGCTCACCGCAGCCGGCGAGCTGTTCGCCTCGGGCCTGTCTCCCAAGGGAAGGCTCACTGCGGGAAAGTCGAGCCAGGCCTTCTACGGGTCACCGCTCGTCGCCTGGACGCCCGCGCTCGGCGCCTCGGTCTACGAGGTGCAGTGGAGCAAGAAGCGCTATCCGTTCAAGCCGGAGCCGAATCCGCAGAACGAGAATGCGCTCGGCACGATCACGCTCGGCACCTCGACCGTGCTGCCGCTGAAGCCGGGCACGTGGTACTACCGCGTCCGCGGCTTCAACTACGCACTGCCGAGCGGGGCACAGCAGATGTCGTGGTCGGATCCGGCGAAGATCGTCGTCGCGAAGCCGAAGTTCCGCATCGTCGGCGGCGGCAAGTAGTCCGCGACTTTGTGGCTCTGAGCCACGAAGTCCTCTCGCCTTACTGAAGCGTGCGTAGCAGCCTGCGCCCGAGCCGTTCCACCGGCTTCGGCAGCAGACGGCGCTGCTTCTTCACCGCGGACGAACCGAGCCAGAAGGCGGTCTTCAGGCCGAGGACGTACCGGTTGCGCACGCGGTCGCCGAACGAGTTCCCGTCCACCTTGCGCGCGATCGTGGTCGAGCCCACGACGAAGCGCATGTCCTTGAACCGCCGAGACCGGTAGATCGCGTCGCCGACGACCTTGCGGGGCCCCGGCGTCCAGGTCGTGTCGTGGAAGGCGACCCAGCCGCCCTCGACGACCTTCGGCACCCACTTCTCGAAGTCCTCGAGCACGAGGTCGTACTCGTGCGAGCCGTCGACAAACAGCAGCTCGATCGGCTCGTGGAAGTCGTCGGCCGCCGGCTGCGAGAGCGAGGCGATCGGCTGCACGAGATCGGCGATGCCCGCCCGGTCGACGTTCGCCTTGAAGTCGCCGAAGCGGTAGTCGGCATGCGGGTCGACGGCGTAGATCGGCACGGACGCGCCGGCGCGCGAGCCGACGCCGAGGCAGATGGTCGACTTGCCCTTCCAGGAGCCGATCTCCACAATGACACCTCTACCTTTACACGCGCGCGCGAGCTCGTAGAGCGCCTCGCCCTCCTCGTCGGTCAGCCAGCCGGGGACTTCCGCGATCAGCGGCTTGACGATCGCTGCGAACTCGTTCATGGGCCGACCTGTGGCCCATGAACGATGGAAGGGGCGTAAGGGGAAACCGGGAGGTTTCCCCCCTCCTTCTCCTCGGCCCTCGCGGCGATCTCAGCGGCGCGAGGGCTGAGGCGACCGCTAAAGAAGGGAGCTCGTGAGGGAAACATGGTTTCCCTCCCGGGAGCGAGCCGAAGGCGAGCGACGGTCATGCCGCTGCCGAGCGTACGGCTTCTTCGTAGACCGGGTCGCGCTCGAACCGGTCGAGCTCTTCTGAGAGGAGGTCGGCGGGATCGGGTGGATCTCCGGGCGGGAAGGGCGCCGGGCGGCCGTCGAGCTCCACTGCGACGAGCCGGTCGGAACGCTCGTGCTCGAGCTCGACCGGATGCCGGAGGCGCGAACGGAGCCAGCCGGCGAGCAGGTGGGCCTGCGCCGCGGTGCCGGTGACGCGGATGCGCTTCACCTTCGCGATCTCGGGCCAGAGGGACGCGAGCTGTGGACGCCAGCGACTCGTTCGCGCCCACGCGATGTCCGAGACGGAGACACGGTCGAAGATCTCCGCCAGGGCGGTATAGGCGTCCGGCAGGTCCTCCCACTCGGTGCTGTCGACGATCAAGCGGTCGACGACGCCGACGAGGCTCTCGAAGACCGGGTCGCCGAACGGCGGTTGCCCTCGCCAGCGCAGGAAGGTCGGGAGATCCGGCAGAAAGAGCGGTTGCAGCACGCTGGCGGCCGCCTGGGCGCGCGACCCCTTCAGGTGCACCCGGATCGTCTCGGTGCAGATCTGACGACCCTCGCCGACGGGGAAGATCTCCACGTCGACGTCCGCCTCGACGCCGTCCTCCTCTTCAGGCTCCGGGAAGAGCACGATCGTGCGCGACGGATGCCGCTCGCGCAATCCCGAGAGGACGTCCTCCGCCGCCTCCTTCCATTCGGGCGGCACCCACGCCGAATGCGTCAGCACGCTGGTGCGCTGGTACGGCACGTCGGAGCCCGGCGCCACGCGGAGGCTCGCAAGCTCGCGCTCGATGTCGCGGATCGACGTCAGGGTCGCCATGCACGCCCGTCGCGCTCGAGCAGCTCTTCGGCTGCGGTGGGCCCCCAGGTGCCGGCCGCGTGGTTCGGGAACGCCGGCCGGTCGCGCGACCAGGCCGCGACGACCGCGTCGACGAGCTTCCACTGCTCCTCCACCTCGTCGATGCGGGTGAAGAGCGTCGCGTCGCCGAGCATCGCGTCGAGGATGAGGCGCTCGTATGCCTCGGGCAAGCCGGCCCGGAACGCGCCACCGTAGAGAAAATCCATGTGAACGGTGCGAATCGTCATCCCCTGGCCGGGCACCTTCACCCCGATCGCCAGCGAGACGCCCTCGTCGGGCTGCACGTGCACGAGCAGGACGTTCGGGCGCAGCCGCTCGACCGAGAGCTCCTCGAACGGCGGGTGCGGCGCGCGCTTGAACTCGATCGCGATCGTCGTCTCGCGCCGGGCGAGGCGCTTGCCCGTGCGCACGTAGAAGGGCGTGTCCGCCCAGCGCCAGTTGTCGACGTAGAGCTTCGCGGCCACGTAGGTCTCCGTCATCGAGCTCGGATCGACGCCTGGCTCTTCGCGATACGCCGGGACCTCCTGGCCCTCGATGAAACCGCGACCGTACTGCCCGCGCACGACCGCCCGCGGGCCCGGCGTGCTCATCGAGCGCAGCACCTTGACCTTCTCGTTGCGGACCGAGTCGGCGGTGAAGTCGATCGGCGGCTCCATCGCGGTGATCGCGACGAGCTGGAGCAGGTGGTTCTGGAAGATGTCGCGGCTGGCGCCCGCCCGCTCGTAGTACTCCGTGCGTCCCTCGATCCCGACCGTCTCGGCCACCGTGATCTGGACATGGTCGACGAACTGGCGATTCCAGATCGGCTCGAAGATCCCGTTCGCGAAGCGCAGTGCGAGCATGTTCTGCACCGTCTCCTTGCCCAGGTAGTGGTCGATGCGAAAGACCTCGCTCTCGTCGAAGTAGCGCTCGATCACGCCCTGCAGCTCGCGCGCGGAAGCGAGGTCGTGCCCGAATGGCTTCTCGATGATCACGCGTACCCAGCCCTGCGCCGTGCGCCGCTTGCCGAGCGCCTCGACCACGGTGGGAAAAACCGCCGGCGGCGTGGCGAGGTAGTAGACGCGGTTGCCGCGCGTCTGCCGCTCTTCGTCGAGCTCAGTCAGCGTCTTGGCGAGCAGGTCCTCCCGCTCTTCGTCGGCGAAGTCCATCGGCACGTAGCGCATCCCGTCGGCCAGGAACTCCCACACGTCGTCACGGAACGGGTCGCGCGAAAACTCCTGCACGGCCTCCTTCATCCGCTCGCGGAACTCGTCGTCCGACTCTTCCGACCGTGCGCAGCCGACGACCGCGAAGCTCTGCGGCAGCAGCCGGCGGTACGCCAGGGAGTAGAGCGCCGGGAAGAGCTTGCGCTTCGTCAGGTCGCCGGAGGCGCCGAAGATGACGAGAATGCAGGGATCCGGTGCGCGCCGGGCCTCGAGTCCCTCGAGCAGAGGATTTTCCTGCGCGACCGCCACTACCGCGGGTCCGGTGACGCTTTCGCGCGCTCCACTGCCCTGACGGCGTGGCCGCCGAACTGGTTGCGCAGCGCCGCCGCCACCTTCGCGGAGAACTTGACCTCGTCGCGCGAAGCGAACCGCGCGAACAGAGAGCTCGCGATCACCATCGCGGGGACGTTCTCCCTGATCGCCTCGTCGATCGTCCAGCGCCCCTCGCCAGAGTCCTCGACATAAGGCGCGATGTCTTCGAGCTTCGAGCCGTGCTGCTCGAAGGCCGCGTGGAGCAGCTCGAGCAGCCAGGAGCGCACGACGGAGCCGTTGCGCCAGATGCCGGTGATCTCGTGCAGGTCGAGGTCGTACTCGGAGTGCTCCATGATCTCCATGCCCTCCGCGTACGACTGCATCAGCCCGTACTCGATGCCGTTGTGGACCATCTTCACGAAGTGGCCTGACCCGGACGGACCGACGTGGGCGTACCCCGCCTCCGGCGCGAGCGCCTCGAACACGGGCCCGAGCCTCTGCACCGGCTCGTCGTCCCCGCCGGCCATGAGGCAGAAGCCGATCTCGAGCCCCCAGATCCCGCCCGAGACGCCGACGTCGACGAACGCGATCCCGTGCTCTGCCGCCTCCTCGTAGCGCCGCTTCGAGTCGCGGAAATTCGAGTTGCCGCCGTCGACGATGATGTCGCCCTCGCCGGCGATCTCCAGCAGCTGCTTGAAGGTGCCCTCCGTGATCTCGCCGGCGGGGATCATCAGCCAGAACGCCCGTGGCGGTTCGAGCTGCTCCTTCAGCTCGGCAAGCGAGTCGGCGGTTCGCTCGGAGACGTTTGGGTCGTAGGTCTGGATCTCGTGCCCGTGCTCGCGGAGACGCTCGGTCATGCCGTGACCCATGCGCCCCAGGCCGATCATGCCGAGCTGCATCAGAGATCCTCGAGTCGTAAGCGGATCACCGAGCGGCCGCGCTCGCGCAGCGAGCGAAAGTCACCCTCGGCTTGCGCACGGATCAGCCGGCCGAAGCCGAAGTCCTGACCCGGAATCGACAGCTCGTCGCCCGTGTCGTCGACGACCTGGACGAAGAGACCGGTCGGCGGGCCGCCCTTGTGCAGCTGGCCCGTGGAATGCAGATATCGCGGGCCGAGGCCGCGCGTGACGACGCAGCGAGTCGCGTGGGCCCGGTCGACCAGCGGCTGCAGCTCGTGCTCGCGCCGCGGGTCGATGAAGGCCTGAATCGCGACGTAGTGCGGCGGCTCCGCCCCCTCGAGCACCTCCTCGACGGATCCCTCGGGCTCGAGCCTCGGATCCTCGCCGGAGGCGAGCACCTGTTTCGTCGCATCCTTCGCCGCCTGGACGTCGGGCTGGTCGAACGGGTTGATCTGGAGGATCGCCCCGGCGACGGCGACGGCGAACTCCCAGCGGAAGAACTCGCCTCCGACCGAGTGCGGATCTGCGAGCTCGGGCTTCGCCGCCTGGCGGTCGGGACCCTCGGGGCTCTCGCCGGGGGCGGGAACGAGCCCCTTTCCCTGCTTGCCCGTCGACTCGGCGATCAGCTGCTCGGCCCAGAGTCCGAACCGGCCCTCCGTCTCCTCGACACAGACCTTGTCGCGCCCCTCGTGCCAGCGCTCGCCGAGTCTGAGGCCGAGCTGGAGACCCGGGTTGGCGTCGCCCCGGCACGCCTCGGCCATCCGCTCCCCGTTCGAGAGCAGCCGTTCGACGTCGATCCCCATCAGCGCGGCGGGAACGATCCCGAACGGCGAGAGCGCGGAGTAGCGTCCGCCGATCGTCGGTTCGCCGGCGAAGACGCGCATACGCCGCTCGTGCGCGAGCTGCTCGAGCGCCGAGCCCGGATCCGTGATCGCGACGAAACGCTCGCCGTCGCCCGCCTTGGCCCAGAAGTATTCGAAGTGCGACAGCGTCTCGAGCGTCGTGCCCGACTTCGACGAGACGACGAACATCGTCTTCTCGAGGTCGAGGGTCTGCTCGGCGTGGCGGATCATCCCCGGGTGAGTGGTGTCGAGCACGTGCAGCGTCTTGATGCCGAACGTGCGCCGGAGAACCTCGGGCGCGAGCGACGAGCCGCCCATGCCGAGCAGGACGAACGTGTCGAAGCGCGAGCGCGCGTCCCGGGCGAAGTCGACGATCTCGTGAACGCGCTCCTGCATCCGTCGCGGCTCGTCGAGCCAGCCGAGCCACTTGTCCTCGTCGGCGCCCGTCCAGACGGTCGCGTCGCGCTCCCAGATGCGCTCGACGAGCTCCTGCTGGGTCGCAACCGTCACGCTTTGACCAGCTCGCCGCGCTTCGCCCCGATGCCGTCCAGCAGCTCGTGGAACGAGTCGATGAACTTCTGCACGCCTTCGTGCTCGAGCGTGTCGGTGACGTCGTCGTAGTCGACCCCGGCGGCCGCGAGCTCCTCGAAGAGCCTGCGTGCAGCGTCCGCGTCCTCCGCCAGCGTCAGCTCGACCTTGCCGTGGTCCTGGAAGCCTCGGATCGTCTCCTCGGGCATCGTGTTCACCGTCTCCGGTCCGATCAGCTCCTCGACGTACATGACGTCGCGGTACTCCGGATTCTTCGTCGATGTGGACGCCCACAGGCAGCGCTGCTTCGTGGCGCCCTTCGCCGCCAGCGCCTCCCAGCGCGGGCCCTGGAACGTTGCCAGGTAGTTCTGGTAGGCGAGCTTCGCGTTCGCGATCCCGAGCTTGCCCGCCAGCTTCGTCGCGTCGCCGCCGATCTCGTCGAGCCGGCGGTCGGTCTCGGTGTCGACCCGTGAGACGAAGAAGCTCGCCACTGAGTGCACGGTGCTCGGGTCGCCGCCGCTCTCGACGAGCCGCTCGACGCCGCGGATGTACGCCTCCATGACCTCCTGGTGTCGCTTCAACGAGAAGATCAGCGTCACGTTGATGTTCCTGCCCGAGGCGATCATCTCCTCGATCGCGCCCAGCCCCGGCTCGGTCGCCGGGATCTTCACGTAGAGGTTCGGCCGCTCGATCCAGTCGTGCAGGCGCCTGGCCTCCGCGATCGTCCCGTCGCGGTCGTACGCGAGGGTCGGGTCGACCTCCCACGAGACGTAGCCGTCCTGGCCGCCACCCGCGTCCCAGACCGTGCGCAGCAGCCCACACGCGTCGGCGATGTCGTGCGAGGTCAGCTGCAGGAAGATCTCCTTGGGATCGCCCTCGCCGGACTCGAGGATCTCTTTCAGCTGTTCGTCGTACGCGCTGCCTTCGGCGATTGCCTTCTGGAAGATGGTCGGGTTCGACGTGACGCCGACGACGGCGTCCTCCTCCATCATGCGCGCGAGCTTGCCGCTTCGGAGCATCTGCCGCGAGAGGAAGTCGATCCAGACGCTCTGGCCCAGCGCCGACAGCTTGTGCAGGTTCGATTCAGGCATGGGTGGCATTCCTTTCCAGGTCTTCGATCTGCTCGAGTCGTTTCACGTAGCGCTCGCCGCCGTCAAACCGCGCCGCCAGGAAGGCGGCGACGAGGTCCCGGGCCAGCGCCGGCCCGACGACCTCCGAACCGAGGCAGAGCACGTTCATGTCGTCATGCTCGACGCCCTGATGGGCCGAGTACACGTCGTGGCAGATGGCCGCGCGGATCCCCGGCAGCTTCGTTGCGGCGACCGAGGCCCCGACACCGGAACCGCAGACGAAGACGCCGCGCTCCGCATCGCCTTTCCGGATCGTCTCGCCGAGCTCCCGCGCCTTGTCCGGGTAGTCGATCCGGACGGCATCCGTGTCCGCGCCCAGGTCCACCACCGAGTGCTCGGAGAGCGCCTCGAGGACGGCCTCGCGCAGTCGAACGCCGCGATGGTCGAATGCGACCGCCACCTTCACACCTTGACCGTACCCCACACGCCGCAGAGCACGCCTGGCCGCTCGTAGAATGGCTGCGATGGAGGCCAACGAGCTCCGAGAACTCGGCCAGCAGCTCCGCGTCGACTCGATCCGGCCCGCCGCAGTCGCGAAATCGGGGCACCCCACCTCGGGGATGTCTGCCGCAGACCTGATGGCGGTCCTGGTCGCGAACCACTTCCGCTACGACTTCGGCGAGCCGAAGAGCCCGGCGAACGACCGGTTGATCTTCTCCAAGGGCCACGCGTCGACGCTGTACTACGCGATCCTGCGCGCGGTCGGCGCGATCGACGACGACGAGCTGCTCACCTACCGGAGGTTCGGGAGCATGCTCGAAGGCCACCCGACGCCGCTGATCCCGTGGGTCGACGTGGCGACGGGCTCCCTGGGCCAGGGACTGCCGATCGGCGTCGGCATGGGACTCGCCGGCAGGTACCTCGACCGCCTGCCCTACCGCGTGTGGGTGCTCTGCGGCGACAGCGAGATGGCGGAGGGCTCGATGTGGGAGGCATTCGAGCACGCGTCGCACTACGAGCTCGACAACCTCACGGCGATCATCGACGTCAACCGGCTCGGCCAGCGCGGGGAGACGATGGTCGGCTGGAACACCGGCGTCTACGTCGAGCGCGCCCGCGCGTTCGGCTGGAACGCGATCGAGATCGACGGCCACGACGTGGAGCAGATCGACCGTGCCTACAGAGAGGCGGCGGAGACGACGGGCCGCCCGACGGTGATCGTCGCGCGCACCCTCAAGGGCAAGGGCGTGAAAGCCGTCGAGGACAAACCCGGCTGGCACGGCAAGGCGCTCGACGACCCCGACGAGGCGATCGAGGAGCTCGGCGGCGTCAGGAACATCGAGGTGAACGTGACCAAGCCGGAGCCCGCCGAGCGGCATCGGTTTCCCGAAGGTCCGCTCGAGCTGCCGCGCTACGAGCTCGGCCAGGAGGTCGCGACGCGGAAGGCGTACGGCGAGGCGCTCGCTGCGCTCGGGAGTGCGCGCGGCGACGTCGCCGCGCTGGACGGCGAGGTCGGCAACTCGACGTTCGCCGAGATCTTCAAGGAGGCGCACCCCGACCGCTACTTCGAGATGTACATCGCCGAGCAGCAGCTCGTCGCCGCGTGCGTCGGGCTGCACGCGCGCGGCTGGAACGCCTTCGGCTCGAGCTTTGCCGCGTTCTTCTCACGTGCCTACGACTTCGTCCGCATGGCCGCGATCAGCCGCGTCGACCTGCGGCTGGCCGGCTCGCACGCAGGCGTTTCGATCGGCGAGGACGGCCCCTCGCAGATGGCGCTCGAGGACATCGCCGCGATGCGCGCGATTCACTCCAGCATCGTGTTGCACCCCTGCGACGCGAACCAGACGGCGAGACTCGTCGCGGCGATGGCGGATACGAAAGGCATCGTCTTCCTGCGCACGTTGCGGCCCAACACACCCGTCATCTACGGGCCCGACGAGGAATTTCCGATCGGCGGCAGCCGCGTCGTCCGCTCATCCGACGGCGACGACGTCACCATCGTCGGCACCGGCATCACCGTGCACGAGGCACTCGAGGCGGCGGCGACGCTCGAGGAGGACGGCATCAGTGCACGCGTGATCGACGCTTACTCGATCAAGCCGATCGACGCCGACACTTTGCAAGCCGCCGCGGAAGCGACCGGCGCGATCGTCACCGTCGAAGACCACTATCCGGAGGGAGGCCTCGGCGACGCCGTGCTCGCCGCGCTGGCGGAGAAGGACGAGCACCCGCGCGTGCTCTCACTCGCCGTGCGCGAGCTGCCTCGCTCGGGCAAGCCGGATGAGCTCCTGCACGCCTACGGCATCGACGCCGAGAGCATCGCGGCCGCCGTGCGTCAACTCGTCGCGTCCGAGATCACGACCTCGTAGAGCCGCCGCTGGCGCTCACGCGCCTCGCGGAAGACCTCGATCTTGTCGCCACGCGGCTCGACCACCGGACCGACCGGCGCAGGCGGTGGCGCGACGCCGAGCCGCTCCAGCGTCAGCACCGCTGCGCCGCGGAGGGAGGCCTCCTTGACGCGGGAGGTCGCCAGCGGCCGCGCGAGCGCGTCGGCCATGATCTGCACCCAGTCGGGATCCTCGACCAGCGCACCGCCCGTCGCCACGACCTCGTCGAGCGGCGGCATCAGGTCGGCGACCTCGGCGAAGCGGAACGCAACGCCTTCGAGTGCAGCCTGACGAAGGTCGAGCGCCGTCGTTTCGAACGTCAGCCCGTGCACGGCGCCCTTCGCATGCTGGTGCCAGCCGGGACTGCGCTCACCGCCGAGGAGCGTCAGGAACGTCAGCCCGTGCGAGCCGGGATCGCGCCCCGCAAGCGACCCATCAGGACCGTCGAGCAGCTCCTCGATCCAGGCGTTGAGGTTGCCGCCGTCCGAGAGTGAGCCGCCTTCGACGACGCGGGAGTCGTCGATCCAGTGGAGGAAGAGTCCCGGCCGCGGTTGCGGGATTTCGGTCTCGTACACGGTGCGGATCGCACCGGAGGTCCCGACCATGAGCGCCGCCCGCCCGGGCGTCACGCAGCCGGCGCCGATGTTCGAGCACGCACCGTCGAGGACGGCGGGGTACCAGCCGTCAACCGGCTTGTCCGAGATCGCAGGTAGCCGCTCCGGTTCGAGCCCGAGCGTCTCGAGCAGCTCGACGTCCCACGCGCGCGTCCCGAGGTCGACGAGACCCGTCGGCGTGGCCATCCCGATGCCCGTGGCCACTTCCCGCCCGAGCAACTGCTCGTAGAGGTAGTCGCAGAACGAGACGAAGCGGCGAGCGGAGCGGAAGACGTGGGGGCGCTCGCGCGCGAGCCAGGCAAGCTTGGCGGGCCAGTAGCTCGTGTGGACCTGGCATCCCGTGCGCTCGTGCACGGCCGAGCCGTCGACGCGTCCCAGGAGCCAGACGGCCGCTTCCGCGGAGCGCGTGTCGCGCCACGACAGGATCTCGGTCAGTGGGTGACCGGCGGCGTCGAGCGCGAGCAGGCTGTGGCCGAAGCAGGACGCGCCGACGGCGTCGACGCCGGACGCGCCGCCTGCCTCGTCGATCGCGGCTCGAGTCGCAGCGACGAGCTTGCCGGGATCCTCTTCGCCTGCGTACTCGCGGCGGGCCGGATCGCCTCGCTCCTCGGCCGTCTCGTCGAACACCTGCGCCCGCACCGACGAGGTGCCGACGTCCACGGCCAGCACACGCACGGGCAGACGATAACCCGCACAAGCTGCAGGCGGGTGTCGGGCCGCGAGCGTGTCGGCCGGCGCGGCATACGCCTGGAGCGTGATGGCGAAGGTCATGCCGTGGCCGAGGCAACTGTGCAGCCGGCGTGACGCGAGTCCCTCGATCGGGTGTGCGCGGCTAGCCTCTGCGCATGGCCGTGGTCATCGCATCGAATCTCCGCAAGGAGTTCTCGGGGGACCCGCTGTTCGACGGCGTGTCGTTCAAGGTGGAGCGCCGCGACCGGGTCGCGCTCGCCGGGCCGAACGGCGCCGGCAAGACGACCTTGCTGCGTGCCCTCGTCGGGGAGACCGAGCTCCAGGGCGGCGACATCGCCTTTCAGAAAGGCACCCGCGTCGCCCTGCACGACCAGCGCCCGCCTCTGGAGCGCCGGCTCACGCTGCGCGAGTACGTCCTTTCCGGGGCCGGCGACCTGATCGCACTCGAAGAGGAGCTGCGGCGGCTCGAACATGTGATGGCGACCGGCGACCACGGCGAGTCGACCATGCGCCGCTACGGTGAGGCGCAGGCGCGACTCGAGCACGCCGGCGGTTACGACTGGCGCGAGCGCGCCACAGCCGTGCTCCGCGGGCTCGGCTTCGCCGATGAGCACCTCGATCGGCAGCTCGAGACCTTCTCGGGTGGAGAGCTCACGCGAGCCTCGCTGGCGCGTGCGCTCGGCGGCGATCCCGATCTGATCCTGCTCGACGAGCCGACGAACCACCTCGACGTCGAGAGCCTCGAGTGGCTGGAGCGGGAGCTGCAGTCGCTCGACGCCGGGATCATGATCGTCGCGCACGACCGCTGGTTCCTCGAAGCGGTCACGAACGCGGTGCTCGAGCTGGAGGCGGGACGCTCGACGTACTTCGCCGGACCATGGCACGCCTGGCGCCTGGAGAAGGCCTCGCGTCTGCAGTCCGCCCTCAAGACCGCCGACCGCATCGGCCGGGACATCGAGCGCCTGCAGCGATTCGTCTCGCGCTTCCGCGCGTCGACCGAGAAGAAGGCCCGCCAGGCACAGACGAAGCTGACCCAGATCGAACGGCTGGAGAGAGAGCGCGCCAAGTCGAAGACCGAGATCGGGCTGCTCACCCGGCGCAGCAAGACGCTCGGCTTCGAGTTCCTTAGGCCGGCGCGCAGCGGCAGAACGGTCCTCGAGGCCGAAGGGCTCGAGCTGCGTATCGGCGAGCGCGTGCTCCTCGAGGGGACGAGCTTCGCGATCGAGCGTGGCGAGCACGTCGCGCTCGTCGGCCCGAACGGGTCCGGCAAGACGACGCTGCTCCAGACGATCCTCGAGCAACGCGGTGTGAACACCGGGACTGTTCGCCTCGGCCACGGCGTCGTCCCGGCCTATTTCTCCCAGCAGGAGATGGAGCTCGACACGCGCGGCTCGGTGCTGCAGTGCGTGCAGCGCGCCACGGGCCTGCAACGACCCGACGCGCAGAAGCTGCTCGGCCGCTTTCTCTTCTCCGGCTGGACGGAACACGAGAAGCCCGTGCTCGCGCTCTCCGGCGGTGAGCGGCGGCGCCTGGCGCTTGCGCTCGTCGTCGCATCGGGTGCGAACTTCCTCGTCCTGGACGAGCCGACGAACCACCTCGACCTCGAGAGCCGCGAAGCGCTCGAGGGGGCTCTCGAGGCGTTCCCCGGCACCGTGCTGCTCGTGTCGCACGACCGCGCGCTCCTCGACGCCGTCGCGGAGCGCACCCTCGCGATCGAGGGGCGGCAGCTGAACTCGTACGACGGCGGCTGGGCCGACTATGTCCGCCAGCGCGAAGCACGCCGGGCGACGGCGCCACCCGAGCCGAAGCCCGCCAAGCCGCGCAAGTCGGCGCCGGCGAAGCGTGCGGGCCCAACGGAGCTCGAGCGACTCGAGGCCGAGATCGCGGCCCGCGAGAGCGCCGTCGCCGACCTCGAACGACAGCTCGCGCGAGATTGGAACGACGTCGACGCGCTGGAAGCCCATCGCCGCGCGCGCGACGAGCTGCAGTCGCTGCTCCAGCGCTGGGAGCAGCTGTTCGAGAGCGCTACCCGGTGAAAGGTCTCGGCGAAGCGGCCGCGCGGATCCTCGTGGTCTCGCTGCTCCTGGCGGTCGGACTCGGCCTGCTCGCGGCCGTCATCGCCGTCGCAAGTGGCCGCGGCGTCTGGAGCACGATCGCGATCACGTACTACCTCTCCGGCTGCGTGCTCTTTCTCGTGGGCGCGTTCCCGAGCGGCGGGTACTCGCTCATCCGCGGGACGTCCACGCGCCGGCGGCCGATCGGCTCGCGGCAGGATCCGATCTTCTTGAGTGGCCTCGTCCTGGTCGCGCTCGGCTTCCTCGCCGACGTGTACTCGGCCTAACCCTCGGCGTCGAACGTCGCGATCAGCGCCTCCGCGACGACCTTGAGCGGCCGGCCGGCGAGCTGGCTCGCCTTGCGCAGCCGGGCGAACGCGTCCTGCTCGGACAACCCCTCCTTCTCCATCAAGAGACCCTTCGCCCGCTCGATCGCCTTGCGCGCGGCCAGTGCCTCGGCGAGCGACTCGGCCTCCTCCCGCAGGGCTGCGAGCTCCTCGTGCCGCGCCCACGCCGTCCGGATCGCAGGAAGCAGATCCTGCTCGCGAAAGGGCTTCACCAGGTAGCCGAAGACTCCCGCCTCCGCGGCGCGCTGGACGAGCTCGTCCTGCCCGTAGGCCGTCAGCATCACGATCGGGATCGGCCGCTCGTCGAGGATCCGCCGGGCCGCCTCGATCCCGTCCAGCTTCGGCATCTTCACGTCGAGGAGCGCGAGATCGGGCTGCTCCGAGCGGGCGAGCGAGACGGCCTCCTCCCCGTCGCGGGCCTCGGCGCAGACCTCGAAGCCGGCGTGCTCGAGCAGGGCCCGCAGATCGAGCCGGATGATCGTCTCGTCTTCTGCGACGAGGATCCTCACCTGTAATGAGTGAGTGTCGCCGAAAACGCTCGGCCGAGGGATGGGGCCGGCACCCGGAACGGGCCGATTCTGGTGGGGCGGCTCCTCATGTCTGACCACGACGACCTCAGCACCCCCAAGCCTCTCGTCCTCCGTGTGGAGATCTCGGCGGAGCAGGCTGCCTCGATCGCACCCCTCCTCGGCGGGGTCGCAAGCCGAAGCGACGCACCGGCAACCCCAATCCATGACGTCTCGGACGCGCACGTGCTCGAGCTGAAGCGGCTCGAGCGGGACCTCGAGCAGCGCGAGGCGGAGTTCGAGGCGGACGTCCAGTTCCGCGAGGACCGTATCGAGCGCTGGCGCACCGAGCTCGAGGAGCTCGAGCAGACGCTCGACCGGCGCGAAAAGGACCTCGTCAGCTACGTCGACCAGCTGCAGGGCGTGATGTCCGGCAGCGACGACGCGTGGTGGTCGCGGCCCGCCGGCGGCGACGGCGGCGTCCGCTAGCTGCTAGCCGAGCGGGAACGTCACCTCGGCGCGGGTGCCCGCGTCGCTACGAAGGTCGAGGCGGCCCTGAAGCTCGTCGCGAACGAGTGCCTGCACGATCGACAGGCCCGTCCCACCGGCATCGGAGTCGATGCCGGAGCCGTCGTCTGCGATCGCGAGCACGACATGTCCATTCCGGGTCGCGAGCTGGATCTGCACAATCTCGCCGCCGTGCTCGAGCGCGTTCTGGAGCAGCTCGCTGAACACGAGTGCGAGCGCAGTCGCACGGTTCCCCGCCAGGGAGACGGACTCGAGCTTCGCCCGCACCTCCTTCCCGCCGGCGAGGCCTTGCACGAGCATCGCGCGCAGGCGCTCGAGCAGCTCGCGTAGGTCGACGGCCTCCTCCCGCTGCTCGGTCAGCACCTCGTGCACGGCCGCGATCGCGAGGATGCGGTTGACGGAGTCGTCGAGTGCCTTGCCCGGATCCGTGTCCGTCGCGCGCGCCTGCAGACGCAACAGTGACGCCACCGTCTGCAGGTTGTTCTTGACCCGGTGATGGATCTCCTGTGCGAGCACGCCGCGCATGACCGCGCGCCCGTGCTCGAGCGCGACGGCGGCATGGTGGGCGATCGAGGCGAGCAGCGCACGCTCCTCCGCCGTAAACGGGGTGTCGCGGTCGCACACGAGCTCGCCGATCTGCCGTCGCTTCCAGCGCAGCGGCAGACGCACCGCATGTTTGCCCGCGCGTCCCTCCGGCCACGCAATGTTGCCGTCTTCGAGGACGAGTGCCGCGCCGGTCGCCTCGACCGCCTCCATCGTCGTCTTCACGATTGCCTCGAGCGACTCTTCGAGGTAGAGGGATTCGGACACCGCTTCCGAGATGCGGGCGAGGGCCTCCAGTTCGGCCACTCGGCGCTGGGCCTGCGCGTACAGCTTCGCGTGCTCGATCGTCTGCGCGACCTGCGCGGCGATCGCGACGAGCAGGTCGATCTCCTCCTGCGTGAACTCGCGAGGTTCGACGGTGCGCACGTTGAGCGCCCCGGCCAGGCGCTCGCGCGCGAGAATCGGGACGGCGAGAATGGACTCGTACTCGTCCTCCGGCAGGTTTGCGAAGAGCTTGAAGCGCGGATCGAGGTGCGCCTGCGAGGGGATCATCACGGGCGACCGCTCGGCGGCCGCGGCGCCTGTGATGCCTTCGCCCGGCCGCAGGCGCGGCCGCTTCGTCATCTCCTCCACGCGCGTGCCGTGCGTCGCGCGGAGCACGAGCTCGTCAGCCCGCTCGTCGTAGAGGTAGACGAAGCACGCCTCCGTGGTCAACGCGTCTGCCACCTTGCTCGCGACGAGGGCGAGGACTTCCTCCAGGTCGAGCGTCGAGTTCACCGCCGCGATCGTCTCGGTGAGCAGGCGGAGGTGGCGTTCACGTACGTCCACTACGATTCGTAGGCTAGCGCTGTGAGTCGATACGACTGGCTTCTGTCCCTGCACGTGCTCGGGGCGTTTCTCGTCCTTGGCGGCGCCGTTCTCGCGGGAGTGTTCAACCTTGCCGCCCTTCGGCGCGAGCGGCCCAGCGAAGTCGCGTTCCTCTTCAGGCTGACGCGGGTCGCAGTGGTCTCGATCAGCGCGGGCATGGTGCTCACGCTCGTGTTCGGCCTGTGGCTCGTCGACGAGGCAGGCTACGGCTGGGGCGAGGCGTGGATCGTGGTCGCGCTCGTGCTCTGGGTCGCCTCGAATGCCCTCGGCGGAATCGGTGGCAAGGGCGAGAAGCGCGCCCGCCAGCTGGCGCAGCGGCTGGCCGCCGAAGGCGACGCGCCGAGCGCGGAGCTCAGCGCCCGTCTCCGCGATCCCGTGCGGCTCGCACTCAGCTGGAGCAGCGGCGTGCTGGTCGTCGTGCTCCTCGGCCTGATGATCTGGAAGCCCGGCGCCTGATGCTCGCGCTCGTCCGGCCCGAAAGCTGGAACTTGCCCTTGTTCCTCCACGTCCTCGGTGCCGCGGTGCTGCTCGGCGCGCTGGGCGCGACGGTCGTCATTGCTCTCCGAGCCCCCGCGTGGCGCCAGCTCCTCGTCCGGACGATCACCTTCCTCGTCCTGCCGGGCTGGCTGCTGATGCGCTTCGCCGGAGACTGGATCGACTCGAAGGAGAACGTCCCCGGCGACCCGGCCTGGCTGGGAATCGGCTCCCTGGTCGGCGACGCCGGGCTCCTCTTGCTCGTGGTGACGGCGCTCCTCGCCTGGTGGGGACTCCGCCGGCCGCAGCGTGGCTGGCCGGTGAAGGCAGTCGCGGTCGTCGCGAGCGTCTACTTGATCGCCCTCTTCGTCGCGGTCTGGGTAATGACCGCGAAGCCGGATTGAGATCCGTTTACACAACACTTACCGCAGGAGAGGGAATTTCCTTGCAGATGGGGAATAGGTTCGGATCATGTCCGCCCTCCCTCTGAATCTCATGGACACAGCCGGGTTCCTCGTCGCCGACAACCGGGGCCGCATCGTCGGCAAGGTCGAGTGCCCGATGTACGGGTCGTTTCCGGACGTTCCCGACGCGCTCTCCGTCCGCGCCGGCTTCTTCTCGCGCCACCGCCGCCTCGTCCCGGCCGACACGATTGCCGACGTCGACCCGGCGAGCCGGGTCGTGGGACTGCGCGTCGCGCGCGAGACGATCCGTCGCTTTCTGTAGCTTGCGACGCCGGCCCTGAGGGCGGACGGGCTTGGCCCGGCCGACCGTCCAAGCCGCCTGCGGAAAACAGCCCGCAGAACGACCACGAGCCGCGCGTAAGACGCAGCAGCTCGCAGTCGGCCGTCAGTTGGATCCTGCAGGCCGCAGAGCTCACAGGACCGGCCTGATTCTCTCTCTTTCTCAGAGAACGGACAAGTACTTGTCGAGCTCCCACTGGGAGAGCTGGACCCGGTAGTCCTCCCACTCGAGTCGCTTGAGCTCGACGTAGCGGTCGAAGATGTGGGGACCGAGCGCCTTCCGAGCCAGATCCGAGCCGGCCAGCTCGTCGATCGCCTCGCCCAGCGTCTCGGGCAGCGAGACGATTCCGCGCTCACGACGCTGCTCCGGGGTCAGGTGGTACAGGTTCGTCTCCATCGGGTCGGGGAGCTCGTAGCCCTGCTCGATGCCCTCGAGGCCGGCGTGCAGCAGCGCCGCGAAGGTCAGGTACGGGTTGCAGGCCGGATCGGGGCAGCGAATCTCCGCCCGGGTCGCCTGCTCGGCGCCCGGCTTGTAGAGCGGGATCCGGATCAGGGCGGAGCGGTTGCGCCGCGACCAGGCCACGTACACCGGCGCCTCGTACCCTGGCACGAGCCGCTTGTAGGAGTTGACCCACTGGGCGAACACCGCGCTGATCTCGCGCGCGTGCCGGAGCTGTCCCGCGATGAACGCCTTGCCGGCGTCCGAGAGGTTCCACTCGTCGTCGCCGTCGAAGAACGCGTTGCGGCCGTCCTTGAAGAGCGACTGATGGGTGTGCATCCCCGAGCCGTTCTCGCCGAGGATCGGCTTCGGCATGAAGGTGGCGTGGTAGCCGGCCTTCTTGGCGATCTCCTTGACGATCAGGCGATACGTGACGGTGTGGTCGGCCATCGAGAGCGCATCGGCGAAGCGCATGTCGATCTCGTGCTGCGAGGGGCCGACCTCGTGGTGGACGTACTCGATCGGGATGCCCATGCCCTCGAGAGCGCGCACGGTCTCCTGGCGAAGCTCGCTCGCCGCGTCCATGGTCGTCATCGCGAAGTAGCCGCCCTCGTCGAGCGTCTCCGTTCCCTTGTCGTCACGGAAGAGGAAGTACTCGAGCTCGGGGCCGACGTTGAAGGTGTCGAACCCGAGCGACGTCATGCGGTCGAGCGCGCGTCGCAGAACGTAGCGCGGGTCGCCTTCGTAGGGCTTCCCGTCGGGAGTGACGATGTCGCAGATCATGCGCGCGACCTTCGTCTCGCCCTCCTTCCAGGGCATGAGCTGGAACGTCTCGGGATCGGGAATCGCGACCATGTCCGACTCCTCGATCGCGTTGAAGCCCGTGATCGACGAGCCGTCGAAGCCCATCCCGTCGTCGAGCGCCTCGCCGATCTCGCTCGGCGTGACGGCGAAGCTCTTCAGGTGTCCTTCGAGGTCCGTGAACCAGAGCAGGACGAACTCGATGCCCTGCTTCTCGATGCTGCCCCGGACGCGCTCACGCGACTCCTCGCTCGAGGTGGCCCTGTTTCGTGTCTCGACCTGCGCCATGAAATCCTCCTTGAAATGCGAAAAGCCTCAGGCGCGACGACGCGCCCGAGGCTCCGTTGCCTCGCCGACGCCCGCAGTCTATACCGTGGGGCCGTGCGGCTTCTGGTGACAGGTGGGGCCGGATTCATCGGCTCGCATTTCGCGAGACGGCTGCTCGCGGCCGGCGAGGACGTGGTCGTGCTGGACAAGTTCACGTACGCCGGAAACGCCGCGAACCTGCCCGAGGGCGTGGACTGCCGCCGTGGGGACATCGCCTCCCGAGAGGACGTCGACCAGGTCGGTCCGGTCGATGCGATCGTCAACTTCGCCGCCGAGACCCACGTCGACAGGTCGATCCTCGGCCCGGAGGAGTTCGTCCGGACCGACGTGCTCGGGACGCTGGTCCTGCTCCAGGTCGCCGAAGAGCAGAGCGCCCGCTTCGTGCACGTGTCGACGGACGAGGTCTACGGCGACGTCGAGCCTGGCTGGTCCTCGCGCGAGGACGACCCGCTGCGCCCGTCGAGTCCCTACAGCGCCTCGAAGGCGGGCGGGGACCTCCAGGTGCTGGCAGGCGTGCGCACGTTCGGCGTCAACGCGTCGATCTCGCGAGGCTCGAACACGTACGGCCCGAACCAGTATCCGGAGAAGGTGCTCCCGCTCTTCGCGACGAATGCGCTCGACGGGCTGCCCCTGCCGCTCTACGGGGACGGCCGGCAGGTGCGCGACTGGCTCCACGTCGACGATCACTGCGCCGCGATCGAGCTCGTGCTGCGAGAGGGCGAAGCGGGCGAGATCTACAACGTCGGCGCGAACGAGGAACGGGAGAACGTCGAGCTCACGCGCCTCATCCTCGACCACCTCGGGGCCGACCCGGCTCTCATCCGACACGTCGAGGACCGCGCCGGCCACGACCGCCGCTACTCGCTCGACACGACGAAGGTCCGCGCGCTCGGCTGGCAGCCCCGGCACGAGTGGGAAGAAGGTGTACGCGCGACGATCGACTGGTACCGCGACAACCGCGACTGGTGGGAGCCGATCAAGCGTTCGGGCGGCTTCCGCGAGTACTACGACAAGCAGTACGCCGGGAGGCTGGGTAGTGCCCCTTCCAGTAATGCCGTCTAGCTTCTGGGTCGCGAGCACCAAGCCGGAGGCCGCACTCGACCGAAGCAAGGCTGGGCTGCCTTGCTGAGGAAGAGGGTGGACTCTGGCGCCGTGTGATCGCGGGCCAGAAGCAGGCACCAAGGCATCGCTTGCGATGCCGACCATCGGAGGCTGGGCCGGCTTTGCCGGCACAGCCGCTTTGTATTGCTGGAAGGGGCACTAGCAGCGCTCCTGGGCCTGGCGTCGGAGCCGGTCGATCTCGCTGCGGTGGCCCTGAATCGACTCCGAGTTGTCGAGCAGGTCGAGCACCACGTCGCAACTGCCGAGCTGGAAGCGCGTGTACGCGAGGTTGTAGTCCGCGTAGGCCTCGTCGAGCGAGCGCGTGCCCTGCAGCTTCTGGACTGCTCGCTCGAGCAACGGCAACGCTCCCGCATAGTCGCCCGCCTGCATCTTGCGGAAGCCGGCGTTGTTCAGCGTCGCCCCGCTGGCCGACGAGGGCGCTGCAGACGGAGGGCTCGCAGAGGTCGTGACGGTGACCGGCCGCTCGACGGTCGTCACCTGTCCTCGGGTCGTGACGCGCTGCGTCTTCGTGACCACGGTCGGCGCGCCGCCGTCGCCGCTCGTGAGAACGTAGGCCAGCAGCGCTCCCGCGAGCGCGCCTGCGACGAGGAGCGCGGCCAGCAGCGGCCAGGCGCGACGCGGCAGCGGTCGAGTGCCCGCCACTGGCCTCGTCGGCGAGGTCGGGGGCGGGACCGGGATGACGAGGTCGTTCGTCGCGCCGGCCGCGTCACTGAAAGCGGAGCGCAGGTCGGCGACGAACTCGCGCGCCGTCGCATAGCGCCGACCAGGGTCCTTCGCGAGCGCTCGCTCGAAAACCGGATCGAGCTGGCGCGGCAGGTCGCCGGCGGCGGAGACGGACGGAACGGGCGCGTTGATATGCGCCGCCGCCTCCGCCGTCGGGCTCTCGGACTCGAAAGGGCGCACTCCCGTCAGCAGCTCCCACGCCACGATCCCGAGCGCATACCGGTCGCTCGCAGGCCCGGCCCGCTCGCCCTGCGCCTGTTCCGGGGACAGGTAGCCGGCGGTTCCGAGCACCGTGCCCGTCATCGTGAGCGAGTCCATCCCCGCCGCGCTCGCGATGCCGAAGTCGGCCACGTGCACGTGGCCCTCGCCGTCGAGCAGAAGGTTCGCGGGCTTCACGTCACGATGCACGACCCCTTCGGCGTGGGCCGTATCGATCGCGCGTGCCGCCTCCTCGAGCCAGTCGAACGCGCGCTCTGGAGGCTGGCCACCCTCGCGACCGAGCACGTCGTCGAGCGAGCCGCCCCCGAGGTGCTCCATGACGATGTAGGGACGCCCGCCGTGCTCGCCCACGTCGTAGATCGTGACCGTGTTCGGCTCTCCTGAGAGGCGCGCCGCCGCAAGAGCCTCGCGCGTGAAGCGCTCACGGTTGGCAGCGTCCTCCGAGTAGCGCTCGGCCAGGATCTTGATCGCGACGATGCGGCCGAGCACCGAATCGGTCGCCCGGTAGATGTCGCCCATGCCGCCGCGCCCGATCAGCTCAGGGTCGCGATAGCGAGACGGAAGCATGGTGATCTTCACGGCCACGGCAGTTCTTCAACGAAGTTGCCCGGGTTGCGGTCGCGCAAACGATGAGATGAGGGTTCCGTAAAGAAAAGTGCTGCTCATGAGGCCCTTTGCTAGCCTCGGACGCGTTCTCTGCGGGGTCACGTCGATGCGCCGAACGCTCCTACTCGTCCTGGTGTTGTCGCTCGCCGCCGGCCTGGCGGCGCATGCACGCACGGCCGCGCAGCCGATTCCCGCGGGCAGCGCGACCTTCGTCGTCACGGGCCATGGTTGGGGTCATGGGGTCGGACTCAGCCAGTACGGGGCGTACGGCTACGCGCAGAAAGGCTTCACCTACGACAAGATCGTCCTGCACTATTTTCCCGGCACCGAGCTCGGAGACGCGCCGATCTCGCGCGTTCGGGTGCTGCTCGGAAGCGGAGCGAAGACCCTCACGCTCGGCTCGACATCCGACTTCAAGGTCCGCGACGGAACCGGGGCGACGCACACGGTCGCCGCGGGCCGGTATCCGCTCACGCCTGCGCTGAAGCTGGCGGTCGACGGCCAGGCTCAGGCGAAAGCGCTGCCCGGTCCACTGCTCTTCCAGCCGGGTGCGGCGGCGTTGGCGCTGAAGCATCGCTATCGCGGCTCGATTCAGATCGACGTGAACGGCGGCAAGCTGCGTGCGATCAACATGGTCGGGCTCGAGCAGTACCTCTACGGCGTCGTGTCGTCGGAGATGCCGTTCACCTGGCTGCCAGAGGCATTGAAGGCGCAGGCGGTGGTTGCGCGCTCATACGCGCTCGCGACACGGCGGACCGGAGCGTTCGACCTGTACCCCGACACGAGGAGTCAGGTCTACCTCGGCATCGAGCACGAAAAGGCGTCGACGAACGCGGCCGTGAACGACACGGCGGGCCAGGTCGTGCTCTACGACGGCGCGGTCGCGAAGACGTTCTTCTTCTCGACCTCCGGCGGGCGGACCGCGTCGGCCGAGGACGTCTGGGGAGAGCCGGTGCCGTACCTCCTCTCGGTCGCCGATCCCTATGACTCGATCTCGCCCCACCACGACTGGGGACCCTTCGTCTTCACCGGCGCAACGCTCGCCAAGAAGCTGAAGTTGAAGGGCCGCGTCGTCGACCTCCAGTCCGAGCTCAACTCTTCGGGCCGCATCAAGGTCCTGAACGTGATCGGCACGAAGAGCACCGTCGCCGTCCCCGGAGCCGACGTGCGCAAGCGGCTCGGACTACGGTCGACGTGGTTCAGCGTCGGCGTGCTCTCGCTGAGCGCACCGGTCCAGCCCGTCACCTTCGGCGGCCGCGCCAAGCTGACCGGCGTCGCGCGCGGGCTCACGCAAACCGTGCTGCAGCGACGCGACGGAACCGCGTGGGCAGAGGTCGGCGCCGTGGAGGCCGGCAAGGACGGCACACTGGCCGTGCTCGTCAAGCCGTCGGTGACCACGCGGTACCGATTGACGAGCGGAAAGGTGTTCGCCGCCCCCGTTCGCGTGCCCGTCGCGCCGCTCGCCCGCTTCTACCCGGCGCGGACGCCGGATCAGCTGAGCGGCTACGTCCGCCCGGCGAGCCTCGCCGGCACGACCGTCTTGATCCAGAGGCAGCAAGGTGCCGCCTGGCCCACCGTGGCCCAGACCACCGTCGGGCCCGACGGCGACTTCGTGGCAAAGCTGCAGCTGACGACCGGCGTCTACCGAGCTCGTGTCAGCTCGGGCCACGGTTACGTGGTCGGGTTCTCGCCCGTCCTCCAGGTTTCGACCTCGTGAGAACAGCAGCGTTCGCGGCGCTCGTGCTCGCACTGGCGCCGACCGCGGCCGCCATGCCGTTGCGGGCGAGCTTCACGCCGACCGACCCGCTCGTCTCGAAGCAGTACTACCTCGCCCAGGACCGCGCCTTCGACGCCTTCGGCGCGGAGCTTCCGGTCGTGAACCCGGTGCGGGTCGCCATCATCGACTCGGGCATCGACGGCGGTCACCCGGAGTTCCCGCGCTCGCGGATCTGGCAGGCGCGTAGCTGGGTCGGCGGCAGTCCCCTCACGGACGAGGAGGGACACGGCACCTTCGTCGCCGGGCTGATCGCCGCAGCGATCGACAACAACGAAGGCATCGCGGGCATGGCTTTTCCTGCGCAGCTCGTGATCGCCAAGATCGCGCGGGCCGACCAGTCGATCGACGTGCGCGACGAAGCCGAGGCGATCCGCTGGGCAGTCGACGCCGGAGCGCGCGTGATCAACCTCTCGATCGGCGGCTTGCGGGATCCGTTCAACGCACGCCGCGACACCTACTCGAAGGTCGAGGCGAGCGCGATCAACTACGCCGTCAGCCGCGGTGCGGTGCTCGTGGCCGCGGTCGGTAACTCGGACGAGGCGCCCCAGTCACCCTGGCCCTTCGCGAGCTATCCAGCGGCGCTGCCGCACGTCCTGGGAGTCAGCGCTCTCACGCCCACCGGCAACGTGCCGCAGTTCTCGAACCGGGACCGCATCTACAACGATCTCTCCGCTCCCGGGCAGGAGATCTACTCGACGCTTCCCCGCGCACTGACCGCCTCCCGCACGCTCTGCCAGAACCAGGGGTACTCCGAGTGCGGTCCCGACGAGTTCCGGCATGCGGCCGGCACGTCGTTCGCCGCCCCACAGGTGACCGCCGCGGCCGCGGTGCTGTTCGCGCTGAAGCCGACGCTGCAACCCGACCAGGTGATCAACATCCTCGAGCGAAGCGCCACCGACGTGAATGCGTCCAACGGCTGCAAGCTGTGTCCGCTCCAGCGCGACTCCTACAGCGGGTGGGGCCGCCTCGACGTCTCGAAGGCGATTGCCGCGCTCGACGGGGTCTTGCCGTCGCCCGACCGCCTCGAGCCGAACGACGACGCCGGCGGCCATGCGGCCCGGCTCGGCACGAGGGTGACATCGGTGAAGGCGACGATCGACTTCTGGGACGACCAGATCGACGTCTACCGCCTCTACTTTCGCAAGGGGCAGAAGGTGAAGCTCGTGCTGAACGGGCCCGCCGGCTCCACGCCGAACCTCCTGCTCTGGAAGCCGGGCACGAAGCGCGTCAACGACCTGCGCGCCCAGCATCTCCGTGCTGCGCAGGCGATCGGTCCCGGCTCGTCGCACGCGATCGGCTACAAGGTGCCGGCGACCGGCTGGTACTACGCCGAGGTCAAGCTCACCACCCGCGGCGTCGGGCCCTACGAGCTCACGATCTCGCGGCGCTAGCCGAGCAGCTCGTCGGGGGGCACGTCGCGCAGGACGCGCGCCGGGTTCCCGACCACGACCACGCGCGGGGGCACGTCCTTCACGACGACGGCGCCCGCGCCCACGAACGCCTCCTCTCCGACCTCGACGCCCGGACAGAGAACGACACCTCCGCCGACGCGGGCCCCGCGCCGGATCGTCGGACCCTTTCGCAAGTCGTGGCGTTTCTCCGTTCGCCCCATGAAGTTGTCGTTCGTCGTCTGGACGCACGGGGCGATGAAGACCTGCTCCTCGATCGTCGTGTGCGCGGTGATGTAGGCCATTGCTTGCACCTTCGTCAGAGTGCCGATCGTCGTGTCGTTCTCGACGAGCGTGCCGCGGCCGATCACGACGTCGTCGCCGATGAGGCAGCGCTCGCGCACGCACGCCTGGTCGCCGATGATGGCGCGCGCGCCGACCTTCGTCCCGGCGAAGACGATCGCACCGGTGGACACGATCGTGCCGGGGCCGAGCTCCAGCGGGGAGAGGTCCTCCCGCTTCGTCGTCGACCGCGGACCGAGCGTCGGTTGCTTCCCGACGACCGCGTAGTCGAGAATACGGCAGCCGTCGCCGAGGACCGTGCCCGGGTAGACGATCGCAGTGTCCGCGATCTGCGTACTCAAGCTGGAACCGTCTCGAGCGACGTCTGCAGCTGCTCGAGCGCCCGGACGACGACGAGGCCGTCGCGAGCCGCTCGTAGGGGATCGCCTTCGCCGGCGACGAGCTCGAGGAAGTGCCGGCACTCGAGCCGGAGGGGCTCGAGCAGCGGCACCTTCGGGCTGTAGATGTCGCCTGTCCTGGTGCGCCACTCGCCGTACGTCGTGGTCGGCTCCTCGGGGGCCTTGTCGTAGACGGTCAGCTTCCGTTCCGGCTCCATGTCGTCGAAGACCGCCATCTTGTCGCGGCCGACGACGGTGATCCGCCTGATCTTGTGCGGGTCGAGCCACGAGAGGTGCAGATGGGCGATCTGCCCAGTCGGGAAGCGGAGGTAGCAGAAGACGATGTCCTCGACACGCGGATTGAGAAAGGCGTGGCCGTGCGCCCAGACCTCGCTCGGCTCCTCACCGATCAGATAGAGGAGCACGGAGAGATCGTGGACGCCGAGCGACCAGAGCGCGTTTTCATGCGTGCGGATCGTGCCGAGGTTCTGCCGGTTGCCGTAGATGCAGAGGACGTCGCCGAGGTCGCCCGAATCGACGATCTCCTTGAGCTTCCGCACACCGGGGTGGTAGAGCAGGAGATGTCCCGGCATGAGCACCCGCCCGCGCTCCTCGGCCAGCTCGCACAGCTCTTCCATCTCCGCGCCACGCATCGCGGGCGGCTTCTCGACGAACACGTGCTTGCCGGCCTCGAGCACCCGGCGTGCGAGCTCGTAGTGGGTCGGCACCGGTGTCGCCACGACAATCGCCTCGACCGAGTCGTCGCCGAGCAGCTCGTCGAAGCTCGGGGTCACGCGAGCCGACGGATACGCCTGCGCGGCCTCTGCCCGCTGACCCTCGTCCAGGTCGCAGAGCCAGGCGAGCTCCGCGAGCTGGTCGAAGTTGCGGGCGAGCTTCTTGCCCCACTGCCCGAGGCCGACTTGCGCGATCCGCGTGGTTCGGCCGGTGGCACTTGTGGATCTCTCAGACGTCATGAGCGAGCGATGGAAGGACGCAGGGAGGCCGAGTATGCCCCAGCGCGCCGCTCAGGACGGACGAGAGGCCGTGAAGTGTCCCCGGTCGAGCCACCTACAGCTTCCAGACTTTCTCGTCGTTCGACCCGTTCCTGCCGGTGGCGTTGCGGAGATCGACGACGATCTGCGCGCGCTCGACCAGGTCGTCGTAGTCGATCGAGCTGTGCGCGGTGACGATCACGACGCAGTCGTACTCCTCCGGCGCGTACTCGACCGAGCGCATCCCGTCGAACTCCGCCACGTGCGGGTCGTGGTACGCGACGTCTGCACCCGCCTTCTGTAACAGCGCGACGATCTTCTCTGCAGGCGACTCGCGCACGTCGTCGATGTCGGCCTTGTAGGAGACGCCGAGGATCAAGACACGCGATCCCTTCAGCGACTTCTCCGCGCCGTGGTTCAGCGCCTGCGAGATGAGCGAGCGGCAGAAGTACGGCATGTTCGCGTTGACCTTTCCCGCGAGGTCGATGAACTCGGTGTAGAAGTCGTACTCGCGCGCCTTCCAGGTGAGGTAGAAGGGATCGATCGGGATGCAGTGGCCGCCGAGCCCGGGGCCGGGCTTGAAGCTCATGAAGCCGAACGGCTTCGACTCCGCGGCCTCGACCACCTCCCACACGTCGATGTCCATCCGCTCGCAGAGCTGCGCCAGTTCGTTCACGAGCGCGATGTTCACCGCGCGGTAGATGTTCTCCAGGAGCTTCGTCATCTCGGCCGCCTCTGGTGACGAGACCGGCACGACCGTGTCGACGGCCGACCGGTAGAGCTCCGCGGCTCGCTCCGTGCATGCAGGCGTGAGACCGCCGACGAGCTTCGGTGTGTTCTTCGTCGTCCAGTCGGTGCGGCCCGGATCGACGCGCTCCGGCGAGAACGCGAGGTGGAAGTCCTCGCCTGCCTTCAAGCCGCTGCGCTCGAGGATCGGCTGCAGGCACTCTCGCGTCGTCCCGGGATACGTGGTCGACTCGAGCACGACGAGCTGCCCCTTGCCGAGCCGCGGCGCAATCTCGGCGGCCGCGCTCTTGACGATCGTGAGGTCCGGCTCACGCTGGCTGGAGAGCGGGGTCGGCAGCGCGATCAGGATCGCGTCGGTGTCGCGCAGCGCCTCGTAGTCTGTCGTCGCCGAAAGACGTCCAGCGTCGACGTGCCCTTTCAGCACCTCCGACGGCACGTCGCCGATGTGGCTCTCGCCCCGGTTGATCCCGTCCACGATGCCCGGATCGACGTCGACGAGCACGACCGTCTTGCCGGCGTCCGCGAAGACGCGTCCGAGAGGCATGCCGACGTAACCGGCACCCACGATGGCGACGTTTGCTCCCATGCGCGCACAAGGCTACTGAGCGGACACCCCGGCTACACTAGGCACCCGCTTCGGGCCGTTAGCTCAGCTGGTAGAGCAGGGGACTCTTAATCCCAAGGTCGCAGGTTCGATCCCTGCACGGCCCATCCGCCGTTCCCTCATGGGCCCGATCCCCCTCCGGCGCAACCGCGATTTCGTGCTGCTCCAGACGGGGCAGCTCCTGTCGGCCGCCGGCTCGCAGGCGACGACGATCGCCTACCCGTTGCTCGTGCTGGCCGTGACCCATTCGCCGGCGCAGGCCGGCCTTGTCACCTTTGCGCGGCTCCTGCCGCTGAGTGCGCTCGGGCTCGCCGCGGGAATCGCGGCCGACCGCTGGAACCGCAGGCGCATCATGATCGCGGCCGACGCGGTCCGCGCAGTGGCGGTCGCGTCGCTCGGCACTGCGGTCCTGGCCGGTCGGATCTCGCTCTGGGCGATCCTCCTCGCCGCGTTCGTCGAGGGCGTGGGCGCAACGTTCTTCAACGCGGGGCAGCCCGGGGCGCTCCGTTCGGTCGTGCCGGCTGCCCAGCTGCCTGCAGCAGCGGGAGTTCAGGAGACGAGACGGGCCACCGTGTGGGTTGCCGGGCCGCCGCTCGGAGGGTTCCTCTTCGGACTCGACCGTGCGTTGCCGTTCGTCGTCGACGCGATCTCGTACGCCTTCTCGACGGCAGCGCTGCTCGCGATGCGGACCCCGTTCCAGGAGTCACGGAAGCGGAACCGGGCTCCCCTCCGTGCGCAGCTGGCGGAGGGCTTCCGCTTCCTGTGGGCACATCCCTTCCTGCGCACCTCGACGTTCCTCTACGGGATCGGCAACTTCATCGGACCTGCGCTGCTGCTCGCGATCGTCGTCGTCGGCCGGCGCGATGGGCTCTCTGCGGGTGAGATCGGCTTGCTCGCGGCGGCCGTCGGCGGCGGCACCCTCGTCGGCTCGCTGCTCTCGCCGCTCTTCCGCAGCAGGCTCTCGGTCCGCGCCATCCTCGTGCTCGAGCTCTGGACCTGGCTCGGCTGCTGGTTCTTCGTGGTGTGGCCGAACGTGTTCGTGCTCACAGGCGCACTCGTCCTCTTCGGCGTCGCGGCGCCGGTGACCGACTCGGTCGTCGTCGGGTCGCGGCTCGCGCTGACGCCGGACCGCCTCGTGGGCCGAGTCGAGAGCGTCCGGACGACGATTGCGTTACTCGCAGCCCCGCTCGGCCCGCCGACCGCGGGCGTCCTCCTCGCCTCCGTCTCGGAGCGCGCAACCGTGGCCGTCTTCGCCGCGCTCGGGCTGGCGCTCGCGGTCTGGGGGACGCTGAGCCCGGCCATCCGGGCGGCTCCGCGGGTCGAGGAGCTCGGCACTCCCGCTCAGCAGCCCGAGCCCCCGGGAGAACCGCGGGTTTGCCGCCGAAAAGTCCCCGAGTAAAGTCAGAGGGCTTCGCCCAACCTCAGGGGGTTCTTCCTGGCGACCCACGTCGAAAACGACTCGCTGGACGCCGAGCGGCAGTATGCCGAGGAGCTCGAGCGCCTCCGCCTCCTCCTCGAGGCCTCGTCGACCCTGCTCGGTTCGCTCAGCGTCGACGCGATGCTGCCCGAGATCCTCACGCTGGCCGCCCGCACGCTCGCGGCCGACGCGTACGGACTCTGGCAGTTCGACGAGGACGCGGGACGCTGGTTCGTCGGCGCATACTCCGGGCTCTCCGAGACGTACGTCGCCGACGCCATGGACGCGATCCAGGGGAACACGGCCATCGTCTCCTTCGACTCCCCGATCGTGGCGGAAGACATCCCGCGGACCGACTGGCTGACGCCGGCACACCGCGACGCACACGCGGCCGAGGGGAATCGCTCGATCATGGCGCTCCCGCTTCGCTACGGGGACCGTGTCCTCGGAACGCTCACCTTCTACTACCGCGAGCCGCGCAGATTCACGGTGGGCGAGAGGAACTCCGCGTCGCTGCTGGCGAACCTCGCTGCGGCCGCAATCGGGACGGCCGAGCTCTACCAGGCGCAGCGCCGGCTGGCCGAAGACCAGCGCTTCGTCGCCGAAGCAAGTGAGCTCCTCGCCTCCTCGCTCGACTACGAGACGACGCTCGCCAACCTCGCAGAGCTGGCCGTGCCACGCTTCGCCGACTGGTGCGCGATCGACGTCGTCGGCGAGAACGACACGATCGACCGGCTCACCGTCGCGCACGTCGAGCCCAAGAAGGTGCGCTGGGCGAAGGAGCTGGCCGAGAAGTATCCCCCCAACCCCGATGCGCCGTACGGGGTGCCGAACGTCATCCGCACCGGCCAGCCGGAGCTCCTGACCGAGATTCCGGAAGAGCTCCTGAGAGACGCGACCGCCGACGCGCCGGAGCTGTACGAGATTCTCGAGGAGCTCGGGCTGCGGTCCTCGATGTGTGTTCCCCTGGTCACGCGCGACCGTATTCTCGGCGCGATTACCTTCGTCGCCGCCGAGTCGGGACGCCTCTACCGCGAACCCGATCTCGCAACGGCACAGGATCTCGCGCGACGCGCCGCGGTCGCAGTCGACAACGCGCGGCTCTATCGCGAAGCGCGGAGCGCCAGGCAGGAGGCGCAGGAGTCACTCGCCGTCGTGGACGCCGTCTTCGCTGCCGCGCCCGTCGGCCTCGCCTTCATGGACACGGCGTTCCGCTACGTACGTGTCAACGAGGCGCTCGCCGCTCTGAACGGCGTGCCGGCGGAAGAGCACTTCGGGCGGACGCTACGCGACGTCCTCGGGGACGAGCTGGCCGACGAGATCGAGCCGCTCCATCGCCAGGTGCTCGAGACGGGCGAGCCGCTCCTCGACCTGAGCGTCGAGCGTGCGCTGCCTGCCAGGCCGAGAGACACCCGCACGTGGCTCGTCAGCTACTACCCCGTGCTCGATCCCGGCGGCAACAAGATCGGCGTCGGCGTAGTGATCACCGACGTCTCGGAGCGAGAGCAGGCACGTGCGGCCGCGGAAGAGGCGAGCGCGCGGCTCGGGCTGCTGGCCGAAGCCAGCCAGGCGCTCGCGTCGACCCTCGACTACGAGGAGACCCTGGCGGCGCTTGCACAGCTGATCGTCCCGAGGTTCGCCGACTGGTACGCCGTGGACGTCCTCGACGACGACGGCACGTTCAGGCGCCTGACCGTCGTGCACAAGGATCCCGCGAAGAACGAGTGGGCGGAGAAGTCACGCGACCTGTATCCGCCCGACCTCCACGAGGCGGAGGGAACAGGACGGGCCGCCCGCACCGGTGAGGCCGTCCTGTACCGGACGATCTCCGACGAGCTGCTCGCCTCGACGACGAAGGACTCGCTCCACTACATGACGCTCCACGAGCTCGGCATGGAGTCCGCGATCGTCGTGCCGTTGACGGCAGCGGGCCGCACGTTCGGCGGGCTCATGCTCGTCTCGTCGGATCCGGATCGGCTGTACGACGAGGACGACCTCGAGTTCGCCAAGCATCTCGGCCGGCGCGCCGCCGTCGCCGTCGACAACGCGCGCCTGTACCGCGCCGTCGAGGAGCGCGCGCGTGCGGCGATCGTCGTGGAGCACGTCGCCGACGGCGTGATGCTCGTCGACCGAGACGGTGCGATCCGCCTCTGGAATCCGGCCGCCGAGCAGATCACTGCGCTTCCCGCCGTCGAGATCCTCGGTCGCCAGGTGAGCGACGTCTTCCTCGACTGGCCGGCAATCGCGGAGCTGGCGCTCCGAAGCGAGGTGCACCCGGAGACGCGGCCCGTCGAGATCAACGGGAGAGAGCTGTGGCTGTCGATCAAGGGCGTGGAGTTCGCAGACGGGAGCGTGTTCGCATTCAGGGATCTGACCGCCGAGCGCGCGGTGGAGACGCTCAAGTCCGACTTCGTCTCGACGGTGTCGCACGAGCTGCGCACACCGCTCGCCGCGATCTACGGCGCGGCCCTGACCCTGCGACGCGAGGACGTCCCGCTCTCGGAGCCGCAGCGCAGCGGCCTGCTCGAGGTCATCGCAAGCGAGTCCGACCGCCTGGCCCGGATCGTCAACGACATTCTCTGGGCGAGCAGGCTCGAGTCGGGCTCCATGCAGATGACGATCGAGAAGTGCGACGGCGTCCAGATCGCCAAGAGCGTGGTCGACGCCGCGCGGCACTACATCCCGCCGAGCATCGAGCTCGGAGTGAAGGCGCCGCGGCGACCGCCGCAGATCGCGGCCGATCCCGACAAGGTGCGCCAGGTCCTGACGAACCTCGTCGACAACGCCGTCAAGTACTCGCCCGACGGGGGCAGGGTGAAGGTGGAGGTCACGGTCGCCGGCACACGCATGCGCTTCGCGGTGCGCGACGAGGGCCTCGGCGTCCCGCCGTCGGAGCATCGCCGGATCTTCGAGAAGTTCTACCGCCTCGATCCGGACCTGACCCGCGGCGTCGGCGGCACCGGGCTCGGCCTCTACATCAGCCGGGAGCTGCTCGAGCGCATGGGCGGCCGCATCTGGGTGGAGTCGAGCGGTTCCGGCGGCTCGACCTTCGTCGCGGAGCTTCCGATCGTGGCCTAGCAATCTCGCGATCGCCGTGCGAGAGTGCGCGCATGGATGGAGCGGTCTGGGCCGACGCCTCGGACGACAACGAGGAAGGTGAGGAGATGGAGGCGCAGGGAGAGGTCGACGAGACCTTCGCCTCGCGCCGGCTGCGCCGGTGGCTCAAGGGCATGTTCGGCGGCGGACGCCCACCGGCCGACGAGCCGCCCGGAGGCGGCCCCGGGCAGTCACGCTCCTAGTACGGGGGCCCTGGGGGCGGTCCCTCGTCGACGTACGTGCGGCGGCGAGACCAGTAACCCGGCCCGCCCCAGGACTGCCAGTAGAGCAGCGAGATGAGGATTCCGAGCAGCCCGACCCCCATCAGGATCCAGCCCACGGTGTGGATGTCCACCGCGCCCGAGGTGCTGTTCACCGCGAACGCGAGGATCGCGCCCACGGCGATCAAGAAGATTCCGACTCCGAGTCCCATGCAGCCTCCTTGGTGATGTCGGTCACCAAGTGCCCACCCGGCCGAGGGCGGAAACCGGTGCAGCACCCTCCCCGCGTCAAGTAGATTCGCGACTTCCGTGCGAAGGGGCTCGATCGTCCAGCTGATCGTGATCGGCGTCTTGGCCGGCGCCGTCGCGTCCGCCGTTGCGCTGGTACCCGACTGGCTGCCCAGTTCGGCCTCACGCGAGGCGGGCCGCATCGACTTCGTCTTCTGGTTCGTGACCGGAATCTGCATCTTCGTCTTCTCGATCGTCGCGGCGGTCAGCGTGTACGCCGTCTGGAAGTTCCGCGCGAAGCCGGACGACGATTCGGACGGGCCGCCCATCCACGGCCACACCGGCCTCGAGATCCTCTGGACCGCGGTTCCGACGGTCTTCGTGACGGCGATCGCGATCGTCAGCGCGATCGTTCTTGCGAAGGACGACGCTGCCGGTGCCAACCCCTTGCGCGTGAACGTCTACGCTCAGCAGTTCTTCTGGAGCTTCGACTATCCGGGCTACGGCAACAAGACGTCCAGTGTCCTCCGCCTGCCGGTTGATCGCTCGATCGTGTTGACGATGCACTCGAAGGATGTGATCCATTCGTTCTGGGTGCCCGAGTTCCGGCAAAAGCAGGATCTCGTGCCCGGCATTCACCCGACGCTGCACATCACCCCGAACAAGGTCGGGACGTACCCGCTGATCTGCACCGAGCTCTGCGGACTCGGCCACGCGCTCATGCGCTCGCGCGTCGTCGTGATGCAACCTGACGCGTTCCAGGCCTGGGTGGAGAAGAAGGGACCATGACTGCCGTCGCCGAGCACCACGAGGGGCATGCGGTCCACCACGGCCCGCCGCCCCCGCCACGAGGCTGGCGCCGCCTCCTCCACCCGGGGCTGATCCGCGCCGCCTGGATGGCGCCGCTCTTCTTCGGCATCGGGTGCGGCATCGCCGTCCTCTGCCGCTGGTGGGGCGGCTGGCACCCGATCTGGTTCGGCGAGGTCATCGTCCTCGTCGGAGCGCTCACCGCGGGACCGATCGGCTTTCTCGCGGGCATCGGGGCGTTCGACTACTGGGTGCGCTACGCGATCGGCGCTCCGACCCGGCCCGAGGACCACTCCGGCCACGGCGCCTACAGCTGGCGCGACTACTTCCGCGTCAACACCGACCACAAGGTCATCGGCATGCAGTACCTCGCGACCACGATCTTCTTCTTCCTCGCCGGCGGCCTGCTCGCGATGCTCGTGCGCGCGGAGCTCGCAAGGCCGGGGATGCAGTACTTCGACAACCAGACGTACAACGGCCTCTTCTCCGTCCACGCGTCGCTGATGATCTTCCTGTTCGTGATCCCCGCGTTCGCCGGCCTCGCGAACTTCGTCGTGCCGCTGATGCTCGGCGCGCCGGACATGGCGTTCCCGCGCCTCAACGCTCTCTCGTTCTGGCTGCTGCCGATCGCCGGGATCATGATGCTCTCGAGCTTCCTCGTCCCCGGGGGCGCCTTTGCGGCCGGCTGGACCGGCTACGCCCCCCTCTCGGTGCACCAGCCGATGGGGACGATCTTCTTCAACATGGGCGTGCAGTGGGCGGGCGCCAGCTCGATCATGACCGCGCTCAACTTCCTGGTCACGATCATCACCATGCGCGCGCCCGGCATGACGTTCTGGCGCATGCCGCTGCTCGTCTGGGCGAACTTCACGACGTCGCTGCTCGTCGTGATCGCGACGCCGTTCATCGCCGGCTCGCAGTTCTTCGTCATGTTCGACAAGGTGATGCACACGAACTTCTTCGACCCGGGGGAGAACGGCTACGCGCTGGGCTACCAGCACATCTTCTGGTTCTACTCACACCCGGCCGTCTACATCATGATGCTGCCCGGGTTCGGGATCATCTCCGAGGTGATCGCCGTCTTCTCGCGGAAGCCGATCTTCGGCTACCGCCTGATGGCCCTCTCGCTGATGGGGATCCTCGTGCTCGGCTTCTCCGTCTGGGCGCACCACATGTTCGTGGCCGGGATGGCGCCGTGGCTGCGGGTGCCGATGATGGTGACGTCGATGGTGATCGCGGTGCCGACGGGGATCAAGGTCTTCTCGTGGCTGGCGACGCTGTGGGAGGGAAAGCTGCACTTCACGACGCCGATGCTGTGGGCGCTCGGCTTCGTCTCGATGTTCGTGATCGGCGGGCTGTCCGGCGTCATGCTCGGCGCCGTCCCGATCGACATCCACGTGAGCGACACGTACTTCATCGTCGCGCACATCCACTACGTGCTGCTCGGCGGCTCGCTCTTCACGATCTTCG
>DASTZS010000022.1:0-4583 GCA_035764165.1 Gaiellaceae bacterium | reverse complement strand
AGCGCGTGGCGATCGTCGACTGGGACGTGCACCACGGCAACGGCACCGAGGCGATCTTCCGCGGCGACGACTCCGTCCTCTTCGTCTCGCTCCACCAGTGGCCGTTCTATCCGGGCACGGGCGGGCCGGGGACGAGCGACGAGACGACGCTCAACGTGCCGCTTCCCGCCGGCTCGGGCGACGCCGAGTACCTCGCCGCCTTCGCCGAGCTCGTCGAGCCCGCCGTCCGGGGGTTCGCGCCCGACCTCGTGCTCGTCTCCGCAGGGTTCGATGCGCACGTCGACGACCCCCTCGCGCACATGGAGGTGAGCGAGACGGGGTTCGAGGAGCTTGCGCGACGCTCCGCCCAGCTCGCGCCCCGCGTCGCGGCGGTGCTCGAAGGCGGCTACAACCTGCACACGCTGCCGCGCCTCGTGGAGGCGGCGCTCCGCGGATTCGACGCCGGCTGAGGCCGGCGGAGGAGTCAGCCCGAGAACTCGAGTCGCTCGGCGTGCTCGACCACCTCGTCCGTGGTCGGCGGCGACTCGAGCATCTCGACCATCCGCTCCGTGTCCGGGTCGCCGCTCGCACGGTACCGCGCTGCACCCTCGGCGACCGAGAACGTGGTCTGCCGGAGCTCGACGCCCGGTCCGAGGAGCGCCCAGCAGGCCCGGCCCGGCCCGACGCCGTAGGCCATCCCCACGCTTCCCGCGTTGACGGAGCGGATGCCGGCGACCTCGCGGTCGAACTGGAGGTGCGTGTGCGCGGTGACGAGCACGCGCTCGTCGACGCCCTCGCTGAACGCCCGGACGCGCGCTGCCGGCGTCCCCGGCGTCACGAGCTCCTCGTCGCTCCGCGGCGAGCCGTGACAGAAGCGCACCGAGCCCAGCCCGTCGACCTCCACCGTCAACTGCTCCGTGAAGGTGGCGAGGAAGGCGCGGGCTGCAGGAGAGTGGCGCCCGTGGAGCCACAGCGCGCGCTCGCTCGGCTCGGGGTCCGGGTCGAGCAGCAGGCGGTCCGCGTTGCCCCGCACGAAGCGCGCCTGCACCGGCAGCTCCGAGACGAGCGCGATCGTCGCCTCCGGGCTCGGCCCCCACGTCAGGTCGCCGCCGAAGACGACCAGCTCCGGCCGGAGCGGAAGGAGCTCCGCGAGGACCGCCTCGAGGGCGACCGTGTTGCCGTGGACGTCGGAGAGGACTGCGACCGTGGCGGCTCTCACGCGTTTACCGCCCGGGCGGTCTGGTTACCAACTCGCAAGACGACGAAAGGAGCAGAGGCCATGCCGACCTGGGTGTGGGTTCTCTTGATCATCCTGCTCGTGCTCGTGCTGTTCGGCGGCGTGGGGTACGGGCGGCGCTAAGACGGAGGTGGTGCGGGGCGCCCGGGGGGCGCCCCGCGCAGTGTTCCACGCTTGCGGGCTCGAGGCCGCGGCCGGCTGGGGAACTAACGCGAACTGCGTGATCAGCTCGAGCCGCTCGAAGCAGGCGTGCTCCTCGGCGATCCGGCAGTTCTCGATGAGAGGACGCCGCCGTCGCCCTCCGGTTTGTCGGACGAACACCCAGCGGCACGCGATCCGGAAAACCCTGACATGTCACATCTTGCTTTCTTCGGGTCGCCCTGGTAGGTAGGTCACTGGAACCGGGCCCGGCGGGCTCGGGCGAGGAAAAGGAGAAGAACCGATGAGGCGACCGTTGATCGGTCTGACGGTGGTGCTGATCGCAGGCCTCGTGAGCACCGCCGCCCAGACGGCGCCCCGCTCGTCGGAGCAGGTTGCTGCCCCGGCAACGTCGCTCGCACCCGCACCGCCCGCGCAGCCGCTGAAGATCCGTATGGGATGGGGCATCCCGGCGGAGGAGATCAAGTACGCGATGCTGCGCTACGGGAGCCAGGTGGCGCCACGCATGGGTCAGTGGTACACGATCGAGTGGTTCCAGTTCGCAGGGACCGCGCTCGGCGTGCAGGGGCTCGCGGCCGGCACCCTCGACTGCGCGACCGTCGGGTCGCTGTCTGCGCCGAACGGCATCGAGCAGGGCGCGCCGATCGTCCTGACGGGGGAGTTCATCGAGGAGCGGACACCGTTCTTCTCGACGACCTGGATGGTCAAGAACGACTCGGGCATCAATGCGCTCCAGGGCCTGCGCGGCAAGACCGTCGCGACGTCGGCGATCGGCGGCTCGACGGACTACATCCAGGACTTCTACATCCAGCAGAAGACCGGCATGCGCCAGGGCAACGAGTACAAGAAGGTCGAGCTGCCCTTCGCACAGCAGCAGGAGGCGTTGCTGTCGGGGCGGATCGACATGGGGCTCTTCCCGCAACCGTTCTACGGCAGGATCATCGGTACCGGTCAGGTGAAGCCGATGTTCCGGCTGATCGACGCCCAGAACCCGTTCGTGCAGCTCCTGAACGGGTGCCGGCGGGAGTTCGTCCAGCAGCATCCGAACGAGATGAAGGCCTTCGTGCTCGACTGGATCCGGGTCGCCAACTGGATCCGCAATCCGGCGAACCGTGACCGGGTGATCGACGCGAGCGCGGCCGCAACGAGGTTGCCGCGCGACGTGCTGGCGACCTACCTCCTCACGCAGCAGGACTTCTACCGGCCGCCGCACGGCGCGGTGAACGTCAAGGCGCTCCAGGCGAACTGGGACTTCTTCGCCCGCATGGGAGGGATCAAGAAGAAGCTCAAGGTGACGGACTACCTGCTGCCCGGGTACTACCCGTCGGCCGCGACGATCGCGGAGGCGCTCGGCAAGAAGTACGTCCAGGGGGCCGAGAAGCTCGGCACCGCGAAGTCCGAGGTGCTCCGGGGAACCGACGGCGAGGACAAGCTGTACGGCCTCGGTGGGAACGACCGCTTGCTGGGCTTCGGCGGCAACGACCTGCTGGACGGGGGCGTCGGCAACGACATCCTGACCAGCGGGGTCGGCGACGACGCGCTGATCGGGGCTGCCGGGAACGACAGGCTGAACGGCGGGCTCGGCGACGACTCGCTCGTCGCAGGGCCCGGCAACGACTCGCTCCAGGGAGGCCTGGGGCTCGACGACTTCAACTGCGGCGCCGGGCGCGACAGGGCACTGGACGTGCAGGCCGGCGAGAAGACCACCGGCTGCGAGGTCGTGAGACGCCGTTAGATGGTTGATCGGCAATTAGCGCGAACCGGATGGCGCCCCAGACGCGGCGCCGGATCACCTCGTCCGGGCACGGCCCGTAGCTTCGGCTACGTGCCGCGCCCGTCCGGTGCGCCCGGCTTGGTCTGGGACGCCCCCGGACGTCACGCGAATTACCGGCCAACCATCTAGATGGCCGTCGGCGTCACGAGCGAGGAACCGAGGTCGTCGGGCACTTCGCCCGGCGCCCCCGGCATCCGCGCGGCGGGGGTGCGCAAGGACTTCCGGAGCCGCCGCGGCGAGGTCGTTGCGCTCGACGGGATCGACCTCGACGTCGACCCGGGCGAGTTCGTCTCGATCGTCGGGCCGTCGGGGTCCGGCAAGTCGACCTTTCTCTACATCGTCGGCGGCTTCGTCGAGCCGAGCGCCGGGACGGTCGTCGTCGGGGACGAGGAGGTGCGACGGCCCTCGCCCGAGCGCGGGATCGTCTTCCAGGAGTTCGTGCTGTTCCCCTGGAAGACGGTGCTCGGGAACGTCATGTTCGGGCTTGCGCGCAAGGGCCTGCGGGGAAGCGAGCGGAAGCAGCTCGCGCAGCGCTACATCGAGATGGTGCACCTGCACGGCTTCGAGCACCACTACCCCAAGGAGCTCTCCGGCGGCATGAAGCAGCGGCTCGCGATCGCCCGCACGCTCGCCACCGATCCCTCGGTGCTCCTGATGGACGAGCCTTTCGGGGCCGTCGACGCGCAGACGCGAGTCGTCCTGCAGCAGGAGCTGATGGAGATCTGGGAGCGGACGAAGAAGACCGTCCTCTTCGTCACCCACTCGGTCGACGAGGCGATCTTCCTCTCCGACCGGATCTACGTGTTCTCGCAGCGGCCGGCACGCGTGAAGGCCGTGCTCCAGGTGAACCTGCCGCGTCCGCGCTCGGCGGACGACATCCTCGCGTCGGCCGAGTACGCCGAGCTGCACCGGGAGCTCTGGAGCCTGCTTCGCCACGAGCAGCCCGAGGAGCACGGTGTCGTCGGTCCCTAGCGGGACCGGCGCGGCCGCACCACGCGCGCCTTCCCCCGGGCTGCTCTCCCGCCTGCCGGTCGCGCAGGTCGCGCTCGGGGCGCTGGGGTTCCTGCTCCTGATCGGGCTCTGGGAGATCGCGCCGCGCGTCGGCTGGGTGCGCTCCGAGTCGGTGCCGCCCTTCTCGGAGGTCGTGCGCGAGGTCGGCAGCGTCCTCTCGGACCCCGTCTTCGCGACCGACCTCCAGGCGTCGGCCAAGCGCTGGGCGGCCGGCCTCGGGATCGCGATTCTCGTCGGCGTCCCGCTCGGCATGCTGATGGGGCGCTTCCGGGTGCTCTTCTACTCGATCGACCCGATCCTCACCGTGAGCTACCCCGTGCCGAAGGCCGCGCTCATCCTCATCTTCGTCCTCTGGTGGGGCGCGGGCGACCTGTCGCGGGTCGCGATCATCGTCAGCGGCTGCCTGATCCCGATCGTGATCTC
>DASTZS010000021.1:0-10203 GCA_035764165.1 Gaiellaceae bacterium | reverse complement strand
CGACGCGGCGAACCTCGACGAAGGCGCCATGTGGCCGACCGCCTTCGCGCTCAAGGAGTTGACTGCCGCCGACGAGGCAAGGGTCGGGGCCCTCGTCAAGAAGGCGGTGCGCTGACCGAGCGCCGCAGGGCGCGCTGGGTCAGGCGATGTGTGTGTAGAACAGGCGGTGTGAACGCCGGCGGCGGTCGATGAGGGTTCCAGAGACGCGGTACGCGCGGAGCGGGGAGGTGAGCATCGCGTACCAGGTCGTCGGCGACCACCCACGTGATCTCGTCTGGATTCGGGGCAACGTGTCCGATCTCGAGACGCTCTGGGAGCAGCCGCGCTTCGTCAGGTACCTGGAGAGCCTGACCGAGTTTGCGCGCGTGCTGATCTTCGACAAGCGCGGCACGGGACTGTCCGACTCGGTTCGAGGCGTGCCGACACTCGATGCGCGGATGGACGACGCGCGAGCCGTGATGGACGCGGTTGGGTCAGCACGAGCGGTCCTGCACGCGAGCTACGAGGGGGCGCGGCTGGCGATCCTGTTCGCCGCAACGTATCCGGAGCGCACGACGGCCCTCGTCCTCGTGGACCCCTCGGTGCGCGGGATGTGGGCGCCGGACTACCCGTGGGCACCGACGTCGGAGCAGTGGCACGTGCAGCTTCAAGAGGTCGCCGCGAACTGGGGTCGTGACGACTTCCTCGAGCGACTCGTGATTGAGGCGAATCCGCGAGCTGCCGCTGACGAGAGCGTGCGGCGCTGGTTCGTTCGCCATCTGCGCAGGAGCGCCAGCCCGGGCTCCGCGGTCGCGTTCAATCGAATGCTGATGGAGGGGGACGTGCGCGACATTCTCGATGCTGTCCGCGTCCCGACGCTCGTGCTCGCGCGTCCGGCTTCGGTCCAGGAATCGCACTACGTCGCAGCGCGGATCCCCGGGGCTCAGCTGCTCGAGCTGCCCGGGGAAGACGGCGTGTACTGGTTGGATCCGGAGGTCGTCGGTACTTGGGTCGCGGAGACCCGGAGGTTTCTCGAGACGACGCCGGACAACCCGCCCAGCGAGCGCGTCCTCGCCACGATCGTCTTCACGGACTTGGTCGGATCGACGACGCGCGCTGCCGCGCTTGGCGACAGAGCCTGGCGAGCCTTGCTCGAGCGACACCACGCGGCGGTCCGTCGGTCGCTGGCTCGCCACCGGGGTCGCGAGTTGGACACGGCAGGCGACGGCTTCTTCGCTTCCTTCGAAGCGCCGACGCGCGCGATCGAGTGCGCGCGCGAGATTCGAGAAGCGACACAGGTGCTGGATCTCGAGATCCGCGTGGGGGTCCACACCGGTGAGTTCGAACGGCTGGGGGACAAGCTGAGCGGTATCGCGGTGTCGACCGCGGCACGAACATGCGCCGCGGCCCATCCCGGCGAGATCCTCGTGTCGAGCACGGTCAGAGACCTCGTCGCCGGCTCGGGAGTCAGCTTCCAGGACCGCGGCATACATGCGCTCAAGGGCGTCCCGGGAGAATGGCGGCTGTTCGCCGTCACGTCGTAGAGACTGACGAACGCCAGTTGTACGCTGAGCTCGAGATGAAGGGATTGCTGGCCCGCCGCCGCGAGCGCCTGCTCGAGCTCGACGAGGTCGAGAGGCGGCTACAGCCGTTCGGGCGACGGTACCTGGGCGTCCGGGAGATTCCACTCGACGCGCTCGTCGGCACAGATAGCCGCGCCGGCTCGTTCACCCGCGACTTTCGCCCGCTCCACGCTTTCAGCCGCGACCGGCTCCGCTCGCTCGAGGGCGCGTTCGCCGACGTCGCCTTCCCACCGATCGTGACGGTCAAGCTCGGTGAAGCGTACTTCGTCATCGACGGACACCACCGCGCCGCTCTCGCGCGGCGCCGAGGCGCAGAGATGATCGACGCCGACGTGACCGAGCTCATCGCGCGCGTCCCTCTGCCTGCCGGGGCGGACATGCTCGAGGTCGTCCTGCGGGAGCTCGAGCGGATCTTCGTCGAGGACAGCGGGCTTGCCGAGGCGCACCCCGGCTTGCGCGTCTCGGTGAGCCGGCCCGCTCACTACCTCGAGCTGCTGGAGAACATCCAGGTGCACGGCTACCACATGATGCGCGGGCGCGGCCGCGTGCTCGAAAACGTGGAGATCGCAGCGGACTGGTACGACTCGATCTATACGCCGACGCTCGCCGCGATCGACCGCCTGCGTCTCGGCCGCGTCTACCGCGATGCGCAGCCCGGTGACCTGTTCCTCCTTCTCCACCGACACCGGCGGGATGCGTTCCCCTCGACCGGCTGCCCGCACCTCGCGCAGACCGTCGTCTCCGTGATCGGCGACGGTGGGCGCCGGCGGCTGCGGCTGCCGGGCCGCGGGAGTCGTTCACCGTCGAGCACCGAGTCGATCCCGAACTCGTAGTCGCTTCGGCCTGAGCTGCCGTCTACGCGACGGGAAGCGTCGCTTCGCTTCGGGTTCGGTTGTGGTGGACGGCTTCGATGTTGTGCAGATCCGGGTCGCTGAGGTACGCGCCGTAGTAGCCGGGGTGGTATCGGGGTCGTTCGCCCGGCTCGCCCAGCGAGGTATATCCCGCTCTCGTGCCTGCCTCGTGGAATGCCTCGACGGTCGCGATGTCGGGCACACCGAAGGCGAGGTGGACGTTCTCTGTCGGCTCGCCCGGGACGAACGAGACGCTTGCAGCCTGGTTGCGGTGGATGCGGGTCCGGTCGGGCAGCCTGGTGGTGCGATAGCCGACGATCGGGCTGACCGTCTCGTAGAACACCGTGATTGCTTCGAGATTACGGGTGCGAAACCAGAGGTGATCGATCGTTCGGCTCCCCGTGACGGCGTCGTGGTGGACGGCCTCGACACTGTTGCCGACGGGATCTGCGATGAACGCCCCGTAGTAGCTGGGGCTGTACTCGCGTCGAGGGCCGGGCGCGCCGAGGTCGGCGTAGCCGGCCTCTCGCAGCGACTGCCACCAGCGGTCGACCTGAGCGCGGTCCGACGCTTGGAAGCCGATGTGCAGACGGCGTGTTGTGGGTCGAACACGGCTTGCCTTGGAGATCGAGAAGTCGTTCCACTCGACGAACCCCTCTCCCTCGGTCGGCGGTGGTCCGTCGACGAGCTCGAGCGCCAGCGTGTAGAAGGCACGGGCGGCGACGAGGTCGGGCAGCCGGATCGTGACGTGATCGATCACTCCGGCGAGCGTACCCCTGGTGTTTTCGTCACCGAACATGGCCGGGTGAGGATCATGCTGCGGGCGGTCGCCAAGCGCGTACGAGCGCGGCGAGCGTCGGCGAGGACAATGCTCCCGCGCGCAGCGCGCGCCTGGCCTGGAGGTTCCAATGGTTGAAGAAGCACGACTCGAGCGGGTTGCATCGGGTCTCGCGCCGGTGACGGCGGGGTGGTTCGTCGTCAATGCACGTGACGCTGCCTGGATGAACAACGATGCGAGGCAGGCCTGCTGCATCTTCGAGTCCGACGACTTCGTCTTGCGCGGTCGGCCGGATCTCACCGAGTACGTCAAGCCAGGCGCGGGATTCGTCCTCCGCGTACTGCGGCCTGGCCGTCCGGCAGGCATGTACCACGCCGAGTCGGTGCAGGAGGACTTCCTCGTGCTGTTGGGCGAATGCATCCTGATCACGAGGACCACGAGCGTCACCTCCGCGCCTGGGATTGCGTGCACTGCCCACCCGGCGCGGCGCACGCCTTCGTCGGAGCAGGTGACGGGCCGTGCGTCCTCCTCTGTACGGGGAACCGGGACCTCAACGAGGAGACGTTCTGGCGTGTCGCCAAACGCTCGGACGTCGCGATGCGCTACGGCGCGAGTGTCGAGCAGGACACGAGCTCGGCCGCCGAAGCAAACGCCCCGTTCCGAGACCGCTGGCGCGTCGAGCGCCCGGAGTGCTGGAGCGAGCTCCCGTGGAGCTCCGGCTCGTGATCGCTGGCTAGCACGCCGTCTTGACGGCGGCGGCTCGGCTCGGTAGTCGGGCACGCCGAGCCTGCCGCCGTCGCGGATCGACCCGAGGGGCGACCGGTCAGTCGCACGAGACGGGCCCGGGTGGCGTGAGCTGCCGGTCGTACCCGACCGGGCCGAAGCGGCTCAGGGGCCACCAGACGAGGATGACGCGCGAGAAGATCGCGTTGCGCGGGACGGGGCCGAAGTCGCGGCTGTCTTGGGAGGAGCTGCGGTTGTCGCCCAGGAGGAAGTACTCGTGGTCGCGGAGCCGGACGGGCGCGAACTCCGGCGTCGGGATGTCGTCCGCCTTGTGGCCGTTGACGAGGACCCGGCTGTTCTGCCACGTGATCCTGTCGCCGGGGACGCCGATCACTCGCTTCGCGATGAAGTCGCTGCCGTCGGGGTCGGGGGCAACAGGCTCTCCGATCCGCCCACGGATGTGAAAGTTGACGATCTCGCCTCGGCGCGGGTTGCGGAAGCGATACGTGAAGCCCTCGGCGATCAATCCGCCCTCGCAGGCTGGGAGCGTCGGCGCCCCGCTGCTTCCTTCGCCAAAGCTGAGAACGAGAAAGCCGAATGTGCCGAGGAGCAGCAGGACGATGACAAGGCTGACAAGCGTCGCCGGGATGAGCGCACGTTTCTTACGCCACCACGGCCGACGCTTCTTCACGACTGCGGCTCGCCTGCGCGACGGTCATTCTTCACATCCATGTGACGCCCATCTAAGGTCGGTCCATGGACGACCACTTGGCCCCGCTCGGCGGGGATTGGGCTCTGCGCCGCGACTTCGCCGTTCGCAGCGCCGGCTTTCCGGTCGCCGGTCTCGAAGCCTTCGGCGCCGACGACGAGGAGGCCCGTCTCCACGACATTGCGGTCGATCCGGCCTTTCGCGAGGCCGTGACGTGGCAGAACCGTGATGCCCTCGCGAGCGCCGTGGATGGCCTGCTCGAGGCGGGTGGAGCGCCGAGCAAAAAGCGGCGGCGCGAAGAGGTCGTTGCTCGGTACTGGCAGCGTTACTGCTCGAAGAACGACACGATCGGCTTCTTCGGGCCGCTCGCGTGGGGCGAGCTTCGTGACGATGGCCCGGCGCTCACGCAACATTCGCGCGGCCTCGTTCGTGAGCGCACGGTTCACTTCGAGACCTGGTGCCTCGAGCGCTTCCTGCAGTCGTTCACGGACGACCCCTGGCTGCCGCTCGGCCCATGGCCCGAGGAAGACGCCCGGAGCCGGATCGCGTCGATCGCCGACGACGATGCGCGCGAGGGAGCGACGATTGGGCTCGAACGCCTCGAGGCGGCACGCAAACGCATCGTGGCCGCGTCACGCGACGAGGTCGGCACGGCACTCGCCGAGTTCGATCGCGTCTTCGAGGACACGGTCGGCGAGCCGCCGGTTCGCACCCCAGAGCTCGCCGGCGGCGGTCGCACCCCTGTCTACATGGACGCGATGCGCGACCTCCACGTAAGCCTCGGCCCCGGCCTCGTCGCCGAGCTCGGTGCTTCCCTGCCACCGTTGCTGGAGAGCTCGCGGTGGCTGTGCGGGCGCAGCTTCGAGCTGGGCTGCGGGCTGATGATGGAGGCGATCGGCTCAGGTGGGCGCCGCCCGCTCGCCCCGCTCTTCGGCAAAGTCTTCTCGGCGTTGCGGGAGATGCCGCGCCTGCTGGCTTCCGAGCACGACGAGCTCCAGCGGCGCTGGGCCGCGCTGCTCGACGACCCCGAACGTACGACAATCGCCGCGCGGGCCCGCGCCGAGTTTTCCGACTTCGGGCCCGCGTGGCCGATCTCGGTCTTCCACAGCCCGGACCTCCAGATCGCGGCCGCCGACGCCGACGCGGTCGAGCGGGGCGATTACCTCGTCGTCATCGGGGACTACCACCCAGGTACGAACCCGCTCGGACAGGGCCTGTTCTCGTACCGTCACCCCGACCGGCAGCGGTTCCTCGAGACGTGGGGGTCGGACGTCGGCACACCGACGATCTATCCGTTGCCGCCGCGGGTGCCCCAAGTTCCGATGACTGCACGGTTTGCGCCGGCCGTGGGCCTCCCCGGCGACATCGTCGTGCTGCCGCCGATGCCCGAGGTTCGAGCGCGCCCCGGCCTGCGGGTCGTCTCGGTCGCCGACCTGCTCGTGGACGGCGCCACGATCACCGACCACGAGGGCTCGTTTCGGGCACCGGTCCATTCCCTCTTCTGGCCTCCGATGTTCGTCGCGACCGTGTTCAGCTACGAGCCCTTCCCGAGCGTCGAGCACGCGGAGCGGATCACCGCGGGACGCACTGTGTACCGTCGCGAAAGCTGGCGGATCTCGATCGGCGACTGCCCGAGCGAGCCTGCCGCCGTCGCCGGCTGGGCGCGGGATCACGGGATGCCGCGTCGGGTCTTCGTACGCATGCCCGACGAACGCAAGCCGACCTACCTGGACGTCGAAAGCCCCGTGCTCGCCCGCATCTTCTGCCGCCAGATCCGGCGGCGTGCCGAGAGCGCGGAACAGCTCGTCGCAGTGTCGGAGATGCTGCCCCGGCCCGAGGACTGCTGGCTCGAGCTCGAAGGCGAGCGCTACACGAGCGAGTTGCGGATCGCGGCCGTCGATCTCACCCGCCGCGGGCACGCGAGGATCGAGGTCGGGTGACGACGATCGGTTCGGTCGACTCCCACGATCCTCCCGGGAGTTACCGGCTGAGCCCTCGGACCACGTAAGCACCCTCGGGCCGAACCTCCCCGCGACATCGTTCTCAGGACCGCGGCGGAAGCCTCCTGTCCCGGCCGGGTCAAGACTTCCGTCGCCGTTGATCACCGATGACGCTGTCGGTTGGGGCAGGCGCGGCGCTTCGAAAATCCACTGCCCGAGAAGCCTCGTATCCCCGGACGGAAACCACTCTTCCGCTGCTCCGGTGGCGCAGCCTCTGCGGCCGCCGTGCGGCAAAAAGGGGTGACTCACATGAGAGCTTCACACTCGAGCTGGAGCCGCCTGTCACGGCGTCTCGTCGTGCTCGGGCTCGCCGGAGTCCTCGCGTCGATCGGTGCGACGGTGGCGACGGACGGGGCGACCGGCCAGGTTCAGGCGACCCCGAAACTGCTCGCTCCAGACCTCGCGCTCCGCACCGTCGTCGACGGTCTGGCGCTGCCGACGAGCATCGCCTTCCTGGGTCCGAACGACCTGCTCGTCCTCGAGAAGAACAGCGGGAAGGTCAAGCGAGTCGTCAACGGGGTCGTGCAGTCGACGGTCCTCGACCTGGCCGTCAACTTCGGCTCCGAACGAGGTCTCCTCGGCATCGCCCTCCATCCCAACTTTCCGGTGAATCTGGGCGTGTACCTCTTCTGGACGGAAAGCTCCACCGGTGCCGACACGGACGTCCTCACCCAGACGCCGCTGCTCGGCAACCGCGTCGACCGCTTTCTCTGGAACGGCGCCACGCTCGCGCTCGACCGGAATCTGATCCGGCTGCGGGCGATCCAGCAGGACTTCACCACGGTGACGACGCCGTTCGGCACGTTCACGCAGCCGGAACGGGGCAACCACGACGGCGGGGTGATCGCGTTCGGGGCCGATCGCAAGCTCTACGTCCTCTTCGGCGACGTCGGGCGCCGCGGGCAGTTGCAGAACCTCGCCGACGGCCCCTTTGGGCCGGGCGTCCCGGACGACCAGTTCGGCGGCCCGCAGCCGGACGACGCGCATTTGTCCGGCGTTGTCTTGCGGTTGAACGACGACGGCTCCACCCCGGCCGACAACCCGTTCGTCGCCGCTGGCGCCGCGATCGGCGGCGAGGTCGGCGCCAACGTGAAGCGGGTCTTCTCGTATGGCCTCCGCAACAGCTTCGGGATGGCGTTCGACCCGGCGTCAGGCGCGCTGTGGACGCAAGAGAACGGTGAGGACGCCTTCGACGAGCTGAACCGCGTGGAGCCGGGTCAGAACAGCGGTTGGATCCAGATCGCGGGGCCTGCGGCGCGCGTCGCGCAGTTCAAGGCCATCGAGACGACGTCGCTCCACCACGAGGACTTCCCCAACCTGCAGCAGTTCCGCTGGGGGCCGGAGCGAATCGCAGACACGCCCGCGGAGGCGCTCTCGCGGCTGTTCGTCGTTCCCGGCTCGCGCTACAGCGATCCCGAGTTCAGCTGGAAGCACGTCCTTGCGCCGGCCGCGATCGGGTTCGCACGCGGTCGGGGCCTCGGACCGCAGTACGAGAACGATCTCTTCGTCGGCTTCTCAGTGCCGGAGCCGCTCGGAGGGCCGCTGTTCCACTTCAATCTGACCGGCAACCGCCGGAGGATCGCGACCGACGATCCCCGGCTGGAGGACCGGGTTGCGGACAACCCGACGTTCCACGACATGACCGAGAGCGAGAGCCTGCTGATCGGGACGGACTTCGGCGTCGTCACGGACATCGAGACGGCCCCAAGCGGCGAGCTCCTCGTCGTCTCGCTCGACCAGGGCGCGATCTACGAGCTCACCCCTCGATGACGCGTGCTGGCGCGACTGGGCGGGAGGTGCTCGGGTAATGGCCAGTCTGGGACCTTGCGGGGAAAGGAGGAATCATGCGGAAGCTCCTCGTCTCACTTGTCGTGCTCGCGTTTGCGATTGCGGGTGCGCCGACCTTTGCCGACGATGGGGGGAGGCCGTTCACAACGACGCTGACCGGGGCGAATGAGGTGCCCGGACCCGGCGACCCCGATGCGAGCGGGACGGCATCGCTCACGTTGAATGTGGGCCAAGAAGAGGTCTGCTTCGATCTCGCCTGGGCTGCTATCGACGGCACCGTCGTCGCGGCTCACATACACGCGGCGCAGGCGGGTGTCGCAGGTCCAGTCGTCGTGCCGCTCTTCAGCGGCGGCTTCGCCGGAACGGACAGCGCGAGCGCTTGTGTCAGTGCGGATCGCAGTTTGCTGCTCGCCATCGTCCAGAACCCGCAGAACTATTACGTCAACGTCCACAGCACCGTCTTTCCCGCCGGTGCCGTGCGCGGACAGTTGAGCAAGTAGCGGGGCATGGTGAACGAGCGGGGCGGGCCTGTGCCCGCCCCGCTCGAAGGCGATGCTGTGTCGGAAAGCGAAGGGCGGCCCCTCGTCCGAGGCGGTTCAGCCGCCCGCACGGGTGAACGTGACATGCGTGACTCCGCTGGGTGAGAAGGCGGCCTCGATCTCGTAGTCCTTCTCGAGCCCCTCCAGTCCGTCCCAGAGGCGTTCGCCTCGGCCGAGCAGGATCGGCACGACGACAATGTGCATGTGGTCGACGAGCCCGGCGGCAAGGAAGTCGCGGATCGTGGTGGCACCTCCGCCGATGCGTACGTCCTGGCCGTCCGCAGCGTCGCGGGCCTTCTGGAGCGCTTCGGTGGGCGAAGCGTCGATGAAGTGGAACGTCGTGCCGCCCTCCATCTCGATCGAAGGGCGCGGGTGATGGGTGAGGACGAAGACCGGTGTGTGGAACGGCGGGTTGGGCCCCCACCAGCCCTTCCACTCCGCATCCTCGTGCCATCCGGGTGGGCCGAACTTCCTGGCACCCATGATCTCGGCGCCGATGCCGACATCGTGCAGCCGCGTGAAGGCGTCGTCGATGCCGCCGGTGCCGCCGGGCTGGCCGGCCCTCTCCTTCCACCACCGGGTTTGGAACATCCATTCGTGCAGCCGTTCGCCGGCGTGGCCGAAGGGCGTGTCGACGCTCTGACCTTCCCCGGTGCCGAAACCGTCGAGCGAGACCGAGAAGTGTTGAACGCGGGCGAGTGACATTGGCTGGTGCTCCTTTCGATACTCAGGGTCAGGTTTCACGCACCGGCGGTTTCGAGCATGCGCCTCGTCTTCATGGCAGCTTCGACCGTCTCCGCACCGAAAAGTCATCGAACCTTCCGAAGCGCCGTGGCCGAGACGGAGAAGGGGTGGGGTCGTTCTGCGCCTGGCGCCGCCGCTCGACCACGTCGGTGCGGCGGATCTAGAGCCAGAAGAACCCGAACTCGCCGAGGCGCACGGAAGGTGAGCGACGGGCGAACGAGGAGCTCGTGCTCCCGGCGGAGCTACGCCGCGGGTCGTCTGAGCGGGCCGGGCCAGGTCGAGCGCCTCGCCGATCGTGAGCGTGCTGCCGACCTCGGTGGCGCGGGCCGCACGGGGGTGACGTGCGAATCCCCGACCGCCGCCGCGGATCAGCGAGGCGGGCGGGTCGTGCCGCGGACGACGAGATCGAGCGGCAGTGTCTCGACGCGCGCGGGCGCCGGCTCGCCTGCAAGCGCCTGGAGGAGCAGCTCGGCGCCGCGGCGCCCGCTCTCGAAGAGCCGCTGGCGAAC
>DASTZS010000020.1:0-7528 GCA_035764165.1 Gaiellaceae bacterium | reverse complement strand
CGAGTCGGCATTGCGGGCGTTCGTCCGCTTCATTCTCGACCGCTCCGACACTGCCGCGATCGGCGACGGCAGGCGCCGCGTCGCCGAACTGAACCGACTCACGACCGCGAGCCCTTCGCTCATGGCCCGGGAGCGCCAGGTGGTCGCCGCGTACACAGACGCACTGGCGGCGTTGCTCGCGGAAGAAAGCGGAGTGGGCACCGACGACATCGAGCCTCGCCTCGCCGCCGAAGCGATGATGGCCTTCCATCGCTCGCTGATCGACTTCGCTCGCCGGCGAGCGTCGTCACGGAAGAGCAGCGCCAGCTTCGCCTCCGAGATCCGCGCAGCAGGCGAGCACGCCCTAACTCTCCTCGAGGGCGGCCTCGGCGACTACGGCAGACGCGCAGTCAGTAGACAAGACAGAGCCAGATGAGGAAGACGTCCGTGAGTTCGTTCGCCGGCGCGAGTCCCTCTGTGTCTATCCCTGACTGCGCACTAACACGCGCCGCTTAGGCTGCGAGAATGGGATTTGTGTCCGAAGCGCGGCTCGAGGACTCCGGCTCTGGGCTTGCCCCGGTCACGGAGGGCTGGTTCGTGGTCAACGTGCGCGATGCCGAGTGGTTCTCTTCGGAGACGAGGGGAGCGGCGTGTTGGTTCGCAAACGAGTACGGCGATCCGCCCGTGGAGTTCGCGCAGTTCGGGATCAACATCACCGTTCTCGAGCCGGGCCAGAGCGGCGTCTATCACGCCGAGGCGAATCAGGAGGCGTTCCTCGTTCTGGCAGGCGAGTGCAGGTTGCTCGTCGAGGGTGAGGAGCGACGCCTACGGCCCTGGGACTTCTTCCACTCGCCCCCGTGGACGGAGCACGCCTTCGTGGGGGCTGGCGACGGGCCATGCGCGATCCTGATGGTCGGTGCGCACTTGAGCCCGGAAGGGCGGTACCCCGTCTCAGAGCTCGCGGCGCGTTACGGCGCGAGCGTGGCGCAGGAGACATCCGACCCTGGGGTCGTGTATGCGACCGCCGAGCGGTTCCGGCGAGAGCGGCCACGCTTCTGGTCCCACCTGCCATGGGGCTAGGTCGTCAAGGTTCCCGCACACCCTGGCAGCCGGGTGTCCTCTCCCAAACTGCTGACCCGCGTGCTGACCCTAGAGCCATTCGAGCAGGTTCCGCGTCTCACTGAGCAACAAAAAAGCCCCTGAGCGGGGCTTTTCCTTGAAGCGGATGAAGGGACTCGAACCCTCGACCTTCTGCATGGCAAGCAGACGCTCTAGCCAACTGAGCTACATCCGCGTGGAGACGAAACTATAGCGGCGGCTCGAACCCGCCCAACCTCGTCAGAGAGCGCCGGGTCGCGGGATGCCCAGCGAGCCCCGGCGCCCTCTGTCACCTGCCCACCCGCGACTCAGTGCGCAGCCGGCTCGCGCTCCGGCTCGAGCAGCTCCTCGACGACGGTGCGGAAGTCAATCATCGCCTGACGGAGGTTCTCCGTTCGCTGTTCGGCGTCCGCCCCGTTCGAATGCACCATCTCGTGCCCGTGGCGGTAGCGCTGGACGAGCTGAGGATGATCGACCGAGACGGCAGCCGCCTGGGCGGCGAAGTCGTCACTCGGGTAGCCGCGCTCCTGCAGGACGCTCTTGACGATGCTGTCGGCCTCGCGAGCAGCGAGCTCCGGATCGTCGACGAACCGCTTCTCCGCGCGCTGCCAGTCATCGCTGTACCGGTTGCGTGCGGCCTCCGACAACGGCCGGATGTCAAGTGACTCTCGCGCCTTCTCGCGTTCGGTTAGCTCGCGCTCGGCCTTGCGCCGAGAGCCCACCGAGCCGACCGTACGGTCGTACTCGGGCCCGTAGTGCTCGCGGAGCCCGGCGCGGCGCCTCGACTGCATCAGCGACCAGAACACGAGCGCGACGACGATGATCGCCGCGACCGCGATTACGACCCACCAGATCGTGTCCATGCGATGTTCCTCCTTCGTCGTGCCCAGAAGGAGCTACCCGGCGGCCGGAGACGAGAAACGGACGGCACGGGCTCAGCCGTCGAACGCTGCCATGGCCTCCTCCCGTTCCGCGCGCAGCGCCTGCGCCCGGTTGACGGCGTTGACGACCGCGCGCAGCGACGCCGTGACGATCGACGGGTGGATGCCGACTCCCCAGAACGCCTCGTCGTCGACGTCGGCCTCGACGTAGGCCGCGGCGGTCGCGTCCTCGCCCTTCGCCATGGCGTGCTCGTGGTAGTCGCGGACGTGGACCTCGAGCCCGAAGTGCTCCTCGATCCCGTGGACGAGCGCCGCGATCGGACCATTCCCCTCGCCGACGACCTCGACGCGCCGACCGTGGGCGAGCATCCGCGCGACGAGGCGGTCGCCCTCCTCCCCACTCTCGTGGGAATAGGAGACGAGCGCGTACGGCTCCGTCACGCCGAGGTAATGATCCGAGAACGCGGTCATCAGCTCGTCGGCGGTCAGCTCGCCGCCGCGGGCGTCGGTGATCGCCTGCACCTTCTGGGCGAAGTCGACCTGCAGGCCGCGCGGCAGGTCGAGGTGGTGCTCCCTCTTCATCAGGTACGCGACGCCTCCCTTGCCCGACTGCGAGTTGACGCGGATGATCGCCTCGTAGTCGCGACCGACGTCACGAGGATCGATCGGCAGGTACGGGACGTCCCAGGCCGGTGAGCCCGACCGCTCCTGCGCGTCCATTCCCTTCTTGATCGCGTCCTGGTGCGAGCCCGAGAACGCGGTGTAGACGAGTTCCCCGACATAGGGATGCCGCGGATGGACGGGGAGCTCGTTGCACTCCTCGACGATCCTCCGTGCCTCGTCGAGCTCGGTGAGGTCGAGGCGCGGGTCGACGCCCTGCGTGAGCAGGTTGAGGGCCAGCGTGATCAGGTCGACGTTGCCCGTGCGCTCGCCGTTGCCGAACAGGCAGCCTTCGACCCGCTCGGCTCCGGCCATCAACCCGAGCTCGGCTGTCGCCACCGCGGTGCCGCGGTCGTTGTGCGGATGCACGGAGAGGATTGCGCTGTCGCGGCGCGTGAAACGGCGGCCGAACCACTCCATCCGGTCCGCGTAGACGTTCGGTGGGAACGCCTCGACCGTGGTCGGCAGGTTGACGATCATCTTCTCGGCGGGTGTCGGCCCCCACTCCTCGGCGACCGCCTCGCAGATCTCGAGCGCGTATTCGAGCTCCGTGTGATGGAAGCTCTCGGGCGAGTACTGGAAGACGATCTCCGTGCCCGTGTCCGCCGCGAGCCCCTTGCAGAGCGCGGTGCCCCGCACCGCCAGGCGCGTGATGCCGTCGCGGTCGAGCCGGAACACGACCCGCCGCTGCGTCTCCGAGGTCGAGTTGTACAGATGGACGATCGCACGCTCGGCTCCTTCGATCGCCTCGAAGGTGCGCTCGATCAGTTCCGGCCGTGCCTGCGTGAGGACGGCGATCGTCGTGTCGCGGGGGATCAGCCCTCCCTCGACAAGCTCGCGGCAGAAGTCGAAGTCGGTCTTCGAGGCGGACGGGAACCCGACCTCGATCTCCTTGACGCCGAGACGGACGAGCAGGTCGAAGAACCGCCGTTTGCGCTGGGCGTCCATCGGGTTGACGAGCGCCTGGTTGCCGTCCCGAAGATCGGTCGAGCACCAGGTCGGGGCGCGCGCCACGACGACGTCCGGCCAGGTGCGGTCGGGGAGGTCGACGGTCGGGTAGGGGCGGTAGCGAGCAAACGGCATCGGCATGGTCTTCTCCTTGGGCGAGGGCGCAGCTCTCCCGGCGGTGTGCCGGAGCACGGCGGTGATATGTGCGTCGCTCGCTTCCCCTAGAGGGGAAGGAGGAGCAGGCCGAGCGCAAGCGGGCCGGATACGGCCGGGATCGAGTCGATCCGCGCGCGGCTCATCAACCGAGACGATAACAAGGACCCGGCATCTACCGTGAGGGTGTGCTCGACGAGACGAGCTTTGCGGCGGCGGCGACCGAGCTCGCGTCGCGCGATCCTGCTCTCGCTTCGATCGTCGAGCGCCACGGTGTCCCCGAGTTCTGGGCCCGCGATCCCGGCCTGCCGACGCTCGTCCTCCTGATCCTCGAGCAGCAGGTCTCGCTCGCGTCGGCGCGGGCGGCCTATGACCGGCTTGTCGGCAGGCTGGGCGGACTGACGACCGCGGGGATCCTCGCCTCGACCGACGAGGAGTTGCGCGCCGACGGGTTCAGCCGACAGAAAACGCGCTACGTCCGGGCGCTCGCGACGGCGATCGAGGAAGGCGCGCTCGACCTCGACGGGATCGCTTCCCTCGACGACGACGAGGTGCGTCGTGCGCTCGTCGCCTTGCCCGGTATCGGGCCGTGGACGGCCGAGGTCTACCTCCTTTCCGCGCTGCGTCGCCCCGACACGTGGCCCGTCGGCGACATCGCACTGCAGGAGGCGGCACGCCGAGCGCTCAGCCTGGATGAGCGCCCGACGCAGGAGGCGCTCGAGGCGATCGGGGAGGCGTGGCGACCCCACCGCGCAAGCGCGGCGCGGCTCCTCTGGCATCTCTATCTCAGCGAGCCGCGCCCGCGGCGAAGTGCGCGGCCCGACGGACGAGTCGCAGCCGAGCCGGTGTGACGTGCGGTGTCAGACACCGGTTTGTGTCAAGCCCGAACGACGACCGAAGTGTCACGATTGCTCCACAGCGAGGGCCCCGACGACTCTGGCATCGGCTCGAGCGCGAGGGCGGCGGATCATCCCTCTGATTGCTTTCTCCTGCACCGCGGCCTGTGGACGAAGCGACACGGAGTTGGAACGTTTGCCCTTGACAGAGATCGGTGTCTGACACCGATTGCGCTCACCGAGCGTGACGGCTAGGCGCTCGCCGCGTCGAGCGCCTCGTTGACGAGGCGGTCGGCGAGCTCGTTGTGCTCGCGGCGCACATGGGTGTAGGTCACGCGACCCACGTCGCGAGCCGCCTGCGACGCGTCGAGAAACAGCCTCTGCAGGTCGCGGTTCTTGACGCGGTACTCACCGCGCATCTGCTTGACCATCAGCTCGGAGTCCGATCTCAGCTCGACCTCCGTCACCCCGAGCTCGTGGGCGCGACGGAGGCCCGCGACGAGCGCCGAGTACTCGGCGACGTTGTTCGTCGCGACCCCGATCGGCTCGCCGCGCGCGTCGAGCACCGTCCTGTCCTCGGCCTCGAGAACATAGGCATAGGCGGCCGGCCCGGGGTTGCCGCGTGCGCCGCCGTCAGTCCAGAGCAGGGCCTTCACGGCGGCGACTCTAGATGACCTGCGGCGAGACCCACGAAGCTGATTGGATTCGCACATGACTGCTGTCGAGGAGCCCCGCGCCGAGTTCATCCGGCCCGACGGGCGCGAAAAGGTCACCGGGACTGGCCGCTACACCGCCGACCTGACCTTCACCGGCGAGGCGCACGCCGCGTTCCGCTATGCGGATCACCCGCATGCTCGGATCACCAGCATCGACACGACGAAGGCACGCGCGCTCCCCGGCGTCCTCTGCGTGATCACACACGAGGACGTGCCCGACGTCCTCTACGGCGGGATGGTGCAGGATCGGCGGCTGTTCGCCCGCGACACCGTGCGCTTCGAGGGCGACATAGTCGCCGGCGTCGCCGCGACGACCGCCGAGATCGCCAGGCAGGCCGCCGCGCTCGTCGAGATCGAGCTCGAGCCGCTGCCGGTCGTGACCGACTTCGCGGCCGCGCTCGACGAGGGCGCGACGCTCGTCCATCCGGAGTGGGAGGAGTACACGGGCAGCAAGGCGCTCGGACGTCACGACAACGTGCTCGGCTTCTCGACGATCGTCAAGGGCGATGTCGACGCGGCGCTCGCCGAGGCCGACGTCGTCGTGAAGGGCCGCTACGTCACCGACCCCGTCCAGGGAGTTCCGATCGAGCCGCGCGCGATCGTCGCCCAGTGGCAGGGCGAGAAGGTCACCGTGTGGACGTCGACCCAGGTCCCGTACGCTGCCCGCAGCGGCGTTGCGAACACGCTCCGCATCCCGGAATCGAACGTGCGTGTGATCGTCCCGCTGCTCGGTGGCGGTTTCGGGGCGAAATGCGACTTCCACTTCGAGGGTCACGTCGCTGCGCTGGCACGGGCGGCTGGACGGCCCGTGAAGCTCGTCTTCTCCCGCCGTGAGGAGTTCTTCGCGGTCGGCCACCGGCGCGAGGGGATGGTGATCGAGCTCGAGACGGGAGCGCGCGCGGACGGGACGCTCCTGGCCCGGCGTGCGCGCCTCGTGCTCGACAGCGGCGCGTACTGCGGCGAGGGCGGCTTCTTCGCGCAGATGGCCGCGATGCACGCGCTCGGGCCGTACGTGATCGAGAACGCCGACATCGAGTCGTCACTCGTCTACTCGAACAACCAGCCCTCCTCGTCGATTCGCGCCCCGACCGCGCCGCAAGTGTGCTGGGCGCTCGAGCAGCACATGGACGAGCTCGCAGAAGGGCTCGGGATGGATCCGATCGACCTCAGGCGCCGGACGCTGATCGAGGAGGGATCCGTGACCGCGACGGGCCAGGTGCTCGAGCGAATCGCGATGAAGGAGACGCTCGAGCGGGCGCTGGAGCTGATCGGAGACGGCACCGAGCTCCCGGAGGACGAAGCGATCGGCGTCGCCTGCGGCTGGTGGCCGTGCTTCCCCGGGAACGCCGGCGCGTACGTCAAGCTCAACCCCGACGGGACGGGCACGATCGTCACCGGCGCCCAGGAGAACGGCACCGGCGCCGTGATGGCAATGCCGAAGCTCGTGGCGGACGAGCTCGGGATGCGGCCGGAAGACCTCTCGCTGCTCTACCAGGACACGGACGCCGCGCCCTGGGACGCCGGCTCATGCGGGTCGCAGACGACGTTCAACAGCGTCCGAGCCGTGCTCGCCGCCGCCACGGACGTCCGCGAGCAGCTGCTCGATGCCGCCGAGGAGCGCCTCGAGGCCGCCCGGGGCGACCTCGAGCTCGTCGACGGAACGATTCGCGTCAAGGGCTCACCCGAGAAGTCGGTGAAGATCGCGCGGCTCGCCGCCCGGGGCACGTTCCACGGCAAGGGCGCCGGCGAGGTGCCGGAGTCACCGCCTGCCGCGGCAGAGGGCTGCGTCGGACGGCTCGGGCTGGAGTCGTTCCATGCGCCGCAGCTGATCGCGCATGCCGCCCACGTGAAGGTCGACCGCGAAACGGGCGTCGTCCGTGTGCTCCGTGTCGCTGCAGCGCACGACTGCGGTCGGATCCTGAACCGTGTCGGCGCCGACGGGCAGGTGTACGGCGGCGTCGTGATGGGCATCGGCCAGGCGCTCTCCGAGGGAACGCAGCTCGACGAGCTCGGACGGCAGCGCAATCCGCACCTGCTCGACTACAAGCTCGTCACGGCCTCCGACGCGCCGCAGATCGACGTCGCGTGGATCGAGACGGAGACGCCGAACGCCGGCCCGAAGGGCTCGAAGGGCGTCGGCGAGCCGCCCTGCGTTCCCACCGCGGGTGCGATCGCGAATGCCATCGCGAAGGTCGTCGGTACGCGCGTGCGGCAGCTCCCCATGACGCCCGAGCGCGTCTGGGAGGCAGCGCAATGA